>NZ_FOMW01000046.1:2500-6203 GCF_900112755.1 Sulfitobacter brevis | reverse complement strand
TTGGTTGCGGGAGTAGGATTTGAACCTACGACCTTCAGGTTATGAGCCTGACGAGCTACCGGGCTGCTCCATCCCGCGACACTTTTGGCCTACGGCGCGTCGCGCTGTTTGGGGCCTGTGGTATGGCCTACCGCATAAAGAAGGGGGTGAGGCCGGGTTTCTGGTTTGGCGCCTGCGCGCTGGACCGGAATTGGGTTTATGATCATCGCAGAGAGATACTTGGTTTTAGGAACTTATTAGGTTTGGCGATGACCTACTCTCCCACGTCTTAAGACGCAGTACCATCGGCGCTACGGCACTTAACGGCTGGGTTCGGGATGGGACCAGGTGTTTTGCTCGCGCTATGATCACCAAACCAAAAAAATTCCTAAAACCACGCCCTGCGCTGTGTTTCCACGGCGCAGGGTGCAGATATATGTCCAAGTCATGTACAGCTAATGTATGTGTATGCTTTTGATTATCACTGTAGGTTTCGTCGGCTACTTACGTAGCCAAGTCTTGCTTCTACTGGATCAAATCAAGCCTATCGAGCAATTAGTACCAGTCAACTGAATGCATTACTGCACTTACATCTCTGGCCTATCGACGAGGTGGTCTACCTCGGCTCTCAGGGATACCTTGTTTTGAGGGGGGCTTCCCGCTTAGATGCCTTCAGCGGTTATCCTGTCCGATCATAGCTACCCAGCACTGCTATTGGCATAACAACTGGTCCACCAGTGGATCGTTCACCCCGGTCCTCTCGTACTAGGGGCAACTCCTCTCAAGTATCCTACACCCACGGAAGATAGGGACCGAACTGTCTCACGACGTTCTAAACCCAGCTCACGTACCTCTTTAAACGGCGAACAGCCGTACCCTTGGGACCTGCTCCAGCCCCAGGATGAGATGAGCCGACATCGAGGTGCCAAACACTGCCGTCGATATGGACTCTTGGGCAGTATCAGCCTGTTATCCCCGGCGTACCTTTTATCCGTTGAGCGATGGCCCTCCCACTTGGGACCACCGGATCACTATGGCCGTCTTTCGACTCTGCTCGACTTGTCAGTCTCGCAGTCAGGCTGGCTTCTGCCATTGCACTCAACGAGCGATTTCCGACCGCTCTGAGCCAACCTTCGCGCGCCTCCGTTACGATTTAGGAGGCGACCGCCCCAGTCAAACTACCCACCACACAGGGTCCCGGATCCGGATAACGGACCGCGGTTAGACATCAAGCAGAACAAGGGTGGTATCTCAAGGGAGGCTCCACGCAGACTGGCGTCCACGCTTCAAAGCCCACCACCTATCCTGCACATGTTCGGCCTAATGCCAGTGTGAAGTTGTAGTAAAGGTGCACGGGGTCTTTCCGTCTAACCGCGGGAAACCTGCATCTTGACAGGTAATTCAATTTCGCTGAGTCTATGTTGGAGACAGCGGGGAAGTCGTTACGCCATTCGTGCAGGTCGGAACTTACCCGACAAGGAATTTCGCTACCTTAGGACCGTTATAGTTACGGCCGCCGTTTACCTGGGCTTCAATTCAGAGCTCTCACCCCTCCTTTTAACCTTCAGGCACCGGGCAGGCGTCAGACCCTATACGTCGTCTTACGACTTCGCAGAGCCCTGTGTTTTTAATAAACAGTCGCCACCCCCTGGTTTGTGCCCCCAGCCCATACTTGCGTACGAACCGGGCCTCCTTCTCGCGAACTTACGGAGGTATTTTGCCGAGTTCCTTCAACATAGTTCTCTCAAGCGCCTTGGTATTCTCTACCAGTCCACCTGTGTCGGTTTAGGGTACGATCTAGCGATGGAGCTATTTCCAGGAACCTCTAAGCAGCCCATTCAATCCGATAAGGATGAACTACCCTCGAGATCCGTCACTTCCATCTGGCCCAGGAATATTAACCTGGTTCCCATCGACTACGCCTTTCGGCCTCGCCTTAGGGGTCGGCTCACCCTGCTCAGATTAGCTTTAAGCAGGAACCCTTGGACTTTCGGCGAGAGTGTCTCTCACACTCTTTGTCGCTACTCATGTCATCATTCTCACTAGTGATCTCTCCACCGGATCCCTTACAGGCCGGCTTCACAGAAAGCTCCGCGTGTCCAACTCACCCCGAAGGATGATAAGGACACATGGAACTATGTCACACTACGCTCTGCTACCATGCAATAAATGCATCCTCAGCTTCGGCTCATGGCTTGAGCCCCGTTACATCTTCGCCGCAGGACAACTTATTTAGACCAGTGAGCTGTTACGCTATCTTTAAAGGATGGCTGCTTCTAAGCCAACCTCCTGGTTGTTTTGGTCGTCCCACCTGCTTTCCCACTTAGCCATGAATTAGGGGCCTTAGCTGGAGGTCAGGGTTGTTTCCCTCTTCACGACGGACGTTAGCATTCGCCGTGTGTCTGCCATCTAGTACTCCTCGGTATTCGGAGTTTGGTTAGGATCAGTAAGCCTGTGGGGCCCCATTACCCATCCAGTGCTCTACCCCCGAGGGTATTCGGATGACGCTCTACCTAAATAGATTTCGCAGAGAACCAGCTATCTCCGAGTTTGATTGGCCTTTCACCCCTAGGCACAGCTCATCCCGATCCTTTTCAACGGATGTGGGTTCGGTCCTCCAGTAAGTGTTACCTTACCTTCAACCTGGCCATGCCTAGATCACTCGGTTTCGGGTCTGATCCCACGAACTCGACGCCCTATTAAGACTCGCTTTCGCTGCGCCTACACCTAACGGCTTAAGCTTGCTCGTGAGACCAAGTCGATGACCCATTATACAAAAGGTACGCTGTCAGGTCGCAAGGACCCTCCAACTGATTGTAGGCGTTCGGTTTCAGGTACTGTTTCACTCCCCTCGTCGGGGTGCTTTTCACCTTTCCCTCACGGTACTGGTTCACTATCGGTCAGTAAGGAGTACTTAGCCTTCGAAGGTGGTCCTCCGATCTTCAGACAGGATTTCACGTGTCCCGCCCTACTTAATACGTCCAATCATGCTTCTTATACGGGACTATCACCCACTATGGTTGCGCATTCCATCGCATTCTAACCACAATCATGGCTCGGCTGGTCCCCGTTCGCTCGCCGCTACTAGGGGAGTATCATATTGATTTCCTTTCCTCCGGGTACTTAGATGTTTCAGTTCCCCGGGTTTGCTTTTATAAACCTATGTATTCAGTCTATAAATACCTGGTTAACCGCATTATTAGCTACTCCGAAGAGCAGTAATAACACAGTATCAGGTGGGTTGCCCCATTCAGAAATCCATGGATCAAAGCTTATTCTCAGCTCCCCATGGCTTATCGCAGAGTATCACGTCTTTCATCGCCTCTTACTGCCAAGGCATTCACCAAACGCCCTTTTCGCGCTTGATTTGATCCAGAAAAAGCAAGACTTCCTATAGGCCCTACCGCTTCGCTACCTGAGGCTATTTACACCCGCCGGTCGCGTTACTGCATAAGGCAGAAAGTCTGCACGACGCACAGAAGCTGGTCAGAAACTGTGCATCCTTATTCCGGTTCAAAAGCATACTTTTTCCCGCCCAGACCTACGTCTGGACAATGAGCACTGCAGATAGCCTACCGTCCGTGCAGGAGGTAAGCGTCAGTGCTCTGGTTAGTGTACTTGACTTGGACAACACGTCTTTTTCAGCCGCGATACATACATAAGACCGAGGAAACAGTCCGATATATGCCGGCCATCCGAAGATGGCAGCAACTGAGATCCTCAC
>NZ_FOMW01000044.1 GCF_900112755.1 Sulfitobacter brevis | reverse complement strand
GAAAGCCCAAGGCTATTCGTATCGATAATGGGCCCGAATATGTCAGTGGAAAGCTCATGGAATGGGCCGAAAAACAAGGCGTTAGGCTGGAATACATCCAACCCGGAAAACCCCAACAGAACGCCTATATCGAACGCTACAACCGCACGGTTCGCGGCGAATGGCTCAGCCAGTACATCTTTGAAACCATCGAGGAGGCACAGGATCAGGCCACGGTATGGCTCTGGACTTACAACAATGAACGACCCAACATGGGCATCGGCGGCATCACGCCCGCAATGAAACTGAAAACAGCCGCCTGAATTCTACGGCTGAACCCCATTAAAAATGGGGGGATTACCACCTAAGCTACGTAAACCGTTGCGATTTTGAAAAGCTGCGCGTCACCGAGACATCGAACGCGAAGGGGAAAGCAACGAAAACAGTAACCACCAACTTGATATTCAGCAATAATTACGCTAAATAACGTCATAATGACTGACAGGAGGCATGCCGTGAACATTGCTATATACGCTGAAGGTGGACAGTTCGAACCCCGAAAGATCGCTGCCGCGCTCCGCACTTCCGCCGAGGAGGTCGCCATGACAGTCGGTCTCGGCAAGGATGCCCTGCAACGCCGAACCCGCATCGGTTCAGACAAGACACAGCGCCGTTTGCGCGAGTTGGTCGAAGTGCTAAACAAGGTCGAGCCACGTTTCGGATCGGAGCTCATGGCGTATGCCTGGTATCGGTCAGAACCCCTGCCCGGCTTTGATGGCCGGACTGCGATGCAGCTTGTGCAGGAAGGCAAGGCGCAGCAGGTTCTCGAATATATTGATGCAGTCGATGCAGGTGTCTTCGCCTGATGCCTTTGAAGGAGGGCCATTTTATAGGGCAGCTTTACCGTGCCTTGAATCCAGTCTATGCGCGCACACCGCTGTCCGGCCGTGGCGCAGAGCTCTATGGCGGGCGTTTCAACGCCAAAGGAACACCTGCGCTTTACCTCGCCGTTGATCCAACGGGTGCTTTGCGTGAAGCCAATCAAGCGGGCAGCCTCCAACCAACCGTTCTGGTTTCCTACAAGGCCAACTTAAGGCCGGTATTCAACTCTAGTGACACAGGAGAGCTTCAGCTACATGGTATATCGGAGAGAGATCTTGCAGATGCCAGTTGGCGCACAAAGATGCTCGATGGACAAACTGTGCCGACGCAGAAATTTGCAGCCGTCCTCATCTCGAACGGCTTTGCAGGCCTCCTTTTCCAAAGCTATGCGAAAGGCGCATCCGCGACCGACTTTAATATCGTGTTATGGAAATGGACGGGCGATAGCTGTGATCTGGAAGTTGTGGATGACGAAGGCCGTCTGTCTCGGTTGTGAGTAAGTTGCAGGATCTACCTGCGGCCTTAAACACCACATATTGCCGCTGGGTCCGCCTACGCAAAGGACGGACCCCAAAAAGAGCGTTTCTGGAACGTTGAGAACACCGGTGGAATACTGCATCACGTGAGCGGCAAGATCGTCTTGTCGCAGATGGGCTGAATGGCCTGTCCTGTTAAGCTCTTCGTTTTGGCGGGGGGCGGGATTGAAGCAGGTGGATTTGTATGGGCGCGTTCGTCACGCTGTTCTTGTCGATGGTATGAGCCGCCGCGAAGCGGCCCGTCTTTTCGGGATCAATCGTCGCACTGTTGAGAAGATGCTGATGTTTTCGATCCCGCCAGGTTACCGGCGTGACAAAGAGATCAGGCGGCCGAAGCTGGATGACTTTATCGGGATTATCGATCAGATCCTTGAGGCAGACCGGCTGGTTCCAAAGACGCAGCGGCATACATCGAAGCGGGTTTTTGAGCGGCTTCGCAATGAGTATGATTTTACCGGCGGCATCCCGATCGTGAAGGACTACATCTTTGCGGCTCGCCAGCGCCAGCGGGAGATGTTTGTGCCCTCGTCGCATCCTCCGGGTCATGCGCAGGCGGAATTTGGTGAGGCGCTTGCCGTGATTGGTGGTGTCGAGCGCAAGATCCACTTTTCGGTGATGAACTTGCCGCATTCGGATGCGTGTTTTTTGAAAGCCTATCCTGCCGAGACGACGGAAGCATTCTGTGATGAACATGTTGCGGCGTTCGCGTTCTTCGGCGGGGTGCCTGTGTCGATCCTTTACGACAACACCCGGATTGCCGTGGCCCGCATTCTGGGGGACGGCAGCGCAAACGCACCCGCGTATTCTCGGAGCTGGTGTCGCATTATCTGTTTGAGGATCGCTTTGGCCGCCCTGAAAAAGGGAATGATAAAGGTAAAGTCGAAGGGATGGTGGGATGCACTCGCCGCAACTTCATGGTGCCCAAGCCGCAGTTTGCCAGCTTTGATGATCTCAATGTCCATCTGGCCGACCAATGCCGCAAGCGAATGGGCGATAAGCTACGTGGTCACAAGGGCACGATTGGCGAACGCTTTGAGGCCGATGCGGGCCGGCTTCAACCCCTGCCAGCTGTTCCTTATGACGCCTGCGACAAGCAATCGGTTCGGGTCAGTTCGACCGGGAACGGCGCATGGTGGAACGCCGGATCAAGGCTGCGAAGTTCCCTTCCAACAAAAGCCTCGACAGCTTCGACTTCAAGGCCATGCCCTCGTTGAACAAGATGCTGGTGATGGAGCTGGCACGCTGTGATTATATTACCCGCAACGAGAACATCATCGCCGTGGGAAACAGTGGCACCGGAAAGTCGCATGTCGCCCTCGGCCTTGGACTGGCGGCCTGCCAGAAGGGCTTGGCCGTCGACTTTATCACCGCATCCGCTCTCGTGCAAGAACTCCTCGAAGCACGGGATGAAAAGCGCCTGCTGCGTCTGCAGAAGCAACTAAGCAAATACAGCCTGCTGATCATCGATGAATTGGGATATGTGCCGCTCTCAACAACCGGCGCTGAATTGCTGTTTGAGGTCTTCTCGCAGCTACGAGCGCGGATCAACCATTGTGGCGTCCAACCTGCCGTTCGATGATTGGACCAGCATCTTCGGGTCTGAGCGCCTCACAGGCGCGCTTCTCGACCGATTGACCCACCACGTCCACATCCTCGAAATAAACGCAGAGAGCTACCGCCTGAAACACAGCCGTCAATCGGGGAGAGCTTAAACTACAATCCACGCTGCCGGTTTGACCACAGCCCCGCACAGCTTCGTCGCTCTGTGGGGGCACTTCGCCGTGCGGGACTATGGACAAACCTAAACTCAACAAGGTGGCGCAATATTGGTCCGGAAAAATCCAGAAAAGTGGCGCACTATTGCTCCGGCGACTGGTGCAATTTTAGTCCGGCGTTGACATTTGCAACATATTTTGGCGGGTCCTGTAGATGCCTAGTATCCAAGAATGGGGCGTTTCTCCTGACATTGGCGCTGACCTCAGCGCCAATGTCAGCACTGAGGTCAGCTCTCAACTTTCAGCCGCATTATAACTTCCGTCGGCATCGTGGGTTTCGCGACCCGACAGGGCCGGTGAGAAGGCGCAAATCAAGCGTAAATCGCCTTTGATGGCACGCAAGATATGCTTGTCGTGATTGTCTAAAGCATACAGCGTTCCAGGCTGGATGGGGTGTCTCTCCCCCGTTGCGACGTTTTCGACTTCGCCAATCCCCTCGATGCAGTAATTCGCTTCCAGGTGGTTTTTGTATTCCAGGTGTAGTTCTGCACCCTCTTTGACCAAAGTGTCATGCATGGAATAGCCCATTTTGTCATCGGCCAGGACGATACGGCGGCTTTCCCAGCCTTCACCGCTGGCATGGCGCCAGGTGTTCAGGATCTCTGCCAGTTTACGAACGATCATTGCTTTTCCAATTTGCTGGTGGAGGGACTCAGATCAACGCCTCTGCATCGCGTTGTGACGAGAATATATTGTCAGCATTTTCGGGTGTCTACGCATCTCCAAGGGGAACTGCCGCCATGCAATTTCAAGAAAGCTGATCAAGATGCAGTTTTCCAATGACGTTGGGTCAGTGTCAGATTAAAAAACAAATAATGTGGTTTTTGCTGCACTGCAGCACTACATTATCACTGGGAGGCCCATTTTGGCGTCGGTAATTCGATGCCGCCAAGGAGCCTAAGTCTATGAGCGAACACCCTTTTTCTGCCAGCCCTGAAATCCGAAAACTCTGGCGGCATGATAAACCGGACGTTGCCGAGCATCTCTTGCGCCTCGACCAGCATACGCGCCGTTCGCGGTTCGGGGCTGTCGTAAAAGACAATTTCATAAAGCATTATGCCGAAGGCATCATTGCATTCGATACAGTGGTCTTTGGAGCTTTCTTTGATGGCCAGCTGCGTGCAATCGGTGAGTTGCGTGGCACGCCTCGATCCTGGCCGCGACACGCGGAACTTGCCCTGTCGGTCGAACCGGGATGGCAGGGCAAGCGGATCGGCAGCGCGCTTTTTTCCCGATTGATCGAGGCCTCACAAAACCGCGGCATCAGATCTCTTCATGTGCTTTTTTTAAGCGAGAACAAAATGATGCAGAGTATCGCCCGGAGGTATCATCCTGAAACCAACTTTAACGGTGGCCAGATCGAAGCAGCATTGGAGCCGCCTTGGGCAACACCTATGTCCTTCGCCCGCGAGATGGTGGCGGATGCCAACGCTCGTATACGGCGTTGTCTTTTGGTCGCGACATGACGCGCTGCAGAGCAAATTGCACATTGGATGTGAGGCAAAATGTTTGATCCGTTCAAACGTGCGCGTTCGAAAGCAGCGGGAAAGGCCCGGCGCGCTACCGTTAAGGCTATGACCAATGCATGGGGCACGATGCTTGCCCCCACCAAGCCCGTAAAGCCTAAGGTCCAGAAAAAACCGGAGCCAGCCGCGCCTGAGCGCAAGGGGGCGTTCAGGCGTGACCGGAGCACTGTGGAATCCAAAATTCCGAGAACTGCCAAATCAACGATGTCCGTGCCGCGCGGTGCCTCGTTTTCTGAAGCAACGTATGAGAGTGAATTTGGTACCCGATCCTACATGCTCTATGTGCCAAAGATCGCAAAGGTGGCAGATGACCCGTTGCCGCTGATTGTGATGCTGCACGGGTGTGGGCAGACCCCGAAAGATTTCGCGCGCGGAACAGGTATGAACGCGCTGGCCGAGGAGCTTGGTTTTCTGGTTCTCTTTCCTGCGCAAGCACGCGACGCACATCATCAGCGCTGTTGGAATTGGTATCATCGGGGTGATCAGGCTCGCGGTGCTGGAGAGCCCGCCCTGCTTGCGGGCCTAACGCACCATATCATCGATAACGAGCAAGTCGATCCCGCCAAAGTCTACGTTGCCGGTCTGTCGGCAGGTGCGGCTGCAGCGTTAATTTTAGCAACTGCATATCCCGATATATTTGCGGCAGTCGGTGTCCATTCCGGTCTGGCGGTTGGTGCTGCCCATGACAAAAGCACTGCGCCGAGAGCGATGCAACTCGGAGACCCCGGCCAGCGTCACGACGCGCCGATTCCCAGCATTATCTTTCACGGAAACGCTGATAAGGTCGTCAACCCACGCAACGGTCGCTTCGTCGCCATTCGAGCGGTGGAGCCATTCGGCAGCCTGGAGATGTCAGAGGAATCTGGTCGCATACCTGATGGCCGCGAATACATCCGTACAGTGCACCGCATTGGCAAGGGGCGTCCTCTCGTTGAACTGTGGGTCGTTCAAGGGGCTGGGCATGCATGGTCGGGTGGCCATGCTGCCGGAAGCTACACCGATCCCAAGGGACCGGATGCCTCGCGTGAAATAGCCCGGTTTTTCTTACGGCACCGAACCACAAAAAAACGCCGTCGAGCGCACTAGCCGCTCAATCGCCCTGGATGACGGGTAATCCTCCCCAAAACTAAGGGGATGCTGACGTAGAATTTTCTCAGCAAGATACCTGAGGAGATTCTGATGAAGATGACGAGATTTAGCGAACCCCAGATCCTTGCGATCCTGCGCCAGGCCGAAGGTGGCGTGCCGGTTGCCGAGCTATGCCGGGAACACGGCATGAGCACGGCATCTTTCTATAAGTGGCGCGCGAAGTATGGCGGCATGGATGCGTCCATGATCAGCCAGATGAAGAGCCTGGAGGACGAGAACCGGCGGCTGAAGCGCATGTTTGCAGATCTCAGCATGCAGGCCGATCTGCTGAAGGAAGCCCTTGGAAAAAAGTGACGCGGCCATCTCATCGTCGCGAGATGGCCGCCAAGGCAGTGGAACACCGGGGGGTCAGCATCGCACTCGCCTGCCGGGCGTTCGGTGTGAGCGAGACGTGCTATCGTTACAGCCCGTTGCTCAGCGATGAGAATGAGCTGATCGCTGACCTTCTGGTCGGCCTGACCGACGCCCGTAAGACATGGGGCTTTGGTCTGTGCTTCCTGCATCTGCGCAACGTGAAGGGGCATCCCTGGAAC
>NZ_FOMW01000043.1 GCF_900112755.1 Sulfitobacter brevis | reverse complement strand
AGCCGTTCGGCGAATGGAACAGGGTCTTCCCCGATCCCGCCATGACACTCGCGGCCGTCGACAGGCTTGTTCATCATGCGACCATCTTCGAAATGAATGTCGAGAGCTACCGGCGGCGATCCGCGCTCGAAGCCAAACGCAAGCGAGGCAGGCCTGCCACATACGCGACAATCAACAACACACCGCTGATTGACGCGGAGCGACAAACAACAGACGAAGAAAATCTTGCCGACGGCAATAACGATGATATCGTCACAGATGCCGCGACATAGAATCTCATCATGATTGTCGCCGCCGTCTCACCCAGATTGTCGCGCTATACTTTGCGCCGCGACATCGCAATCCGACACCTAGCAATGGGTCAGAAGAGCGTTGAAGCGATTGCACATGAAGTAGGGTTCTCGTCGGCTGCAAATTTCCACCGCGCCTTTCAAAGATGGACGGGCAACACGCCAAGTTCGTATCGGCGCAATAGGACAATCGATCGCTAATTTGTCACTTTTGGACAATGATCTGTCATCTCTTGAGATAGAACGGCGCTGTTTTTTACGGCACGTTGGTCCCAAGAAGCCAATTTAGTATGAGATGGACTGCAAAACATCTTTGCCAGCCGTATTCTGAGCTTTGGCGAGTTACAACAGTGCAGCCTATTGGAAGGAACATCCTATGTCAGAGAAACTCGCCGCCATTCTTGAAGCTGCACGCGCACATGCACAAGACGTTATTTCACCAAATGTTGACGCATGGAACGCCGCAAAAAAATGGCCGCGTGATGCATCTGACAACGCCGGTGCGGCTGGTTTGACGGGGCTCTACGCACCAGAGGAACTTGGCGGCCAAGGATTACCACTGTCCGAGGGTATTCAGGTCTATGAACAGCTGGGCCTTGGCGATGGGGCCTATGCGTTTGCATTGTCGATGCACAACATTTGTACCTTCGCGGGCTGCGGGTATGGGACCGACGCGTTTAAGGATAAATGGTCGCGCGACCTTACCTCGGGCCGCAAGTTGGCTAACTTTGCTTTGACCGAACCACAATCAGGCTCTGACGCAACGAACATGTACACCCGCGCCACCATTAATGGTGACGGCACATGGACGATCAGCGGTTCAAAGGCTTGGGTTAGCTTGGCGACGGAGGCCGATATCTACTTTACGGTCGTCAAGACCAGCGATGCGCCGGGCCATAAGGACATGGCTATGATCGCTATTCCCGCTGACGCGCCAGGCATCAGTTTTGGCCCGATGTATGACACCCCGTCCTATAACTTCCTGCCGATGTCAGAGATGTACCTCGATAAAGTTGTTGTCAGTGAGGACAATATCATCCTGCCCATCGGTCAGGGTTTGCAAGGGTCCCTTATGGCTATCGACATCGCTCGAGTTTCTATCGCGTCGGGGTGTTGCGGTTTGATGCAAGCCGCCCTTGATACGGCGTTATCCTATTCTAAAAATCGCAAGATGTTTGGCGGAAAGAACCTCGATCTAGACGGAATCCAGTGGATGCTGGGTGAAGTGGCGACCGACCTAGAGGTCTCCAAGCTGCTGTACCGTAAAGCTGCCGAGGCTCTTGGAACGCCTGAGGGCCCGCTGATGGCCGCGCATGCCAAACGATTTGTGCCAGATGCTGCTGTGAAGGCAGCCAATACATGCACGCAGGTATTGGGTGGAATGGGCCTGTTGCAGCCATATGGGCTAGACCGGTTGTCCCGCCTCGCGCAAATGCTGCGGATCGTGGACGGCACGACGGAAATTAGCCGCATCGTCATTGGGCGCGCCATGCAAAAGCGTGCAGCAAGCTTGCCCGATTTGCCAGTGCCTAAGGGGTTCGGTGAGGCAGACACAAACACGGTTTCGGTAGCTGCACAGTAATTTGCCTCTATGGGTAGACCTGCCGTAATGAAAGCAAAGCGGTTGCTTTGAAGCGGCCACTTGAATACCAATTCCTGTTGTTGCCAATAAAATGATGACCGACGACGAAGTCCGCAACTTGCCCCTTATCCATAAAATCTATGCAGTAGTTTACTTGAATGGCTGGTTTTCTGGCTGCTGCGCGGCGAGAAAGTCTGCATTTACAATTAAATTGCCGCACTTATCGTGCCATTGAACACTATATTGCTAGGCTACCAACTGATCCTTACGGGGGACATGGCCCAAACCATTGTGGCTTCTTCATCTGTTCGGTTGCGAAAGCGGTGGGCGATCATTGAAGGATAAGAAAAGCTATCGCCTGCCCTCAGTACTATCAACTCATCTCCTAAACGCAGCTCGACCTCTCCGGTTATGACAATGGCGTGTTGTTCACCTTCAAACACGAAGCCTTCCAATGGTTCGGCTGGCGCACCCTTGCCCGGTGCGAACCGGGACAATATCAGATAGCACTGGCCGGATAATGTACTGGAAAGCAGTTCATCGCGAAATCCCATTTCCGCCTCGCTGCGCGTGTACATGTCAGACAACTGCCTGCGGTTTTCTGCGCGAACGATGTGGTGGCGTTCCAGCGGCCCATCGCCTGACTGGACGGGAAAGAACCAAGCAGGATCAACATGCAGCACTTTGCCAATCTCTTGCAGTAACGGATCCGAGACCCGCGCATTGCCCAGTTCGATCCGGCTAAGATAAGCCGTCGAACAAGACAATTGCGCGCTAAGAGCGTTCAGTGTCAGGCCGCGCGCCCTGCGCACTTCACGGATTTCAGCACCAAGGCGTGCGGCTGCATCTGGGGAGTCATTTTTGTTCATACAAAATAATAGTTGATTTCTTATATGAAATTCAACCAAGTTGAATTATGGAGTAAAATTCAACTTGGTTGATTCGAGCCATCAGGAGTTAGTGCAATGCGTTTTGATCTAATCGCGAATTTCAACCCCGGGGCAACCATCCCTTGGACACGCACGCTTGAGATGATCCTTGAGCAATGTTCGCTGGCGGAGGACGCGGGTTTTACCACAGCGTGGTTCACCGAACATCACTTTGCCCACAACGGCTACATGAACGCGCCGCCCAATCCGGTGCAAATGTGTACGCATGTTGCCGCCCATTGCAAAAAGCTGCGCGTCGGCACAGCACCCATCATTTTGCCCGACTGGCACCCCCTGCGTGTGGCAGAAGACGTCGCGATGCTGGATAACATGACACTTGGGCGTGTGGATTTTGGCGTGGCCAAGGGCATCAACGAACGCTCTACCATCCAGTTCAACCCCAATGCAGACCGTCGCGACAACGTCAAGGTTATGCGGCTTTATCAGGAAAGCCTTGAAGTGATCCTGAAAGCTTGGACCAACGAGGCTTTCACCCACAAGGGTGAGTTTTATGAATTTCCTGTGCCGGGTTGGAAGGAAACCAACCGTTTCTTTGAACCGCTTGATCCGCGCTATCACGGACCGGATGGCGAATATAAAGCCATGTATGTCCACCCGCGGCCCTATCAGGACGGGCACCCGCCTGTGTGGCTGATGTCCAACGCGCCACCGACATTCAAGTTGGCGGGCGACAAGGGCTGGGGGGTGATCTCGATGGCGGCCGGCGTCAAACGCACGCGCGCCTGTTGGGAACCGTATCAAGATGCGCTGGCTGCAAGCACAGGCCGCGACGTGGCTTTGGGTGAAGGCGTAGGCGTCTGCACTGCGTTTTATGTGGGTGAAAGCATGGAAGAGGCCGTGGAAACCATCCGCCCCTCGATCAACGCCTATTATGAATTCCTTGGCGGTTCGCGCCCTGCAGGGGAGTGGACGAAGCACGGATACCTAGACGTCGGCGAAGAAATGACGCCTGACGACGAGGGCCGCGACTGGTTTGACTTCCTCAACAAACGCGGGATCATCATGGTGGGCGATGCCGAGTTCGTGGCAAACCGGATTGCCGAACGGCAAGAAACGACCGGCCTCGATCACCTGATGCTGATGCAACAATACACCGGCGTCCCATATAAGAAGATCCTCGCAAGTTGGCACCGGCTGTTCGAACATGTGGTGCCGCGTTTCGGCACCCAATCAATCGCGCAGAAACGGGAGCGTGCTAATGCTTGAGATTTGGGGGAGGCCCTATTCGTCAAATGTGATCCCCGTGATCTGGACCGCGAATGAGCTGGGGTTAGAGTATACGCTGCAATTGGCTGGTGGCAGCTTCGGTAAGCTGGACACGGATGACTACGCCTTGATCAATCCCAATCGCATGATCCCCGCGATCAGGGATGGTGATTTTGCGCTGTGGGAAAGCCTCGCAATCGTGCGTTACCTGTGTGACCGCTATGACGCAGGAGGCCTTAGCCCAAAGGACACGCAGACCCGCGCCATCGCAGATCAATGGATGGAATGGTCCGCCAGCAAGGCGTTTGTGCCCGTGATCCACTTGTTCTTTGCCACAGTACGCACCCAGCCAACCGACCGGGACCCGTACAAAATAGCCACCCTGCGGGACGAAGCACATGGCGCGCTGAGCCTTTTGGATAGGCATTTAACCGACCGTGATTACGTTTGTGGCGCCACCTTTACGATGGCAGATATTCCGTTGGGTTGCGTCGTCTATCGCTATTTCAATGTCGATGTGGATCGTCCTCCATTGCCGCATGTCGAAGCATGGTACCAACACCTGACAGAACGACCCGCCTACCGCGACCACGTGATGCGCCATTTTGGAACGACTCCCGACGAATGGGCGGCCCTTGAAAAAGCATGCGCATCCGAGGGTGTGAACTGATGGACATCAAAGACTATCGCTGCGCCCTTGGTAGCTTTGCAACAGGCGTCACCATTGTGACAGCCTTTGACAGTCATCGCCAACCATGGGGGCTGACCGCCAATTCGTTTACATCAGTATCGCTGGACCCACCGGTTATTTCTGTATGTATCGCCAAAACGGGCCGTGTATTCCCTACACTTGCCGCTTCGTCTCGATTTGGGGTCAACATACTGGCCTGTGACCAACAGGACCTTGCTTTGCATTTTGCCAGCAAAGTTGAAAACAGATTTGACGGGGTTGATTGGGATGCTGGGCCTGATGGCGCACCACTTCTGCCCAGATCATCCGCCCGGTTGGATTGCTCGGTTCGCGCACGCATTGACGCCGAAGATCATGAAATTCTGTTGGGATTGGTTGAGAGCTACTCTCATCAACCAACGCCCCCACTTGTTTATTGTCGGGGCACCTTCTTTGACGCCCCTCAATCGGAGGCCAAACTATGACGGACCCTTTAACCCTCCACGAAGGACGCGACCCTGATTGGTTCGATGCCCAGTATAACCTACGCGCGGGACGCCCGGATTATGAAGAGACGGTTATTCCAGGTTGGATCGCCGCCAGTCAGGCGGCGCGTGATACCCTCGATTGCATGTTGGACGTGCGTTATGCAGACGGCGAAAAGCAATTGCTGGATGTGTTCCGGTGCGGCGACCCTACAGCCCCTACCCTGATTTGGATCCATGGAGGCTATTGGCAGCGTGGCGACAAATCAATCTATAGCTTCCTTGCGACGCCCTTTGTGCAAAAAGGGGTGAATGTCGTGGTAGTCGGCTATGATTTGTGCCCAGCTGTCACGATGACGCGCATCTGCGAAGAACTCCGCGAGGCGCTGACCTATGTCTGGCACGAAGCCCCAAAGATGGGCATCAACCGCGACCGGATCACGGTTATGGGCCATTCCGCAGGCGGGCATTTGACCCAGATGATGATGGCCACTGACTGGCCTGCCCGCGAGGCCGCCTTGCCAGCAGACCTTATAAAATCTGGTATTCCCGTCTCCCCGCTCAGCTATTTGGAGCCTGTACGCCTGACCCTCGCTCTTAACGCAAACCTCAGGATGAACACATCAGAAGCAATCGCCGAAAGCCCTATGTCCAATCATCCGCCAGTGACAAACGCATCGCAATTGGTTGTTGTAGGTGGGGCCGAAACGGACGAGTTTCACCGCCAGTCGCACATGTACCAAGACAAGTTTGCGACCGATGAACGGCCCATAGAAATGTACGTGGTGCCAAACGTGGACCACTTCGATGAACTCAACGTGCTGGCGGACCCCGCTAGCCCATTCTTTGTCAAAACCTGCGCCATGCTTGGCCTGAAAGGATAACGATATGACTGACCTGACACGCGAATTGGTGGATGCCGTTGGCGACGCATTTAACGCAAATGATATTGATATTGTGATGCAGTACTTTGCTCCTGATGCAACCTTTGATCATGCAATCGGCCCAGATGTGCACGGAGTTCGTTTTGAAGGAGCAGATGTGATACGTAGTGTCTTTGCGGGATTGTTCGAAAAGGTTGAGACTGTGCACTGGGAAACGCTCGATTGTGCGCTGACCGCGACGAAAGCCTACTGCGAATACCGCCGCACGGCCCGCCACCAGGACGGCACCACAGAGGAATACCTTAGCGTCGATATTTTGACCTTCAAAAATGGTCTGATAGTGCACAAAGACACCTATTATAAACAGCGCACTTAAAAGTTCCGCAGCAGATCGTCGGCATTGTTAAACGATCTGCTGCACCCAATGCCATCATTCATGCACGGTACAGCATCAGGCACTTTGCGCACTTCCGACGCCTTCGCTGCGCTAGTCACGAATGACCGCAATCGTCGCGCTTTCTTTAGGCGTGTTAGGCAAATAAAACTCAGCAATCCCACGTTTACCGTCCTTTCTACCCAATTGAACGATCACATCAATTGACTTTTGGATGTACTGCCGCACCTCAGCAAATGTCAGCGGCGTGCCTGCTTGCAAGACCATTATGGCTAACCGATCTATTGCCAACTCCTGCAGCGCGACAAACTGGATGAGACTCAGCGTCAATCAGGATGAGACGTCGCGGCGGGTGTGTGCTGAAGGGAGGGCGTAGCCCGACCGGAGGC
>NZ_FOMW01000042.1 GCF_900112755.1 Sulfitobacter brevis | reverse complement strand
CATCTATGTAGCGCCGCCGGATCGCCACCTGATCGTCGCGGGCGGACGGTTGCGCCTTTTGCGTGGTCCGAAGGAAAACTGTGCGCGGCCGGCCATCGACCCGTTGTTCCGGAGCGTGGCCGAAAGCTATGGCTCGGGTGCTGTGGGCGTGATCCTGACAGGTAACCTGAATGATGGTACGCTGGGCCTATTCGACATCAAGAGACGCGGCGGTGTTGCCATCAGCCAGGACCCAAACGATGCCGCCCATCCAGAAATGCCGAGGAGCGCTGCCGAGCATGTCGCGCTGGATTACTGCCTGCCACTCGCGGAGATACCGGAACTGCTCATTGAGCTGGTCGACCAAAAGTGCGGAAAGGAATTGCCCATGCCTAAAACCTCGTCTCAACGGGACAGACAAGCGCCCGAAATCATCAACAGCCAGACTTTCGAGCGGCCGCTGACGGTCACCTGCCCGGACTGCGGCGGCGCACTGAAGAACTTCAAGGTCGGTTCGATTGTCAAATTCACCTGCCACATCGGCCACAGCTATACCGCAGAGAACATGGCTGCGGCGCAGTTCGAGGAGATGGAGAAAGTCATGCGGGCTGCGGTCCGGTTTCTCAACGAGCGCGCCGAATTCTGCCTCCAGATGGCCGAACACGGCGATGACGGAAATCCCGATGCTTCCAATGAATGGCATGCGGCCAGCAGACAGGCGCTGGATCGGGCCTACAAACTCCGCGACCTCGTCGAGCAAGACTGGCTCACGCCGGAGATCTCTCACCAACTTGCTTCGGCCCATAACGGCCGTGACCAGACCGGGTTTCGCGGATAAATCGCCCTATCCCGCTCAAGCCTGGCAGTATCGCATTGTCAAGTCGATCCGCGTAAAACCTGCGCGATGGTACGTTCCAGGTCTGCCTGCGCGTAAGGCTTCTGCAACGCCGGAAAATCACGATACCCGTCCATCAGACCCTCGGGTCCGTTTCCCGTTGCAAAGGCGAAAGGAATGCCGCGCTCGCTAAGAATATCGGCGACGGGAAAAGATTTCTTCCCGGCCAGATTGATATCGAGAACTGCGAAATCGATGTCGCTTTCGCGGGCAAGGTCCATCGCCAACTCGATCCGCGTGGCTTGACCGACGACCTCGTGCCCGAGGTCGTTCAGCATGTCCTCCAGATTCATCGCAATCAGGACTTCATCCTCGACGATCAGAACCCGTTTCGCTGTCTGTCCGGTCAACTCGTTTCACCCTTTTCCTGACCGTCGGGCATCGGAGCATCGATCTTGCAGACGACGCCGGACGTTTCATAGACAACGTCTACCTTACCGCCCAGTTCCGTCGCCAGCACACTCTGGACGAGTACTGAGCCAAAACCCTTGCGTGTCGGCGGGATGACCGGCGGACCGCCGCTTTCCGACCACCGCAAGGAGAGCCGTCGATCCTTGCCGTCACCGACAAGTTGCCAGCGGATGTCGACCTGGCCATCCTCAGTTGCAAGCGCGCCGTATTTCGCGGCGTTCGTTGCCAGTTCGTGCAACGCCATTGCAATCGAAAGCGCGGCACTCGGCGCCAGCCACAGGTGTGGACCTTCGATCCGGAAGCGGTTCGATCCTCCCGAAAGAGGTTCGACCGTATCCTTGACAATGTTCCGCAAATCCGCGCCGCCCCAATTTTCACGGGTCAGCAAGTCGTGCGATTTACCAAGCGCGATCAGACGCGACCCGAAAGTTGCGCGTGCTTCCTCCATCGACGTGGCGCTTTTGAGCGTCTGCGACGCGATGGCCTGCACCGTCGCCATGACATTCTTGATGCGGTGATTGAGCTCGCCAACCAGGACTTCCCGATGCTCGTCGAAACGCTTGCGCTCGGTGACGTCCTCGATGGCAATCAGGATCAGATCGTCAAGGTCACCTTCTTGCCGCAACTTGCACGCAGTGAGCAGCATCGATCGTCGCCCGGTCAGATGGAATTCCTGCTCGACCTCGAAATTGTGGATGTCTTCATCCTCCGAAAGTACCTCGTCCAGAAGGGCCCGTAGCGGCGGGTCATTCCACTCGCCGCTACCAAGTTCAAAGATAATCTGCCCTTTGGGTTCTTCGTCAAAAACAGCGAACAGTTCGCGGAAGGCCTTATTGGCGGTCTGAACGCGCAAATCGCTGTCCAGAACCAGCAGGGGATGCTGAACCGTCCGCACTATGGTTTCGGAATAGGCGCGGGCACGGTCGACCGAATCGGCGTCGCGCTTGCGCTCGGTGATGTCGCTGAACGTGACGACGACGCCTGCGATCCGGTTGTCCTGCGTACGATAGGGAAGCACGCGGCGCACATACCAGCGGCCCGTATCGCTACGCACCTCTGCCTCGACCGGGGACAGCTTTTCCAGCACCGTTTCCACATCCTGCAACAGGTTCTCGTCGGCAAACTTCTGCGCAAAATGGGAGATCGGCCGGCCGATGTCCGACCCGACAAAATCGAAAAGATCCCTCGTCGCCGGGGCAAACCATCTGATGCGGCATTTTTTGTCAAGGAACAGCGTCGCCGTGTCCGACCCGGCCAGCAGATTGTTGAGGTTGTCGGTCGTGGTTTCCAGTTCGCCTATCTTGTGCTGAAGCTGGCCGTTGACGGTGTTCAGTTCCTCGTTGAACGACTGCAATTCCTCTTTCGATGTCTCGAGTTCCTCGTTGGTGGATTGAAGCTCCTCGTTCATCGAGATCGCTTCCTCGTTCGCCGCCTTCAGTTCCTCGTTGGTGGTCTCCTGATATTCTATGGTGTTGTTCAGTTCGGCACGGGTCTCCCTCAGTTCCTCCAGAAGGGCACGTTCGCCAGACGAGGCGTCGCCTGCGTCCTCACGCGGGGGCGACGGGGTGGGATCGGCCTGCGGCACGCCCGGCGCGAAACTCACCAGAAGGACGCCTCCCTGCGGTGACGCGGGCAGCGGCATGACCGTCATCGCGACGGATCTGGCGGTCTCGCTCTCGCGGATGCGGGCGTTGACCGTCACGCTTCTGTTCTCTTTCGACGCTTCGCGTATCGCTGCCCGCAATCTGGCCGCCAACCCGCCACGGACCATTGTCAACAGGTCCCTGGTCGGCTCGCCGGACGGATTCTCAAGATAATCCCTTGTAGCGCCGTGAAAATAAAGGACACGGCCGCTCTGGTCGATCAGCACCGATGCCGGGGCATAGCGCTCCAGTAAAGCGCGACGGGCCATTTCGGCAGCCGAAGTGGGTGGCTCAAGGCGTGGGGACGATGGGCTTTCGTTCGTGCCCGGTTCCGATCTGTCGCGCGACGGTGAAGCCTCGATCAGGTCATGCCGGGTCGATCCCACCCGGCGAAAGAGGCGCCATTTCTTCGACACCGTTTCGAACAGGTCCTCGTGCTTACCGATCGTCTCTGCGTTGCCGATAAACAGATGTCCGCCCTGTCGCAGCGCGAAATGACAAAGCGCGATTATCCTCTGCTGCGCGTCCGGTTCCAGATAAATCAGGAAATTGCGGCAGGACAACAGGTCCAGCCGCGAAAACGGCGGATCGCGTAACAGGTTGTGCGGCGCGAACACCACCATGTCGCGCAGCTCCTTGCTCACTTGATAAGAGCCGTCGAGCTTTTCGAAGAAGCGCGTCAGACGCGGCGCCGGAAAGCCGGTCATGGCGGCGGCCGGGTAAATGCCATCGCGCGCCTTGCGCAAATTTATCTCCTGGGCATCGGTCGCGAATACTTTCAGATCAAAGTGTTTTCCCGCCGCCTCGGCATGCTCGGTCACCAGCATGGCAAGGGAATAGGCTTCCTCGCCCGTCGAGCAGGCCGTCGTCCAGACCCGGATCGAAGCGCCCGTCTCACGCTCCGCAACCATTGGCGCAATCACCAGTTCGGCCAGGGCCTTCCACGCTTCGGCGTCGCGGAAAAAGCCGGTGACGCTGATCAGCAGGTCGCCGACAAGCGTGGCGACTTCATCGGAGCTGGTGCGCAGCTCGTCCATATATTCGTCCAGTGTTTCGATGTTTCTCAGACCGAGACGACGGTGAACGCGCCGCCTCAGTGTCGATTGTTTGTAGCCGCGAAAATCGTGTCCGCCCCGCGCGCGCAAGAGTTCCAGAAGATGGCCGAGTGTCGCCTGACCGTCCGGGGAGGTGACCTCGATCTCGTCGGACCCTGCGACGTAGCCATGGCGCCTGAAGGCCAACAGGGTTTCGGGCATCTTTTCGATGGCAAGCACGTGATCGGCCATGTCCGCCGAAATCGCACTCCTCGGCATGCCGTCGAATTTTGCGGTCTCGGGCGACTGCACCAGGCTCATGCCGCCTTCCGCCCTGATATCCCTCAGCCCCTCGGTGCCGTTGCGCCCCGTTCCGGACAGCACGATGGCGATCGCCCGCTCGTGCTGGTCCGCAGCGAGCGACGAGAACAGCACATCGACGGGGTGACGATGGCCGCGAGGGTCTGTCGGCTTGGAGACGTGCAACCCGCCGTCACTGACCTTCAGATCGGTGTCGGGCGCGATCACATAGACATGGTTCGCCGCGAGCCGCATGCCATCCTGGACCTGAACGACCGGCATTGTCGTCTTTGCGCTCAGGATGTGGGCCAGTTCGCTCTCGCGCTTCGGATCAAGATGCAGCACAATAACGAATGCACAGCCGCTGTCAGTCGGCATCACGTCGAAGAAGAGGCTCAGGGCCTCGATGCCGCCCGCCGACGCGCCGATGCCGACAACTGGAACAGCCGCGACTTCGGGCGTGGCACCGTCAGTGGCGGTCAGGGACCGCTCACTCCCGCTTGTCCGGAGAGCAGCGTCGCTGCCGCTCGCATTCTTGTTCCGGGTCGGCTTCGCCGTTGACTTGCGCCCGGAGCGATTGCCTCCTTCTTTCGGTTCATCCGCCATGATTGCGTAACTCCAGGGCCTGTTTTGAATCTGACGGAAAGGTTCTTCTGCACCATCGACCGCTGCCTGGCCGCAATGCACGGAAGGCTTCACTGCGCAGCTTTGCACGGACCCGCGTCCCCCGACAACCAGCTTCAAGGACTCTTCTGGCCAAGCATCTGTCGAGTGCGGCCGACGGAGGCGGCGATCAGCTCGCGCTCCTCGTCGCTGATCGGCGGCGGCGAGGTGTTGAGGTCGGCGGCGAGACGCGCGTCCAGTCTGATCGTCGCAGCCATGGGGAAGTGGTCCGACCCGATATAGCCGCGGCGCTCGATCGAGACCACCGCAACATCGGGCGTCACGTAGAACTGGTCGATTGGGAAGCGCAGCCAGGGCCTGTCCGCGTCAAAGCTAGGGTCTATCAGCATAAAGGTACGTAATGCGACATAGGATTATGTATGATCTCTAACGCGCATGATTGTCTGCCTGCTGGTTTTGAATTCCCGCGCGATAGCTGAGATTGCCTCTCCGTTTTCTATTTTTTCTTTCACGTCGAGTTGCTGATCCGCTGATAACGCAGATGGGCGTCCCAAGATCTTCCCTTCAGCTTTGGCGCGGGCAAGGCCGGATTGGGTGCGTTCGATCAATAGGTCACGTTCGAATTGGGCCACGGCATTGATCACGTTCATGGTCATCTTTCCAGCGGAACTGGTGAGGTCAACGCCGCCCAAGGCGAGACAATGCACACGGATACCAATTTCTTCGAGCCTTGCGACGGTGGTGCTGACGTCGATAGCATCGCGGCCCAGCCGGTCAAGTTTGGTGACGATCAGGACGTCGCCTTTTTCCATCCTATCGAGCAGTTTGGAAAACCCTGCCCGCTGCGTGATAGCCATGGAGCCGGAGATCGTTTCGGTGATGATGCGATGTGTCACAACGGTAAAGCCAGCGGCTTTGATTTCGTGGATTTGGTTTTCGGGCGTCTGCTCAAATGTTGAAACGCGAGCGTAGGCTCAGGACTCATAACCAAAATATGACGGTTGCAGCGAGTGCGATTGCCGAGAGGAAGACGGTTGGTGATCTGTCATAGCGTGTTGCGACCCGCCTCCAGTCCTTGAGCCTCCCAAACATTCTCTCGATACGGTTGCGTCGCTTGTAGCGTCTCTTGTCATACTTGACGGCTTTCTTGCGCGACTTTCGCCCAGGTATGCAGGGCTTTGTGCCCTTATCTATAAGGGCTTCGCGGAACCAGTCAGCATCATACCCTCTGTCAGCAAGGAGCCATTCAGCCTCCGGTAGGCCATTCATCAAGGCGGCAGCGCCAGTATAATCACTGACTTGCCCTGCTGTGATAAAGAAACGGATGGGGCGCCCGCTGGTGTCTGTGATCGCATGTAGTTTGGTATTCATGCCGCCCTTGGTCAGTCCGATCAGGCGGCCTTTCCCCCCTTTTTTAACCGTAGGCTGGACGCCGTACGATGTGCTTTGAGGTATGTGGCATCAATAGAGATAGTCCTATTGTCCGGGGCTTGTTCGGCCAGTCCCATCATGATCCGAGCGAACACGCCCATATCACTCCAGCGCTTCCAGCGATTATACAGTGTCTTCGGCGGCCCATACTCGACAGGTGCATCACACCAGCGTAACCCATTGCGATTTATGAAGATAATGCCGCTCAGTACACGAAGGTCATTCACGCGGGCACGACCTCGGCTCTTTGGAAAGTACGGCCGCAGCCGCTGCATCTGCGCCTCAGTCAGCCAATACAAATTGCTCATGATATCCTCCAACAACTGGACATTGTGAATCATGGCAACGCGACAAGCTCAACTAGTTAATGGGTCCTGACCCTAAGGTTGCTGTGTGTGCAGTTTTCTTATTGGCTCAAGCCGCAGCTTGGGGTTGTGCGATGGCCTGCAATGGAACCGAAACCGTGAACGTGGCACCTTGGCCCGGCTGGCTTACAACCTTGATCGATCCCTCCATCCGATCGACCAAACGCTTCACGATGGGCATGCCAAGACCCGTTCCACCGTATGTTCTTGCTGTGACTGATCCAGCTTGTTCAAACTCTTCAAAGATCCTGTCGTGATCTTCGGGGGCAATGCCAATGCCAGTGTCGATGACCTCGATCACAACCTGCCCATAGGAGTCTTCGCTCACGCTCACGGTGACGGAACCACCTTCAGTAAACTTGATGGCGTTGCCAATCAAATTTTGTAGGATTGTCTGGAACGCACTTCTGTCCGCAAAGTAAGATTTCCCGGGCAGTTGATCGCTGACGCTGAGGCTGATGGATTTCGCATCGGCAAGCCCCATGAACTCATTGAGAATTTCACGGGCGAAATTGGAAATGTCTGTTTCTTCCTCCACGATTTCAAACTGGCCTGAATCAAGTTTCGCCAGATCGAGCACATCGTTCACGAAATCCAGTAGCTTGTCCGCTGAGCGATTGAGGACTGTCATCAGACGGGTTGACTGTTCTTCGGATTTTACCTGGCTGAGCATCTTGATCGAACCGATGATACCGGTGAGCGGTGTCCTGATTTCGTGGCTGACGTGCGCAATGTAGCCACTGCGGGTCGCGACAATCTGCTCGAGGTCAACGCGCGCTTTTCGCTCCTCCAGCGCCAGCGTCCGGGCCCAGACAATATCGTCGACGCAGCGTGCAAAACTTTCAAGGGTGGCGATGTCATCTTGCGTCCATTCCCGCGGAGAGAGGGACATGCAGCAAAGCGCGCCGATGACCTTCCCAGTCGTTGTATGGATCGGACTGCCGAGGTATGAGCGTAGGCCGCTTTGTACGACAAAGTCGTTATTCTGCGTGCGGTGATCATTCAGCAGATCGGGGATTGCGACCGTCTTTTGAGTTGCTTGCACGTAGGTGCAGATTGACCCCTCGATCGACATATCACGTGCATCGGCCTCTTCAAAAATCTGACCTACGGATGCAGAAACATACTGCCTT
>NZ_FOMW01000039.1 GCF_900112755.1 Sulfitobacter brevis | reverse complement strand
TCGCGGTCGGTCACGTCGCCCGCCGCATAGATGCCGGGCACCGACGTCTGCATGTCGTCGCCAATCATGATGGACCCGCGCACGTCGGTTTCTACGCCGATTTCATCCAAGCCCATTCCTTCGATATTGGCGCGTCTGCCAGCGGTGGAGACAAGATGATCCGCGGTGACCTCGACAGGCTCCCCGCTCTGCATGACGCGCAAGGTTACGCCCGCCGCATCACGGCGCACACTATCGTAGCTCAGGCCGGTCAGCAGCGTGATCCCCTCGGCCATGAACGCATCTGCCAAAGCCTCAGACACTTCCGGTTCGGCACCCGGCAACAGATGCGAGCGCGCGACGACCGTAACCTTCACGCCCATCCGACTCATCATTTGCGCCAGCTCCGCACCGATGTAGCCCGCCCCCAAGAAGATCAGGCTTTCGGGCAAGGTTTTCAGCTCAAGCATGCTCTTGCTGTCCAAAGCACCTACATCCGCAATACCGTCGATGGTTGGCAAGATAGAGTGGCCACCCGTCGCGATGATGATCTTGGGCGCAGTCAGGGTGCGGCTTCCAATCATCACGCCGCCCTTGATCAGTTTTGCCGGGCCAGCGTCGATGTAATCGACACCCGGATACTCCGGCAGCAGGTCTGCGTATTTCTTCTGCCGCATGGTTGCGACCAAGTCGTCCTTTGACTCCACCAAGGTGCTCCAGTCATCAACTTGGGCCTGTCCTGAAACACCGGGGAACCGCTTGGCCGCCTGTGCGCCGTGGATCGCCTCTGCCGCGCGGATCATCGCCTTGGACGGCACGCACCCGAAGTTCACGCAAGTACCTCCGATGGTGCCATGCCCGACCAGTGCGACACGCTTCCCAGCATCGGAGGCTGTAATGGATGCGGAGAAACCCGCCGAGCCTGCGCCGATGACAATCAGATCATAGCTTCCGTTACCGTCGTCATTCATGTTGATATCTTTCATTTCAGCGTGCCTCGTGCAGATCAGAGTTTTTTCGTTTGGCAACGACCAAATAAATGATCGCACCAATGGCTATAAGCGGCGTCAACATGCCAAGCATTCCGAAGAACATGCCAACCGCAGTGCAAGACCCCATCATCATCGTGCAGCTCCTTTAGATTTCGCCTTATTGAGGAAAAGGGCGTAGACCCCGACAGCTACAAAAGCGCCAGCCGTGATCCGCAGAGCAAAGCGGAACTCGATCCAGATGATTATGAACGACAGCGCAGCGGCAATCGCAGAAGCCCAGATTTTTGGAGCCGGACCCGGCTTGCCTGCACGCAGCCAGAGCGCCTGCGACACAACGGCGAGACAAAAGAACAGCAGGGGAAACAGCGCGTAGTCGAGCCAGCCGGTCAAAGCCGACAGTCCGACACCGGCCACGACGATGACCAATAGCGGGGTGAAGCAGCACAGGGCAGCAAAAAGCGCGCCGCCCAGCCCCCATTTCAGCATGCGGTCGGGGTTTTCAGTATTCTGGGTCAAGTAACACTCTTTCTGTCTGAAAAATTATTGGGATACGGGGCGCGGCGTTTGGCAGATCGCCGGACTTCGCGAACGACAAGGAAGGCGAGCGCTGCCAAAAGCGCGATGGAAAGTGCGCCAAAAACCTGACAGCCAGGCTCCAAATTTACTGAACGTGGCAGCCAGCAGAGCCGTGCCACCACCGCAGCACGCGACCACAACCGGAGTCGCAATTCCGAAAGCCAGCAGCCCGCCCATCAAGTTATCACGCACCTCGTTTTTAAGAGGCTGTGTCGTTTAGCAGTCGGGCAGGATAGCCGTTTGCGACGACTGCCTCGATGATACCTTCCACACTGGTTTCGGCATCGTCAAAGGTTACGCTGTAAACGCCGTGTCCAGCTTCTGGCCCTTCGACAAACTCTTCAATGCTGACCGATGGGACGCCGCGCATCGAACTGGCTACGATGAACGAGCAAGAGGGACAGGTCAGCTCACTGACCGCGATCTCGACTGTGCGCTCTTCGGCGAATGCTGTGGAGGTAAATGCAGCAATGGCCAGCGCTGACGACAGCAATATGTGTTTCATGATTTTGTTCCTTGCTCAGAATTTGAGAATGAAGGGCGTGATGTAAGGAAACCCAATTGCCACGGCGACAACAGCAGCGGCGGCCCAAAGTGTCACCCGCATAATAGTCCTGTTGATCGGGCGAGCACAGGTACCATCGGCACAAGCGTCCGGGCTCACCGGCTTGTAGGCCTTGTAAAACCCATATCCGATAAACGCGGCACTCAACGTGAACGTGACCCACTTGTAGGCATAGAGCGCCCCAAGCTGCGCGATGAAGACGCCAGTCACACCGAAGCTCACCAGCACAAGCGGTAGGATACAGCACGATGTCATCGCCAGCGCACCGAGAACGCCAAAGCCAGTCGCACCCCAGCCTTTCGTGGTATCATCGCCGGCCTGTTGGGTCTGGTCGGATGTCTGGTCGGAAATAGTTTGGTCCATCGAATCGTCCTTGTCCTGTTCTTTCCACCGTTCTACGGTCTGTAGGAAGTACAGGCTCAAGGAGTTTCTTATGAAAGTGGATAACATAAGCGTGACACCGTTGCGGCGCGTTGACGTCGCCAGAGCAACGGGCTGCAACCTTGAAACCATCCGATATTATGAAACGGTTGGCATCATGCCGGACCCACCGCGCAGCGCAAAGGGGTACCGATGCTATGATGATGCCCATGTCAGACGGTTGAAGTTCGTCATGCGCTCCCGCGATCTTGGCTTTTCATTGGAGGAGATCAGGGGATTGTTGGGATTGGTCGATGACCGGACCCAGACCTGTGCCCAGGTTCAAACTGTTGCCGAGAGCCATCTTCAGGATGTGCAGGAGAAGATCGCCGATCTAAAGCGGATCGAGCACGTCCTGTCAGAGACCGTCGCCCGATGCACCGGTGATGCTGCCCCGGAATGTGCTGTCATCGACGCGCTTCTCGAAAAATAGGTGGACGAGCGTTTGTGAGACAACAGAGTGGTTGATCGGAAGCCATCCGTTACTAGCGGATGAGAGCGCGCAAATTGATCGACCTCTCTGTGAAACGGATAAGTTATAAATGCAGACGGTTCTAATTTACTTCTTAGCGGCGCTGGCCGAAATTGCAGGATGTTTCGCCTTCTGGGCTTGGTTTCGATTGGACAAAAGCGTGCTCTGGCTGGTGCCGGGGATGTTACTTCTCGGGGCATTCGCCTGGCTGTTGACCTTCAGTCCCGCGGATCAGGCAGGGCGCGCCTATGCCATTTATGGTGGGGTATAGATTGTATCGTCCCAGCTCTGGCTTTGGGTTGTAGAAGGTCATAGGCCTGACCATTGGGACGTCATCGGAGCCGTCATTTGCCTTGCCGGTGCAGACGTGATCCTTTGGGCTCCGCGCAGTATGTGAGGGATGCTCCTGTGGCAACTTAAGCAGATTCAAACACTGTCCTAAATTGTCTGCTTAGCTGGCATAACGATTCAGCAGATCAGAAAGCTTCGTATTGCATTCGGGAATTAAAATTGCGGTGACTGCCTGTTTCGCTCACTGACTTCCTGACATTCCTGACATTCCTGAGAAACACGCTCAATGACCGTTCCCAGACCTTTACGGAAAGTCGGATTGATGCCCAGACAAGGGTTATGTGGGTCGCAAAGGGCGGCATCGAGCCCAGACAGGCCGATGTTGCAACGGCATCGAGCGTCTCTTCCTAATCTCTAAGCCGCGCTCTAACAATCATCTTCCGGCTTCTGATCGGTGCTGTTGAGAGGATAGCCAGAGGCGGGACCGCGAAAGGGCTGAAGCAACAAGCGATCAATCCATAGATCTCGCTTAGTCCGAAACTGCTCGATACCTATGGTCATCCCAACGTGCCCCGCGCTTGGTTGTGCGAGATAAGTTCCCAGCAACCGGTCCCACCAAGGCAGGTTAAAACCAAAGTTGCTGTTGGTCTCTGAGGGCAAGATGGAATGATGCACTCGGTGCATGTCTGGTGTGACAATTATCAGACGCAGCAATGCATCCAGTCTAAACGGAAGACGCACGTTCGAGTGATTGAACAAAGACGTTCCGTTTAACAAGACCTAGAATATCAGCACAGCAATGGCGGGCGGGCCAAGCGCCAGAATGAGAAGCAGCTTGATCGCCATGGAAATGAGTATTTCGAGCGGGTGGAACCGAACGCCGGTCGTTACATCAAACTCCAGGTCAGCATGATGCACCCGATGCAGACGCCAAAGTGCCGGAACCGCATGGAATAATACATGTTGCAGATAAATTGCGAGGTCGAGCGCCAGAACTGCAAGGATCACTGCAATCCAGCCCGGGATGGGAAACTGGTTGAAAAGCCCCCAGTCGTTTTCGGTGGCGATAGCCGCCAAGCCCACCGCGACAACCGGAAACGCAAGTCTAACAAGCAATGAGTCCATCACCACGAGGCCTAAATTGTTCGACCATCGTACCAGCCGGGGAATCTCGACCCGTCGGCGTGGCGCTGCAAGCTCCCAAACTGCCATTACAATTAGGATAAAAAAAACTGTCATCCGGATCGCAGGTTCTTTGTTGATGATGTTTTCCAAAGTCGTAATTCCCTCTGCCAAGACAGCGATACCACAATCCGGCCAGCATAGTCTTGTTAGCCAAGCAGCGACTAAACAGATGAGTACAACCACCTGTTCTAACTTTTCGTCTCAAGCATCAGAAGAACACCGATCTGGGCCACATGACGGTATGCATGAAGTGGGAGCCTGTTTTACCGCCAGCCCATTGGCCGGTCTGAAGCCTGTGTTGCGTCTACCGGTTGAAACCACCGATCATGGTGTAGTGGGGCAACTTTAGAGAATGAGCTCATTTATGGATCTGAGAATCTGACAAGCTGAGCAGGCCGCAGGGGTTAAGGTCGAAACGATCCGTTATTACGAACGTCGTGGATTGATCACCCAGCCCAGGAAACCAGCAGACGGCAGCGCGCGTTGCTACGATGTAGGGGCGGTGGACCGCCTGCGGTTCATCAAGGACGCACAACGCATTGGCTTTTCCCTTAATGAGATAGCTGATTTGCTTTCCTTGCGGGGGCGTGCGGACGCCAATTGCGAGGTCCGTCACCTTGCCGTTGGAAAGCGAAGCGAAGTTCAGGACCGTCTGGAAGGATTGCAAAGGAACGCGAACCTGCTGAACGAGTTGATCGATGATTGCCCAGGAATAGGCGATATTAGTATATGTTCGATTATTGAGGCCATCGAGCGCGCAGGATAACCGATTGGCATGTCGCGACTTGAAAAAACTTCCATTGACTCCGTGCCATGGTACGGCGGTTAGAATTCGCCGAGACGCATTTCGCACAATTTTCAGATGCTGCTCCTTGGAGCCTTCTGACCGGAGATCATCATCGACCAAATTGCACCCAAACCGCCGACGCGTAACCTTATCCGACGCTGGCTGCCGCCGCTTGTCGGGGGGGTGGTCGCGCTTGCGCTGATCTTCTGGCTTTATCGTGACTTGGATTTTGGTCGTTTTCTGACCGGCCTTCGCGAGGCCCGTTTTGGATGGATAATGATGCTGACAGCCACGATCCTGCTGGAACAGGTCGTAAACGGCTGGAAGTGGCGTCAGATTTTGCATGACGTCAAACCCGTGCGCACGCTGCGGCTGACTGGCGCGTTACTTGCCGGGTATGGTGCCAATGTGTTGGTGCCGCTGGGCATCAGCCCGCTGGTGCGATCCTGGCTGATTGCGCGGATGGAAAATCTAAAAACAGGAACCGTGCTCACCACGACGATCATCGCGCGGTTCATTGATGGTGTGGTATTTGCGTTGTTTGCGGGGCTTGTCGCGATGGCGGGCAAAGTACCGCAGGTCAGTGGCAATCTCGAGCTTGGACTTGCGGTCGCGGGGGCGATCAATTTCCTTTTATTTAGTGGGTTGTTGTGGGCGCTGTTCCGGTTTCGGACGTTGCTGGCTCAGGACGGACCGTTGATTTGCCGCATTTTCGATTGGATGGCGAAGTGGTTTCGCGCCAACGGTGCACAGATGCGCGGCTCGCTCTGTGATGGGGTGGTGTGGCCCAAGGCCCGCAAGCACAGGCTAAACGTGTTGTTGGGCGCCATCGCGGCAAAGCTTATCTCGGCCTCGCACTACGTCTGGGCAGGTCTGGCTGTCGGCATCGTACTTGCCCCATTCGACTATCTTTTCCTGATGGTATTTGCCGGATTTTCCTTGGTTCTAACGCGGTTCATACGGGTGCCGGGCGGCTTTGTGATCGGGTCGGCTTTTGCCTTCAACCTCTTGGGTGTTCCGGAAGAACAGGCACTGCTCATGATCCTGTTCAACTGGATGATATCGATCATTGTGGTCGTCGGGGGCGGCCTGATCGTGTTGTGGCAATCGAGCATCGACATTCGCAGCAGGCAGCAGGAGATCGTTTTTGATGGACCATAGCAGACCACAGTCGCGGGCATATCAATCGGCTTTGACCTATATCGCGATCACGCTCCTGACCATTCTTGCAGTGATGCCGAAAGTTGCGATCGCCCACAATTTTGTTGTAACGTTGGACGCAACCGGTGCCGCGCACCCCGTTCAACTTGATTCAGCAGTTCAAGGCATGCGCCTTGCCGCCGGTGAGCGTGACAGCCACGCTGCGGAAACCTCGGACGGGCACCTTGGCGGGATTGATTTGTTTATCCGCTTCCGCCCTGCCAATGCTGGCGACGGCATCGAATGGCTGAAGGGTGCTCCGGACAAAGTCGCAACTATCATCGTTGATTTTAGCGGATCTGAAACCGCAATGTCGCAGGTGGCAAGTGGTGGCGCTGTCGTAATCGGTCCCGGCGCGCTGCCCCGCGATGAAATTTGGTCCGCGGATACGGTAGACCTCCCGACCGGTTTCGCCGCCCGCTATCTTGCCAATTTCGGCAGCATGCCGGACCGGCGGGCAGCCCAAGGTTACAACGCGGCGCTGCGCATTGATCAAGCTGTACGCAGCAGCGGTGCCGTGCTGGACAGCGATACTTTACGACAGTCGCTGGATCTGTCCGCAGAAGGAATAGATTGGCCATGAGGCATCGTTGGGCATGGCAGTGCGCGCTGAGGGTCGGTGATGGAAAGTCGGGACCCAATCACCGAGCGTGGCCGCTTTTGGCGCATTGCAGGCGAAGGAGCCGCCTTTCAGGCTGGCAGCGCAGCGATTGATTCCGCAACCATCGTAGCAAGCCTCGTATTCCAATTGAGTGAGGTCTATGGAAGATTAGGTGAGCGGTTGCGATGCAGCGGGCGGCCCCTTCCGGCTACTTGAGGAGCCCAAATTGATGGCTAAAATCCCGACCTCACGCGTCGACAAGCTTCTGTCCTCAATGGGCTATGGTTCGCGCGTGGAAATTGCGCGAATGGCCAAACGTGGCGGTATCACTCTGGACGCGACCGATCTTTTGGACGTTAGCAAGCGCATCCCTGTTACCCCAGATTTGCCGGCACGCATGGAGATCGACCGCGAGGCGCTCGACCCCCTCGCGGGCATGGTGATTCTTTTGAACAAGCCCTTGGGCATGACGTGTTCGCACAAGGAAGACGGTGCATTGGTCTATGACGTCCTGCCCGAGCGCTGGAAACGGCGTAATCCGGCAGTCTCGACGATCGGTCGGCTGGACAAGCAGACGTCGGGTCTTTTGTTGCTGACCGATGATGGCGGCCTGCTGCACCGTGTCATCAGCCCCAAGCGCCACATCAAGAAGACCTATCGTGCCAAGCTGGCCCGCCCCCTTGATGGCACCGAAGGAGACCTGTTTGCCTCAGGCCAATTGATGCTGGAGGGCGAGGGCAAGCCGCTGGCTCCGGCGGAACTCGAAGTGGTCTCGGAAACTGAAGCCCTGCTTACTGTTACCGAGGGCCGATACCATCAGGTGCGCCGCATGTTTGCCGCCGCCGGTAATCATGTCGAGAAACTGCATCGCGAACGTGTGGGTGGTCTGGCACTGCCTGATGGCATGGTTCCCGGTCAGTGGAAGCTGCTGAGCGAAGATCAGACCGCCTTGATCTTTCGGTAGCCCCTGCGACCGGAGCACGGCGTCGGGCGGATGAATGCCCGCTTTTTACGCAAGGGAAGAAATGTCTCCCACGGACGGATCTGGCATCCAGCGGTTGATAGGGTGCATGAACATGTCTCCGAAGTTAGATAAATCAGAAGTTTACCAGATTTGTTGTAGTGTTCATGCGCCGAAGCATTGTGGGGCGAGCCGTAGTCGCTTGATAATTGCGGCCGCGTTTGCCAAGTACCACGAGTAATAGGGTAATCCCCCCATTTTTAATGGGGTTCAGCCGTAGAATTCAGGCGGCTGTTTTCAGTTTCATTGCGGGCGTGATGCCGCCGATGCCCATGTTGGGTCGTTCATTGTTGTAAGTCCAGAGCCATACCGTGGCCTGATCCTGTGCCTCCTCGATGGTTTCAAAGATGTACTGGCTGAGCCATTCGCCGCGAACCGTGCGGTTGTAGCGTTCGATATAGGCGTTCTGTTGGGGTTTTCCGGGTTGGATGTATTCCAGCCTAACGCCTTGTTTTTCGGCCCATTCCATGAGCTTTCCACTGACATATTCGGGCCCATTATCGATACGAATAGCCTTGGGCTTTCCA
>NZ_FOMW01000037.1 GCF_900112755.1 Sulfitobacter brevis | reverse complement strand
CCGATGCCGCCCAAAACCCAAGCACTCGAGACTGCCATATCGCGGACATAGCTGCCCGTGGTCGCATGGCTTGGCAAACGTCATCGGGATATAATCAGCGCAGCCGTGGCGAAACCTTGATGGGTCGTTGGAAGGCCGTCATTGGCCCCAAACTCAAGGCGAGATCGTTCGAAAATCAGAAGACAGAGGCCAAGATTGGCGTCCGGATTCTGGACCGGATGACCGAACTTGGCAGGCCCAATTTCGAACGCACCGCCTGAAATCCGTCTCGGGTAGGGCGCGTTCCAGCCAATTTACCCTCCGTGCAACAACGCCGGGAGAAACCCGGAGAGCACTGTCGCTGACTTGATATTCGGTAATATTGCCGCTATATACCGTCATAATGACCGTATGGAGTAACGTTATGCACATCACAAACTTTGCAGAAGGCGGACAGTTTGAACCGCGCAAGATCGCAGCAGCGCTGCGCACCTCGGCAGAGGAGATCGCAATGACGGTTGGTCTTGGCAAGGATGCCATGCAGCGGCGGAGCCGTATCAGCTCGGACAAGACACAGCGCCGTTTGCGCGAACTGGTCGAAGTGCTCAACAAGGTCGAGCCGCGGTTCGGGTCGGAACTGATGGCTTATGCCTGGTATCGCTCAGAGCCCCTGCCCGGGTTTGACGGCCGGACCGCGATGCAGTTGGTGCAGGACGGCAAGGCGCAGCAGGTTCTCGAATACATCGACGCGGTCGACGCAGGCGTCTTCGCCTGATGCCTCTTACGGTTGGGCGTTATGCAGGTCCGCTCTACCGCGCCCTCAACCCTGTCTATGCGCGTGAACCTCTCTCCGGGCGTGGTGCTGAACTCTATGGAGGGCGATTCAACGCGAAGGGCACCCCGGCCCTCTACACCGCGCTCGATCCAACCACGGCGTTGCGCGAAGCAAACCAGGTCGGAAGCCTGCAGCCCACGATGCTTGTGTCCTACGCTGCCGATCTTGGCCCTATTTTTGATACCCGAGACGCAGACGCAGTTGCACAATACGGCATGACAAAAGGCACACTTGCAGATCCGGGCTGGCGCGCAAGGATGCTCGATGGGCAAACTGTTCCGACGCAGGACTTTGCCGCCAGTCTCATCACTGACGGCTTTGCGGGCCTTTTGATCCGAAGCTTTGCTAAGGGCACATCGGCGGTAGACAACAACATTGTGCTGTGGCGCTGGACTGGCGAAGGATGCAGACTTGACGTTGTGGATGACGAAGGCCGACTGTCCCGGATGTAAGAAAGCTTGCTTAGCGCGCCACCATCCTGATGTTCAAAAAGATTCGTGTCGATTCTCTGATCACCGTGGTGTTGACGCTTTTCCGTATGGAGGTTGCTAAGTGTCGCCGTCATTGGCTTCCTTGGTAGTGGTCGGTAATGCCCATCTCGTTGCAAGTCTGCTATCACATTCCTTGCCTCATCATTGCGTCCAGGTAGGCGTTGGTATTCCTCACATGCCCTGTGCTGGTCCTCAGAAGCATCTCGTCGAGTGCAAGAAGAAGCCGTCCTGGGCCGTGTTCTCTGAGATGTTTTAAGATTTTGTCTTGTCCTATTCTTAGCAACTTTCCTACGTCTGCCAATATCCTTACAACCGATTGATGGTCTCTTGGCTCATTGGGGAAAAACTCCGACACGTTTTTTAGGTCTTCCCAAGCCATAGTGGTTGGGTCTCCTCGTTCCCGGTAATCAGAGCTGGTGTGAGCACCTATCGCATCCTTTTTTATATTCAATCTTGTGGGTTCTACGTGCCGGACATTTTGTCCGTCGTCGCCGGACATTTCGTCGGGCATCAGTGCGTGAGCGTCGTGGTTTCCGGCCGGAAACTCTTTGATTTCTACTCCGGTCAACTCTGCCAATTTCTTGATGAGTTCTATGATCTCTTCGGCTTTCAGAGTGGCACGCCGTAGGATGTTGCGCACTTTTTGGAGAAACGAGACTGTCTCCTCATCCTTTGCTTGACGCAGAGCTTCGACACGAAGAGCCAGTGCCTCGGCCTTAAGTGACCGTAGCTTTTCCTGATCGTCCACAAGCTGTTCTGCGTGTTCGGTGAGCTCTCTTTCCCGTTCAAACATTGGCTGCAAATCGAAGCCAAACGCATCTCTGATCAATCCACCGTAGCGAAGAGGGAACCGCTTCCGGGTTGCGCTATCCCTGCGGTGGATCAGCCCCGCATCCACGAGGTGTCCGATACACCGCCGGATCGTTCTCTCGTTCAGGCCGTTCGTTCGCTCCGACAAGGATGCGTTTGAGGGGAAGACAATGGTCATTGAAGCCGTTTGTCCAGCCTTCTTCGGCATGAAGCTGATCAAGGCCTGAAGCGTTACTAGATCATTTGGTGTTAGCCCGAGTTCTTTGCGAAGCACTCGGATCGGTTCGATGACCCTGTACGGGTTTGTACTGAGTACAGAAGATCGTTCCGCCAAGGCGGGGGTGTGAGAAAATACCTGTCTCATGATGATTTTGACAGAAAAAGCATCCCCGTTCACCGCGAACGGTGTTGAAATCGATTCGCCTTCGGGGTATCAATCAGGTGTCGAAGCTAATTGAGGCCCTTCGGAAGCGTTGCTTTCGGGGGGTCTTTCCTTTTCTGACGTGTCCTCCTTTCTGCTCTGTTTTTGTTGTCTTTGGTCACGTGTCCTCGACGTCGAGATCCTCCGATGTCGGGGCGGCCAAATTTGTAAAATCGTCAGGATCGCCACTTGTGGGCTTCGGCAGGACGGTTTGGGTCCTATCCACCTCGTTGGTGTCGATTGTGGCACCCATACCCGCACTCTTGTCCGCCGCTCGCGCGGCAGCCAAAGCCGCTAAGGCGGCCTTCGGGTTCTCTGATATCCATGTATGAAGTCCGTTTTCACTGCTCTTAACGGTAATGACCACATTCCTTTTGGTGATCTTTACAGAGCCGTAGTCTGTCGCGATCGCTGAGAGGGAAGGAGGTTTTTGCCTCCGCATCATTACCTCAAAGGTGGCGAATCGCTCGTCCGAACCGTTCCCGGCATCTTTGGATTTCAAAATTTCTGCCGCGAAGTTCTGGTTTCCGGCCGGAAACCCGAGGCTTTCGTAGGATTTCGCAGCCGCATACCAGCGATCACGACCAACCCCCGAGGCAGGTCCAATTGCTTCTATGATCTCTATGGGAATGCAGGATGTCACTTGCTTCATCCGGGCGAGGCCGGTGAGCTTAGCCCCGCCGCGCCGCGCCTTCTGGTCGATATTCAGGGCATCACAGACCAATCCTTCATCTTTCCCGGAATCGAGGAGAGAACGTGCGAATAGGGCCTTTTCGATCCAGCTAAGGTCCTTGCGGAAGCTGTTTTCTTGTCCCTGAGCAAGAATAGCCTGATCTTCATCGAGGGATCTGATCAGGGCCTTTGCTGGCTTTCCGATCAGGCGAAGCGCTGCGAGACGTCTACGCCCGTAGATTACCCTGTATCGGCGTCCTGCCGGGCTGATGAGTATTGGGATTAGCTGGCCTTGTTTCTCGATACTCTCGGCAAGTTCCCGGATCTCTTGCTCGTCATCTAGTGAAAGACGATCCTTGAACTCAGAGTCATCGATCAGATCCGTACTGATCTCCTGAATGGAAGATTGTGCTGCATCTTGAAGGGAACGGGCCATGCCGGAAAGGGCAGGGGCTCTGGACTGGGCTTGGGTGGAGGAAAAGGAGGGATCTTCCACTTTTTCCTCGTCGTCAGGAATGTCGAATGTAACTTTGCGGGCCATTATTTGCGCCCCCATGCGGTCCCGATAAGACCTTCAACCTCGTCAACGACCCCGTTGATGGATTCAATTGCCCTATCATAGGTTTGCCGGTGAAAATCGGATCTTGCAATTTCGTAGAGCGTCTGTTGGGTAAGGCCCGCATCCGAAACAGCAGAAGACTTCAGGAATGGCTGTGTGAGTACATCATCGGTGAACATTGTCCGAAGAAAAGCTGCCATCTGTGTTTGGGGCCCGTCATTCGGCTCAAAGCGTGTGATCAGGAATCGCATGAAGTCCCAGTCTGGAGAAGCACCTACATCTGCGATTGTTGCCATTAGGCTGGACGTGAGCTGCAGGAACTGCGCCATAGAGGCCACATCAAGCATGCTCGGGATGACAGTCACGATCAGCGAAGTTGATGCAACCAAGGCAGAGAGTGTCGTAAATCCGAGCTGGGGAGGACAGTCGATGACGACAACGTCGTAGTCGGCTTCGACCTCATTTATGCACAGGGCAAGCCTCTGATAGAACGGCGGACGGATGTTGTTCCGAAGGGCATGTGCAGTTTCTGTTTCGAACTCGGACAAAAGCAAACCGGCCGGTGCCAGGTCAAGATTGTGGAAGTATGTCTTGAGCAAAATATCTCGGAAAGGGACGGGATCCTCATAGCGAAGGGCATCATAGACGGTTCCTACTTCAGGAAAATCTAGCTCCGGCCGGAAACCGAACATGGTGGTCATGGATGCCTGAGGGTCTAGGTCAATTGCCATGACTCGGTATCCATCTAGGGCCAGTTTTTGTGCCAGATGAATTGCCGTTGTCGTCTTGCCCGCTCCGCCTTTGAAATTGGCGATGGAGATGATCTGGATTTGCTCCCCATCTCGGCGGCGAGGTACGATGTGATGGAACTTTGTGCTTGACGCTGCAATCTCATGACGGGCGATGTCGATTTGCTCTGCCGTGTAGAACCTACGGCCGCGGGCGTCTGTCTCGATCTCGCCTAGATTGAGCCTGTCTTCGAAGAACATCTTCCGCAGAAAGTCTTGGCTGACCCCAAGGACTTGGGCAACCTCTGTTGAACTGAAACGCCGCAAGGCCTTTCGCTCATCCGGTAGAAAGGACTTGCGCATGTTCACATCGAGCGACTTACTCAGACGTGTTGCCATGGCCTGGATCTTTTGATCCATTCGAATCCGCTGCTCGTTCATGCTCGTCTCGCTGCCCGTGTTTCGGGTCTAATTTGAGAAAGAACGCGAAACCGCCCGAAACTGATGGCTTGCGTTCTTCTGGAAAAATGTCACTAAAAGCCTTGACGGGCAAGAGATTTCTCGGACACGGCGGTCCCGCAGAAAAAAATACATATAATACAATAGCTTAAGCCGCCGCCTCCCTGCGTCTCAACAACTGCTTGTGGTGCCATGAGCGTGGTGACCCAAGATATACGCGATAACCATAGGGACCTTTCTCTACTTCTGAGCGAATCTGATTCCCAAAGGTCACTCAAGCAACCCCAGTTTCTCGGCCCGCTCCAATAGCATCTTGACCGATGACGGCTGCCAGCTCGTGCGACCACGCGGGGTACGTTCGCGCATCTCCAGCAGCCGATCACAGATCGCCTGAAGGGTGACGTCTGGATCCGCGCCCTTGATGGCGGCGACGATGGCGGGCAGGCGGTCGTCAGTTTCGCGACGTCCGGCACGTTGCAGCACCTCTGCGGGTAAAAAACCATCCCGTACATAAGTCTTAACGGCGCGCAGCAGGCGGCTTTGCGTCCAGCGTCTGGCCTCGGGTAAGGGGCCATTGACGATGCGCAGCACGTCTTCCCAAGCCATGTCGGGGCGAAGGCGGCGCACATGGGGCACCCAATCTTGCGCCGTCTCGTTCAGCCGCTCCACGTATCCGTCCTGTCGCGCGAGCCGCACCTTGCGAAGAGCGGCCGGATCCCTGGCTCGCAGCCCAGGGTTCCCGCCCACGCGGCCCTTGGTGCGCGCGCTGGTAAGCCCGGCCTTGGTGCGTTCCCGGATCAGGGCGCGCTCAAACTCCGCCGCAGCGCCCAGGACCTGCAGCGTGAACTTGCCCTGAGGGGATGCGGTATCGATCGGATCCTCAATCGAGCGAAAGAAAGCGCCTTTGGCCTCAAGCCGCTCGATCACCTCGAGTAGATGCGAAAGCGATCGCGCCAATCGGTCGATGCGCACCACTACCAGCGTGTCGCCCTTGCCAATCCGTTCCAGCACCCGCGCCAGTACTGGCCGCGCGCGATTTCCGCCAGAGGCCTGTTCTTCATGGATCTCGATGCAGCCTGCGGATTTAAGGGCCTGCGACTGGGGCAGGGGGGTCTGCTCCTCGGTCGAAACGCGGGCATAGCCGATTAAAGGCATCAAAACAGGCTTTTTGCAGTTTCAGGTAGCGCTAATAAACGACCGTTTGTAAACGGATGCAATGCTGCTCTTTGTGGCGCTGTTCATCCGAAACCCCTTGGTTTCCATACGCTGAGCGCGATCAGAGAGTTCTCGCAGACCGTCCCGCACGCGTGCTATATAGGGTGAGTGGGCGTACCCTGAAAAAACACTTGGGTAAAATGCAAAATTGGCGTATTTTGCACATATGAAGCCTCAAGTATTTATTCAGCATGATAGTTTTGACGATCCTCTAGTGGATGTGGAAGGGCTTGAAGAGACGTCTGAGGGCGACCTGTGGTTCCTGCCCGGTCCGATGGAAGAGGAGCCGGATTATCTGCCGCCCGGACCAAGGACAGAGCCGCGTGAAACCGCAGTCCTCGACGATTGGCGGAAGGCAGAGGCAGACAATGCCGCCCATCTCGCCCGTGTGACTGGCCGGATTGGCGCGCTGGATGACCGTCTGCACCGTGGCCCGGAAGGCTGGCGGCACAGGCTCGCGCTGATAGAGGCGACAGGCCTCAGCTGGTTTGTGGGCGACCGAATTGGCCCGGATCGGCTGGCGCTCTGGATATCCATGCGCTTGTCCGGGATGCAAGACGACACCGCAGCGCTCGCGCGTGTCGGATGGGCGGTGCGGCGTCTGACAGGCGGTCCCGGCCCAGAGGTGGACCTTTCCGCCTTCCTTGATCGCCGTGATCCCGAGAACATGGCGGATGAAGCCGAGCCCTTTGCGGATCGCGCGGGCGGTTGGCTTGACCTGATGGCGCAAGCCGTCTACTTGCACCCGATCACACGCGCCGGCATGGGGTTTCACCTCTGGAGCCTTGCGGGCCTCGGGCAACAAGGCGACCGGATGGAAGCGGCGGTAACCGCCGCACGCATTGCCGCCAGTGAAGGCCCGAATTCGAATGGGGGGGCCATCTTTGCGCCTCTGGGTTTACGCGGGGCAGGGGGACTGCGCGCCAGTGGTACACCGGCTGAGCGCTTGGAGCGTTGGCTCGAGGGAATGGAAACAGCATGCCTGACCGCGATGCGGCACCTCGACGATATCCAGGCATGGTCAGCGCGGGCGGAAACCATGATGGCCCCGCTCTCTGGGAAGACACCACCAGCATTGCGCGCCGTGCTGACCGAATGGCCCCTCGTCTCCGCCCCAATGGCCGAGACCCTGACCGGTGCCAGCCGCGCCGCCGTCCAGCGCAACCTCGCCTGGATGGAAACGCGAGGCCTTATCCGCGAGGTGACCGGGCAGGGGCGGTATCGGATGTGGTGCGCCACCAACTGAATACCGCAGCAATATTTAAGCCTCCAGCAGATCCTCATCAATTATTGAGGCAGATCCCCGTCAGCGAACAGGTTGGGGAAAAGTCGCTCCCGGTAGTCGAGAGGAAACGCCAAACGCACGGGCGTCTTCGGTGAGGCGGATGACAGGTAGCCGGCTGATGTTAGCTTGCTCAACGTGTTGCGCGCCGTGCGCTCGGAGGTCTTGAGGACGATTTGGGCCTCTCCGCGTTCCAGCGCACCATACCGAATAACCGCTGAAATGAGGTCGGGCGCACGCTTGTCATCGACAGTATCTTCGACCAGACGTCGATAACGTTTTTCGAGACCGCCTAGGTCAAAGAGCTTAGCCGAGAAGGTGACCTGATCCAGCGCAACCTTCAGGAACCATTCGCAATATGTCTTCAGGGCGGCCTCAGAGAGGTTACCCCGCCCGTCTCGATCGCCGCGACGTTGGCTGTCGGCCATGTCCATCATGCGTTTGTACTCGCCCCGGTCCGTCAATCCGCGTGCCAGCCCGCGCGAGACAGACCACAACCCTTGGCCGCCGATACCAGCCTCGAGTGCCATGGCATGTGACATCAGGCGGCTGACCCGCCCGTTCCCGTCGGGAAACGGGTGGATGTAGTTGAGGCGGTGGTGCGCCGAGGCAATGGCGATGATCCGTCCGCTCGCCGAGCGCGCCGCGATCTGAAAACGCTTGTCAAAATGGTCCATGAAGGCCGCGACCCGAGCCGAGGACGGGGGCATATGCCGCCCGACGGCGACTTCGCTGTCACCCTCTTGCCGGATACGACCCGGAATGATGGGTTCTGTGCTTCCGTCCGGGTGTTCGATGCGGCGGAATTCATCGGGCATCTCGTCGTAGAACGCCTTGTGCACCCAAGTGAGGAACGCGACGGATGTGGGCCGGAGCAAGATGCCTTCCCGGTGCATCTTGTCGATCGACCGTTGAACGATGACATGAGCGCGGGCTTCCAGCGCAAGCGGACGCGTCTCGGCTTCGAGTTCCGCTCCGGCAAGGGCCCGTTCGATATCGCGCGGGCGAGTGTTGTGCCCCTCGATCAGGTTCGAGTAGTAGCAGTTCATCACTCTGACCAAGTCCGCCAGCTCGGCCACGCTGTCCGGATGCAGCCCCTGTCCGAGCCGGGCAGCCTCGCGCTGGATTTCGACCGACAGGTCCGCCAAACTGGCAGGTATCTGCTCCTCGAAGAAGCACGGTTCTATCCTGCCGGGCGTCTCAAGCATTTTTTGCCGATCTTGTAGGGGCGGAACTATCATCCTTTGATACTCTTTTTGGCCATGAAGTCCAAGAGTTTGCCGATGTGCTTTGCCGATCATCGTTGCCGACATCAAGTGTCGCGTTGCCGTTAATTCGGCTCTGCCTCAATCTGTGTGGCGGAACGGTAGCATTCTCGCCCGCAACAATTCTAGACCGTACATCGCGCGTTTGAGGGTTTTCAGGCGGTTGATCTGACCTTGCACTTGGCCGTTGCTCCAGGGCATCTCGATGGCGTTTTTGACCGCATAGAAGTCCCGGTTCAAGGTGCGGGCAAAGCGCACGATGGGCGCCAGGTCGGTTTCGATCGCGTCGTCCATCCATGCAGCGAGCGGGTCTGCTTGGTGGCCGTGCATGATACCGTTGAACCGCATGGCGAGGCTGCGCATCGTTGCGAAGGCGGGAGAACCGGCCTTGAGAGCGTCTACTTTCCGCGCCTGATCCGAGGTGAGCTTTCCACGGGGTTTGATGCACAGTGCGGCCGCGATGACCGGGGAGATCGCGTGACCCGTTTCCGGGTCCCGAACCGGCTTCAGGATCTGGTGCTCCACGGCAGGGCCCTTCGTTTGCTTTTCTGCTCTGCGCCAGCCCGCCAGTAGCCGCTGCAAGTGCGTCAGACTCCCCTCGTAGCCACGCTCTTGGATCAGACGGAACACGGCGCTTCAGTTCGAATGGGCCTTGTTGCACGGAGCCTCTCTCGACTGATATCGGTTGTGGCCTGTTCTGTTGAGGATGCTTTAGATGCCGCATAAGTTCAACGCTGATCATCGTGACAAAATACCGAAACAGAAGCAACGGGTGACCAACTGGGCAGAGTACGACGAAGGCCTGCGAGGACGTGGTGATCTGACGGTCTGGGTCAGCGAGGACGCGCTTGCGTTGTGGTCAGCACCACCGCGAACGACGCCTGGTGGTCAGGCTTTATATTCGGATTTGGCGATCGAGCTTTGCCTGACGCTAGGCATGGTTTTCAAGCAGCCACTGCGGCAGACCCAAGGCTTGATGCGCTCTATTGCCAAG
>NZ_FOMW01000055.1 GCF_900112755.1 Sulfitobacter brevis | reverse complement strand
AGCGGCATTGACGCCATCATAACGCAAAGAACATAACAACTGGGTGGGTCAAGTCTCGGTGACAATGCCGGGTCAGTTCTCGGTGACAATCAACAGAGATCACGGCTGAGCGCGGCGTCATTGTTGATCACGCGACGCTGAACCGTTGGGTGGTTAGATTTTCACCTCTGATCGCCGCAAACGCTCAAGCGCGGAAGCGGGCTACGGCGAATTCTTGGCGGATGGACGAAACGTATATAAAAGTCAGGGGCAAGTGGACCTACCTCTACCGAGCCGTAGACCGAGATGGCCAAACCCTTGATTTCATGCTGTCCGAGCGCCGCGACCTGGCTGCAGCCCGCAGGTTTTTCAAGCAGGCCATTGCCGCAAATGGCGTGCCGGATCGGGTGGTCAACGACAAAAGTGGCGCAAACCTGGCCGGCCTAACAGCTGTGAACGTGATCCTGAAGTTCACTGGGACGGGCCGCCTCGTCACGATCCGGCAGGTCAAGTATCTCAACAATATTCTGGAATAGGATCACCGTTTTATCAAGCGGATTACTGGCCCAATGATGGGCTTCAAGGCTTTCCATTCAGCTGTCGCAACCATCGCAGGGATCGAAGTCGCTCACATGATCCGCAAGGATCAGTTTACGGCAAACGGAATAACCGCCTTCCAGCAGTTTGCTGCGCTGGCGGCATAGTCATGTCCGCAGGGTAGCCTTTTTAAAGCCCTGCAGAAATTTGCGACAAAGCCCTGAATAACGTCTTACTCCAATATTCTGCTGACCGGGCCGCTGGTGATGATGTTCGTGCAGCATTTGATATTCTCTGGAGTCGCCTCTCCCAAATGAAGCGAGGGTCCACCCAAGACACATTGGTCGACTACGATATTGATTTATCGGTTTTTGATAACTTGATGTCTGCTTTGGTTGCCAATGACAGTCGGGTCGCAGCGTTGGACACGGGCCCCGAGGACGACGCCGTGGCGCTTGAACTTGCCGAGCTTCTCCAAAAGTTCGACGGCGATTTGAGAACTTCTTCACTCGACGTTCTGCAGGCCTCCTTGGTGCAAGCTAGTGATGTACGTACTGGTGTCCTCCGCATCGCCAAAACTGTTCTTTACATGAGCTTGACCATTCTAGTTGCGGCTATGCTTCTCTTTATTGCTTTCGCTCTCGACAGCGTCCTGACGCGCCGCGCACTCACCGAGAAGGAGGCCTTGCTGCAAGAGGCCTACGCCGCCGATATCGCCAAATCCCAGTTCATCTCGGTGATGAATCATGAATTGCGCACACCGTTGACCTCTATCAGCGCCTCGTTGGCCTTGCTGAAGAGTGGGGTGCTTCCACATATGCCCGCAAAGGCCAGCCGTCTGAGATAGTAGAGCGGAATTGCACAGCTCTCAGAAGGCTTGTTGATGATCTTTTGGATACGGAAAGATACGCTTCGGGAAAAATGAAATTTAATCTCCAAGTAATCGATCTTTCGGCAGCGTTGAACCATTCTATCGAAACAAATCAATCCTATGCGGATTCCTATAGTGTGGAAATTTTTGCCGACAGCATAGAGCCGAACGTGAAAATCAGCGCCGATCCCGCTCGGTTAGATCAACTCATGGCAAACCTACTTTCGAACGCGATCAAATTCTCAAAGGAGGGAGATAAGGTGCAGATTGACCTTACCACCAAAACCGGCCGTGCCATCGTCGCGGTAACAGACCACGGACGCGGTATTCCACAAAAGGACAAATTGCGCATTTTTGAAAGATTTCAGCAAGTTGACTCTTCCGACAAACGTGAACGTGGCGGCACGGGTCTCGGCCTGAGCATTGCGAAGGCAATCGCCGAGGCGCATCAGGCTGAACTGACCGTGGAAAGTGTACTGGGCAAAGGAAGCACCTTTTACATCAGCTTTCCCCTCATAGTAGGCAGTTAGCAGAACGGCAGAAGGTTCGAAATCGCTTTACCAAGAGGTAATATCTCACCCAAGGTAATGCTGGAACCACTGCTGCCTATCCTTGCGGAAGGTGATATATTACATAAAACGGATTACAGGCATCGGCTTTTTTCTGAATGGCGTTTACAGGCTTGGAGGCGAGGCGCGCGCTACCTCAACTGCGACTTCGGTTAGAAAACAGTAGTTTATCTAATGAGAGGAACGGTATGGGAGCCGTTTACAACCAACTAAGTATCACAGAGCGACGCAAGATAGAACGCTGGAGACACGCAAAGGTCCCTGTCGATGAGATGGCGCGATTTGAAGCGCTGTAGATCAACTATATTCCGCGAGCTAAGGTGCAACCATTTCTAGGACGAAAGCATGCCCGGATGCGATGGCTATCGCGGTGCCGCGGCCCATATGATGCAAGCGGATCGTCGTGCCCGCGAGCGCAAGCCGATCAAACAGCCTGAGTTGTACAAGCTCGTGATTGAGCGCATCAAGAATGGTTGGACACCCGAGCAGATCAGTAACCGCATGATCCACCAAGGTACTCCACTCAGGGTCTGCCAAGAAACCATTTATCGCTAAATTTATTCCAAGGAAGGTCAGCGTGAAGACCTGTGGTGGTATCCACCGATCCACCGTGTCGCCCGCAGACCACGTCGTACCAGAAGGCGTAGAGAACCCAAATTCCACCGCGATGTCAGCATCCTGTTCCGCTCGGATGATGTGGCTCACCGCCGTCAGTTTGGCCACTCACTGCCCGACAGGCGATTTGTGAAACAAATCTGCCGAGAGGGGGAAGCTGATTTGATGCTGTTCAAACAGAAGCTTGGCCGGACCAACGTCACCTCACTGGTTAAGCGCGTCAGCCGCTTCACCTTAATTCTAAAGAACCCTGGAATACGCCAGCCGAGGTTGTTCGCGAAAAGATGTTGGAGGAAATGCGATGACACCCCTACCCTGAGCTCAACAAGAGTCGCGGTTCAGGTATCGCTCACAGAGGGTAGCCCCGTCGGATTATGATGCGATAGCGGACCAGATCATCGCTAGCAAATGGTTTGGGCGTTGAAACCTGTGTCGATTTGGTGACGCGGGTGCGTCACACTCTGCAAAGGGCGCAGAAAGACGGGCATTTGTTGCAAGACACTAGCCAGATGGGTGTCTGTGGCGAGTGAACTAGGAGACCGAACGCAATGAAATTTTTAATTTGATTGTTTTTTTACTTGCGAAGTAGCTTGCCAGTGTTAAGTAAGATATAGGCCTAGCCTGTTAGGTTCACCGTATGGGGACCGCTTATCAGCCGAGACATTTGTCTCGGCTTATTTGTTTTTAGCCCTATGTAGCTCAAAACAATAATGTTTAATGCCCATACTGGCTATTTCCTCATTTTTTAGGCATGTGTTTGCAGTCTTTGAGAGTGTCCGATCTTCTGTGTATGAGTAATTTGGCCCATGCTTCATTAACGAAGGAGCATGACGACAATGACGATATCCAAGGAAGTTTTAGACGAGCTGCTGAGCGGCGTTGAGAACGCGGACGATTTACTGGGCGATCAGGGCTTGATGAAAGAGCTGAAGGTGCGCCTGATGGAACGGATGCTTGGCGCTGAACTGACCGAGCATTTAGGCTATGAGCCTGACACCCAGCCCACAAACCAACAGAGCAACCGCCGCAATGGCACGTCGCGCAAGACGTTGAAGGGCAAT
>NZ_FOMW01000036.1 GCF_900112755.1 Sulfitobacter brevis | reverse complement strand
CCGAACTTGGCAGGCCCAATTTCGAACGCACCGCCTGAAATCCGTCTCGGGTAGGGCGCGTTCCAGCCAATTTACCCTCCGTGCAACAACGCCCCGGGAAACCATCCTAAATGAGTGGAAATCTTTCCGAAGCCAGGTGTCAGACAACTTCCGCATCATAACGCATGAGAAATTTCGGGTTTTACAGTAGCAGCGGTATAGATGAATCGACACCCGACAATCACTGCGACTTCGCTGATTTGCATCAGGACGCTGCGGATGCTGATCTGATACCTTCAAATAAGTCCGGTAGACCCAATCAGTAAAAGTTGCCCTACTGGTATCCAGCTGCGACGGAAAAGGAGTGCCATGACCAATTATGCGAAAATGAGAATAGCGAATCCCTCACCCTATTTCGAAACACCAGATCAGGTTCTGAGTGACGACAAGCTCAGCCGTGGTGACAAGGAGCAGGTCCTGACGTCGATGGCTCTTGATGCAGATCAGTTGATGGAAGCAACGGCCGAGGGTATGACTGGTGGCAGTCTGGCATATAATGCCAAGGACCTTCAGGCTGCCTTGATCCAACTCGAAAAAACCAGAGAATCTGAAACCGTCGATAAAGAAAGTCTGCCAAACCCCCGTTTCCAACGGATCATGGTGGTAACAACCGTCGACCAAGATTTGAACCGCGAAATCGCTGACCTTGCCTATGAAATGGCGGAGGTCGCAGGCGGCAAAGTATATTTGCTTAATGTTGTTCCATTGGCGTTCGAGGGGGCCGGAATATTGTCAGCTGGACCAATGGTAGCCCCCGGACAACCTGTTGCTGCTGAGAACAACCACATCATAGAAGACCGCAAGGAGCAGCTTGCAAAGTTGAGGGTTGAAAGCGGCTCAAACGTTGAGACCGAGATTGAGGTGCGCCGCGGCGAAACTGAACAGGTAATCGTCGACTATGCTGATGACTGCAATGCTGATGTCATCGTGGTTGGTTCTCCAAACCGGACTTGGCTCGAAGCTTTCTTGGAATCTTCAATCGCCCGCACAGTTACTAGATCCGCACCATGTCCTGTCTTGGTCGTACCGGAGCCAGTATAGCGCGTTAGTTTCACGCCAATTAGACGAAGCGTTTTGCTGGAAACTAACGTCATGTGAGACCGCAAACTCACAATCTACACTCCAGTCACAGCCTACTCACTTCGACATTTTAGCGTACTCGTGGACGTTTTTTTGCCAACCTATCGCAGCTGACATTTGCTGCACCACAGCAACCCCGACGTATCGTCAAGCGTTTGTCTTATGAAAGAAATTGCCATGACCAGTCTGCGTGCCAACCTGTTGACCAAGCCGATCCACAAATGGGCGAAGGGGGTCCTGCCCGCGCTTTCGCAAACCGAAAGCGAGGCTCTTACTGCCGGCGAGGTCTGGTGGGAGGCTGAATTATTCTCGGGCAATCCAGATTGGTCGAAACTTCATGAGGTCAAAGCACCCAAGCTCAGCGACGAGGAACAGGCGTTTTTCGACGGCCCTTGCCGCGAACTTTGCGGGATGATCGACGATTGGACGATTAACCAAGAAGCCGCCGACCTGCCCGCCAACGTTTGGAAATTTCTGCGCGACAAGAAGTTCTTCGGCATGATCATTCCTAAATCCTACGGCGGCTTAGGATTTTCCGCTTTCGCCCATTCAGAGATCATACGCTTCATTTCCACCCGCTCGATCGCCACCGCCGTGACCGTCATGGTGCCCAACTCACTGGGGCCCGGCGAATTGCTGCACATGTTCGGCACCGACGAACAAAAAGATTATTGGTCGCCGCGCCTTGCGGATGGCCGCGAGCTGCCTGCATTCGGCCTGACCAGCGCCGAGGCAGGGTCAGACGCCTCCGCAATGGTAGATGAAGGCGTGATCTGCAAAGGGCAGTGGAAAGGCAAAGAGGTGCTGGGTATAAGGCTCAATTGGGCCAAACGCTATATTACGCTGTCGCCAGTATGTACCGTCCTAGGGTTGGCGTTCAAATTGCGCGACCCCGACGGCCTGCTTGGCGACGTAAAAGATATCGGCATCACCTGTGCGCTGGTGCCTACCGATCTGAAGGGCGTCGAGACCGGGAAACGGCACTTGCCGTCCTCGACCATGTTTATGAACGGGCCAACCACGGGTAAGGACGTGTTCATTCCGATCGACAACATCGTCGGTGGACCTGACTACGCTGGCAAAGGCTGGATGATGCTGATGTCAGCGCTCGCCGCCGGTCGTGGGATATCTTTGCCGTCGATGGGATGCGCCGCTATCGCGCTTTGTGCTCACACAACCGGGGCGTATGCTCGCGTCCGTCAACAGTTCAATCTGCCCATCGGCAAGTTCGGTGGCGTGCAGGCCCGCATGGGACGGCTGGCCGCTGATGCCTATGCGATGGACGCCGCACGACATTTGACCTGTGCGGGGCTGGATGAGGGTCGACCACTTTCGGTGATTTCGGCCATCATGAAGGCGCACGCGACATTTAAAATGCGCGAGGCGCTCAACGATGCGATGGACGTGCACTCCGGCAAGGCAGTTATCGACGGCCCGTCGAATTATCTGCTGCCGCTCTACCGTGCCGTGCCCATCGGCATCACCGTTGAAGGCGCAAACATCGTCACGCGCAGCCTGATCATTTTTGGTCAGGGGTCCATCCGTGCCCACCCGCACATGCTCGACAACATGTTGGCTTTGCAGGAAGAGGACCCGGACAAATCGCTGGCAATGTTTGACAAAAGCGTTTGGGCGCATATCGGACACACCACGAAAACCCTGTTTCGGTCATGGGGACGCGCGTTGACGGGTGGTCGTTTTGCGCCTGCGCCGAATGCGGGCAAGGCCACACCGATCTATCGCCAATTGTCGCGCTGGTCGGCGGCCTATGCGCTGACGGCTGATGTGTTGTTCCTGACGTTGGGCGGCGCGTTAAAGCGCAAAGAAATGATTTCGGCGCGGATGGGGGACATTCTGTCGGACATGTACATCCTGTCCGCCGCATTGAAACGGTGGGAAGACGAAGGCAGGCAAGACGCCGATCTGCCCGTCCTGCAATACGCCGCCGCCGAAGCGTTCCGGCGTATTCAGACGGCACTGGACGAGGTCATTGTGAACCTGCCTGCCCGCTGGGCCGCCTGGGTGCTGCGGTTCCTGACTTGGCCTGGGAACCCGCAACGCGGGCCGGATGATCGGCTGATCACAAAATGCAGCGATCTGCTTTTTCATCCTTCGGACACCCGTGACCGGATCGTCGGCAGCGTGCATGAAGGCTGCGAGCGTAATGGCGTCATGGTGCTGAACCGTTGTTATGCGAAAGTAAATGAAATGGCTCCGGTGATGAAACGCCTACGCGAGGCGAAACAGACACCACAGCAAGCGCAAGAGACTGGCACCCTGAGCGATGCGGAAATGAAAGATATCCAAGAGATGGACGATCTCGTCTCTCAAGTGGTCGCTGTCGACGAATACACGCCTGAAGAACTGTCTGCAATTTTCCCTGACAATGCGGTTCACAGTCGCAAAGACTTCAATGCCATTTCCAAGGAGGCCGCAGAATGAGCGACACCAAAAATCAGCGTGTTTACCTTGTGGACGGCGCACGTACTCCGTTTCTGAAAGCGCGTGGCGTCCCCGGCCCTTTCACCCCCGTCGATCTGGCGGTGCAATGTGGCCGTCCTTTGCTGGCGCGGCAGACATTTGACCGAACCCTCTTTGATCTGGTTATTCTGGGCTGCGTCAACGTGATCGCGGACGAGATGAACCCGGCCCGCGTTGCCGCCCTCAGGCTCGGGTTGGGCGAGGAAATGGTCGCTTTCACGCTGCAGATCAACTGCGGCTCAGGCATGCAAAGCATCGACACCGCGTATCGCTATATCCGCGATGGCAGTCACCAGATGATCCTTGCGGGTGGGGCCGAGGCGCTCAGCCATGCGCCGCTGACCTTGCGCCAATCTGCCGTGGAATGGTTCGGGCAAATGAATGCCGCAAAAGGACCGCTGGCGCAGGCCCGCACGATGGCTGGGATCAGGCCGGAATTCTTCAAACCGATCGTCGGGCTGGAACGGGGTCTGACCGACCCCATCACCGAATTGAACATGGGCCAGACCGCAGAAGTTCTGGCGCACCGCTTCGACATTACCCGCGAAATGGCCGACACTTATGCGATGGAAAGCCATCACCGGCTGGCGCAGGCCCAAAAGGACGGGATCTTGGCAAGAGAGGTTATGCCCGCCTTTGATCGCGACGGGAACGTGTACGACCATGACGACGGCGTGCGCCCCGACAGCGACATGGCAGGGCTGGCCAAACCCAAACCTGTGTTTGAGCCGCCTTACGGCAAGGTCACGGCGGGCAATTCCAGCCAGATCACCGATGGGGCAAGCTGGTGCATCATCGCCTCGGAAAAAGCGATCGAAGAACACGGGCTGGAACCGCTCGCCGAAATTAAAGACAGCGAATGGGCGGGGCTTGATCCATCTATCATGGGGCTGGGTCCAGTCATAGCGTCAACGCCCATTGCGCAGCGGCACGGACTGAGCCTTGACGATATCGACCTTTGGGAGTTGAACGAAGCGTTTGCGGCGCAGGTGCTGGCCTGCCTTGCCGCGTGGCAGGACGCGGATTTCTGCAAGGAAGTATTTGGTTTGGATGATGCGTTTGGACGGATCGACCGGGACCGACTAAACGTCGATGGCGGTGCCATATCGCTGGGCCATCCGGTGGGCACCAGCGGCAACCGGATCGTGTTGCATCTGGCCAATGCGATGAAGAAATGTGGTGCCAAACGCGGCATCGCCACCGAATGTATTGGCGGTGGTCTGGGCGGTGCAATGTTGCTGGAGGCGGTGTGATGACGGAACCTGTACTTGAGTTTTTGGGAGACATGAAATTGGAATTAGGGGCTGCAGGAGATCCTGACGCCAACTGGCGCACAGGCCGTAATGCGGACGACATCCTTTGGCTTGCGCTCGATAAAAAAGACACTGGCACTAACACTATTTCCGAGGACGTGATCCGGGAATTGAACGCGCACATCGCAACTGCCGAAAAGGATATGCCTAAGGCTTTGGTTATCCGGTCAGCCAAACAATCAGGCTTTGCCGCCGGGGCAGACATAGGCAGCTTTGACGCCATGTCGGATGAAGGGGCCACCGATCTGCTACAACAGGGCCATGACGTGTTGGACCGGATCGAAGCGCTGCCTTGCCCAACCATCTGTGTAGTACATGGTGCAGCACTTGGCGCGGGGTTCGAACTGGCACTGGCTTGTGATTACCGCATCGCGGTTGACGGCGCGTCTTTTGCGTTCCCCGAAGTGCAGCTTGGCCTGCATCCCGGCCTTGGCGGCACCTTCCGCCTGCCCGCACTCATTGACCCTACAGAGGCGATGACGATGATGCTGACGGGCAAGACGGCTTATACCAAGCGCGCCAAGTCGCTGGGTATCGTTGATGTCATCGTCGAAGAACGCCATGTCGCTGCCGCCGTGCAGGCCGCGGCAGACCGTAAGATCGATGAACATGAACAAGGGCTGAAAGCACGCGCGCTGGGGTTTGAGCAGGCGCGCAGTCTGGTTGCCCGCCAGATGCGCAGCCAGACTGAAAAGAAGGCACCAAAAGAACATTACCCTGCCCCATATGCGCTGATTGATCTCTGGGAAGAATACGGCGGCAACCGCGACGATATGCAGCGCGGCGAGATCGAGAGTTTTGCAGAGTTGATCAAAACCGATACCTCGAAAAACCTGCGCCGCGTGTTCTTCCTGCGTCAAAAATTGAAAGATGCAGCAAGAGGTGACGACGACATTGACCATGTGCATGTGATCGGTGCTGGCGCTATGGGCACCGAAATTGCCGCGATGGCCGCCATCAAAGGCAAGAGGGTCACGCTGGGTGATGTGCAAACCGACCCGTTGGGCCGCGGCATTAAACAGGCAGCGCAAATTTGCCTCGACAAGCATCTGAGTAGGACGGAGACCCGCGACGCGCTGGATCGCCTGATGCCTGACCCACACGGCTACGGCATCGCCCAAGCTGACCTAATCATCGAGGCGGCACCCGAAAAAATAGATCTGAAAGAAAAAATTTTCGCGGGTCTCAAAGGCAAGATGAAAAAAGGCGCAATTCTTGCCTCCAACACCTCCAGCCTGTCGGTGGATGATCTGATGTCACACGCCCCGGCCAAGACACGTTTCGCAGGCCTGCATTTCTTCAATCCGGTTTCGCAGATCGATTTGGTCGAGATTGTCAAAGGCGCGGGAACCAATGCCAAGACGATGGACTGCCTTGCGGCGTTTTGCGGAGCGATTGGCAAGCTGCCTGCGAAGGTAGGGGATTACCCCGGTTTCGTGGTTAACCGCGCGCTGACGCCCTACTTGATGGAAGCCATGGTGCTGATGGACGAAGGTGTGCCTAAGGAGGTCATCGACACCGCCGCCCTGCGATTTGGTATGCCGATGGGGCCCGTGACGCTCGCCGATCAGGTGGGTCTCGACATCGGCCTTCATGTGGCGGAATCGCTGCGGGATAATCTGGACAAGCCAATGGCGGAGATTTCCCAAACCCTGTGCGGTAAAGTTGAGGCGGGCAATCTGGGCAAGAAGTCCGGTAAGGGCTTCTACGACTGGTCAGACGGCACGCCGCATCCCGATGCAGACATGGATAATGCCCCGGAAGATTTAACAGACCGTTTGATCCTGCCTATGCTGAACGCCTGTGTTGAAGTGCTGCGTTGCGAGGTTGCGAAGGACGACGATCAGGTCGATGGCGCGATGATATTTGCAACCGGATGGGCTCCGTTTCGCGGTGGACCGATGCATTACGCGCGCAGTCGAGGTGTCGATGACATCGTGTCCCGCTTGAAAGAACTGAAACAGGCGTACGGCCCCCGCTTTACCCCCGATGAAGGCTGGCAATCCCTTGGCTGAGACACCAAAAATATTCACCGATGCGGACAAGATGGCCCACGCCATTTTCGAGCAGACGGGAGGCGAAATACGCCTCGCCTTGCCGCTTGGTCTTGGCAAGCCCGTCACATTGGTCAATGCTCTGATCCGTATCGCAGTCGCGGATCCTGGGTTGCGCCTGTCGATTTTCACAGCACTCACCTTAGAGCGCCCCAAACCTGGGTCAGATATCGAAAAGCGGTTTCTGGAACCCGCGATGGACCGTCTGTTCGGGCGTTACCCTGCCCTGCTCTATGCTGAGATGATCAAGGGCGACGGACTGCCCGACAACATTGATGTCTCAGAGTTCTTTTTTCAGGCGGGCGCATGGCTGGGAAACAATTATGCGCAGCGTCATTACATTTCAGCCAATTATACTCACGCCCGCGACGTGCTGATCGCGCAAAGACCCAACGTGCTATCGCAATTGATGCCGCGCGAAGGGAACCGTTTCAGCCTGTCGTGCAATACCGACATATCAGCGGACCTAATTAGCATGCGCCACGCGGGACAGATGGATTTCATTGCCGTGGGCGAGGTGAACGACGCGCTGCCCTTTATGGATGGTAGCGCGGCACTTGATGCCGCAGAATTTGAAATGCTGCTGGACCCGCCTGAGCAGTTTGAGCTATTTTCGGCAGTGCGTCGCCCGGTATCGGATGCACAATACGCAATTGGGCTCCATGTCTCGCGGCTGATACCTGACGGAGGCACCTTACAGATCGGCATCGGCGCGATCGGCGACGCAGTGGCACATGCGTTGTTGTTGCGCGACCGCACCAAATTGGATGACCTTTGGCAGGCCGCGCCCTTTCCGTTGGTTGGAGACGACGCGGGTCCTTTTGAGATCGGACTTTACGGCGTCACTGAAATGCTGGTTGGCGGTTTGCTTGCACTTTTTGAGGCCGGGATCATCAAGCGCGAAGTGGACGGTGCCGCGATCCACGCGGGGTTCTTTGTCGATGCACGCGACATGTACGAACGCCTGCGCGCGATGGACTCCGATCAGCGCGCCAAAATAGCGATGATGCCGGTCAGCTTTACCAACGCACTTTACGGCGACGAGGCGGCCAAACGCGCCGCACGCAAACATGCGCGGTTCGTTAACGGCGCGATGCAGGTCAGTCTACTGGGTGACGTGATGTCAGATGCCGCTAAACTTGGACAGGTCGTCAGCGGCGTTGGCGGGCAATTCAACTTTATCGAACAGGCCTTTGCGCTGGACGATGGCCGGGCAGTCCTAACCTTACCTGCTACACGAAGTAGCGGTGGCAAGCTTACCTCGAACATCGTCTGGCAATTGCCGCTGACGACAGTACCGCGCCACATGCGCGATATCGTGGTGACGCAATATGGTGCCGCCGACCTGCGCGGACAGACCGACGAAGAGGTGATCAAACGTATGATCGCCATCGCAGACAGCCGGTTTCAAGAGGGCCTACTCAACACTGCCAAAAAGGCGGGCAAGATCGCCAAGAACTATCAAATCCCAACGGCGCACCGAAACAACACTCAAAATGTCCTCGCAAGCTGGTTAGCCCCACACAGAGTTGCGCTGTTGCCTGATTTCCCATTTGGCACCGACTTTAACGCCATTGAGCAAGTGCTGTTGCCTGCCCTGTCCGGCCTTGGCGATGCCGTGGGCAGCAAGCGACAAATTGCTATGCTGATTTGGGCATCCCTGACACTGCCCGCACACCCGCAGGAAGCTGCCGCGATGCAACGCATGGGCTATACCGCTGACGTCAGGCTTTTCGAACCACTACAATCTCGCGTTTTGCGCGGCGCACTGCGCGTGAAAGCAAAAAAACAGGAACTACACTCGGCTGGCCCGATTTCTGCGAAATAGTCGGCAATCTGAAATAGCAGTCTGTCATGCTGGTTTGTATGAATGTTCCTGCTGCGCATCTTTTATAAAACATTCAATTTTTAAAGGCACGCAGTAAGCCGGCCCAGCCGTTCGGTCAGTTTCATGTTTTCCGAGTAATCGACGGGGATAACGACAAGCGCAGGCCCCTTGTGATCAAGTGCTGCGCGTAGCGTGGATTGCAGGTTCTCCGCTTGGTTGCAGACGTTCACCTTCCAGCCAAAGCTCTGTCCTAACTGTACCCAGTCGGGGTTGGAGAAACTGAGGTTAGTATGGGTCCCGAACTCCTGCTCCTGCTTCCATTCGATCAACCCATGGGAATGGTCTTCCCAAACCAGCATGGTGATGTCAGATTTCATCCGCGCTGCCGTTTCCATCTCCTGTACATTCATCAGGAAATCGCCGTCGCCTGCGAGGCCGAGGACCTTGCTGTCTGGGCAGCTGATTGCGGCGCTAATCGCGCCGGGCAGCGGCATCCCCATCTAGCAGGTGCCGTTCGAGATGATACATGTCCCCGGTTCATTTGACTGATAGTGTCGGGCGACCCACATCTTGTGCGCACCTACACCGCAAAGAAGAATATCCGAAGGCCCGAGGCAGGCGCGTACATCAGCGATGGCTTTTTGCGGCTTGATTGGTCCGGCACCGGATTGATCGCGATGTTCTTCAAACTCCTCAAGCATCTTCTGACGCAGGGTCTTTTGATCGCTAAGGTAAAATTCTGTGTCGCCGATTGCCGCCTTTTCTTTCAAAGCCATAATGGATGCGGCCAAATCACCGACAATCTCGACCGCAGGGATGTAGCGGCTATCAACCTCGGCCGGAATGAAATCTAAGTGAATGATTTTCTTGTCGCCTGTTGGATTCCATTTATCTGGCGGGTATTCGACCATGTCATATCCCATTGTGATGATCAGGTCCGCGGCATCAACAACCGACATCGGAAAATCGCGCTGACCCATACCGATAGTGAAAAGACAGCGCGGATCCTCCAGATCAAGCGCGCCCTTCGCCATGAAAGTCATCAACACGCCGATACCTGTCGTCTCGCAGAATGACCGCAGCGCCGCGCTGGCCCGTGTTCTGATCGTCCCGTTGCCCGCGATGATCAATGGGCGCTTTGCTGCTGCGATCAGCGCCCATGCCTCATCTACCGCTTTGGCATCCGGAGATGGTCGTCGGACAGAAATATGTGGCAGCGGCACGGCGTCGGTTTCCATCGCTGCTATATCCTCGGCCAACTCGATATGTACTGCACCGGGTTTTTCCGCCTCTGCCAGTTTGACCGCCTTGCGCACGATCTCTGGGATCGCATCGGGCGTCAGGATCGCCTGCGACCATTTGGTGACCGACCGGAACATGCTGACAGCATCCATCATCTGATGGCTTTCTTTATGCTGCCGCGTCGTGGCCCCTTGCCCGGTAATGACCAAGAGCGGCGCACGGTCCATATTCCCGTCAGCGACGCCCGTCATCAGGTTGGTGGCCCCTGGCCCAAGTGTACCAAGGCAAACGCCGACTGTGCCTGTCAGCCGCCCATGGACGGACAGTGCATCGAAGGTTTCGAGGTTTACAGCCCCATGAATGTTCACACGACCGCGCCCTGCCGTGCTGAGAACCGCTGGATTTGATCCGACCTTCACCCAGCCAAACGCAGGCTTGGTCTGGTATTCCGGATGCACCGCATCGGCGAAGTAGACGGCTTCATCTGCTGGCAACTCACGCATCAGGCGTTCGTAAAATGCGATGAAAGCGGCCTGTTTTTCCGCTGATGCCACGCGTGGCAGGGGCTTGGGCTTGCGGTACTCAAAGCCCAGTCGGGCCAGAAGTTTGATGCAGCCAGAATGGGAGTAGTTCAGACCGCACTCAGCTGCGACATGGGCCCTGATCTCGACAGTCGAGCGACAGAAGC
>NZ_FOMW01000015.1 GCF_900112755.1 Sulfitobacter brevis | reverse complement strand
GGTTCAGAGTGGCGTGATCAACGTCGACGCCGCGCTCGGCCATGATTTCTTCGAGATCCCGATACGATACCGCAAACCGAACATAGAAATAGACTGCGTACAGGATCACAGATTTCGGATAATGCGCGCCTTTAAAATCAATCATTGTTCTGCTCCCTGCGCCGGTGGCCTTCAAAGACAAACTGCTGCCACATCGTTAGACAGAGAAAAAGCTCGAAAAGTTTGCGACACAACCGTCGTGCCTGGCCTTGATCATTGGTCCCACAAGGGGCTCAATAACCGTGCAGAAAACAGCCATCTCCCTTTTCGAAAACGAGAGCGGGTGATGCAGGGTTTCCGATCGCCGGGTAGTTTACAACGTTTCGTTTCGATGCAATCTGCAACCCGCAATTCCTTCGCCGTACCAGCCCGCCGTCGTTCCGCTCTCACCATCCGCTACCATCGACTCGAAGCATTCGAGGCGTGGAAATCCGCGGCAAACGTCGCTTGATCAACGATCGGCATGCCAATTTGCAAGCTCGCCGAATTAACGTGACAACACCCATAGAACGGCTGCCCGCTTTCGATCCAGAGCGCGATGGCACAGAGCAGAATCACTGGCAAGGTGAAGGGCAGGGACGCAATGACGAGGGCGCAGTCCAGCAGCTGTTTGCCAAAATTGCGATAGACACCGTTCGGGGTCGCAGGGGCGGCACATACCACTTCCCATTCCTTGGCAGATATCACAACAGGTGGCACTGTCGCGCTCTTCGTCAGTTTCCCTCGGGACTTGTTAAAGTCAAACAGGCCAAGCTCTGGCCCATCCGCATTGAACTTCTTCATGACAACCCCCCAGAGTTTATCGACTTGACCGTGCAACGCGGCAATGTATGCGCCGCGCCTGGATCTGGGTAATGCAGCCCGCCGCCCGCTATTCGGACTGTCCCCTGACCGTGGGGCGCAACTTAGAATGCACAAGGCACCGTGTCAGTTTGACCCTGCGTCATTTCGTGTCACAACCACGAGACAAAAAGTGTAAGGTTTCAGCATTCTCCAAATTTCAGCCATATCTATAACAGTTTTTCGCCGCATTTGATTGTCTTTCTGCGAAACACACTGTTTCTGCGGCACTTGGATAGTGTGACCTAGCGGTTAAAGCTGATAATCTGATCTTAATGCTATCTGAAGTTTGGCGGTTCACTTAAATCTGAGAATTGGCACTTAAGCTGATAATGACCGTAACCACTCCGTTGGGACCGCCTGCCTGATTTCCGAATGATTTGCTAAAATACGTGCTTAACGACGTCCTTTGCGACGTGTCTTAGGTGGGGATCGGCGATGCGTGGTGAGATACTTGGGTTTGAACGTCGGCGGCGCTGGAGCGACGAGGAGAAGCTCGGAATTGTTATGTCGGTGGGGCCCAATAAGACGACGGTCACGCAGGTGGCGCAGCGCCACGACGTTACACTGCAGCAGATCTACGCCTGGCGCCATGAGATGAAGAAGAAAGGGTTGTGGTCACCGGATGGTGGTGCGCTCTTCCTTCCTTTAGATATTTCTGCACATGGCGTTCCCGCCATCGCGGACACGCCCATCATTGCGGCGCCGATAGAGGTCGAACTGCGCCTGCGCAACGGTCGCAGTCTGCACTTTGACAGCAGCATGACCGCGGTGGCGCTGACGCAGTTGGTCCGTGCCGTGGAAGCAGTATGAATGGTCCGGCACTGGCGTTCGCGTCTACGTGGCTTGCGGTGTCACGGACATGCGTAAGGGCATTGCCGGTCTGGCGGCGCTGACCCAGGATGTGCTGCGCCAAAAGCCGACGGGCGGTGCGGTCTTCGCCTTTCGCGGCCGCAGGGGCGACCGGTTAAAGCTTCTGTATTGGGACGGTCAGGGCTTTTGCCTCTATTATAAAGTCCTGGAACGCGGCCGCTTTCCTTGGCCTGCGATGACCGAGGGGGCCGCCCGTCTGACGTCCGCGCAGCTCGCCATGCTCTGGGAAGGCATTGACTGGCGCAGGCCCGATTGGGGCGCACCGCCGGCCCGTGTGGGCTAAATATATAAGTCGAAACGCCTTATTTTTATGGCGCCATCACGTGCCCCGTGGTAGGCTGGTGCATGTCAAATCATGCTGTAGATCTTCCCGACGACCCCGCTGTTCTGAAGGCGATGATTGCGGCATTGCAGGCCGAGAATGCCGAAATCTCGGCGACATTGCGGGTCCACGACCAGCTGGTTCAGGCCCTCCGCCTGCGGATCGCCAAATTGCAGAAGCTGGCCTTCGGCAAGTCATCGGAAAAGATTGAGCGCGAGATCGAGCAGCTTGAACTGGCGCTCGAAGACTTGCTGCTCGCCGTGGCCGAGGACGATGAAGCGCCCATCGACGAAGGTCAGGACGAGCCGGCCGCTGATAATCCTTCTGCCCCCGCGCTGCGCCGGCGACCACGTGTCTCTGATGCGACCTCACGCGAGCGTCGTGAGCTTGATCCCGGCACATGCTGCGCTGACTGTGGAGGCGATCTGCGGGTTGTGGGCGAGGATGTCAGCGAACTGCTGGACATGATTGCAGCCCAGATGAAGGTAATCCAGATCGCCCGGATCAAGAAGTCCTGTCGCCGTTGCGAGCGGATGGTGCAGGAGCCGGCGCCCAGCCGGCCAATCCCAGGCAGCATGGCAGGCCCAAACCTGCTGGCGCATGTTCTGGTCTCGAAGTTCGACGATCATCTTCCCTTATATCGCCAGCGCGAGATCTTCGCCCGCATGGGCGCAGACATCCCCGAGACCACGCTTGTGGGCTGGTGCGGGCGGGCCATGAAGACCCTGTCGCCGCTGATCGAAAGGATCGAGGCTAACATCATGGGCAGCGACCTGCTGCACGCAGATGACACGCCGATCCGGGTGCTGGACCGGTCATTGAGAGACAAGGGACTTGGCAAAGGCGTCAGACAAGGCCGGATCTGGGCCTATGTGCGTGACCAGCGCCCGTGGGCTGGATCAGCCCCACCTGGGGCGATTTATTACTTTGCCCCAGACTGGAAGGAAGAGCATGTCTTGACCCATCTGGCAAATGCCTGCGGCATCCTTCAGGCGGATGGCTACAAGGGCTATGCCAAGCTTTACGCGCATGAACCCGATGGTGCGCCTCGTTTGCGCGAGGCGGCTTGCTGGGCGCACCTGCGCCGTGACTTCCACGACTTCTGGGCATCCACCAAGTCTGAGATTGCCCGAGAGGCGCTCGACCGGATCGGCAAACTCTATGACATCGAGCGCGATATCAGTGGCCAGCCTGCTGACGTCCGTCACACGGCACGTCAAAAGCATAGCCTACCGAAGGTTGAGGCGTTCTTTACCTGGTCCGAGCAGCAGCTCCTGCGCATTCCGGGTAAGAGCAATTTGGCCAAGGCCTTCCGCTGTGGCCTCAACCGCCGGGAGGCCTTCCGCTGTGGCCTCAACCGCCGGGAGGCCTTCCGCTGTGGCCTCAACCGCCGGGAGGCCTTCAGCTTGTTCCTGGCAGACGGTCGTGTGGGCATCGACAACAATCCAGCGGAACGCGCCCTGCGACCGATCGGAATCGGCAGAAAGAACTGGCTCTTCGCCGGGGCCGACACCGGTGCGGAAACGCTCGCCCGCGCCATGACGATCATTGAAACCGCCAAGCTGAACGGCCTCGACCCACAGGCCTATCTCGCTGACATCCTCAACCGCATCCATGATCATAAGATCAACCGGCTGGGTGAGCTACTGCCGTGGAATTGGACGCCGATGGCTTTGCCAAACAGCCAGGCTGCATAACCGCGGTCTCAATGGAGCGGTTACTAATGACCACTGGAATTTGGCACTTAAAATGAGAATCGTGGCTCCGAAGTTGATCCCGAATTCTCACCAGGACCAAGCCGCTCCCCGACGAGATTGATGACGCCCTGTGGGAAGAAGCCTGTCGTCGGACGGCTGCCATCCGTCAGTTCCGGAAGCGAAAGTCTGGCCAGTCTACGCTGGCAGCTATTACCGATCTGGCTTCCGAACTGGGCTTCAGCCAAGCGTCAACCTACCGGTTGCTCAAGAGGTTTCGCGACGACGGGACCGTCATGCTGCTCGTGGAAACGAAACGCGGGAACCGCGTTGGCCAACGTGCTCTCGAAGCGCGAAGCGAAGAATTCAGCCAGAACGCGATCCGCAAGTACTACCTGCAGCCGACCCTTCCGCCCGTCTCGCAGTTGGTGCGGGACATTCGGACGGATTGCACAGTAGAGGGATTGAAGCCGCCGCATCGTCGGACGATCGAAAAGCGTCTCGGCGACCTCGACTTGCGCCAGCGTGCACAGCGCAGGGGCGAGAGGAAGATAGAGAAAGCAACGACGGCAGTTCCGGGGACATTGGTGGCCTCCCGGCCCCTTGGAATCGTTCAGATCGACCACACAAAGGCCGATATTCTTGTCGTCGATGAGGAAACCCGCGAACCGATCGGGCGGCCCTGGTCGACGCTGGCCATGGACGTCTTCAGCCGCATGGTCACAGGTTTCTACCTGACCATGGAGGCGCCGTCCCGGCTGTCGATCAGCCTTTGCCTTTGGCATTCGGTCTATGCCAAGACCACTTGGCTGAAAGAGCGCGAAATCAGCGAAACGTGGCCCGTGGCCGGCCTTCCGGACCGGGTTCATGTGGATAATGGTGCGGACTTCCGCAACCGCGCGTTTAAGCGTGGCTGCGAGAATGCGGGCATTGCGATCGACTGGCCGCCGCCGGGAGCGCCGCGCTTCGGTGGCCATATCGAGCGACTAATTGGCACATAAATGGGGCGTCTGCACCTTCTACCCGGCACGGCGTTCATCAACGCACAAGATCTTGCAGAGTATAGTTCAAAGCGACATGAACCGCCCCTTGTCTGCCGAAGGCTCCAACTCATGAGTAGGATGGAGCATCATGAACAAACCAACGAACAAGTATTCACCTGAAGTGCGCAAACGTGCCGTACGGATGGTTTTGGACAATCAAGGGCAGCATGACAGTCGCTGGTCTGCGATGCGGTCGATCTCTGCAAAGATCGGCTGGAACAGGCAGCCCTGCGGATCATGAGGGCCATAGGCGTTCAGGTGCTGGTCATCGACGAGGTCCACAATATCCTCGTCGGCACCTGCCGCGAGCAACGGGTCGTGCTCGACATGCTACGCTTTCTCAGCAATCGGCTCCAGATCTCACTGGTCTGCTTTGGTGTCAACGGGGCCCGAGAGGCCATTGGTGGAGACGTTCAGCTCGCACGCCGATTCGAGCAGTTCACTTTGAACCGTTGGGCAGCCAATGAAGACTTCGAGACGCTCATCGCGTCGATCCTCAGAAATACCCCATTACACAAGCCCTCTGAGCTGAGGCCAAAATCCCTTCGGCGCATTCTGCAGATCACAGACGGCATCACGGCCAACACCTTCCAGATGCTGGGCAGCCTTGCGATCGAGGCGATCGAAAGCGGGGACGTACTGACAGCGCCGTCGAAACGTGGGTGCCGGCGTTTGATACCGAGGCGGCCTTCGCATGACGGAGCCCCTGCCCGTCACCTTGCCACCCCTACCTTTCGAAGTACTATCATCCTGGATCAGTCGCCACGCGGACTTTTACGGGGTAACGCCTTCGACCATGCAGCGCCATGGACTGCCGGAGGCCACATCGCTTGGGGCAATCGACCTATTCCTGACCAAAGCCCAGGCGAGCCGGATTGCCGAGATGTTCGGCGCAACCCCAAGCTTGTACGCAGCCTGAGCTTCGCAGACGCCCCGAAAGCCGCTCACCAGTTCATAGCCAAGAGTCCTATGCAACGTTGCGCGCGTTGCAATCGTTCCGGTGCTGGCCCACTGCCAGTCCTTCGAAGCGAATTGCAAGGATGGCGGATCACCTGCCCGCTTTGCGGCGAACTCCACTCAGACAAGACCCCCCGCGATGGTGCCCCGGTGCTTGCACCTTATCGCGTAGCAGCACGTCACGTTGAGACCTTGCTGGACAACCACGCTGAGCGCGGCGCGGAAACATGGCTCCCTCCTCTGGAGATCGCGCGACACCTGCTCATGCGCCGCATCCCCTGGCCACGTCCGCGCGACGGCGATCTCTGGCGCTACCGTCTTCTCAACGCCATCGTTCCCGATTTCGATGCCATACTGGCCAAAGAGACCTCGTTTCCATTCACGCCAAAGTACCCCATCCTACCACTGCACATCCGTCCCGCGCTTCTGGCAAGCGTGGCGATCATCGACCGCGCAGGACCCGCAATGCTGAAGATGCTGCAAGGGGACATGACAGGAGACAACAAGAACCGATTTGCAATGGCGACCGACCACCTGATCTCTCCAGAGCTCGAGTGGGGACCGCCCCGACAAATGCAGCTGATATGAAATCAGGGATCCACAATCTCAACTTAAAGCGCCAAAAACTTCAAAAACCCCTGCATTGTTACATTCAAGTGCTAAGCGACATCATGCGCTTGCTCTCCGTCATTCCAGCGGCTTGCTGATGGGCCGAACTTTGTGATAAGTGTGCCTGTCCCTTCATCAACCTGCGTCGCAGGTATCGAACGGAGGGTATCTGGAACACGATGCAATCGCAGAGCCTGAGGAGAGAGAAACTGGGGGATCACGCGCGCAGCCAGCCAATATGCGGGACTGTCGCCTTGGGATACAGACACTATTGCGGTCTGTTCCGGCAAGAGCGCTTTCTGAGAGACCTGTTGGTCGTGTTCCTGACAATCGATGTGTTTTTCGTTGGCATCTACGCCGTCGCAGGGGTGCTGAAGGCATTCGACCTCGCGCCTGAGATCGCCTCCTTGCAGCTCAATGCCGAAACAGGGCTGGCGTCGATCTGGAATTACGGGAAATTCATGGCTGCGATCGCCGCGCTTGTGATGATCCGGCGGCGCGAAGGCGGTGTCTCGCTGCTGATCCTGACCCTGCTGTTCCTCCTTCTGTTGCTCGATGACTATTACGAAGTGCACGATCACCTGGCACGCGTCGTGGGCGAGAGGATTTCGTTCGGGCCGCTTTCGAGTCTGCATCCGATAAACCGCGGCGAGCTTTTCGTTTACACGGTACTTCTCGTGATCGCCGCGCCGTCGCTCTGGTTTGCGCTGAAAAACGTGCAGCCGCCCTCCCGTGCCTTCGTCGGCGCAATGGTGATTGGCGTGTTCCTGATCGGACTGTTTGGCGTGGGCGTGGACGTTCTGCACGGTGTGCTGGATGCGATGCTCAGCGGTTATTCCGACCTTGTCGGCAAGATCTTCAATCGGCTGATGACGATTGTGGAGGATGGTGGCGAAATGGTCGCGATATCGCTGTGCACTTGGCTCAGTATTGTTCGCCTGTGGGAAGGTAGAGGGGCTTGAGCAAGACCCCGATCCCTCCCGCCATTCGGAGCTCTAAATATCTGCGACCACGAAACACATTGTTGCTAGTGAGCGTGAAACTCTGCATAGTCTCATACAAGTACCACTGGTGGTATTAGAAGACAGAAAGTACTACCATAGAGGGTATTTATGGAATTCTGGCCGGTTTTAATATTTTTGTACGTCGTCATAACGATCTTTGCGATCACCATGACGTATCGGGAACAAAAGAAGCGGGAAGACGTCACACCCATGTTCGCGCTGATCGGGTGCATCCTCTGCACGGTCTGGCCGCTGGTCGTGGCGGCAATCCTGCTTTATTCCAAGCTATTTACCGTGCCGCGCGAATACACCTCGGGATGATCCTGATCAACAAACTTTGGCCGGTGGAGCGGGTCTGCTGATGAGATGGCCAAGGCGCCGACACCTTGTACCGGTTTTATCGAAGTTATTGCCCTATCTGAGCGATGACCGGCGCGAATGGATCTCCCGCAAAATACACCCGAAACACTCTCGTGCGCGCGAAGGCATCAAGCAATATATTTTGCCGGCTTATCCGGTAAAGGATTTTTTCGACATCCTCGATAGCGAAGGTATTCGCGCGGTGGTGCTGAGGTGGTTCGGGGATCTTCCTTATATCGCTCCGGGTCATGATCTTGACATCCTAATCCCCGATGATGCGGTAGACCGTGTGACGGCACTGATGTCATGCTGGCCCGAGGGGCAGCGCGTCGATTGCTATTCCGAAACGGGTCTGCAGGGAACGGGGTATCTGCCGCCTTCGGACGACAACATTCCGGCCTTCCCTCCGGCGATTGCCTCCCTCATCCTCGAGACCGCCCAAAGGTGCGATGGCGGCTGGTGGATACCGGACCCCCGCGCACATGCGCTGGCGCTGGCCTATCACGCGATCTATCTCAAGGGCCTTGCCTCCGGACTTCCGCCCGATGCGCAAACGCCTCCGCACGCGAAGGGCTCTCATGACTATGCCGCAGTGTTGACCGAACTCACCGCGAAGGTTGGAATAACTCTTGCTGCGCCCGTGACCATGGCAAGTCTAGATCAAATGCTCGCACAGGAAGGCTGGCGTCCGCCGCCGGATCACCTTCGCGGGCTTGCCGCGCGCAACCCCTGGATCGCCAGCGCGCTGCTATGAACGAACCGACACCGCAGACCGATCTCGAAGAACACTTCAAGACCCTCGGCATACCGGCGGTCGAACTGGGGCGCTTGCAGGCCCCCGACGGGGTCCATGCCGCGCTGCTGGTGCCGGACACTGCGCGGATCGGACGCGGCTGGAGTCGGCGCGCGGGGCTGGCCGGGGGGCGCCTTTTCACGCCCGGCGGCGGAACTGGGCGCTCTTTCACGCTCGCCGGGGCACACAGTGAAATTTCCATGGCGCTCTTTCCTGTCGATCTGGGGGAGCATCTGCTGCAGCGGGCCGATCAGCTGAGCACGCAGGATCGGTTCAGGATCGCGGCCTATATCCGCGCCTATTTCGGTTCACTTGCCCGCATCGTTGATTGCAAGGGCGAAGAGGCCCGCGAAGCGCGGACCGATCTTGCGCAAGCGGCCGGACACGAGGGATCAATCATCGACGACCGTGCCGCGCTGGACGCCGCGCTGGCGGCGGCGAACTGGCGGCCGACGCATGATATGCTCAAGAGGCTCGGGATCGCGGATGCATGGCTGCGCGATGAACTCCTGAACCTGATCGCCCCCCACCGCACACTGCCCCGCGGTGTTGCGGTGTTCTTTCTCAGGGAGCGGGCCGCATCGCTTGGCCTTGGGGATGCCGCGCGCGCCGCCATTCAATCGGGCGGTTTCGAGATCCTGGCAGAGACCGCCCTTTCGCCCGATGGTGCAAAGGACCTCAGAAAATCGACGCGCGGCGGGAATTGGGGCCAAGGACCGTTCCCCGTCAGCGGCGGCCCGCCCACGCATCTGTTTTTCGCGCTCGACGTCTTTCCACAAGCGCCGGATGCGCAAACGCGCGCGCGTCACCCCCTGCTCGATAACGGCAGGACATTGGCCGTAAAGGAGCGGATACGCACCGCCTTGTTGGACAAGATCCCTCCCTCTCAGCGGTTCAACCCGGTGCATTCGACCGACAGCAGTGACGAAGCCGCGATCATCGCTGGAGAGATTCTCGGAGATCCGGCACTGGATCAACTGGAAAAGACCGTCGCGGATCGGCTGGCGCAGGTTGCCCAATACATGGACGGTTGGGACGCGGTGGCCCCGGCGGGTGACAGTTTCGCCTATCTCCGCGGTGGCGGGGTTTTGCGCAAGCTTTACAGACCGCACCTTGCTGACCGGGCTGCGGCGGCGTGCGCGCTTCACCGGGGCATGGGGTCATCGGGTACGATCTGGGGCCAGGTACTGGAGGGATCGCGCGCGGCAGGTTACGTTGATTTCACCGATCCGGGGACCGGCTTTCATCTGCGCGCAGATTGCAATGCGCCGTCCGCTCTTGCGGCAATCGAGCACCTGCGCCGCGCCGTGCAGGATGCCGAGACGGCGGAATGGCAGATCGACGAACGCACCTTGTTCGACAGTCTGTTGTACTGGGCAGAAAGCCCAGCGCCGGTCATCATCGGCGCCGAAGGCGAACGCCGCACAGGCGGCTTGACCGGTGGCATGAGTGATGCGCAATGGCGCGCGGTTACCGGCATGCCGCGCAGGCTGTTTCTGAAGGGCACCCCTGCACATCGCTGGTTCTGGCGGCAGGCCGTCCATCCGGGCAGGACCTGGGCCGCGCGCGGGTCCCGCGCGGCGCGGCGGGAACTGTCACGTCTGCTGCGCCTCTTGCTACGCTGACAATACCGCCGTCAGGCTCCGACCTGCAGCCTTTCGTCATCCGCGTTCATGTCGATGCGATCGTCTCGGCGATCACATCGACATGCGCGTCGGTGACCCCGGAATGAAATGGAAGGCACAGGAGGGTCGACTTGACCTGATCCGCCACAGCCACCTTTTCGAGGCTGATGATCGGCATGCCACGATAGCAGTCATAGTCCGTGCAGATCGGCCAGAAATACTTGCGCGCAAAGATTTTCCGCGCCTTCAGCGCTTCATAAAGGTCGTCGCGCGAAGCGCCGAACGCTTGCGGGTCCACCCGCAGCAGATAATACTGCTCTGAATGGACAACGTCTACCTGCAACGCCTGCGTCTTGAGACCGAAATGGCGCGAGACAATCGAGTTATAACTTGCGCGCAACGCTTTTCTCGCGGCACGTTCAGCAGGCAGCCCATCGAGGTTCAGCAGACCGACGGCTGCATGCAATTCGCTCATCTTGCCGTTCATGCCGACGATGCTCACGCGCTCTTCGCTTTCGATGCCGAAATTGCGCGCCAGACCGAGACGTTCTGCAAGATCAGTGTCATTGGTCGTGGCCAAACCGCCCTCGACCGTATTGTAGAGCTTGGTGGCATGAAGCGAGAAGGCGCTGACATCGCCCATGGTCGCGACGGATCTGCCCCCGCTCTGGGAATAGAAGGCGTGCGCTGCATCAAAGAGCAGACGCAGATCATGCGCCGCACAGAGCGCCTCGAGCGCATCCACATCGCAGATCGTGCCATAGACATGCACCCCGAGCACCGCAGCGGTGCGCGGGGTGATGGCCGCCTCGACCGCGCGCGGATCGATCGTTAGCGTGTCGGGTTCGATATCGGCAAAGACGGGGGTGAGTCCACAGGCGCTGATGGCATGCGCCGTGGCGGGGAATGTCAGCGGCGTGGTGATGACCTCGCTGCCCTTCGGCAGATCAAGCGCCAGCATCGCGCATTGCAGGGCAGAGGTGCCCGAACTAAAAAGCTTGGCGACAGGGACTCTCAGAAGCCTGCTCAGCTCCGCCTCAAGGCGGTTGTGCAGGGCGGCCTCGTTGGTGACGATCCGTGTCGCCCATACGCCCTCGAGAAGCGCGTTGAGATCAGACAGTTCCGGCAGCAGCGGACGGGCGACGTAGAGCGGCGCCCGCGCCCCTTCCTGGTCGGGAGAAATGCGGTTGGGGTCGATCAGAGTTCCGGCCATCAGCTCAAAACCCCCTCGTAGCGTTTGAAAATATCCGGCGGCGCGTAGCTTTGCATCCGATCGCGTGACAGCACCGCATACCGGTCGCGCCGTTCGACCATGTCCATCATATCCATTGCTTCCGTCAATGCGGGAATATCGTCCACGGGCGTCAAAATACCCCAGGAAACCTCTTTGGCCGTCGTCACCCTTCCAGTAGCGGTTTCGGCGAGGATTTCCGCGGGGCCAGAATGGCAATCGGTCGATATCACAGGACGGCCAAGCGACATCGCTTCGATCAGAGCATTCGGGAACCCCTCGCTGCGGGAGGCGGAGACATAGGCGGTGGCCCGGGCGACGATCGCCTGGGGGTTGTCGATATAGCCCGGCATATGCAGTCGCCCCTCAAGGCCCAGCGTTTCGGCCAGTGCCTCAAGACGTGGGCGTTCCGCCCCCTCCCCAAGAATGATCAGGGCCCGGTCCTTGTTCGCATGGGCTGCAAAGGCGCGCAGAAGCACCTCGTTGGCCTTGTTGGGGACCAGCCGCCCGACCGCGACAAAGAAATCCGGTGGCAGCTCGATCCCGGCTTTCTCTTGTCCTCTGCGCTGCAGCTTATCCACGAAAACAGGGTTTGGAATCGCCGTGATTCGGTCGGCCGGGACGTGGTAGCGCCGCTGCAACTCCTGCCCTACCCCTTCAGAGACCGCAATCACCGTGTCGGCACGAGGATAAAGCCATCGCACGAGCGCTCTCTGCAGACGGCTTCGCAGCCCGTTTCCCATGTGACTGGTGGTGTTGACCCGCTCGCTGATCACGCAGCGAAAATCGCCGCGCCCCCGCGCCAGAACCGCCGCGCAGTTCGCACGTGTGAGGAAACTCAGAACGACATCCGGCTGCCACCGCGAGATCAGCGCGCCGACCTCACGGACGCTGCGCAGGAGGCTGCCCCGGCAATCGAACCGCACTCTTTTTATGTCGGGGGGTGCCAGATGGCAATCGGGCACATCGTCCAATGTTGCGATGCATAATTCCCAGCGGTTGGTGCGGGCAAAATGCGCGGCGAGGCTGACGAATACCTTTTCCGCACCACCCCCTTCAAGGGAGTTGATCAATAAAAGGAGCCTACGCACCATGGCTCAACCCTTTGATCCATGGCTGGCAGACGACGTGACAACACGCGGAGGCGGCGCGCCGCCGACCGCTTCCTCGATCTCGCGCAATGTGGCGCGCGCGATTTCGTCCCAATCAAAGCGAGACAGGTCCACATCCGGTCCGCGATCACGGTCGACAAGATCGGAGTTCAGTTTTTCCGTCAGTTTTTCAACCGAACCGCTCTGGAAGTAGTTTTCCTGCGGCAATCCGATGTTCAGATTGGCATCAATGTCACTGAGCAGTACCTGAACGCCTGAATGAAGCGCTTCGAGAGCCGCGATCGAGAGGCCCTCGTGGTAAGACGGCAGCACAAAGAGGCCGCTTGACGCATTGAGCGCCAGAACCGTCTTTCGGGGAACCTTCCCCAGCAGGATGATATTGTCATCCTGCGCCGCCTTTTTCCTGAGCGACCGGGCATAGTCATTCGCATGATCCGCGTCGCCCGCGATCAACAGTTTCCAGGGCGGATCCTTCAAAGGCAGGCGCGACGCCTGAAACGCTTCGATCAGCAGATCCTGTGCCTTTTCCGGCACGAGCCGGCCGATTGTGATCACATAGGAGCCGGGCCGAATACCGTGTTTCTCCGCGAAGTCGCGCGTCACCTCCGAGGGGGCTTCGCGGCTGAAGCCGTTGGGAATATGCACGATCCGGTCGGCACACGTCGGGAACCGGTCCTTGAGCCGGTTCGCGGTGCTGGGCGATACGGTGATGACACGGTGGGCGAAACGCACGGCCATATCCTCACCCTTGCGCAGCATGAAACGAGAGAACGGCCCCCATTTCTGGCGTCTGTAGTCCGCGCCATGATGGGTGAAGAGCAATTTGAAACCCAGAAGCCTTGCCAGAGGTGCCAGCAGGCCGGGGCCGATGGCATGAAGGTGAACAAGATCACTGCGCAAAACGAACCGCGCATACAGAAGTGCGAAAAAGGTATGCACGATGGTCTCTGCCGCCGGATGACGCGGCGCCCAGATCGGGATCTGCTCGACCCCCTCCACATCGCCGCGCGCATCGACATAGCCCTTGCGCGCCAGCAGGATGATCTTCAGCTCGGCGGGGGACGCATTGTTGAGCACAAGCGGCAGAAGCTGCGCGCAATGCGTCTCGATACCACCCATGACATCCGGGATGCCCCTGAGCCCAATGACCGTCATCACCGTCAAAAAAAACCTAGCCTTTCCTTTATCATGCGGCGTGACTTCGGTTCGTATGCCCAAGCGGCGCGCCTGATTTAATTATATTAACGTTTCGTGTTGAGAATCCACTATAACCGGCATCACACCTGAATTATGCAGGTCGAAGGCACACAATATGGAACAATCCCGATAGCACACCGTGATTGTTGAGAGAGTTAGGCAGTTTGAGCAGCGACAGTACAATGACTCGCGACCGCGACTGGCGGTCAGAAGACCGCGACGGTGTCAGTGTGGTCATCCCGACCTGTAACCGGGGGACCTACCTGCGTGAAGCGGTGGAAAGTGCGCTTGCGCAGACTGTCGATATACTGGAAGTGATCATCGTTGATGACGGCTCGGAGGTCGATCCGGGCCCGCAACTTGCCGATCTGGGCGACAAAGTGAAGGTTCATACGTTGTCGGAGCGTGGCGGCGCAAATGTTGCGCGGAACCATGGGATCGAGGTCGCCCGCGGTGCCTGGATCGCGCTGCTCGACGACGACGATGTCTGGCAGCCTGACAAGACGGCGCGACAGCTTCAGGCAATCGCGGCCGCGCAGAGCACCGATACAAATGAGGATGGCGAAAACGGGATCGCGGCGTGCATTTGTATTGCGCAGGATATGGGAGGCCCGCCCGATGAGCCGCGGCATATCGACGACATTTCCGAACGGCTTCGCGTCGAGAATCCTTGCGGTACCAGCGGGCTGATCGCGCGTCGCTCGCTTCTGCAGGCTGAGCCTTTCGATATCGCGATTGCCCGCGCGCAGGACTGGGACCTTTTCGTGCGGCTCGCACAGTGCGACGCGATGATCCTGCTGGAGGAGCCGCTCTATCTGCGCCGCGTGGGGCATGACCGGATCACGACGCGGGCCATGCACCAGACCCCGAAAGAGCTTTTTGACAGAGCCTGTGCCGCAACACACAAGCATCGCCAGTGGCTGGGTGAGCCTGCCTACAAGCGGCGTCTGGCCATCATCATGCTCAGCTACATTTCACAGCGCAAACGCAAGCTGCACCATATCATCGCAGCCATCCGTCACTCAGGCTTGCGGGCAACGCTGGGCGTTTTGGCGTCCAAGCTGCGCTAAGGGCGAAAGAAAAGGGCCATGGAATTGAATAAGAACGACGATACTGACCTCCGGGCCCTGCTGCACGCGACCCTTGTCGATGTTGATGCCCTCATGTCCCGTGCGGTCTATGACGCGCTCTTCGATGCCGCCGCGGCGCAGGGCCCTGCACAGGTGCTGGAGATCGGGACAGCCCATGGGGCCGGCACCATCGCTCTGGCACTTGGCGGGGCCTCGCGCGGTCACGACATCCGGATCGCCACCGTTGACACGTTGCAGGCACTGCCCGACATCCCCTCCTCCCGCGCGCGCTTTGGCGGCCCTGCCGAGAACGAGGCCATCGTGCGCGGAAATTTCCGCCGGGCCGGTGTCGGCGACCGGATCGACCTGCATGTGGGCCGCAGCGAAGACTTCGCCAGGAAACTGCCTGACGAGTTCTCCATCGACATGCTGGTGCTGGATGCCGACGGGCGGATCGACCGCGACCTCGCCCTGTTCGGACCCTACCTCGCGCCGGGCGCGACGGTCATCGTCGACGACATCGATGGCAAGGTGGGCGCAGCCCTGCGCGGCGGACGGCTGGCAATCGACCTCAAACATGTGATCTCGGAAAAGCTTACCGCGCGGCTTGTCGAGGAAGGTTATCTGAAGTTCGAAAAGCGGACCATCGACACATCATTCTTTCGGGCTCCGGATCCGCAGAACTGGGATTATGCGCGCCTGAGCGAGATCGCCATCGCCTCCTACCGGGAGCTTATCTTTCTCGAAACCGCGATCTCGCCGGTGATGGCGAGCAGCATCGCTTCGCTGCTCAGCTCGAAGTCTTTTCTTCGCCCGCTTTATGGCGGGGCCCGGGCCATCTACCGACGTTTGTCCAACCGCGGAAACAAACAGGACTAGCACGGATTGACTTCCAGCGCGAGCGCGCGCAACAGGGCCGCGCGGCGGCGCAGATGCGCCCGGCGCCGCTGCGGGACGCCAAGCGCGCGCCACCCCAGCCAGACGGGATGCACCACCGTTCGCTTCACGCGCTGCAACCAAGCTGGATCGTGAAGAAAGCTGTCGCGGCTCAGGCCAGTGAAAGGCCGCCATTTTCCAGGGTATGGATCTTGGCGCATGCCGACATCGAACAGGGCCGCCTCCGCGTCATCGTTCCGCAGACCTGCGAGGAAAGCCGCCGCCTCCGGTTTCAAAGGAGTCGGTGCGCGCCGTGCGAACTCAAAGTCGATGCAACGCAGATCACCGGTTTGCGCCGCGATCAGCACGTTGTCGCGCGGGGTCAGGTCGAGTGGGTCCCAGCCCCGCGCCGTGACCAGCCGCGCGAAATCCGCCAGCTGCGCGAGGCTCTTTAGTGTGAGAAGCTGCACAAGGGGCAGGTTGAACGCGCCGCTGCGCGTCGGACGTTGCGCGATATACTCGAAATAAAGCGCGGTATCGGTTCGGTGCAGAATGCCTGCGGGCACCGGGCTGAGCGGCGCGATATCATCATGGAAGGCGATCTCATTGGCCATGGCCTTGCCAGAGGTCGCACGAAAGGTCTTCTTGACCGCCTCGCGGCCCTCCCAGCGTACCAACTCCACCTTGGCGCGATGCCGATGTCGGCTCAGCACGGCGAGAACCGGCTCGGATGTCTCCATCTGCGCCCGGCGCAGCGCGATCCGCTCCCGCAGCAGGCTGCATTCCGCGGCGGAGAGCACCGCGTGCGGGATCGCCTCGGCCTGCCGCGCGGTGGTGGCGATTTTGATCCCGTCCGCCGCAGGACCGAGGGTTGCACCAAGGTGAAACGCCGCACTGTCGATGGCGGGGTGGTCGAACGCCTCGCCGGTCGGATCCTGCGCCGCGATCAACGGCTCGAAGCAGATGAGAACGATATTGCCGGGTTGCGCATCACCGACCAGAGCCGCGGTTTCCCCTGCCGCCTCCCACACCCGCTCTGCAAAAAGCTCCACCCCTCGCCGCCCGAGGGCCGCGATGGCAAGAGCCAGCCGCTCGGCACTGGTGCCCGGTGGCGCGAGCACGACGCACAGGCCGCGCGTCATTCCGGCCCCTTCTGTCGTCTCAGCAGGGTGAAGCCTCTGCGGGCCCACAATATCGAGAGGATCTGCATCTTGGCGACCGGGCGCAGGGAGGGCACGAGCGGTGAAATGAGAAGCGGTGCCAGTGTGTAGGAGATCAGCGTGGCCCATGCCGCCCCTTCGGCACCGTAGGACGGGATCAGCAGAAGATTCAGGGCCACATTGGTGACCGCGCCGGTCAGGCTGATCAGGGCCGCACCCCAGTAGAGTTGTTCTGCCAGAAGATGTTGATTGATGAGTTGCCGCGTGGCAAAGACCACCCCTACCCAGACCGTAATCTGAAGCAATGCGGTTGCGGCGAGGTATTCGGGCCCGAACAGCAACCAGATCACGGGGGCCGCCCAGAAAATACTCGAGAGGGCGATAAATGTGCCGAAAGCGGCGAAGGCGTCCATCGCCTCCTGCATGCGTTTACGGTAGTGGCGGGGTGCCTCGCTGCGCAACTCCATCATGCGCGGAAAGGCCGCCATCACGAGAGCAGTCGGCACGATGTACCACACCTCGGACAGGCGCGTTGCGACCGCGTATTGGCCGGTTGCCTCCTTGCCCACCATATTGGCCAGAAACAGAATATCGATCTTGAGATAGATCACCGTCGAGATCGACCCCAGCAGCAGCGGCAGGGCATTGGCGGCATAGGTGCGCATCAACCCGCGATCCACCGTCAGCCGGGGCGGGGTCCCGCTGCGCAGGTAATAGGCCACGGCGGTGCCGATGCCCTGCGCCACGATTTCAGCGCCCGCAGCCAGGATGAAATAATCCACCGGCAGATCCAGCAGCACCAGCAGCAGTTTCAGCACCGTGAAGGCAAACAGAACACAGACCTCGACGATCACGAAGATGCGCGGGTTCTGAAGGGCGATGAACTGCTCCTTGATCGTGTCGATCACCTGAAACAGCAGCGAAACACCCAGAAGCATGCACAATAGCACGATGTTGTCGTAATCCACGGGAAACCGCGTTGTGATAACATAGATGACGCCAATGGCGGCCAGCGTCCCCCCAAGGCGCATTGCGCTGACTGTCCCGAGGATGCGCGCGTCGTCGTCGGGGCGGGCTGCGTATTCGCGCAAGGCCATGTTGCGCATGCCCAGCGTGGTGAGCGGCATCAGCATCACGAGCAGCGATATCGCGTAGCTCAGCACGCCGAAGTTTTCGGGACCAAGATGCCGGGCCAGTACGATGCCCAGCACCAGCGAGTTGAGGATGTTTATGACCTGCCGCGCCATGAGCCAGCCTGCGGAGCGCACCAGACGCGCGCGCACCTCCGACAGCTTCGGCAATCGGATCATTGCGGGATGGCCTGCTGCGGACACGGCCGCGATCGCCGGTCAGGCTGACGCTCGGTCAGGTGCCAGGTGACCGCCACCAGAAGGGCCACAAAAATGATCCCTTCGGGCCGGATGAAAAAGGAGGTGCCAAAGCCGCCGATCACCAGCGCCCCGTATCCGCCGCTGAGAACGGCAAGAGAGAGGGGCGTCGCGCGCCGGATGGCGGAGGCGACGAGCCCCGCGATGATGGCCAGCCACAAAAGAAGGCCCACGAGCCCGGTCTCAAAGAGCATGCGCAGGAATTCGTTATGCGGATGTGTGCCGACGACTTCCTTGTCCGCACCGGGCCCGAACCCGATAAGTTTGCGCAACAGATCTGCGTTTGCGTATTGATCGAGGTAAGCCGCCCCGATGTAGAGGCGGGCGGAGAGCAGATCCTTTTCCGCGGCGGTAAACTCCTGCGACGGTTTGGCGAGATTGCCCAGCTGGCCAATGGCGGTGCCCAAGTCGGAAAACCGTTCCGACTGCAGCAACGGCACGGCGGCAAGCATCAATGCCAGCGCCACAAAGAGCGGGAGGGCGGAACGGCTTTTGCCCGACGAACGTGTCGTGACGACGATGGTCGCAATCAGAGACGGAACACAGGCCAGGATCAATGTGCGGTAATTGGCCAGGAACATCGACGTCATGACCACGGCAAACCCCCAGAGCAGCCAGGTCCGCTTCTGCCAGGGATAGATGGTCACCAGCCAGACCGCGCAGAGCGCCACGGTGGAAAAAACCGCCTCGTGGACGTAATTGCCGATAAAACTGACGCTGCCATCCATCCCGACCTGCGAGCGCCCCAGAGCAAAACCCGCAAGTTGCAATCCTATGGGGAGTGAGAACACGGCCAGCAGGCAGCCCAGCACCGCACGGCCACCATGCACCTGAAGGGCGCGATGAACAAGCAGCACGATCAGCGTGAACATGATCCAGAGGGTGCCGGTATTGAGCAATGCACCAATCTGGTCGTTGAAGAGCGCGCTCAGCAGGACGACGCCGGCCATCATCGCGAATGGCAGGAGCCGCGGCCGGCGCAATTGATCGAGCGGCAACAGGAAAAGCACGATTATCACGGCGAGGAATGTGCCGAGCGCCAGAATCGACTGGCCCGCCGCAACGGTGCGCAGTGCAGGTTCACCCAGCGCTGTCAGTGCGAAACGCACCCAAATGAGCAGCACGATCGCCCGGGCGAGCCGGTCATCGCCGAAAACGCGCATCTGTCGCATGACGAGCACAAGACTGGTTGCGATCGCCAGAAGTGAGACAAGCATCCACATAATCGCCCTCACTCCTCCGGTCAGGTGTTTTTCCGCTTAGGCAATTGCAAAGGTGACCACGGGCGATGTATCTGCGTCAACTTCTCTTGTGCATCTCGCGGCACGATGGTCAGCGCCAAAGCGCTTATCGCAATACCCATCTGCTCAAGCGACCACGCGCAATTCCGGATTTTGTGGAGCGCAGCGCGGTTCTTGGCAGCGGCGAAGATCACGTGGTCCGCCTGCTGTCCGATCTCGAGCAGGCTGGTCGAGAGCGGCATGGCCGGCGCGTCGAGGATCACGATATCCGCGCCAAGCCGGTCTCCAAAGTCATCGTCGCAATCGAATTCTCCATTAATCGCATGCAAAATGTCGTCTGAATAACTCAGAAGGTCAAAGCTTGCCTGCCGGGAGGCGTCACTATGTGCGAAATCCGCAAGCCAGCTTTCGCTTTCCGCATAAACCAGCAAGGTACAGAAGTCGCGACTGAAGCTCTCGGCGAGCAGCATCGAGAGCGTTGATTTGCCCTCACCCTGGTCTGCGGACGTCACCAGAATGAGGCTCGTGCCATTTCTGGAGCGCGGTTTCAGATAGGATTTCAGCCAATGCACGGAAATCGCCAGGTTCGAATCGCTATGCTGCTGAAAATAGCGGAGGATATCCGGCGGATGCCTGAAGTCGGACAGATAGGGCAAGGTGACCAACACACCCATCTGGTCATATTCAACCAGATCAGAAGATTCTGCCGCTGCCACTTCTACCTTGCCGGGTCTGCGGGCCTCGCCGATCGTCAGAAAGACCAGCATGCCTCCGCCTGCCGCGATCCCCGCGAGCAGCGCAAGTTGTGCCTTTTGAGGGGAAACAGGCGCAGACGGGCGCTCGGCCTCGGCCACCAACCGCGCGCCGGATGACTGAAACTGCCCGCGTTGCTCCATTTCCTTCTGGCGCAGCAGGAACCGCTCATAAACGTTGCGCGCAGTATCAAAGTCGCGAGTCAGCGCGTCGCGGCGAAAATCGTCCTGTTTCATATCGACCAGCGCGAGCTGGAGCACGCGGATCTTGGCGGCCATGTCGCGCTTGCGGTCCCCGACCACGCCCAGGCGCACGTCGAGGCCCGAGATAAGGCGGGCAGATTCCGTTTCCAGCAACACGATGAGCTGCCGACGCGTTTCCTGCGCTTCGCGGGTCTTGGAATGGTCGCCGTAGGTCGCCGTGAGGTTAACGATTGTGTTGTCGAGGGCGGCCAACCGCTCGACCAGGGTCGTCACGGTGGGCAATTCCACGACCGACGCCAGCGTCAAATAGTTGCCATCCGCACGCAGGTTCGCGATTTCGGCGCGCTGCGCGCCGAGTTCCAGAAGCTGCTGTTCGAGCGCGATCAACTGGGTATTGGCCTCAAGCAGCTGGGCTTCGAGGTCCATCGAAGAGGTACGCTCGGACGCGATCATCTCGCTGCCGAACTCCGACAGTTTCCTTTCGCTCTCTTCGAGCTGTGCGCGCGCATCATTCGTGCGCTCTTCCAGCCACTGCGTTACCTGCGCTCCCGCTGCGGCTTTCATCGCAATCTGCTGCTCGATGTACTCTACGGCGATGGCATTGCTGATTTGCGCTGCAAGGCGGGCACTTTGCGATTCGGTACTGATCTCGATCACGCGGGATTCGCCCAGGCTTCGCACCGACACTTTCGAGCGCAATGCACGCGCCGCGCGCTCGACCGGGTCGCGACCGATGCCCGCGGGTTCAGCTTCGAATCCCAGCATCTGCCTGACCCGGTCCACTCCGGCTGAGATCATGTCGAAGACTCTATCAAGGAGCGAGGGCGCACGCAGCGTGGAATTGAACTCGGCGCGCGTGGTGAGGCCAAGTTCCTCGACCACGCTACGCATGACCTGTGGCGAGCGAATCAGGATGATGGCGCTTCCCAGCGTCGCGATACCGTCGGGCGCCTCCGGCACGGCGTTGGGAATGTCGATGATGAGTTCGGCCTGAACCTCGAGAAGGACCTGCGCGCTGGATCTGTAGGTTGGCGTCACCTGCGTCAGCACGGCGTAGGCAAGGATCGTCGCGACGATACCCGTGAGGATAAGGCGCACCTTGTGCCTGAGTGCTACAGAAAGCAGCGAAAGCTCATCGGCGGTATCGTCCGGAACTCCGTCCTGCCGGGGCGTCCCGAGCGGGGCGTTTCGGCTTCTGTACCAGTCGTTCGGCATAAACGTTGATGCTCCTGCTTATCTCTCAAAATGCCACATGCGATCCAGACCAGCGCCTCTTGCGAGGAACGGGCATACAGCTTTCTCGGTATGCTTCATGCATCGTTAATGTGCTTATAGTATGGCGATATAGGGGCTCGACACACACAAATCAGGCTGAAGGGCCTTTTTAACCGCTCGCTGAGGGTTCGCGAGGTGCCCCACAGGCCCAAAAAGGGCGTTTATCAGTCCACTGATTTCGGGCAAACCTCGAACACCGGGTGCATGTCGCCGGTCTGCCTCGGGTCATTGGGGAGGTATTCGATGTGAGGGAAAGTCCCTTGGTCACAGGAAACCTGATCGGCGGACAAGCGGTCCGCGCCGTTGAAACGTGAGGCAAAGATGCGCAGGCGGGTCCGGTCGCAATCTTTCAGCCAGATCAACGTGCCGCCGCCCGGCTTTTCAATGGACGAATGCACGAGATAGTGCGGCCCCGGTCGCCACAGGCGCAAAGGGCGGTTTCCATTGCCGGAAATTGCGACATCGACGAGCTGCGTTGTCTGCCCCTTGCTGTCGATGGCCGCATCGGCATTCCAATCGATGATCGTGACGGCCTGGGCATAGAGCGCCTCAGCTGCATCGAGCGTGATGGCATCGTAATTCGTCGTTTCGTAAGATTCCCAGATGGGCCAGCCCGGGTGCAGGGCGACATCACTGAGAAAAACCGAGAGCCCGGGATCCTTGCGGTGGGTCGTGATCGCGGCGCCGTAGCGGTCATGCGACTGCATGTCCGTCACCGCGACATTGACGAATGCGACCCGACGCTCTGTGCCCTCCGGGCCGTGACGCAGGGAAAATCCGATGCGGGCCCGTTCAAGCGTCGCATCCCGTATCACGGCAGGTGCCTTGACCTCTACCCGCCCCTCCATGGCCCCGTTGAGCACCTCACTCCCCGCGAAGGCCTCTGCGATCCAGTTCTGTGTGGCTTGTGTTTCGCAGGCAAGAAGCGATGGATCCCGCTGCTCAGCCATGGCGGGCCAAGCGAGCGGGAAGAGCGCCAGGATAACAATGCGAAGGGTCCTCATTGTGACGCGCCCTTCTCGTCCAGCGTCGCCTCAATGCGCGCGCACATGTCCTGAGCCACCAAAGGCCAGTCATAGCGCCCGGCCGCCCGGTCGCGCGAAGCCGTCCCCATGCGGGCGCAACTCTCCGGATCGTCGAGAAGTGCGCTGAGCATATCGGCCAGCGCGTCCGTATCGCCGGGAGGTACGAGATAGCCATTCACCCCGTCCTCCACGAGATCGGGCAGCGCCCCGACCCGCGTTGCCACAACCGGAAGCTGATGCCACATCGCCTCAACGAAGACATTCCCGAACGGCTCCAGCCGCGTTGGCAGACAGAAAACCGAAGCCCGCGCGTAGCAGCCCGGCAAATCTTCCAACGTCACGAGCCCGAGGTGATTCACGCCGCTCAGATCCTCCTCTTCGGGGACCCGGCTGACGACGGTGAGCGTCGCATCGGGGTGGCGCTCGCTGAGCTTGCGGAAGGCTTCGAGCAGCACCGGTCCGCCTTTGCGCACCCAATCCACGCCGACGAAAAGGATTTCCTTTCTTTCGTAGCGGCTGACATCAGGCGGCTGCGGCACCGGCACCGGCACCGGCGCGTTGCTCCCGGTATAGACACAAGCGACCTTGTCCGGGGCCAGCCCATAGCCGTCGATGAGTGCGCGGCTGACGTTGGAACTCCATGTGAAAACCATGGCCGCGTTGTCGTAGATCTCAAGCTCGCAGGCCCGCCACCCGGGCGAATAGAGGTCCGCGTCGGTAAATCCCTCGAACTTCAGGTTCTCCAGGTGGACATGGTCCGTATAGATAAAGTTCGGCACCCCCCGAACGCTCGCATCGAACAAGGATTGTATCTGGATGGAGAAGGCGTGGCGCTCCGGATCGATGCGGCGCGCCATCTCCCGCTTGATCCAGCGAAAGACATAATTTGTGCGAAAGAAAGCATATTTGAGGCGTTTGCGTCCGCGCAGCAGATCAGGCAGATAGGTGACCCCGGCAACGCAGGCTGCGATGATCATGCGCACCCGGGATCGCTTCAGGATGTCGAGCACATAGATGACGTCCAGATCGTCAGCGGGAAATGCCACTTCCAGCGCGGCAAGCGTGCTCTTTGTCGCGACAGGTGCAGGGGGAGAGGGCGTCAGCGAGATCACCGCAATTTTCCGGCGTGCGGTCATAACTGTTGTTTCTCCCTTTGACCCTATCAGCGCAGCGAAACGGGCGCTTTGCAACGAGAAACGCGCGAAAGTTGATTATGCCCTGATGGGCGGCAAATCTTGGCGGGGTGTTGTCACGTTAATTCGGCGAGCTTGGAAATTGGCATGCCGATCATTGATCAAGCGACGTTTGCCGCGGATTTCCACGCCTCGAATGCTTCGAGTCGATGGTAGCGGATGGTGAGAGCGGAACGACGGCGGGCTGGTACGGCGAAGGAATTGCGGGTTGCAGATTGCATCGAAACGAAGCGTTGTAAACTACCCGGCGATCGGAAACCCTGCATCACCCGCTCTCGTTTTCGAAAAGGGAGATGGCTGTTTTCTGCACGGTTATTGAGCCCCTTGTGGGACCAATGATCAAGGCCAGGCACGACCTCGCGTTTCGCTGCACCGTAGGAGCGCAGCTTGTCCGTTATGATCCTTTTGGGCACGAAGCCCCAGCGTTTTATCAGTTTGACCAAAAGCCGCTTTGCAGCGCGCTTGTCTCGCCTGGATTGAAGGATTTCCTCAAGAACGATGCCGTATTGATCGACCGCGCGCCACAACCAGTATGACCGGCCCGCTATCTTCACGACGACTTCGTCTAAGTGCCAGACATCGCCGGGGCGCGGCCGCCGTCGCCGCAGAACGTGGGCGATCAGAGGGCCGAACTTGATGGTCCAGCGCCGGATCGTCTCGTACGAAACGTCCACGCCACGTGCCAGCATCATCTCCTCGACCTCGCGCAGGCTCAGGTTGAACCGGACGTAGAGCCAGACAACATGAGCGATGACCTGAGGCGGAAACCGGTGGCGCTTGTAGCTGAGTTTAAATTTTTGCATCGGAATCCCCTACGCCCAGATCAATGCACCACCAACCTCACGCCGTTAACGTGACAACACCCAACAAGGACATTGCCGCAAATCAAAATAAGAGCGAGAAAACGGTTCGCAATCAGGCCTCAATTCTCTTTGAAAAGTTTGGCGTCCACTCACGCGCCGAACTAATCGTGCGTGTATTGTCCAATCCATAGGGCAAATGCGTATTGTCGCAGGTACCGAGGACACGATGACCTCGCAGATCGAATTCAAGGAAGACGGGTCTGTCATGGCTAATGGTCAACGCCTGCATTAGGCTCGGTATTGGCACGGCACGGTCCTGCCGTGCCGCGAAGGCCTCCATGGCCTTCAAGATTTTGCACCTCGGACCATTTGTTTGGTCCGAGGTGTTTTTGTTTTACGCAGGGATCATCGATCTCAGCGTAAAGACCATCACTCAAACCAGCCGATAAACAAAGCGACATCGCGAAAGATATGACCTCTGACGAGCATGTCACCATAAATCAGCGGCTCGTCTGCTTTTGCGGGCTTGCCGAAGCCCGACGAGTCACCGCCGCCCCGTTCATAATTATATTGTGTCTGCACACGTGTGCTGTCGAACCGCGCATCGAAATAGATATCTCCCCATTGCGGGTGATATCCGTGGAAAGACAGTGAATCCGGGCTGACTTCGTACTCGGTTGGCCAAAATCCCATGATGTCCTTTCGCACTTCGCGACCATCGACGTCCGTCGTGGTGGTCTCGGTTGTGTTCCAGAATTCAACATAGATCGGCTTGCTTGAAGCATCTGCGGTGCTTGGTCGAAAGCTGTCGACGGGCCCCAAAACGATAAAGCTCAACTCATAATTTCCGACCATGGGAGTCGTGCCATCGCTAGGCCATTTCGGTTGAAAGACGCCTTCGGTCTGTACGTCGCCCAAAACGCTCTGACCATCGTAGGATAGACCGTTGAACGGTTCCTGCGTGTACTGGTCGCCTCCCATTTTGATGTCTTGCCCGACGATTTCAATAGTAAGCGGTTCATCGACGCGGCCATCCATGACCATTTGGCCAGCACTGTTGAGTGTCCAGTTGCCAATAGGCGAATTAGAGGAGCCGTCTGAAATTACAAATGTGCCGTCTGGATTGAATGTGTAGCTATCGTTTCGGCGCGCGCTGGAATCCGGCGACGGCAACCACGAACCGACAAGAAACTGGGCAATGGAGGCGAGATCAACGCTTGTAGTGTCCTGCGCTGTGTGCATTTGCGCGCGCGTGCCGTCCAGTGTCTTGTTGGGGTGATCTTTGCAGTATCCCCAAAATCCGGACAGACTGTTCGCAGAAAGATTAAAGGTCACATTCACATTGCCCCAAGCATTGGATTGAAGGTTGGGAAACTGATGCGTAACGGCACAAGGTTTTGAGGATTCTGATTCGACCCAATAACCGGTGAAATTCTGGCTGTTGTCCCTGCTGTTCAAATACAAGTAAGACTGTCTGTTTTCGTAAGTCCCAAAGCACATCTCTGAGCTTATGCATTCAATATTGATCACACCAAAATCAGTTGTGTCGTAATTTCCATTCGGCAAGGTTTGCGCCGCAGCCGCTAATGGGTAGAAAAGACAAGATAATAGTGTAACGCATCCGCTTAATTTTCGGATTGGTTTCATGATTAGTATTTTCCTAGATGGAACTCCCCATTTGGGAAAGCAATCTCTCACCGTAGGCGCTCAAGGTGCGTATCACCTAGTCTTTTGTTGAAGGATGGCCGGCTGCTTCGGGCCGGGCGCTCCGGTTCCAAAAGCATAAACTGACACTGTGACAAAGCACATTCGGCAAACCCGTGCGATCGCGTAGCATGGCCGCTAACAATATTCTGATTGCCGGAAGTTATCCGTCCGCAGCCGCCCCCATTTCCGTCATTTGTTCAACTCGCAGCGAATGGCAGCCACTCTATTTGGGTGTCTGGGTCAAGCTCATTTCCCTTCTTTTAATTGATCAGGGATCGCTTATCCGGGTCACGCTTCTCTTCGAGGTCTGCTTTGCCGTTCGAAAGGGCGCCGCTGCATGCATGTGTCGGATTGGAAGTGGAGAGCCCTGCTTTCGATCCTACGGGGCGGCGATGAAGGTTATCGGCAACGCGCCAAAGCAGGAAACGGGCCGCTGGCTCAACAATCGTTCTGAAAACTCACACCAGCCGTTCCGACGGCGTGAACGGGCCATGCTTCGCTTCCGACAGATGCGATGTTTGCAAAAGTTTGCCGCTGTCCATTCTTCGGTCCACAACCACTTCAACAAGGAACGCCACCTTTACTTACGAGACAACTTCAAACTCAACCGAAGCGCTGCTCTCGCCGAGTGGCGCCAGCTTTGTTTCGGATATGTTCCGGCATACAGGGTCATACTGAAACTGGTTCAAATTCGTCTGACAGCACCGCCACTACATCAAAATATTTTGCTAAAAACAAGCATCTTAGGGTGTGTGGTGCGTTGAGCGTCCCCCATTCCAACCGCCAATTTGAAATTACATCTCAGCTTTTTTGTCTCAATTTTGACGCTCTACTAAATTGGCGAATGGTCGCGGTACCGCTCTCCGCAAGAACAAGTTCTTACGCCTCCGCTTCAATCAGCCGTAACGCGCTTGGGCCAATACCTTGAATGAAGCCCTAACACGCCGCCTTGTTTAGCTACCTTGCGCACCGCTTCCAGATACTGGTAGCTTGATACGACTCCTTCCAAATCAATGCGACTCAGAGATGACATTGTCTTGAAAAAACTGGTGCCCGGGATGTCTTGACCTTGGGACGAGCCGACTAAGTATTTAGATGTTGGCTTACCTTTCTACGAAAAAATTTGCGTGCCTCTGGGCAACCAACGTTTAGGTGATATGATTCTATGATCCAAATTCTGCATGTAGAAGATGACCCAGACATCCGTGAAATAGCAAAAATATCGTTCGAGTTATCTGGCGACTTCGTTTTGACCCAATGCGCGTCAGGCGAGGAGGCCTTGATTGTCGTTCAAGATTTCGTGCCGGATCTATTGCTGCTCGACGTGATGATGCCGGGCATGGACGGTCGGCAAACCCTGAAAAAAATGCGTGAGATGCCTCACCTTAAGGAGGTTCCGGTAATCTTCCTGACTGCTCGTGTTCAACCGTCAGAAGAGAAGGAACTCTTAGACTTGGGTGCGGAAAAGGTGATCATTAAACCTTTTGACCCGCTAACATTGAGCTCGGAAGTCCAATCGGTTTTAAATCAGACAGTTTAATTTGGATCTTAGGTATGGCTTACGCTTTCAGGAAGATTTGATATGCAAGCTCCAAAGCCAAACAGCTAGAGGCCTTTCCGTCACCCTTGAAATCGGCTCGGGCCTTGAGTGGCGTCGGGGTATATGGGCCAATCTCATCGGGGCCCGCATATGACATGGCCCAGTTGGCGAATGTTCTACTCTTGATTGAATCATCCAATATTTGAGACACGTTAACATGGCGTGGATCTCGAACTATTCGCTCATAGCAAAGTTGAACAGCAGACTGCTCACCCTCAAGAATTTGAAAAAATTGCTGGTCGTGGTACTTGAGAATTCCGGTTATCCCATCCCGCGCATTATTTCGCTGCGAAACCTCAAGGATATCGGACAAAAGCGTCGGACCCAACGGCCATATAGAGAGGCTTACATACGCAATGTGATGAAGCTTTGGTGTAGTATGATCATGCATCGTTGGTCCTGTCCGCAAGTCAATTCACCAAAGAACCTGCTGATCCACTAGGTAAGAGACTATGACCCATTTGTTAATAGTAGGAGTGTGTTTGTCCTCGCGTCAACTTGTCACACAAGCTAGACGGCATTCCGAAATTTTCAACATCCCTCGATGTCTAATTCAACCTCATCAAAATACATCCTATGCTCCTCCACACTGATTAGGTGCGCAAATTTTGCTATGAAGGCGCGGTTTGCTTGGTTCTCGTTCCTCCCAATCATAATGCGTTTGCGCTGGTATGTGCGTTGCCACATGCCTTTGGCTTAGGTGCTATCTAATGCGCCGCTGTCGGATGGTTTCGGCTCTCCTTTGTGCAGGAGTTGTGCAGCCAATCCGGGACAGTACTTAATATCAGTTCCCCCACGCCCGGACAGGCAAGCGGCTTTACCGCTGCTTTGAACTTTCCGCTTGGCGTGAACCCTGCGGGACCGGTGTCTAAATAGTTCTCTGACACCCGCACTTGGCGTTCAGTCATATTGAGCACGGAAGCGTGAACTTGTTGTGATGCGGAGTAAAGCGCGCGGAAATTGTCTGGTAAGATGTTGTTAATAAACTACAAACATTTTAGCACAGTGTCAGTCCCGTGCTTCGATATGCCCCTTCACCTAGCGTCACTTGCTGCAATGCGGAAACCTTTTGCGCCGACGAGCCGTTCTTTCCCTGACACCGAGGCGCAGCAGACTGTGCCTGATGATTGAATGACTAGGACACTACAATGAAACTGATTATTGCAACCACCGCCGCCGCCCTGTTTAGCACCGCAGCTTTTGCCGATGAGTCCACGCGATACAACGACCTGCGCTTGGATACATCAAAGTCCGCAATCGAATATTCCAGCGAAATCCGTGAAACCGTGGTCGGCGAAGACCGCTCCTCGCGTGCCGCCGACCTGCGCTTAGACACCAGCGACAACTCTGGCGTTGATGCCTCCATGTCGACCCGCAGCAGCATCCAGTCGCCAGGTGAAGGTTACATCTACGGTGGCTACGGCCCCGGCAACGACAGCCGTTAATAGTTGTTAATGGCATAAAAAGGCCCGGTCATGTGACTGGGCCTTTTTCTTTACACCTAATGGATATGTTTTGGCGTTCCGCGCAGACTCACGGCCTAGGCTTCATAGAACCCAATTCTATCGCAGCATCTCTCTCACAAACTTATTAATTTTCTTGTGCATCTTCGCCCATTCCATTGAGCGGCACTGTCAGACAAAACTGGTATTGCATGTCCAGAGGGGCGGTCTTGCAGTTATCCCGCACCATTGCCGTGTAATATCGAGACCAAGGCATTCGCTGTAATGCGATTTGCCCCGCTTTCGCAAAGACCGCGCACGGCATTCGCGAAATTGCGGAATTGAACGCCGCCGGCCAGCAATGGGAAGACGGCGATCTTGCCGCCACTCAAGGTCGCATCTGCGAGCCTGAAGAAGTCGCGGCAGCGGTCACTTTTCTGGCGTCAAACGAGGCAAGTTTTGTAAATGAAACCGCACATTATGTTGATAACGGTTGGCATACGCGGGGGTGACATTCACTTATTGTTGGTGACGTCATCTCTTAAACTCGGGCTGGAAAAGCCCTGTCGCTTTCAAACGCAAGGTGGCTCAAACGAAGATTTGGGGCGACATCAAAGCGTGACAGGTCCGGTCTTGATGGTGGCGCTAACCCGGGCCGAGAACCTCGCTCTATTACCAATTTAAGCTTAACATAAGATATGTGTGGATGCCCCGGTTACTGTGAGCGATTTCAAGGTCTTGGAACGGGCAGATCAGGTGCAGTCATGTGTCCGGCCTCAGAAGTGCCGTTTCACTGACGGCGGGCCTTTATGGAGATACGCGACGCGGTTCCAAATCAGATTAACGGGCTCGAGGGCCACAATCTTATCCTGGTTTTTCCGCTGCCGATCTCCTGATCGTCGTGTTCCGTAACTTATCCTTCGTCCTTTCAGTCCTGCCGGTATCCTGGCCGCGCTGTTAGGCGACGACCTGAATTTCGTAATCACGTTCTTTGGTCATCATTGCCCAAAGCCGTCTGGCCATTCGGTTTGCCAATGCGACAGCAACAACCATACGCGGTCTCTTTGCTAGCATACGCTCCAGCCAAGGATCTTCGCAATGTCCTTTCCGTTCAGACGCGCTGATCACAGACATGGCGCCGATGATTAGCAATTTGCGGACATCTCGCTGACCCATCTTCGTAATCCTCCCGAGCCGATCTTTGCCGCCGAAAGTTCTGGGCAGGGGGCAGAAGGCTTGAATGGCCATGGCGGACATTGGACCGACACCCGGCATGGTTTGCAATCTACGCGCTTCAGCGTTCTTCAATGCACCTTTCTTGATTTTGATATCCAATGCGGCGACTTCAACATCAACGGCCTCAATCTGCTTGAGATATATCTCGATCAGAGAAGTGACAATTTCCGGCGCAGAGTCGAATTCCGAACGGCAGCGCTTTGCAAACAAGCGGCCATTGCGGCGTTGCTGCGGCAGTACGATTCCATATTCTGTCAGGTGGGCCCGGACTGCATTGATCAGCTGGGTTCGTTGCTTAACAAACATCTCTCGCGTCCGAAAAATCATCCCCTGAGCTTGCTGGTTCTCGTCTTTCACCGCAACGGTTTGCATGGAAGGCCGTGAAGCAGCTTCGACTATAGCCTCTGCATCAATAGCATCATTCTTGTGGCGTTTGACAAAGGCTTTGACGTATTGTGCGGGGATAAGTCGGACTTCATGGCCTGCTGCTTGAGCGACACGAGCCCAGTGGTGTGCGGACCCGCAAGCTTCCATGGCAATGATGCATGGAGGCAGATTTGAGAGGGTTTTCTGGAACTGCGGTCTGGTCAACTTTTGCCTAAATACAACATAACTTTTCTTATCGGCCCCGCAGATCGCGAATGTGCGCTTGGCCAAGTCTACGCCTAATATATGTATATTTTCCATAGTCTTATCCCCCATAATCGCACCCTTTTCTGGGGTGCCTCGGTTCAAGTATAAACCGGCAGGAGGGGCATCCAATCCATCAGATTCTCAGGGTATCAACAATGTTGACACATGCTCCCGTTGAGCTTATGTCTCGGGTTCAAGTTGAGGATGAGACATGCGCGTGATTGTGAAAAAGTGGGGTAACAGTGCCTCCGTTCGGATACCTGCAGCCATTATGCAGGCAGCGAAGCTATCGCTCGATACACCCGTTGATGTACGTGAAGAAAATGGGCGCATCATTATCGAACCGGATCAATCGCCAGAATTCTTGTTGGACGATTTGTTGGAAACTATTACCAGCGAAAACTGTCACGAAGCGATAGAAACGGGCGGACCATTGGGCCAAGAAGCTCTTTGATATGGCCTACATCCCAGAAGCCGGTGACATTGTATGGCTCCAATTCAATCCGCAAGCGGGTCATGAGCAAGCCGGACACCGTCCAGCACTCGTTTTGAGTCCGGCAAAATACAACAAGATTGGCTTGATGCTTTGCTGTCCTATGACGACAAAGTTGAAGGGATATCCGTTCGAAGTGGTCATCGATGGGCCGCAGACCAGCGCAGCACTTGCAGATCAGGTCAAAAGCCTGGATTGGAAAGTGAGAAAAGCAAAGCGAAAAGGCCAAGTTACCTCAACGGAGCTAGCAGAGGTGCGCGCCAAATCCGTGGCCTTGATCCAGGGGTGAGGTAGATTTTTTGCCCATATGTGAAATATTATTGATGTAAATCAAAATGTTACAAAATACCGGTAATCTATCTTATGTTAAATATATCTTCATTTGCTGAGTTCTCAGGACTATCGGCGATGCACGCAATCAGAGGCCAAGTTACCCACTATAAATATCGAAAAGCTGCCCACTCAGAAAAACTGAGTGGGCGTTACATCAGCTTTTTCCAGTTTTCATTCAGCAGCTGAGAGAGAGTTTTTTGTGCCGACAAGGGTGCGCCAATCCACATCCTTAGGATGCACACCTTCGTGAGAGGCGATGTCTGCCTGAGGCACGTCAGACTCTGTTCCTATTGCCTTCCCTCCACCAGCTACTTTCTGGGCGGCGTCTACCATAAGACGCCGGAATTCAACGATCGCCAAATCTGATGCGCCTAGCGTGTCAGTATGACGTTGAACACGGCTGCCCATGGACACCCACATGATGATATCCTCGTTCGGTATGCCGAGCACACCGGTGAAATGGCCACCCTTCATCATCTCTCGGTCTTGGAGAAAATCATTCTCAAGAGTTCGTTTGCTCCGCCATTTCCCGTCGAGGTTTTCACCTGGAACGGCGTGGTTGAATGCGCGCCATTCTTCTGTCGATGGAACGTTTGGCCCCCCAAAAGCTATGAAGTGAAATGCCGTCTCGTCATCGCTGATTGGAACAATGACGCTTGCCACCTTGTAGTTGTTATTTGGGGGAATGAGCGAATAATATGGTGCGACAAATTCCGTAATCCGAAGGTAGTTGTTCGCCTTGGCGTTCTTGATGGGTTTGCGGATCGCAGCGTAATGAAAGCCGTAGCTCGTTGTCTCCGTCTGCATCTTGGGCGACTTGTCGGTCGACGGACGGTACCACGATTTTTCATCAGCAGCAGCACTTTCTACCCGGGCAGGCTTCATTGTGGAGGAATGGAGCGACGAAGAATGGGCACTATCGATTTGCCCTTCGTGGATCTGAGCCCAATTCGCTGGAATGCGAATTTTCAGGATTGAGACTGGAGTATTCTCGTCTGGCGCAAAGGCCGGAGCCTGAAATGCTGGCATTTCGTCCTTGTCCCCGAGCCAGGCCCAGACAAATCCTCCCCATTCTTCTACCGGGTAGGATCGCGCTTTGACCTTGTCCATCAACGGGCTACCCTCCGGCTCGGACGACATTGCTACGACATTTCCTTCAACATCCATCTTCCACCCATGGTAAAGGCAGCGCAGACCACAGTCCTCGTTACGGCCATACACCAGAGAGGCCTTGCGGTGGGGACATAGCTCGTCGAGCATCCCCAGCCTTCCCTTAGTATCGCGAAAGGCCACATAGCTTTCACCAAGTACTTCGACCCGAAGAGGCTTTCCGTCAGGTTCGTCTACTTCCTCGAGCAAACAAACAGGCGTCCAGTGCTGACGCATCAATTGTGCCATCGGGGCATCGCCGGTCACGCGGGTCAGCAGTTCGTTTTCCTCGTATGTAAGCATTGTATTCTCCTCGGAGCCTCATGAATGAAGCGTTCATATTTTTAGCTATCTAAGCTTTTCCGTCAAGACATGATCTATACGAGATTGCCTATCAGATGGCGGGGTTTCGCCTTTCGTTAAGTGTTCAACCAACGATGGAAACGATGGTGGAGAAACGGTAATATTAGCCCCGTCGTTAACCCTGTCAGACAGACGGCGATCACGAACAGTGACGCGATAACCGGAACATCTTGCAACATACTTTGCGTAGCCAAAACCAATACCACGAGCGGCGGATAGACCCCGAGCATGCTAATTGCCCAACGCTTCCAAAAGGCAGGGGGCTTGTGTTCTGCGAGCGCTTTTGTGTCCGGCATCTTACTTTCCTAAAAGTTTCAGGTCTTAGTCGCGTCGGGTGGTCCAAAGCCGATAAATACATCGGCCGGTGCATCCTTTGATGAGCGATCAATGGAGCGTACTTGGGATACGCACAAATGCATCCCAAGTTGATTTCAGGGAAAACAGCGCATGATTATCCGGTAGCGCTAACCACACGTCGCTTTTGCAGGAGCACCGTATAGCGCACACCGAATGCCATAATGATCAGCATCCCTGAGACAGACACAAAGCCAATTGGCACCACCGCCGCAACTGCTGCAAAAGTTAACATTATGCGTTCCCAGTATCGCAGCTCGATACCCACTGTCCCTTCAATTGAGATAGCGATTGCGCCTGTTGCAAGAATTCCGCCAATTAGAGCTAGAACGTTTGTGGTGGTATCGCCCAGCATCAACAGCCCAGGATTCCAGATGAACGCAAAGGGCAAAAGGAAGCCGACAGCAGCCAACCTGACTGCCGAAAACGCTATCTTGAACGGATCTTCCTCTGCAATTGCCGCAGCTGCCAGCGCTGCCACCGCAATAGGTGGGGTGAGCGCCGAAAGCACAGCATAATACAAAAGGAACATGTGACTTTGTAGAATTGGGTAACCGAGCTTTGCGAGCGCAGGACCAACCAAAACTGCCGCAAGGATGTAGGCGCTCGGTGTTGGCATACCAAGGCCCAAGATGATTGTGACAACAGCAGCAATTATAAGGGTGACAACTGGTTGTTCACCACTGATCGTCAATATCACATTCGCAGCCTTCATCCCAAGACCCGTCATCGATAGCCCACCGATCACCAAACCAGCAGCGGCACAGGCACCGGCGACCGGCAGGATGCGCAGTGTGGTTTCGCCCAATCCTTCGACGATTTGCCAAGGCGTCAGCCTCGTGGCTTTTAACAGTGTCGCCGCGAATACTGCCCCCAAGACCCCTATCCCAGCCGTAAATGTGGGAGAATATCCAACCATAAGTGCTGAGACGATCCCAACGATCGGGATGACAAAAACCCATCCGGTTGAAAACGTGCTCTTTAAAGTCGGGATTTCGTCGTCCGAGGGACGCAGATTATGCCGGACAGCGCGAAGGTGTACTTGTGTAAATACCCCCATGTAATAGAGCAAAGCGGGCAAGATCGCAGCATAAACAACTTCTTTGTATGGTACTGCGGTGTATTCGGCGAGTATGAAGGCGGCAGACCCCATGATCGGGGGCATCGCGCTTCCCCCTGTGGAGGCGGCTACCTCAACTGCGCCGGCAAAACGCGCACTGTACCCAAGCCTTTTCATAACAGGTATCGTAATGGAGCCTGTCGCCACAACGTCCGATGTCGGGCTGCCCGACATAGTGCCGTAAAGTCCGGAAGAAATCACCGCTATCTTGGCAGGCCCGCCCCGTGACCGCCCAGTCAGCAAGGCCGCGAGGTTGAAGAAAAACTCGCCTCCCCCCGCTTTTGACAAGAAAGTACCAAACATTACGAATAGGAACACGTAGCTGGCAACAACCTGGATCGGAACACCGAACACGCCGTCCGTGGTGAAGACCAAGATATCAAGCAGGTATGTAAACTCACTAATACCGTGTCCAAATGGCGGAGGCAAAAGCGACCCGAAAAGATTGTAGATCAAAAACAGCAGGACAACACAGGTTAAACCCATTCCAGTCGTTCTGCGAGTTGCCTCAAGCGTCAGTAGCAACAATGCAGTTCCGAAAAACAACTGCGCCGTCGTAAACGGTTCGAGCAGGCTGATACGGTCGGATATCTCTCCGGCGTTTACGAAAAAGAAAACGCCACAGGCCAGACTCAAACCGGACATCACCCAATCATAAAATGGCACACGGTCAGGCGCATTTGGCGTGGCTCCAATCGCGGCAAACATGATCGAATAGATACCGCAGACGAAGAGGATCCCCAAAATAAGAGGGTCGGAGATCGTAAAAAGATTCGCATAAACAACCCAGGTCGCAAACACAGCCGCAGCGATGATCAAGGCTCTTTGCGAAGCGGCCGCAAGCATACGCCTGCGACCGGTTGCAACGAGTGATCCAATCACTTGATCAGCCCCGCTTTACGATAAACTTCAGCCGCAGCCGGGTGAAAGTCGAGCACACTTGGCGTAGCAAGCAATTCAGGTGTCAGCTCTTTCATAGAACTGTGCACTGCCCTAACTTCGTCGATATTATTTACCAGCGATGTCGCAAGCGAAGCCGCAACGTCATCTGGCATGGCATCGGTTGCCACTAGAATCGCACCAAGAGCAACGCTGGCTACATCGGCAGATTGGTTGGAATAGCTGCCGCCTGGAATGGTCATGGTCCCTGTTCCGAACGCGGCATTAGTTGCCTCAATGATCTCAGCAGGCACTGTCAGCAGGACAACGTCAGAATTTTGGTCCACTGCACGGAATGACGAGTGATTGACAAATATGCCGTTGGTGATCAGATCAAGACGGCCGTCTTGAATCAGATCTGCCTGCTCGTTGGCGCCTGCACGAACGAACTGTCCGCCAGCCTTATCCAACGACTCTTCTGTTACACCTGCCTCTTCCAGCATCATCAATGCAACGTTGGAAGTAATATTGCCGGAACGGTTAATGCCAATCCGAAGCGGTGCACCGCTTCCTGCAATATCGTCGAGACTATCGATGCCATATTTTTCTGCCACAGATCGTTCCAAGAAAAAATGCATGGGTGCCCAGTTATAAAGATAACCGATGGCCTGCAAATTTTCTATTGGCGCTTTGAAAGGCTCGCCCCCTTGTAGGGCTATCTTGGCCTCGGCGTCGTGCATCAGGCCCAAATCTGTGCGGTTTGCACCCAAAAGGCCAATATTAGCGAAACCGCCACCCGTTGCTTGGTATGTCACGACTGAGTTCGCGTCATCGACTTTTGTCGCTCGGTCAATACCCGCGCCCAAGAGCGACCAGAGGCCACCTGGATTGCCCCCAGAAAGAGTTAAGTTAACCGGCTCGGCAATCGCCATAGTCGAACTTAAAGCGATGCCAGCGGCAGCCGCCAAAACAGATAGTTTCATAGAATCCTCCCTAATGTGCAGCCCAACCTCCCGATTAGGACTGATGTCGTAATCTGATTGTCAAACGGACCTATGGTCCGAGGTAACAACTTAGACATCTATTTTCTAATATGTGAGATAACATCAGTCAACAACTTAGATATCTATCTTTAGGGCATGCGCGCAAACGCGCTCTGGGTGGATCAACCCCGAACATCTAAATCACGATTAGGTTGAAAAATTAGGTTTCAGATCTGTTGAAGCGAACGTGTGGATGGAACGCGGACACCTCGGCTGGCTGACTCGACCTCGTCCTGCTCAAGATTGCGAATTACCACATCGAGCGCGTGCCGAAGTACCCTAACCTCCTCATTCGAAAGACCCGCTAAGGCGAGGTCGTTAGTCTCGATCGCGAGTGGTTCCAGACGGTCGCGCAATTCCCGGCCTTTACGAGTCAGAAATGCATGCTGTCTCCGCTTGTTGCTTCCAACTTTGCGGCGTTCGATCAGCCCCAGATCCTCCATGCGCGACAGTGCTGTATGCGTTGTAGGTTCAGTCAAATGAGCCTTTTCACTGAGTGCGCGTTGCGACAAGCCATCGTGTTCCCACAGGATCCGAAGGAATATCCATTGCCCGAAGGTCATGCCTTCGGTGGTTAACCGCATCTGTAGCGAGCGATTGAAAGATCTTGCGGCAAGTCGGATGAGGCGCGCGATACGCTCATCTTGGTAGCTCTCTTGCTCGGAGGCGATATCTTCCAACATATTTTCGTCGACCATTCGCTCAGATTTTCATTTTACTATTGCTTGACATTAGAGCCTTTCACAGCAGCGACCCACGTCGCAGTCAGTGATCCGCTGAATAGAGGAAAGATCTGAGAACTGCTATAGCGCGATAACTATCATTGCGTCATTCCTTCGGTCATCGTGGCGCTGTACCCTTGTGCGACACGTACTTCTACGACCACAGTTTTCCCAGATTGCACCTCGGAAATGGCCTCTCGCAGAGTATGAACGAGTGTGCTTGAGTCCTCAACCGGTCCGAACGCCAATGCACCTTGCGCACGCGCGATTGCTGCGATGTCTATATCCGGCTCGCCAATCGCTTGACCGACATGCTTGTTCGCAACAGGCCTATCGCGCATGATCGCGACCCGTTCCTGGTGCACTTCATCGTTAAAATATGAACGATTATTTGCAACTACAATTAGTAGCGGTACACGATGATGGGTCGCAGTCCAAATTGCCGTCGCCCCCATTAAAAAATCGCCGTCCCCCAAGACCGCAACGGGCAATCTTCCGCTTTCCTTGAGGGCAAGCGCGGCTCCCACAGCCATCCCTGGACCTGACCCGATCCCTGCACCGCCGTCGTATCCAAGATAATCGAGTGGCGAACGGAAATCGCATTTTTCGCCGTTCCAGCTGAGCGTTAGGCGAAGATAAGATGGCTGTACGTCACGCAGGGCTTCAGCCAAAATGTCCGACAAGCCATCAATCGAGATTTTGGCGCCAGGCCCGACCCGCGCGGACTGGTGATCAGTCGTAGCGAGCGCCAACTTCCCTGCACCCCTGACTCCAGCAGAATCGCAGATGGCGGTTATGACCGCATCTGGGTCCGCCAACATAGATAGGTCCGAGGCCGGTTGGGCTTGGTGATCGAATGACCAACCGTTTTGCAAAAGCGGGTCCAAGGAGATGTTGACGACGCGCGCACTGCCAACAGTCACCCCAGCTTGATGCATGGTTCCCGCAAGATCGACCCAATCGAAAGAAATAACAACGTCAGCCGACGCGATGGCGACTCCCGCTTCTTGGGATATGAAGTATCCTGGCGCACCAGCATGAAGTGGATGGCGGGTCGGAAAGGCTGCGGCAGTTTTGATGTCGGTGACCACCCGAGCGCCAAATCGCTCTGCGAGTGCAACTCGTCGGTCCCAAGCGTCGCTATCGCGCGACACCCGTCCCATCAGAAACACCGGCGTTTTAGCAGTCGCCAGCAGATCAAGAATGCGGTGGGCGTCCTCCTGCGAGACTGCAGGCACTTGCGGCATTGCATAGTTGGCCGGATCAGGGAGATCGGGCATAACATCGATCTGTTCTTCCTGCACGCTGACGTCGAAACATACATATGTAGGGGCCATCGGTGCTGTGCGCGTGATCGTCGACGCACGCACCATGGAAGCCAGCGACGCCTCCAGCGAACTGGGTTGGTCATCCCATTTGACATAGGGACGCACGATGGATGCTTGGTCGCGCGAAGTATGCAGCCAGTCGATCCAAGGTCTTCGCTTGGCGGCATCCACCGGACCTGTGGCGCCATAGACCATCATGGGCACCCTGTCGCACCATGCGTTGTAAAGAGCCATCGCCGCATGCATCAATCCAACATTTGCGTGCAGCATAACCGCCAGTGGTTTACCAGTAACCTTGGCCCAGCCATGCGCGATAGCAACCGCATGTTCCTCGTGCAGACACAAAAGTATTTGCGGATCTCGATTGCCGAGATAGTTCACCAAGCTGTCGTGAATGCCCCTAAAACTCGATCCGGGATTGAGCGCGATATAGGGAGTATCCAGTTTGCGGATCATCTCTACGATTGCATCACTTCCGTATCGCTTCGTGATTTCACTACGGATCGGGCGATCAAGGTCATCGGGCATACTGTTTCTCACTTCAATTATATCGTCACTGGCCGGACAGGTTGACGTGAATATTCTTCTCATGCGTAAAGGAAATTAGCTCACCAATCCCCTCCTCGCGACCGATGCCAGATTGCTTGACACCGCCGAAGGGAGCGCCGAGGAAATGGCGCCCGACCTCGTTAATCCAAACAAACCCTGCTTCGACGCGTTTCGCCGCTCGGTGAGCTATGGCCAGATCACGTGTCCAGATTGCGCAAGTCAGCCCCACATTCAGCCCGTTTACCTGGGCAAGCATGTCGGTCTCATCGGACCAGCGCTGAATCGCTAGAACCGGCCCAAAAATCTCTTCGCGGGCAATGCGCATGTCCGGCGTCACACCTGAAAAAATTGTCGGTGCGATAAAATACCCTTTGGCCATAGCACCCTCGGTGAATGCCTGGCCGCCGGTCACAACCTGAGCCCCCTCCGACTTGGCGCTTTGAATGAAGGACATTACGCGATCGAAATGCGTTTTGGACACCAAGGCTCCCATGGTTGTATCGGGATCAGTCGGCAATCCGGGACGGTACCGCGCTACCGCCTCGTCAAGATGTTCGATCACAGCATCATGGATGTCGTCATGCAGAAAGGCGCGGCTAGTGGACCCACAGGATTGACCACACCAACCGAAATTCATGCCGGTGACCATTGCCTCAGCGATCCGCTTTGGCTTGCTATCTGGATAGGCAATTAGAGCGTTTTTGCCCCCCAGCTCAAGCAAGACAGGTTTGACTGTGTTCGCAGCGGCACGCATCACGGCGCGTCCAGCTTCGACCGATCCAATTAGCGTCACCTTATCTACGCCTGGATGTTCTGCCAGTGCCGCTCCGGCCTCGGTCCCGCCAGGCAGAACAGAAAACACGCCTTGGGGTAAAAGCCCATCCACCAGCTCAGCCAGTCGAAGGGCCGACAATGGCGCTTGCACTGGAGGCTTGATTATCACTGCGTTTCCGGCGGCTAGCGGGGCAGCCATCTTACCGCCGCAAAACATAAAAGGATGATTAAAAGCCAGAATGCGCGCGACCACTCCCAGCGGCTCCCTGACAGATAAGTTCAGGCGATCCGGCCCCATTGGGATCGTGTCGCCCTTCATTTCGGTTACGAGCCCGGCGAAAAGATCCATTTGGGCTGCGGCAATTGCCGCGTCGCCTCGCATCTCGGTGTAGGGGTTGCCGCAGTTTGCAGCGTCGATCATCGCGAGCTCATCGCCATGGCGACGCAGGATGGTGGCAATCTCTTTGAGAATACGTGCCCGCTCCAGTGGCACTACGTCTCGCCATTCAAGGAATCCTAGCCGAGCCATCTTAACTGCTGCGTCAACATCCTCGCGGCCCCCGTCGGCAACCGATGCCAAAGGCTCTCCCGTCCCTGGATTTAATGTGTCTACGTAGCGCCCCGACACAGGCGCCTGCCATAAACCGCCAAGGTAGATATCACGGTGCTTCGGCAGCACATTTTCCAGATCGAGACGTGTTATACCCGTCATGGCCGCGTCCTTTTAATATATCGGTAGGATGTTACACGCATGGCCGATTTCAGTCCTGCATCTGGCCCAAACGCTCCAAAAACTGCTGAGCGGTCATGACCTCACGCAAAGGTAATTTTTCCTGATCAGCATCCAGATCGGCATCATAGCTCAAGCCACTTCCGTCCCAGAACCACCAATAGACAATCTCACCGCTCTTGTTGCGGATCGGCATGCGAAAGGTTGGGAAAGATCGGTGAACTTCTGGGATATCGGCACCTTCGATCAACTCGAAGCGCGCACCGGAACGCGACAGTGCACTTTTCAGCGGGATCATCGCGATAAAGTTTGTCGGACCTGAGACCAACGCCTGAAGGTCGTCAGGGCGGTCTTTGTGGAGTCCATCCAGTGCACGTACGACAGGTGGATAGCTCGCGTGCCGATGCGTAACCTGAACATATGCTTTGTGATCCAAAATCTCGATCTCGATCACGTCACGTGGATTAAATTCAATCATAGTCGCCCCTCAAAGGCTATAAGCTTCAAGTGTGGAAGGATGAAACAGCTCATCAACTTGGACCCGTCGCGGCGACAGCCCCTGCGCATGGTGATAGTCAAGAAAGCGATCAAGGACATGCCGGTTCTGTCCCACACCGTAGGTCCACGGATCGCTCCCCATAAGCGCCTGCGCCCGATGAAGATTGTCCTCGACAAAGGGCATAGTAACCTTTGTTGCGGAGGTATCCTGTAGAGCTTCTTGTGCCAGAACCTTTGCCTGTGTGAAGCCTTTCATCAACGCGCCTGGCAGCCAAGGATGCATCTCCGCTATGCTTCGCCGGATACCCAGAACATGCATGATAGGAAAAATCTGAGTGCGGCGATAATAGTCTTCGGCAGCATCAACGCTGTCCGTGAAAAGCCTTCCGACATGTGGATGACCTTCCGAAAAGCAGCGGGGCCAGCGAGGTCCGATAAACCCGTCTATGTCCCCGTCCGCCAGCATACCATTAAGCGTCGCACCCTCGGGAGCAGCAACGACCTCAACGTCCGAGGGTAATTTAACATTGATTTTTTCAGGGCGTCCGGGTGTGTCCATCCCACCCCGAACCCAAGTCACGTCAGAGGGCTTTATCCCAAAATCTTCGTCGAGTATCCCGCGTACCCAGACATTTGCAGAAAGCTGATACTCCGCAATACCAATCTTCTTGCCTTTCAAATCCTCTGGCCGCTCGATGCCGCGATCGGTCCGTATGTAAACCGACGTATGTCGAAATGCGCGGCTCAGAAACACTGGCACCGCGACATAATGTGCGTCGCCGCGCGCCACAGAGATTGAGTAGGATGACAATGACAGCTCAGACACATCGAACGCCTGATGCCTGAAGGCACGAAAAAACATCTCCTCCGGCGATAGCAACATCGGTACCGGATCCACGCCATCAATCTTTACGCGCCCGTCAACGATTGCGCGCGTTCTGTCGTAGTTTCCCATTGCAATTGAAAGCGTCAAATCGGTCATGAGTGTATCTCCTTTGGAGTAGTTCCGCATTGGCGGGTCAGTAAAATCGTTTTGCGCCGTTCAGCAGATTGCAATATGGCGTGGCAAACTTCGAGGCTTGCACGTCCCCACCTGCCAGTCTGGGCAGGTGAAATACTTTCGCAAACAGCAGCTACCACGGCATCAATTACCGGTTTGCGTGGCGCTGGATCTAAGGGCGCTTTGCGAAAGCTGCGTTTTGTATCTGCAAAGATTTCAACACCGTCGGGCGTCAATCGAAGGTCCGCGCGATCGCACGAGACCAAGATAGGCCCGAAGTGCTCATTATGCTTCGGCGCCAATGGTTCTCGTCCCGCCCCATATGTGCGCGTTGACTTGAGCTGGGCCTCTGCCCCGGGATCCAGATCCCGTAGAGCCTTGCGCGCTTGACCGTAGCCTTCTGGGGACTTGGGGCCGCCCAACTCTCCCACGTCATTCATCCAGCAATCGCTGTCAAAGTGCGCATAGCCTGAGTATGTAAGGCTGGCAAATGCACCTGATTGGAAATCCATAAGCGCGCAATACGCACCTTCGGTCGGACGGTCCGGATCCCAAGCCCCGGTCTGCGCTGTAACGCTGCGCGCCCGCCCGCCACACAATAAACGCACGATATCGATCTGATGAATGCCCTGACTGAACAGAACCCCTCCACCCTCTTCGGTTCTAAGCTCTTCGGGGCGGCGAGGACGATAGAGAAAATCGGTATAGTTTAAAGCCTGCACCATCCGGACGGCCCCAAACTCGCCGCTTTCAATCAGGGTGCGCGCAAGAGACACTGGGGGGTCGAAACTGTGACTCGGACCGACGATCAGGTGCACGCCAGCAGCTTCTGCGGCAGCAACCATGTGGTCTGCATCACCCATCGACACGGCCAGCGGTTTGTCCACGAGGATGTGCTTTCCCCCACGTGCAGCCGCATCGACGTGTTCCGCATGCATTTGGTGGGGGGTCGCAATATAGATCAAGTCTACATCTGCATCTTTCGCAAGCTCTTCAACAGTTGCATAGGTACGGCCCCCGAATTCCGCTTCGAATGCAGCACGGCTTGCGGCGCGCGGCGCCGCCGCAGCAACCAGTTTTATACGAGGATCATTTCGAAATGTGGGCAGCATGAGCATGAACGCTCGGCCAAGTCCCGCGACCCCGATACGTACCGCATCAGAGGTCAAGGCAAAGCTCCTCGCTTTTCGACCGCGAAACGCAGATCATGATATGGTCGTCTTTCTCGTCATCCATCAGGACCATGTCCCTATGCTCGGCTCTCCCAGCCAATAGTCGCGTTTTGCAGGTGCCACATGTCCCGCTCTCGCATGAACTTACGGTTGCAATGCCTGCGTCTCGCAAAGCTTCCAAGATCGAACGATCTTCCGGGACACGAACTGTCTTTCCCGATTTTTCAAGCTTCACATTAAACGCCGTGTCATCTTCGCGCACCACTTCCACTGGCTTAAAGTCTTCAAAGATCACGCGGCCTTCGGGCCAGTGGCCAGAGATGGCCTCGATTTCCTCGAGCATCGGTGCCGGCCCACAGCAATACACTTTCATGTCTTTGGGTTCTTCGAAATGATCCCAGAAATCATAGATGCTTTCGATATCGCCGCCGTCATGATGCAAAGTCAATCGATCGCCAAAGAGTTCTTTAATTTCGGCGAGGTAAGCCGTTTCTTCTTCACTGCGCGTACAATAGATAACTCGGTACGGGATGTTTTCTCGTGCCAGATGCTGCCCCATTGCATAAATGGGAGTCACGCCGATTCCACCAGCAATCAGCAGGTACTCTTTGGCTTCGGTCAACTCAAAGGTATTTTCGGGCGTACTTACGAGCAATTCGGCCCCCTCGATAGCGTCCTCATGCATTGAGATAGAGCCGCCGCGCGAATTGCTTTCGCGCTTAATCGCAATGACATATTGTTCTGGCGACGTGCCATCATTCACGAGCGAATAGCGCCGCATCGCTCCAGACGGTGTCTCGATCGTCAAATGTGCGCCGGGTGTGAAACTGGGCAAGTTCTCATTTACCACAGGCTCGAGCGTAAATTCGCAGATATCCTCAGTCAGCGCGCGGCGCATGACGATCCTCATCCTAATGTCAGCCATTACCAATCCTCATTTTGAAACATCCGCAGCTAACTGCGATGTCTCGATAGAACGCCTCGTTGCTCCTTAATACTTAGATACCTAAGTTTATGTCAAGGCAAAGCCAGTTTGCTGGCTAAATTTCATAGGGCCAGCATCTTCACCTACTCCCAAAGGTGCTGGTGGCAACGCGGAGCCACTGCCCGCAATCTTTCCAAAAGGAACTGCGCCAATCATCGGTTTGGACGGCATCGTCAACTTATCGGATCTTGCCAAAAAGGAGCCACACAGCCCTGGTCAAGCGGCCTTCAACACGCATGTGATGTCGTTCAAATGCTGTGAGCATCTGAGCGAGATTGTCGATAGGCAGGGGCGGATAGTTTGTGGCGGCGAGGGCGAAATACGGTTTGGACTTGATCATGGATCGAGGTGCCGATGTTCGAAACCATGGTCGCCTTTTTGATGCCGGAACATATGGCGGGGCAGTCCTTTGAGCCGCCCCGCGGCAAAACCGGTTATGCCCGTGTAATCAATCCCAACCGCCGACCCTTCCGCACTCAAGACGGGCTGATGTGCATCCTGCCCTATACAGGCGACCAGTGGCTGCGATTTTTCGAGGCTATCGGACGGGGTGAACTGGGCGAAAATCCTGAATACGCCACCCCCGCAGGGCGCAGCCGCAACTACGACACGCTTTACGCCATCATCGAAGAGGCCGCGTTAACAAAAACAAATGCCCAGTGGACTGAGCTTTTGCTTGAAAAGGATATTCTGTTTGGCGAAGTGAATAGCGTCGATCAGCTTTTTGACGATCCCCACCTGCAAGCGCGCAAGATGTACACGGTCCACGCTCACCCCACTGAGGGAGATCTGCGGATGATCGGTTTTCCGGTCAACACCCGCTCGGACGCCACCCGTCTGCGTCTGCTTGCACAACGATTGGAGGAACATAGCGTTGGAGTATCACTTGGCCTCGGTTTCAGCCGAGCTGAGGTGGATGCGATGCTGGCCGACGGGGTGCTTAAGGCGACCGATTAGCAGGGCTGACTGCTGCAGTCGACGACCTAACCTGTCCTGATAGCAACAACCCAAAAACGACTGTCGCAACCAGCAACCCGACCAGATCACTGACCCAACCCGGAACGATGAGTGCCAGTGCCGCAATGCCCAGTACAACCCTGAACACCGCTGGAATGGGCGCCATCAGATAGCCGATGGTCGCCAGTGTAAGTGTTGCCACCCCCAGCATCCCGCTGATCACCGCGAGAGCGATCCGCAACGGGCTGCCTTCCAGAAGCAAGACAGGGTCGTTGACAAACAGGAACGGTATCAGAAACAGGCTAAGCGACAAAAGGATCGCGTGGCCGGCGGTCGGAATGACCGAACCACGGCTGATTGCGCAGGCCGCAAACACCGCCGAAGCGACAGGCGGGGTGATCGCCGCAAGACAGGCAAAGTAGTAGATGAACAGATGCGCGGGCAGCATCTCTAGGCCCAAACGGGCGAGCGGTGGTCCAAGAACAGCAGCAGCAACTGCATAAGCGGCGGGCGTTGGCATCCCCAACAATATAGCCACCCCCATCGTCAGCACCAACGACAGCATCAGATTGCTTTGACCCAGACTTACGATGATTTGCGACAGCGTCACGCCAAGACCGGTGAGGTTGATGACGGCAACGATAATCTGTGCAGCGGCGATGATCATGCCCACGTAAGCGATATTGCGTGCTGACAGGTCAAACGCCAGCGCAAGGGCCGCGACGGGTGCATCTTTTCCCGTCTCCGCCGTGCGGTTCGCACGTCTGATCAGCGCCTGCACCACCAGAAGCACAGCGGCAATGATAATTGCGGCGAGCACCGCGTATTGAACAGTAAAGCGGGCGATCACCAGGCCGACCAGCACGCCAATCGGCAAAAGCAGCGCCATCAGAGCCACGGGGGCATAGGTCACCTTGCGACTTGGGATCATATCAGCCGGAATTGGTTGCAGGCCGTTTTTGCCAGCAAGAAGCCAGACTGCAAGCAACAGACCGATATAAAATAGCGTCGACGGGATTAGCGCCGCGACCGCGACATCCAGATAGGAAATCCCCAAAAGTTCTGCCATCAGAAAGGCACCTGGCCCCATGATCGGTGGCATGAACTGTCCGCCGGTGGAGGCAACAGCCTCAATCGCGCCAGCGAGGTTGCGCGAAAATCCGAGACGGCGCATCAACGGAATTGTCAGCACTCCAGTGGAGGCGACATTCGCCACGGCGCTACCATTGATCATCCCCATAAACGCGCTGCCGATCACGGCCACCATGCCCGCCCCGCCGCGCAGCCTGCCGCCAATGCGCAAGGCCACGTTGATGAACGTATTCCCTGCCCCGCTGGCATTCAGGATTTCACCAAAGATCAGAAAAAGCGCAACGATACTGGCAGAAATTCCGATCAGCATACCCGTTACGCCTTGGCTGCCGAGATAAAAACTGAAGATCAGACGGTCAATTGAGAGACCCCGGTGTCCGAACACGCCCGGAATCCATGGGCCAAGAACCGCATACCCTACGAAAACCGCGATTAACGCGACGAACCCCCAACCGAGGGCGCGACGCACAGCTTCGATCAGCGAGACGAAAAGCATGGCCCCTAGAATTCGCTCAGGCCAGAGAAAGGTAAACCAGTTGGATAGCAGGATCGCGTCGCTACGCACCACAAGGTAAAGCGTTGACGCGATCACCGCCAAAATCAGCAGAGCGTCGATCCAGCGCCAAGACCCCGCTAGCGGCTTGTAGCAAAGCGTTAGGATGATAGCCCCACCCAAATGCACGCTGCGCAACACATGGCTGCCGATCACACCCGATCCGGCGGCGACCAAGTGGAACAAAACCCAAAGGGCGGCCAGCACCAGCAAAAATTGCATGGAGGACGACCGGGGTGGGTGTTCCCCAGTTGCCGTCAATTCCGCCGGTGCCAGATCGCCCATGTGATCAGTCCTGCGCCATCAGCGCGTCTGGCACTGTATATCCTGCTTCTTCCAGATACCGGATCACGCCTTTATGAAGCGGTGCCACCGCAGCATCGATAGTCAATTGAGCCGCGTCTATCGTCTTTGCAGGCGCGTAGACTTCCGAAGCAGCTTGTTTGCCTGCGTCGGAAAACACAGCTTTTGCGATCTGATAAGCGGTTTCTTCATCAAGATTAGACGTGGTGTTGATACCGATTGCGGTTTGAATAGTCGTCACCTCGCCCTCGGTCTTGCCATAAAATTCGCCCGGAGTATTGGTGGCCGAACTAAAAAAGGGATAGGCGTCTGTAACCGCTTTGCGTTGCGCTTCGTTTAGCGACAGAAATACTAATTCACGCGCTGATGCGGCTTGCTGGATATAGCCGTCTGGATGATTGCCACCTTTAACAAATCCGACGATTTTGCCGTTCTGAAACGCATCCAGCGCATCGCCACCTTCGGCCCGCAGCCAGTCAGGCATCACGCCGATGGTCTCCATCACCTGCTCAACCTGCCGTTCAGTCGACGTGCCACGCCCGCCTGGATTAAAAGCCATATCGGCGAGCGCATCAACACTATCAACTTTGGCATCCGCAGCGATCACAAAATTGAGCGGGAGCGGCGCAAAATAGTAAAGTGTGCGCAAATTTTCAGCGGGGCTCGTGAAAGGTTCCTGCCCTTTGATTGCCGAAAAGTCCGAAGAGGTCACCGCGATACCCATATCGACCTCGTTGCGCAGCAGAGCTTCTGTCGAGACTTCGGCTCCGCCGAGTTCGCGAACGTTAATGTTGATGTTTTCTACGGCGGTGTTCAGAAAGTTCGTGATCCCGACCTGATAGGCGTAAAAAGAAGAGGCGCTATGTGTGGCCCCCATCGTCAGCCTGTCCTGCGCATAGGCAGAACCTGCGGAAATAACAGCAGCGGCGACAGCCGTTGCTCTCAAAAATAATGCAGTCATCGTTTCCTCCCGGTTTTCGGATTTACGTCACCCGCAAGTTTGCAAGTAGACGGTCGTAAGATTGGCTCAATGTGCCCTGCGCGATCTGTTGATCAGATCTTAGCGCCTCGTGTATCTGCCGCTCTATCAGCGCTTTCAGATGATAAATCCGTCGCTTTTCGCGTGAGAGGGTGGCAGGGCGTTGTTCAGTAACCCAGCGATGGTGCGCGGTGATCGCCGCGCTTAATTCGGCCACGCCGACGCCGCTCGACTGGGTTTGAATGACAGGGGGCTCGCGGCCCGCGCGTGCACGCAGCACGGCGGCCAAATCTGCGGCCATCCGCTGTGCGCCAGGCTGGTCGCCCTTGGTGACGACAACGATATCCGCCATCTCCAGGATACCCGATTTCATCGTCTGAACGCTGTCACCAGCATCGGGCGGCACGATGACCACTAGCGTATCGACCACCTCATGCACGGCGACTTCGGACTGACCGACCCCGACGGTTTCGAGCAGGATTTCACTGAAGCCATGCCCCTCGAGCAGAGCCAGAAGATCAACAACATTATCGCAAAGCCCGTTTCGCGCGCCCCTGCTGGACAGTGACCGGATGAACAGCCCAGGTAGATCGGCGATTGCATCCATGCGGATGCGGTCACCCAGTATCGCGCCGCCGCTGACGGGGCTCGCCGGATCAATAGCCAGTACCGCCAGCGTTGTCTCGAGGGAGTTGCCAAGCCGTTCCGCTACCAGCGCGTTTATCAACGTGGATTTGCCGCCGCCCGGCGGACCGGTGATGCCAATCCGAAAGGCAGGTGGCACGTCGGTATCGCCAATCGCTTCCAACACATCACTGACCGGCGCATTAGCGACCCGCGTCAGGTCACGCGAAATCTGTCGACGGGGCAAGCGGTGCATCTGCATTCTCCCTACCCTGCAACAATGTCATTGTGTTCGCCCAAGGCGGGCGGGGCGCGGTAGTCGGGGGCTGTACCTTCGTTTTTGATGGCGCTGCCGATCAGACGCAACTTGCCGTCTTTGACAAGGATTTCGATCACCATGTCGCGCGACGCGCAGAGCGGCCCATTGAGGGCATCGGGCAAAGTGCAGATTGACGCCACCACAAGGCCCAGCGGTGCAAGCTGTTCGACCCATGCATCCGCAGGCTTTTCCATCAGACGTTTGGCAATTTCTCCCACCACCAGATCGCGGTTTGCAGAGCGGCCTGACATCTTGGAAAAACGGGGGTCTTCGAGCCAAGTTTGCTCGCCCAGCGACTCTGCAAAAAGCCGCCAGAATTTATCATGGGTGATGAACATCACCATATAGCCATCTTGGGTCGGGAAGAGTTGCGCAGGAACGATATAGGGGTGGGCACCGTCCTTGATCCGGGGGGTCTGTGCCCCTGCGTTCAAATATCCGCTGCCCAGATAGTTCAATTGAGACATCATCGTGTCATACATCGAGACATCAACCTGCCCGCCTGAGCCTTCAAGCATCTTCGCAACCAGTCCCAGCGCGCCCATGATGCCGGCAGAGTTGTCGACGGCTGAAAACCCCGGTTTGACGGGGGGGCCGTCCGGGTCGCCGGTCAACAGCAGCACGCCCGTCATTGCCTGAATTACATAGTCGTAAGCAGGGGAATCTGCATAGGGTCCGTCCAACCCGTATCCGGTTAGCGCAAGACAGGCGAGCGAGGGCTTGATCTGTTTCAAACTGTCGTATGTCAGGCCAAGCTTCTTGATCGCCGCAGGACGCAGATTGGTGAAAAGACCGTCTGCCATACCGACAAGCTTTGCCAATCCTGCGCGCCCTTCATCAGAGGTAAGGTCCAGCGTAACGCTTTCCTTGCTGCGGTTGAGCGATGCGAAATAGGCATTGTGTGATCCGATGTGATGGGGTCCGATGGTACGCCCGATATCGCCCTCGGGGGCTTCGACCTTGATGACACGCGCACCCAGATCGGCCAGCAACATCCCGCAGTAAGGACCCGCCAGCATATGGCCGATCTCGATAATGGTTTTGCCTGTCAGCGGACCTGCCATCAGGAAAGCTGTCGTTCGATTTCGGCAATGACAGAGTCGATCGTCATCTCACTGGTGAAAATGCCCGACACGCCCGCTTCGCGCAGGTTGTCAAAATCTTCGTCCGGAATGGTGCCGCCGACAAAAACCTTGATGTCGCCCGCCTCTTCCGCGTGCAACTGAGCGATGACCGATCGGGCCAATTCCTTGTGGCTGCCTGACAAAATCGACAGACCGAGCATATCCACATCTTCGTCAACCGCGATGCGCACGATCTGCTCGGGGCTACGCCGCAGACCGGTATATATCACCTCGGCACCCGCGTCTCTGAGCGCCAGAGCGATCACTTTGGCTCCAACGTCGTGACCATCCAGCCCGGGTTTGGCAATCAGGATGCGTTTTTTCTCGAGTGTCATGTCATTAAAACCTTATGGGTTCCTGGAATTCGCCCCATTCCTTTTTCAGGGTGGCGACCATTTCGCCGACGGTGGCATAGGCGTGGCAGCAATCGACCAGATGCGGCATGACGTTCTCAGTGTCGGTCGCGGCGGCTTTCGCCAGTGCTTCAAGCGCCTTGTCCACTGCTGCCTGATCGCGGCGCGCCATGATGCCTTCGTGTTTGGCCAAGACCTGTTTGACAGTTTCGGGGTCTTGGCTGAACATCTCGCCTTTGTCGCTTTCATTCTTGTCCCGCTTGCCGACGTTCACACCGACGACGGGGCGCGCGCCGCTGTCGGTTGCGGATTTGCGTTCGCGGGCGCGTTCTGCAACTTTGGCTTGCAGGTACCCGTCTTCAATGGCTTTCACGACGCCGCCGTATTCATCCAGCTCATCCATAATCTGGGTGATCTTCTCTTCCATCTGGTCAGTCAGCCATTCGACATAAAAGCTGCCGCCCAACGGATCGACCGTGCGTCCGACACCGCTTTCTTCGGCGACGATCTGCTGGGTCCGCAAGGCAATTTCCGCGCTGGTCTCGGTCGGGATCTGATAGGCTTCGTCAAAGGCACAGGTAAAGATTGACTGCGCTCCGCCCATGACCGCTGCCATGGTTTCGATGCCGACCCGCACCACATTGTTCATCGGCTGGGCTGCGGTCAGAGAAGACCCGCCACAGACAACGCCAAAGCGGAACTGAAGGGCTTTCTCGTCCTTCACGCCATAACGCTCGGACAGCATCTTGGCCCACATCCGACGACCGGCACGGAATTTCGCGACCTCCTCGAACAAGTCCATATGAACATAAAAGAAGAAGCTCAGGCGTTTGGCGAATTTTTCAATGTCCCCTCCGCGGCGCTTGAATTCATCGACGTAAGCCAAACCATTCGCCAGCGTATAGGCCATTTCTTCAGCCGCCGTTGAGCCCGCGTCGCGAACGTGGGCGCCGGCAATCGAAATCGGGTTAAAGCGTGGAGTTTGCTCGTTCGCATAAAGCACTGAGTCGGCGATCAGGCGCATCGAGGGGCGCACCGGGAAAATCCATGTGCCGCGCGCCACGTATTCTTTCAGGATGTCGTTCTGAATGGTGCCCGTTAACTGGGATCGCGGCACGCCCTTTTTATCGGCGACGGCCAGATACATCGCATAGATGATCGCCGCCGTGCCGTTGATGGTGAATGATGTCGAGATTTTTGACAGGTCTATCTGGTCGAACAGAATTTCGGCCTCTGCCAGATTGGAAAGCGAGACCCCTACCTTGCCGATTTCTGACATTGCCATAGCGTCGTCAGGGTCATAGCCGCACTGTGTCGGCAGATCGAGTGCGACGGAAAGCCCCGTCTGGCCCCGATCCAGAAGGAACCGGTAGCGTTCGTTGGTGGATTCCGCCGTGCCAAAGCCGGAGTATTGCCGGATGGTCCAGAGCCGGCCGCGATAGCCGTTTTCAAATATGCCGCGGGTGAAAGGAAACTGCCCAGGTGCACCGATGTCGATCTTTCCGGCCATTTCACTGGTGACAATAACCGGCACCTCAATACCTGAGGGGGTATGCGACAGGTGGTTGTACGCCGGTTTCTGGGTTGCCGTATCGTTCATGTCGCCCTCGTCTTGTTCAGCAGTCGGTCAACGGCGCTGTCATGATCGGGATGGGCCCAGGCGAAACCGAAATTCTTAGTTTCCAGCTGGTCCATCCCCTCCCTGTTTTCTTTGCGCAATTGCAGCGCCAATGCCTTGAAAGAACGCATCACATGCGGCGACTGGCTGCGCATCGGGGCAATAAATGCCTCCAGCGCATCGGCCAGCGAGGCCGTATCATCTGCGACACTGTTATAAAGCCCCATGTCGGTGGCACTCGACGGGTCGAGCATCTCCATCCGCGTCATCATCTGCAGCGCGCGGGCAGGCCCGATCAGACGCATCAGATCAACCCCACCGCCCCAAGCCGACGTAATGCCAAGCTTGCCTTGGATAAACCCGATCCGCGCGTGTGACGCTGCAACCCGCATGTCACAGGCCAGCGCCAGTTCGGCGCCGCCGCCGAGCGCATCGCCGTTCAGCGCCGCGACCACAGGCAGAGGAAAGTTGCGCACCGCGCTCAGCGCGGTTTTGGCGTGGGTAGCCATTTCAACAGCGGCCTGTTCACCTTTGACTGCTGCCAATTCCGTAAGATCACCGCCCGCTGCAAAGCTCTTGTCACCCGCACCTGTCAAAACTGCCAAGCGGAGGTCAGGGTCGCTGGCGTTCGTGTCAAACGCGGCCGCCACGGCGTCCAGCGTCGCCATGCTGAGCGCATTACGCTTTTCAGGGCGGCTGATGCAGACATGCAGTACGGCATCCCGCTTTGCGATTTCAACAGGCGCGGTCATCCGAAATCCCCGCCGATGCTGGCACAGGTCGCTTTGAGCGCTGCCTCTATCGAATCTCGGTTGCGTCGCATCCGCTCGATCGGGCCCGCCACGGCAATTCCATAGACCTCACCCGCCACGCGGGTCGGTGCGGCCAGTGCCATAACCTCTGAAACATTCTCGCCCTCGGTCACATAAATGCCAGCCGCAGCGGCCTTTTTCAAATCGCGGCGCAGCGCGTCAAGGTCGGTCAGTGTGCTACCCGTCACTGCATTCAGTTCAAGCGTTGTTACCAGACTTTCGCGCTCTCCCTCGGACAATTCGCCCAACATCAGCTTACCCAAAGCACTGGAATGCAGTGGCTTGATATCGCCGGGGCGGGCGCTGTAGCGGATCACGCTGGGGCTTTCGGTGACGTTCAAATAAACCACCGTGTCCTTTTGCATCGCGCCAAGGATCACGGTTTCCTGAGTGAGGTCGCGCAGCGCTGACATATGACTGTCAAAGTATTTCACCACCGGATCATTGGAGGCGATGGTTTCTGCAATCTGCAGCAATCGACGGGTCGGGTAATGCTGCCGAGTGCCGCGGTTGGAGTAGAGATATCCGCCATCCTGAAGTGCGCGCACCAGCCCGTGGCAGGTGCTGAGCGGCGTATCCAGAAGATGCGATATCTCGCTCAGGGATTGGGGGGCGCCGATCTTGGCAAAAGCCTCGAACAAGCGCACGGCACGGGTTGATGATGCTGATCCGAAATTCATAATACCGCAACTATCTTTTAAATGTTGAATAATGTCAAACGGCCATTTTGCGTGAAAGGCAAGTAATTGCGATGGGAAGCGCGTATTCGCGCTCGGCATTGCTATAACCTTTGCGCAGTCCATCGCGGAAGCGCACAAGTGTCGGCAGAGCCGCCCAGGTGGTCTACGTCAAAAAATTTGATTAATTTACAGTAACCTACGTCGAATCAGCAAAGACCTGATGCCTTGGCCCTGCTTCAAACGTAGGGTCACTGGGTTTCGCAGTTCAGCCAAAGTCCGCGGTCAATTAGCAAGAAGGGGCCCTCGAAGGGAAGTCCGTCACGCCTTGTCGTCAGGCGCGGCATTTCCCACGTCTGCGCCACGGTCATATAGTCGCGGTAACCCGCTCGCGCGATCGACCCTGCCTTCACGATGTCGAACCGCCCCGCGACAACGGCACTTTTACAGCTTCTTGAAAAGTACAGACCACCTCGAGATCAGCGCAGGGGCGATCCTTGCACCAAGGCCGTCCAGAACCGCGTTTTTCACGGCCAGTTTTGCGCCGAAGGCTGCCTTATAGACGAACTAGTCGCGGCCGATTACATCGCCAGCGGCACAGATGCCACTATAAGAACACTGGCCACAATATTGCCAGACCGCCGATCAAGGCACCAAGAATGCGCTCGAAATTGCGAAGCGGCCTGCCGAACCAGCCACACATAGCCGCGGTGCCGCAAACGATGCCGATAATCGCCAGTAATACCGCCAAAATGATTTCGCCGGCCGAGCCTTTTAGAATCAGCGCGGGGTTGTAGACAAACGCGAACGGCAAGATGAACGCAGGCCAGCCAAAACGCATGGCTTCTAGCGCGGTGGACATCGGGCCAGCGCCTGCCAAGGTCGCCGCAGCAAATGCAGCGATTGCAACCGGCGGTGTCACCATACTCAACATGCCGAAATAAAGTACAAAAAGATGGGTCGCCGTTTCATCAAGACCAAAGCGTACAATCGCCGGAGCAACCAGTGCGGCGAGCAAAACGTAGACCGCTACGGTTGGCATTCCCATGCCAAGCACAATAGATATTGCAGCCCCGAGGATCAGAAGCACAAGAATCTGGTCGGCAGCAAATCCCACCAGATATGTCGTAAGGCCAAAACCCAAGCCGGTCTCGTTTAAAACACCGATCACTATGCCCGCAGCGGCGGTGATTATCAAAATCTGAGCCAGCGCGGTCCCCGCTCCCGCGAGCGCGCCCAACAGCCGTCTTGGGGCCAGCCCACCCCGTACCGATGGCATGAACAAGACTACCACCAGCAAAACACCGCAGGCTGCCAAACCTGCAGTATCCGGTTGCCAGTTCCACGAGAAAAGCCCCCAAAGTAAAGCGACAAACGGTAATATGTAGGCCCAACCCGCACGCAAGACTGGACCAGCCTCAGGACGCTCGGCTGGGTCAACGCCACAAATACCGTCCCGTCCGGCGACCAGATCAATTTGCAAAAACAATGCGATATAGAACAAAATCGCGGGGATCAGGGCTGCCAGCACCACAGCCGAATAGGGAATGTCCAAAAACTCGGCCATTAGGAAAGCGGCGGCACCCATGACCGGTGGTGTCAGCTGCCCCCCTGTCGAGGCCATGGCTTCGATCCCGCCAGCGGTGCTGGCCTTAAATCCAGCCTTTCGCATTAGTGGAATTGTAATCACACCTGTGGTCGCCACATTTGATACAGCGCTGCCCGAAATCGAGCCAAAGAGTGCGGAAGCGATCAGCGCAATCTTAGCCGCGCCGCCGCGATATCCGCCCATCGCCGCAGTTGCCAGATCGGTGAAAAAACGTGCCCCGCCCAAATGCTCCAGCAAGCGCCCGAAGGCGACAAAAATCACGACGATTGTCGCAGCGATTTTCAGAGGGGTGCCAAGCATCCCGCCCGTATCAAGCGCCAGTTGCGCGGCCAGCCGTTCGGGGGCGATCGGCAATGCCTGAAAACGGCCCGGCAAAGCAGAGCCCCAAATCCCGTAAGCAGCAAAAGCCAGCACGACGATGGTAATGGGCCAGCCCGCCGCCCGCACAAGTGCAAGCATTACGGTTATCAAAAGCGCAAGCGCGACAGGCAGGGCCTGTGACGGGTCAATCGCGGAAGCCAGCGACAGACCCGGGTATTCCAGAGCCAGCCAGACTCCTCCGACAAGAGCGATAGCCGCAAGACCTATATCGACAGCTTGGCCAATTCGGCCAAACCTGCCCCAAGGACGCGCCAGAAAAACATGTGCAACCGCCAGCGCCAATGAGAGCGCCAGAAATTGTTCTGTATAGATCGAAAGCCTTAACTCGCGGTGAAGCCCCACCGCCCAAGCAATCGCAACCGCGACAAGGGCCAAGGCGATAAGGCGCGCCATCGTCTCTCTTGACGCACCAATGCTTGGTTCGATACTGGGTTGCGCCGTTCGCTTGCCAATAACCCTTTGAGCCTCACTCACTATTACGCCTCCCTGCAGCTCGGTTCAAAAATATAGGGAACGCCAGAGATTGCCACACCACCACCTATTATTCCGACCAGATACCGGTCTCGCGATAGAACCGCTCCGCACCGCCATGAAACGTCGCACCGTCGACTTGCGTGGCCATTGCAGCAGGATCGAACCGGCGGAACGACCCATGGGATTCGATCAGGGCGGCTTTGTTCTCGTGCAGTGCTTTGACCAGCGCGTAGACCATATCCTCGTCGGCATCGGCGTGCGTTAACAGTGCATACTGATAGCCGATAAGATCGACAGGTTCAGTGATCTCGGGGAGCCGGTCCGATGGTTCGACACGGCCCACATATGATCCTGGCAGGCTTTTCGCGACAGCAGCGGCCGCGTCATCACCATCGATCACGGAGATAAACCGCACAGGAAGCTGGCTCATCGTTTGCTTCACCACACCGGATCCCGGTGCCAGCATCACCCCCACTACTGTTCCTTGGGCCAGCAGTTTGGCACCCTCAACAAAGTTAGGCACCGGAACGCCGTCAACGTCGTCTACGCTCAGCCCCGCCGCCTCTAAGACGGCTTCTTGCATAACACCGACAAGTCGCTGGCGGATATATCCAACGGGGAAAGGCTTTCCTTTCAGATCTGAAAGGGCGTGGATGTCACTGTCGGCGGCAACCATCATACCGACTTCGAAGGGCTGCAGCATTGCTGCCACACGGATATTGGGGTTAGCCGAGCCGTCAAAATTGCCGCTTCCCTGCGTGGCAAAGACCGCTTCGAAGATATTTGACGTCGCAAAGTCGATCGCCCCTTGGTTCAAAGCCGGGATGTAAACCGACGATCCACCCTGCCCGACCGCCCGCACGTCAATTTCGGTTTTTGCTGTGGCGACCTGCGCGACAGCGGCGGCAATGGAATAGCCCAGCGATCCTTGCGGTAAGGTGCCAATTGCAACGGGTCCGTTTTGGGCCAGTGCATTGGTCCCACACAGGGCGATGGCCGCGGCAGCTAGAAAAAGTCTCATATTGTATCCTTTGCGTCTATAATCTGTTTTGTTGCCAAAGAGTTAATCGATTGCCTCTCAGACGTGCAGCGCTCCGTCTTTCTTGGCTGGTCCTGTTAGTAATGACGATATGTAGGCACCGACAGTCGAGCCTAAATCCCCTAAATCGTCGGCAATTTCAAAATGGTTACGTCCAGCAACCAGTCGACATGCCACGAGCATTTTGCGCAATTTCAAAGCCTGCGCGAACTCAAGCGACTGACGTTTAAACTCTGGAGAATCGTTCTCTCCATAAAAAAGATGTATCGGCGCGTTCATCTGATCAATGCGCGCGATGGGGCTAAGCTGGTTGGCCTCCTGCTGCGTGAGGTCAATATATTGACGGCGGGCACTCAGCAGGACCGGTTCTAAATCATAGGCACCACTTATGCATACGATGGCGCGTATACAGGAGAGCGGCAGCGCATCCCCAAAATCGTATGATGCCAGCAGCGCGGCCATATGGGCCCCGGATGAATGGCCCGAAACCACCAGACGTTCGGCCTTGCCTGTTTGAACGTAGGTTTCATATGTCCATATCAAAGCGCTTGCGATCTGTTTCAAAACATCGGGCATCCGCGTTTGCGGGAGGCTGCCAAAATCGGGAACGACGAACGGCACTTCAATCGCCTGCATCGCCTTTGCGATGAAACTGCATCCGTCCTTCGATTGATATCGCCATGCGCCACCGTGGATGTGAAAATGGACAGTTTTACCCCCCGCATGGAACACATCCAGCCATTCATTCGGTCCGTCCCCGTAGGGTTGTGTGGTATAGTTGTTGTTGTTGGTTCGACATGCCCTACCCCCTAGAGCCCACCTGTCGAACATCTCCTGAGCGTTGTCCGCCCATTCATTCTGGTTATACGCACGGTCAAGATCTGCTTGACTATAGTCACGATAAACCTTGGTCGTCGCTCCTTCGGCAGAATTTTTCAAGGCTATTTTCCCAACTTTACACCGCCCATGGAACGAAATGGCAGTGGACTTGGCTATTGCAAACTAGGTAATCTGCTATAACATTTATGCATGTACATTAATCACAGAGAGCTGCGTGTATTTCTGGCCATCGCGCGGTGCGGAACGATCAATGCGGCCGCTCAAACGATCGGAATGACCCAACCTGCACTGAGCCGATCCCTAAAACGTCTTGAGGAGACGCTTGCGGTGCGTCTTTTCGACAGACACCCTGGCGGCATGGCCCTCACCGAGTTTGGCTATCTGGTTCAGAAACATGCCGAGTTGATCGAGTTTGAGAACATCCGGCTCGCCGAGGAACTCCGAATGATGAATGGCGCCGCAACAGGGCTTGTGCGAGTGGGCCTGGTACCGAGTGCTATTTCCAGCTTACTCAAACTTGCGCTGGCGGAACTTTACTGGGTCGCCCCAGATATACAGGTGCAAGTGATCGAAGGCGCTGGCAACCAAATGCTTGATTTGGTTGCCAACAGCAGCGTCGATTTTGCCATCATCGGTCAGGTTCAGTCTGATATTCCAGAAGGCGTTCTGACGGCCCCCATTGGCCACGAACAGGTCTGTGTTGTCGCGGGTCCCAATCACCCCATCCATTCAAAACCCGAGCTGAGCCTAAGCGAACTGAAAAAGCATCGGTGGATCCTGCCGGAAAAAGGCAATGCTATTTGGCTAGGGTTTAACAATTTGTTTCGCCGCGCCGGGCTGGAACCACCGGTCCCGTTCGTCACGACAAATTCAGTCCACACACTGAAAACCATGGTTGCTGAAGAAAACTATCTCTCCATGATGAGCCGCGTCATTTTCTCTCTCGAAGAAAAACACCGTCTGATTTTACCTATCCCTCTAGATACAGCCCATTGGCAACGCGAGATTTTGCTGGCACGTCGCAGAAACCGAAATTTTCTACCGGCAACCCGCCTGCTGCTTTCGGAATTTGAAAAGCAGGCCAAACTCCTAGCTCAGCCTGCCTGACATTATTCTCAATTGGACAACACCGCAGCCCGTGCATGGGATTACGGTACGTATCTATCTGCAGATACGAAACGGGTCCGGCTCAAGCGGCTACCTCGAAAGCTTTCTAGCCCAAACCGGACTGTTGAGGTGACCCCAGAGACTGGCCCCTGACATATGCACCGATTTACTATCTTCTGATCTGCACCACGGTGGAGAGAAACGTTGTCGAAAGAAAAGCAGCCTACCCCTGATTGCAGCCCGAAGGGGGCGACGCTGGTCCATCAATGGAAGCAGATCGCTGCATTCTCAGTTTTTACAACGATTACGATGGGCTGCGCTGTCAACTGTTTAGAGTCGAAAGCGGTGTCGGGTGCTGACAAAGCAGAATGAGCCCTTCATCGTGACTGCCTGAACATCCGAGCCAAGAGCAGCAGCGACATCAAAAGCATCGCGATCGCGATAGGAGACTTCAGCAGGAAGAATGCATCACCACCGGACGCAGTGAATGCGCCGCGCACCAGACCTTCCAAAGTGGGGGCTAATAAGAACCCGATGACGAAAGGCAGGATCGAAATCTCCAATCGCCGCAGCCCGTATCCGATCATTGCGAAGACACCCGCAGTCAACAGCCCCAAGTAACCGCCGTCCTGCACATAGGCCGCCGTCAGCGAAACAGTCATGATAACCGGCAAGATGACTGCCTTGGGGATGCGAACAAGGTGACCGAGAAAGCCCATCAGAAGTCCGCCCAACGTCCAGTTAAAAAAGTTGGCGACCACCATCATCGTAAAGATACCGAAGGCCAGCACGAGGTTAGCATTAAGAATGGTGCCAAAACCCTCGATCTCTTTGATGGGCGTAAATTGGAACACCTGAGGCCCAAAGGAGAAGTCCCCGATGGTTTCGACCGCAAGAATGATGAACACTGCCGCAAAATTGCCGGGGATGCCGAGGCTCATCACCGGGATCAGGTTGGCCCCAGAGACAGCCGAGTTCGCAGCTTCTGTTGCAACCACGCCTTCAGGCGTGCCGCGCCCAAAGGCTTCGGGTGTGGCCGAGCGGCGCTTGGCGGTGTCATAGCTGAGCGTGGCGGCGGTCGTCGTGCCGATCCCGGGCAGCGCCCCAATGGCGGTGCCAATCGCGGCGGCCCGTAGAATACCGGGTAGCATGCGCGCACGTTCGGCCCATGAAAGCGGCGGACCCATCTCAGGTGCTTCACGGGTTGTATCCTCAGAGCTTGGGGCCGCGTGCATCTCCTCAATAGACATCAGCACTTCGGAAATCACCAACACGCCGAGCACAGCAGATGTCAAAGGCAAGCCGTTACCCAACTCAGGAAGGCCAAAGGTCAGTCGGGGCCCGTTGCCTGACATCGTTGAACCAATCAGCGACACAAACATACCCAGCAATCCGCCCAGGAGACCCTTTAACGGGGCCTTTCCGACCACGGCCGCCATGAAGCAAAGCGACAAGATGATCAGTGCTGATTTTTCAGGGAGACCAAGAATCCGCTCGACAGCGACGGCGATTGTCGGGGCTGCGATGAACAGCACAATATCTGAAAAGTTGTCTCCCATAACCGAGGCAAAATGCGCGGTCTGGATTGCTTTGCGCCCCTGCCCCTTGCGCGCCATTGGATACCCGTCAAGCGTAGTCAGAAATGCATCGGGCGTTCCGGGCGTTTTGAAAAGAATGGCAGGTACGGCCCCGCCAACAGTCGCGCCCTTCATGATGCCAAGCAGACAGCCGAGGACCGGATACAGGGCATCATTGCCGTAACCAAAAATCGAGACGAGGATCGGCAGTGCAATCGCCATCGCAAAAGGACCGGACATGCCGGGAACTGCGCCAATGAGTATGCCAACCAATACGCCGATCAACACCATCAACACAGGCATCAGCTGCAACACACCCTGAGCACCGTAGAAGACAGAGCTGACGCCGAGCCCAATGTATTGCAGAAGAAGATCCATGGAAGGTTCCTAAAGGTCAGCGTTCGGGGGCAGCTGAATATTGTTAAGCAAGCCATCGAAAATCAGAATGAGTACCGCAGCAGTGGCCGCTCCGATCAATAGATCAGATGGGCGCAGCCTGTGGCGGGTTATTCGGATGAGGCCGCATGTCAAAAGCGTGGCGCCGAAAAAATAGCCGGAGACGTCAAAGGGAAAGCTCGCCGAAGCAGCGCGGTAGCCACTCAATGTGGTTAGTCCGGTCATGTTGGTCAGCCAGATTAAAGATGGCCCCACTATGTTCATTACCAGCAGGCTGGCGCCCGTAAGGATTAAGCATCGCCCGAGAAAAGCGAGATTTTCAAGACTGATATGCCCGACCAGTTCTCCACCTGTTCCGCGCTTTGCGCGAAGCTGGCTGAGGATTAACAGCGCCGCGAGCGGTACCATCAATGCGACGAGGAGTATCGGGAAGAAGCTGTCACCGGGCACTGTGCGCCCGGTGAGGTTTTGCTGCATAAATCCACTGCCAATGTCCCGAGGAAACCAGACCAGCAGGCACAGCGCTGCAAACGCGAGTGTGCCGAAGCCTACCCACAAATTCCAACGGCCATTTTGGTGCGAACTGCTGGTGATTTCCTCGGGAGCATCACTCATTTATCGAAAACTTTCATCATCTCGATATTGGCATCATAAGTGGACAATATCTGAGTGCGCAGAGCCTCGCCTTGCGTCACGATCGGTGCCGGCGGGTACTGTTTCTCGATAAACTGACGGGTTTCACTTTCCGGATTGGCGAGTATCTCGGCGACCACCGAAGCGATCTCTTCGCGGATCTCCTCTGGCATACCTGCGGGGGCGGTAATGATATACTGATACCCAAGATTCAGGTCGACCCCTATGTCTTTCAGGGTCGGCTTTTCGGGATCGAGAGCCACAGGGCCGGTCTCGGCCGATGCGAGGATTTTCAAGACGCCGGCCTCGACCAACGGTTTTTGCACACCGCCGCCCCAGCCTACATTCGCATCCATCGAAACGAGGGCGTTTAGCGCACCCTTACCACCTTCCGTTCGCAGATGGTTCACACTGATGCCAAGACCGCGCGCCACCAACTCGGCCCCCGCCTCGACCTGCGTTCCCCAGTTGGCCCAGACAATCTGCTCACCGCCGTTCGCGGCCGCCTGAAGGTCTTCGAGCGTATTCCAGCCACTGTCGGCTCTTGCCAGCACCGCCATCTGAGAGCCTGCGGTGGTCGTGATATAGGTGAAGTCCTCGGGAGCGAGGTTGTCACTATTCATTGGTGCAAAATCGTAGGTCGTCGTGATGGCAAAGCCGAGCGTTTGTCCGTCTGGGGCTTCGGACTTTAGCTGTGCCGACATCACTGTGCCGTCGTCACCCGCTTTATTTTCTGGAATGACCTTCCAGCCACGCAGCGCTTCGATCTCTTTCGCGAGTGTCCGGCCTTGAACGTCAGTGCCGCCCCCTGCCCCATAGCCGATCCACAATCGAATGGGGCCGTCGGGCTTCCATTCTGCGAACGCAGGGCTGGCAAATATCGCTAAAGACGCGCCGACCATAATTATACTTTTCATATCATTCTCCACTGTTGCATTTGATTATTTTGCCGGAATCAGGTCCCATGTTTGCCCTCAACCAGCTCCATGGGGCGATGGCCCCGTGGCAGTTCGAACCGCTGAATGATCAGCAACTGACCATCGCGGTCGAATTCTTTTGCATCCCAGATCATGCCCACATGCGGCGCCGCAAGGTCGAGCTGTTCGCAGGCGTGTCGCGACAAAAGATCTGCGCTCGCGCTGTGCCGCACTGTCGCTGTGCGCATGCCGAAGCTCTCCCAAAGGAGCCTGTGATACGACGCGCCATGGAAGGTATCGGCACTCGCGCCGCCTTCTGCCACGTGATGTTCGCATCGCATGTAAAACGAGCTGTAGGCGGGGGATGCACCGACAACCCAGACGAGACGGTCGATACGCATAACCTCTTCCGCCTCGAACTCGGTGAGCAGTGCGCCGTATTCGGCTGCAAGCACACGTTGTACCCTGACGACGCGGGTAAAAGGCATCATTTCCGCTCCGGTGGCGGGGTCACGGAAACGGTAGACGTGGACCTCTGGCACCTGATGGTTTCGGTCTGCAATGAAGCTCCCGAGCTTGCGGCGGCGGACAATCAGCCCTTCATCGACCAATTTGCCCAAGGCCTTTTGCACAGTCGACAGTCCAACAGGCAGCGCCGCACATATCTCGGTCTCTTTGGGCAGATGGCCCCCGGGCATAAACGCGCCTGAATGAATACATGCCGCGAATGCCTTAGCTAGACGGATGTATTTAACGCCCGTATCGGCGGCGGCCTCCCATTGTACCGCGAGCGGGGCGAGGGAAAGTTTTGCGGTTTCATCGCTCATGAGCAACGGTAGTAATTAAAAAACAAACTTGTCAACTCCGTAGTTAATAACGTAACCTAGCAGAAATCAGACGCTTGAAGAGAGGTTGCACGGAATGACTGAGACTTGGGCTGTTGCAACCGGACACCCGACCGCGACCCGCGCTGCAGAGCGTATTCTGCGTATGGGCGGAAATGCGGTAGACGCAGGCGTCGCGGCTGGATTAACACTTGGTGTCGTTCAGCCCGATCTCGTATCGATTGCGGGCGTGGCACCTATCGTGATGTACGATGCCGCCAGTGGCCGGGTCACCAGCCAGGACGGTGTTGGCGGTTGGCCGGCCGCCGCCAACGTCGAAGAGATGCACCGCGAACACGGCAACCATGTGCCAGAGGGTCTCCTTCGCACGGTGATCCCGGCGGCACCTGCCAGTTGGATCCGCGCTCTTTCTGAAAAGGGAACACTGCGGTTTGCCGACATAGCACTGGAGGCGCTGGAGGCCGCTAAGGATGGGTTCGAAGTGTACCCGCTGTTTGCCAATTTTGTCGCCTCGCGTCAGAATAAATACGCACGTTTTGCTTCTACTGCCGAAATATTTCTGCCCGCAGGACGCCCTCCGGCTGTCGGCGAGCGCTTCATTCAGCGCGATCTGGCATGGACATTGGAACAGATGATTGCGGCGGAAGCGACCTGTCCAACGGATCGGGGCGCCGGCCTCGCGGCGGCCCGGGCCGCATTCTATGAAGGCCCGATCGCAGAGAAGATTGTACAATTTCATGCCTTGAACGGCGGCCTTCTGACCGCGGCCGATTTGGCCGGCTACCAAGTCCGTGAAGAGGCGACGATCCCCATCCATTTCCGCGGCACGGAGGTGCATTGCTGCGGCGCTTGGTGTCAGGGTATTTCGATGGCCGAGGCGCTGGCGATGGTTGAGGCGGCTGGCCCCGAGGCTGCAACCCGCGACGGTGCGCTGAACCTGCACTTTCTCATCGAAGTCCTGAAGCGCGTCTTTGCGGACCGCGAGGCCTATGTCACCGATCCCGACCACATGGATGTTTCGCCACTGATGCTTGTCGCCTCTGAGTTCATAGCAGAACGGCTTTCAACCATTCATGACAGCTCTGACCCGCTCCCCGCACCGGGGCTGCTCAACCCGTCTAGCGGCGAACCTTCTGTTTTTCACATAGGTTGCGCCGACACGTCACATGTCAGTGTGATCGACGGCGCAGGAAATATCTTTTCAGCCACGCCAAGCGATCCGAGCTACGACACGCAGGTGATCCCCGGCACAGGTTTGTCGGTGTCCTCCCGAGGGTCCCAGTCCCGTTCGATTCCGGGGCACCTCAACGCTCTAGCTCCGGGCAAACGGCCCCGATTAACGCCAAATCCGATTCTCGCCTTAAAAGACGGAAAGCCCTGGCTTGCCATGGGTACTCCCGGCGGCGATGTGCAGATACAGGCGATGATCCAAGTGCTGCTCAACATCCTCGATCTGGGGATGTCACCCGCCGAGGCAGTGCGTGCGCCGCGCGTGGCCACCTTTGCTTTTCCCGGCAGCTTTGCCCCGCACGACGTGCATCCCAACAAGATACTTTGCGAAGCGGACCTTCCCGATGCACAGGTTGCGGACCTTGTCAGCCGCGGTCACGATGTTGAAGCTTGGCCAGAAGAAACTTGGATGGCTGGCGGGATCTGCCTAGCCCTGCGCGATCCAAAAGGCGGCGTGATGGCGGTCGCAGATAGCCGGCGTGCTGGCACAGCTGCAACCGGACCAAACCCAAGCCTAGAAGGCTTCCAACCCGATGAAGAATGACCTCGAGCGCATCGCCGATCCCGCCACGCCGCTCAATGCGGCCTACGCGCTATGTTCTGCTACAGTGCCGAACGGGCTTTTTACTGCGATGAGGTTTCACCCTGCCGAGATGGAGGTAGAGCGGCTCTATTCAACCATGTCAGACATCTATCCTGTGAGCGGTCGAAAACCTAAACGAGACACGCCTTGGGGCGAAAAGGTTCTGACGCGCAAGGAAGTTAACATCGGCTTTGGTCCGGCTGATATCGCGTGGGCGTTTTCGGATTATGAGACCATTCTCGGGCTAGGGCTTGAAGCCGTACTGAACATACCCGTGGTCACAGATGGGCAGATCCTCGGAACGATAAACTACTTGCGCAAAGCTCCAAGTTTCACTGAAGGGGAGGTGGTCGCTGCTCAAGCTTGCGCCCACGCCCTCGCTCTCCGTAAAGACTTAGGTCGGACCAACAGCCACTGAGCGTACCTCCACTCTTGTCGGCTCCTCGATACAGGTCAAAGTTGGTTGGCATCGAGCGGATGTGAGGCGGATTTAGAGTGAACCCCACAGACTGGTGCACGGGGCATCGTCAAGTTGCGGGACATCTGAAAAGCCTGTACGCGAGCGCATGACCAAACCCAAGGGCATTGCCAAGTTGCTGGCGTGTGCGGTTGAGGGTAGCAGGCAGAAATGAAAATGCCAGTCTCTCTCCCGCGCCTCAAAGGCTTCCGTTACCCGCGTTCCGTGATCGCATATGCCGTGTGGGCCTACTATCGGTTTGCTCTGAGCACCGCAGATGCCGAAGACCTTCTCGCCGAACGCGGCGTGATTGTCAGCCGGGAAGCGATCCGCTTGTGGGTCAACCGGTTCGGGCACCATTTCGCCGGGTGTCTTCGCCGGAACCGCAAAACACCCAACGACAAATGGCACTTGGACGAAGTCGTGTTCGCGATTAGAGGCGAGAAATTCTGGCTTTGGCGCGCGGTGGACGGGTAATCCCCCCATTTTTAATGGGGTCCAGCCGGCTTTGTTGCAGGGATCGTCCCACCGCTGATATCGATGCGGTCAGTACCCTTCAGGATGTTGTAGATGCCGCACAAATTCAATGCCGCTCGTCGTGACAAGATCCCGAAGCAAAAGTATCGGGTGACCAACTGGCCTGAATACAACGAAAGCCTGCGGCAGCGCGGTGATCTGACAGTTTGGATCAGCGAAGACGCGCTTGCCTTGTGGTCGGCACCACGCCGAACAACGCGTGGTGGTCAGCCGCATTACTCTGATCTGGCGATTGAGCTTTGCCTGACGCTGGGCCTGGTCTTCAAGCAGGCGCTGCGTCAAACCCAAGGCTTGATGCGCTCTATTGCCAAGCTGCTGGGTGTTGAGATCATGGTGCCGCATTTCACGACCATCTCGCGCAGGGGCAATGGACTGCGTTTGCCTCCCAAAGCTGTGCCCCAGAGCGCCATCCCGGTGCATCTGGTCGTGGACAGTACCGGGTTGAAAGTATTCGGCGAGGGGGAATGGCTGGAGAAAAAGCATAAAACCAAGCGCAAACGGCGCTCTTGGCGCAAGCTGCACCTTGGCCTTGATCTTGTCAGCGGCGAGATCGTCTGCTCTGATCTGACCACGGACGACGTCGGCGATCCAACGGCACTACCAGACCTCTTGGATCAAGTCGACGGTCCGGTTGATCTGTTTCTGGCAGATGGCGCTTACGACGGAGAACCAACATCTGATTTGCTTGCCGCTCGGTTCGGACCGATGATCGAGGTGACGATCCCACCTCCCAAAAACGCAATCCTGAGCGCTAATGCGGCCCACAATCCGACGGCACGAGACTGCCATATCGCCGACATCGCAATCCACGGGCGGATGGCCTGGCAGAAAGCCACTGGTTACAATCAACGCAGCCGGGGCGAAACCCTCATGGGCCGCTGGAAAGCCGTCATTGGGCCCAAAATCAAGGCGCGCAACTTCGGAAGTCAGAAAACAGAAGCCAAGATTGGCGTCCGGGTGCTCAACCGGATGACCGGACTTGGCCATCCAAATTTTGAACGTACCGCCTGAATTCCGTCTCGGGTAGGGCGCGCTCTGAGTTGCAGTTGATCTGTGCAACACGGCCGCACAAAAGTGTGAAGGCCGTGACTTAGTCTCAAGTATCTATTCTAGTTAAGTGTGGTTAGGCTCTTCACCAAGTCAAAGCGTTTTAGTGATTGTCAAAATAGCCTACAGGTCTGTAAATGCGGTGGTAAAAACTATTAATTTCTTATCCGAAGTTCTTACCACCTTGATCTGCGGCATCGCGACTTCGACCCTTTCTGTATCAAACGCTCTGGCAGAGAATGGTCCATTGTTCTCGGTTTCTGAAATTGCAGTGCCCGCTGTCGACGGTGCCCGTGAGCCTTCTCTTGCTACAATGGCAGACGGACGGGCGCTTTTGACTTGGACGGAACCACTGGGCCAGGATTTTGCCGTAAAAGTCGCCATATCGGACGGGACAGAATGGGGCGCCGCCCAGACGGTCGTCGCGGGAAATGACCTCTTTGTTAATTGGGCCGATTTCCCGTCGGCCATTGCCTTGTCTGATGGCACGTTGGTCGCCCACTGGCTCCAGATCAACGGTGAAGCATACTATCAGTATGATACTAAAATTGCGCTATCAAAGGACTATGGCCGGACATGGTCGGAGCCCTTTATCCTCCACGACGATAGATCCCAACGCGAACATGGATTTGTCACCCTATTGCCGACGGATGTCGATGCATTTACGGCTATCTGGTTAGACGGTCGCTACTATGACGCGTATGGGCCTCAAGAGGTTGCGGAAAATGCGATGCAATTGCGCGCCCGCAGGATCACATCGGGCGGTGACGTTAGCGAGGAAACCTTGCTGGATATGCGCACTTGTACCTGTTGCCAGACGTCAGCTGTTGTCGCCAACAACAATGACATACTCGCTGTCTATCGAGACCGCTCAATCGACGAGATACGGGATATCTCGATTGTGCGTTCTGGGCCTGTAGGCTGGTCGACCCCAAAAACTGTGAGCTTTGACGGGTGGCAAATAGAAGGATGCCCCGTAAACGGTCCGGCGATTGATGCGGCGGATGGACAGGTCGTAGTGGCATGGTTCACGGCGGCTCATGACATTCCAAAGGTCAAAGTTGCTTTTTCTAGCGACGATGGCCACACATTTGGCACGGCATTCGAAATTAGCGGCTCGGCGCCCTCCGGCAGGGTTGATGCACTTCAACAACCGGATGGGACGTCACTTGTCACTTGGGTGGAGCAGACGCCAAAGGGCGAAACACTTCAAATCTGTCTCGTTGACCCGAAGGCAGGATGCAAGCATCCGCAGGTCTTGGCCGCCAACCCGCGCGGGCGAACTGTCGGATTTCCGCGCATGGCGAGGGTTGGTCAGGGTGCCGTCGTCGCGTGGGCAGAACCTTCGAGCAGGCCGCCAACTCATCCCGAAGGCGGAACCACGGTCAGAACGGTTTTAGTGCAGTTGAAGGGCTTAAATTGAAGCAGTTCCTACGAACGATCGTCTTGGTGACAATTTCATTTTCAGCGATTTCTGGAGCCGCGCATGCTGACGCCACTGATTTTCGCTTTGCGATGCATGCTACACCAAAAAAGGTGCCAGAGATTGCATTTGAGGATGCAGACGGCAACCTGCTTTCACTTAAGGACTTCACAGGAAAATACGTTCTGCTGAATGTCTGGGCGACTTGGTGCCCGCCTTGCCGCAAGGAGTTGCCTGACCTGCAAGGATTGCAACAAGCGCTAGGAGGAGACAAGTTCCAAGTTTTCGCGTTATCAACGGATTCCGGTAAGCTTTTGAACGTGAAGGCACTCTACCAAGAGCTCAACTTGGACGAATCCGGAATTTACATTGACGAAACCGGTGCTGCGATGCGCACCCTCGGTGTCTTTGCAATGCCGACTACTTTGTTGTTGGATCCTCAAGGGCGAGAAGTAGGTCGCAAGCCGGGCCCTGCGGATTGGGACAGCGCGGCCGCATTGGCCTTTTTCGAAGAACAGTTAAAACCTGTTCCCTGACCCGTATCGAGCACCGTGCAATCCGCGTTCGATAGAAAACCCCCCGGGGACCAAACGCCCTGATCTGCTGTCCACCCGCCATTAATCAGCAGTGATGTGCTTGTCACCATCGCAGAGGCGTTTGATGCCAGATATGCGACAGCTCCCATGATATCTTCAACTTCGCCAACGCGGCCCAACTTGATTTTGTCAGTAATCCATTTGGCCCGCTCTGGGTTTTCGAAGGTGGCATCAGTCAAGGATGTGCGGATAGAGGTCGGACAGACCGTGTTAATCCTAATTTTCTCGGGGTCCCATCCAAAACCAACGCATCTCGCGCACGAATTTGAGAACGCCGGTGGAATACTGCACCAGGTGAGCGGCAAGATCGTCTTGTCGCAGATTGGCTGAATGGCCTGTCCTGTTAAGCTCTTCGTTTTGGCGGGGGGCGGGATTGAAGCACGTGGATTTGTATGGGCGCGTTCGTCACGCTGTTCTTGTCGATGGTATGAGCCGCCGCGAAGCGGCCCGTCTTTTCGGGATCAATCGTCGCACTGTTGAGAAGATGCTGATGTCTTCGATCCCGCCAGGTTACCGGCGTGACAAAGAGATCAGGCGGCCGAAGCTGGATGACTTTATCGGGATTATCGATCAGATCCTTGAGGCAGACCGGCTGGTTCCAAAGACGCAGCGGCATACATCGAAGCGGGTTTTTGAGCGGCTTCGCAATGAGTATGATTTTACCGGCGGCATCACGATCGTGAAGGACTACATCTTTGCGGCTCGCCAGCGCCAGCGGGAGATGTTTGTGCCCTTGTCGCATCCTCCGGGTCATGCGCAGGCGGACTTTGGTGAGGCGCTTGCCGTGATTGGTGGTGTCGAGCGCAAGATCCACTTTTCGGTGATGAACTTGCCGCATTCGGATGCGTGTTTTTTGAAAGCCTATCCTGCCGAGACGACGGAAGCATTCTGTGATGCACATGTTGCGGCGTTCGCGTTCTTCGGCGGGGTGCCTGTGTCGATCCTTTACGACAACATCCGGATTGCCGTGGCCCGCATTCTGGGGAACGGCCAGCGCAAACGCACCCGCGTATTCTCGGAGCTGGTGTCGCATTATCTGTTTGAGGATCGCTTTGGCCGCCCTGGAAAAGGGAATGATAAAGGCAAAGTCGAAGGGATGGTGGGATACACTCGCCGCAACTTCATGGTGCCCAAGCCGCAGTTTGCCAGCTTTGAAGATCTCAATGTCCATCTGGCCGACCAATGCCGCAAGCGAATGGGCGATAAGCTACGTGGTCACAAGGGCACGATTGGCGAACGCTTTGAGGCCGATGCGGGCCGGCTTCAACCCCTGCCAGCTGTTCCTTATGACGCCTGCGACAAGCAATCGGTTCGGGTCAGTTCATTGTCCCTCGTGCGCTATCGCGGCAACGATTATTCTGTTCCAACAGCTTTCGGTCACCAAGAAGTTCTGGTGCGGGCATCATGCAGGAAGCATGTCTCCGACATGACGTGCATGAGGTGATGATTGCCTGCGGCGCTGACGTCATCGCCCGGCATCCTCGCTCTTGGGAGAAGGAGGATTACATCTATGACCCGCTTCATTATCTGGCGCTGATCGAACAGAAGACCAATGCGCTTGATCAGGCAGCCCCACTGGCCGATTGGGAATTACCTGAAGCCTACATCATCCTGCGTCGGCTTATGGAAGCCCGGATGGGTAAAAAGGGCAAACGCGAGTTCGTTCAGGTTCTGCGGCTGCTGGAGACATTCCAGATCGCGGATGTTGAGGCCGGAATACAAAGCGCCCTTGATCGCGGCACGATTGGCTTTGACGCCGTGAAGCATTTGGTGCTGTGCCGGATCGAACGCAGACCGCCCCGGCTGGATTTGACGGTCTATCCCTACCTGCCGAGAGCCTATGTCGCCGTCACATCGCCAAGCGATTACATGGCGCTTCTGTCAGGAGGCGGGTTATGACCGACACGCCCCAGCTGTTACTGGCCCATCACCTAAAAGCCCTGCGCCTGCCGACGTTCCTGCGTGAGTATGACAAAGTTGCCAAACAAAGCGCGACAGAAGGCATCGATCATTCCCGCTATCTATTGCGCCTTGCCCGCTGCACGGCAGGGCATGTTTACATGCCTGAGAGTGGAACTGGAGCTCATCGACCGGGAACGGCGCATGGTGGAACGCCGGATCAAGGCTGCGAAGTTCCCCTCCACCAAAAGCCTCGACAGCTTCGACTTCAAGGCCATGCCCTCGTTGAACAAGATGCTGGTGATGGAGCTGGCACGCTGTGATTATATTACCCGCAACGAGAACATCATCATGCCAAAGGCATGTCTTTGACATGACGCCGTGGTAAACAGCGGCACCGGCAAGTCGCATGTCGCCCTCGGCCTTGGACTGGCGGCCTGCCAGAAGGGCTTGGCCGTCGGCTTTATCACCGCATCCGCTCTCGTGCATGAACTCCTCGAAGCACGAGATGAAAAGCGCCTGCTGCGTCTGCAGAAGCAACTAAGCAAATACAGCCTGCTGATCATCGATGAATTGGGATATGTGCCGCTATCACCAACCGGCGCTGAACTGCTGTTTAAGGTCTTCTCGCAGCGCTACGAGCGCGGATCAACCATCGTGACGTCCAACCTGCCGTTCGATGAATGGACCAGCACCTTCGGGTCTGAGCGCCTCACAGGCGCGCTTCTCGACCGATTGACCCACCACGTCCACATCCTCGAAATGAACGCAGAGAGCTACCGCCTGAAACACAGCCGTCAATCGGGAAGAGCTTAAACTACAATCCACGCTACCGGTTTGACCAAAGCCCCGCACAGCTTCGTCGCTCTGTGGGGGCACTTCGCCGTGCGGGGCTATGGACAAACCTAAACTCAACAAGGTGGCGCAATATTGGTCCGGCAAAATCCAGAAAAGTGGCGCACTTTTGCTCCGGCGACTGGTGCAATTTTAGTCCGGCGTTGACATCGTGGCCCGCGGCGTTTTTGCCCAGACGCAGGCGGGCCTTGCTCCGGCGCTGGATACACGGCAGGCGCTTGGCACTAGTGTGCTGCGCGATTTTACTGCGGTCGCGGCAGCCTGCTTAAAAATAGGACTGGACCCGCTGACCGATCCGATCCCTGTTGCCGCCGCTGCGCATTATCACATGGGGGGCATCGCGACCGACCATACCGGCCAAACCTCCCTGCCTGGTCTTTGGGCCTGTGGCGAGGCGGCATCGACCGGATTGCACGGGGCGAACCGGCTGGCCTCGAACGGGCTGTTGGAGGCTTTGGTCTACGGGCAACGCTGCGCGGTCGCGATAGACGCAGCACTCGGTGCCAGCCCCACAGACGCGCCTACGAACACCCTGCCCAATCTGGACGCTGCCGAGGTGCCCGACCCCACCCTCGTGGCGCGGTTGCGGCAAAGTATGACCGATGGTGCAGGGGTGATCCGCGACGCGCCAGGTTTGCAGCGAACCCTTGACGACATTGCGGAGATCGAAGTGGCCCAGCCCACTTGCACCGCCCTGCTGAACATGACCGCCACGGCCACGCTGATCGCCACTGGGGCGCTGAACCGATGCGAAAGTCGTGGCGCCCATTTCCGGTCGGACTATCCCGAAACTTGCAGCGCAATTGGCAGCCGCTCTTTCCAGACCTTGGCCGAGGCGCAGGCAATGCCCACCACCCCGCAAATGGAGACGACATGACACAAGCCCCCCCCTGCCCGACCTGATCCTTGAACCCCTGGTCCGCGCCGCGCTGATGGAGGATTTAGGAACCTACGGTGACATCACCACCCGCACGGTGATCCCCGCTGAAGCCCGCTATACCGCACGGCTGAATGCCCGCGAGGCAGGGGTAGTCTCGGGGATGCAGATCGCCGCGCTGGCCTTTCGCCTCGTCGATATGGATAGCGGATACGCAGCTCGCTCAGCAAACGACTGGGCGGGGAACATTTGTGCGGCTGGTGTTTGAACCTAGAGGGGCCCTTTAGTTTGATTGGAGCGAAGATTGGGCCGTGATTTAAGCAAGTTCCATCTCGCCCCCCAAACCTTTCCCGCAAATCTCAAACAGCTGGTTGACATCAGAATATATGCAACCAATACTAAACCAATTCTATATTGGTTTCAGTATTGGCTTAAAGGGGATGAGCTTTGTCTCTGGACGACACCATCACATCGCCGGATTTGCTGGTCGTAAAAGACTTTAGTCTGCGGTTTCGCGGTGCGCCGAGCGACCAGATCAACCACGTCAGTTTTTCGGTTAGCGCGGGCAAAACCCTGTGTATCGTCGGGGAGAGCGGATGTGGTAAAAGCGTGACCTCGCTTGCCATGATGGGATTGCTCCCCGCCGGAGCGGCTGAAATCAACTCCGGCCTAATGGTGTTTGAGGGAAAAACCCTCAATCTTGCCGATCCCAAGGCCATGCGCAAAATACGCGGCAGCCGTATGACGATGATTTTTCAGGAGCCGATGTCTTCGCTGAACCCGGTCTTTCGCATTGGCGATCAGATCGTGGAAGCGATAAAGGCGCACAGCAACGCCACGGATGGTGACGCCGAAGACCGCGCGGTGGCCATGCTGCGCCGTGTCGGCATCCCCGCTCCGGAAAAGCGCATGCGCGACTATCCTCACCAGCTGTCGGGCGGCATGCGCCAGCGTGTGATGATTGCGATGGCCTTGGTCAACGATCCTGCGCTTTTGATTGCAGATGAGCCGACGACTGCATTGGATGTCACTATTCAGGCGCAAATTCTGGAACTGATCCGCGACCTGCAGGCGGAAACCAACATGGGCACGATCATGATCACCCATGACTTGGGAGTAGTTGCGGAAATTGCTGACACAGTCGCGGTGATGTATGCGGGTACGATTGTGGAAACAGGTCCGGCAGAGCGGATTTTTAATGATCCGCAGCACCCCTATACCATCGGGCTAATGTCCTCCATTCCACAACTCACCGGTGTAAGAGGGCGGCTTTCAACTGTGCCGGGCATGGTGCCGACAGCGCAGAACATGCCGACAGGCTGCCGCTTTGCGACGCGATGCCCCTTTGCGCAACCCATCTGCGCAACCGAACCGCCGCTGGTTGAAATGGCCGGGGGACACCAAGTTGCCTGCCATTTCGCGCCGCTTGAGATCAAGCTGAAGGACAGCCTATGACGGACAGCATTCTGCAGGCCCGTGGGCTGAAAAAGCACTTCAAAACCGGAGGCGGGATGATGGGTACTGCGGGCGTGATCCGTGCTGTCGATGACGTCTCTTTTGATGTCCGGCGCGGTGAGACTTTTGCCATTGTCGGGGAATCCGGCTGCGGCAAGTCTACGCTGGCGCGGTTGCTGATGCGGTTGTTGTCGCCCACCGAAGGCGAAGTTACCTTTGACGGCATTGACGTGCGCAGCCTCAAAGGCCGCGAACTGACCGCTTTGCGCCGCGATATGCAGTTTATCTTTCAAGATCCCTTCTCATCGCTTAACCCGCGCATGAGTGTCGGCAAGCTGATCGGTGAGCCGCTGGAAACCCATTTTCCCGAGATGACGGCGACAGAGCGGCGGGCCAAGGTGGCGGGGCTATTGGATAAGGTCGGCCTGCGCCCCGAGCACGCCGAACGCTATCCGCATGAATTTTCAGGCGGCCAGCGCCAACGTATCGGCATCGCCCGCGCGCTTGCCTCTGCGCCCAAGCTGGTGATCGGTGATGAGCCGGTGTCGGCGTTGGATGTGTCGGTACAGGCGCAAGTCATCAACTTGTTGGGCGATCTGCGCGACGAATTGGGGCTGACGTTGGTGATTATCGCGCATGATCTGGCAGTGATCCGGCACATGAGCGACCGGGTAGCGGTGATGTATCTGGGCCAGATCGTCGAGCAAGGCACTGTCGATACCGTATTTCAGCATCCGAGGCATCCCTACACCCGCGCTTTGTTGTCCGCTATTCCGGTCGCGGCTTACGGCCAGCGCCTTAGCCAGACCGCGCTGCACGGTGAAATGCCCAGTCCGGCCAATCCGCCCTCAGGCTGTCGGTTCCATACGCGCTGCCCTTATGCGCAGGAGCTTTGTGCAACGCAGGCCCCTGCCCTGAGGCCCACGGATTGTGGCGAAGACCACGTCGCCGCCTGCCATTTCTTTGAGGATATCGCAGCGGCCGAACCCGATTTGGGCCGTACGGATCCCCCGCCTCGTGCGGCCGGGGCCAACGCGCGGTTTGCCCTCTACCAAGATGCCATGCAGGAGCGGGCGCAACCCCGGTCCAGCCAAGACCAAAAATAATAAATCCAACCAGAACCAATTCCATCAACAGGAGAGTTCACTATGAAACTGATGAAACTAACCCTCGCCGCCGCCTTGCTGAGCGCAACAACACTGGGCGCACAGGCTTCCGAACTTCGTATCGCGCTGCAATCGGATGCTGATGTGCTAGACCCTGACCAGTCACGCACATTTGTCGGCCGGATCGTCTATACCGCGCTTTGCGACAAGCTGGTCGACATCACACCAGATCTTGAAATTATCCCGCAACTGGCCACCGAATGGTCCTTCTCAAAGGATGGCAAACAGCTGACAATGAAACTGCGCGACGATGTCGTCTTTCATGACGGCACCCCTTTTGACGCCGAAGCTGTTGCCGCCAACATCGACCGCAGCCAGAACTTTGAAGAATCCCGCCGCAAGTCTGAACTGTCGTCCATCACCGGCGTTGAAGTGCTGGGCAGCCATGAAATCCGCCTGGATCTCGCCGATGCGGATGCCACGCTGATGGCGCAACTCGCTGACCGCGCAGGCATGATGGTATCGCCGACAGCGGCGACCGAAGCTGGCGTAGAATTTGGTTTGAACCCTGTCTGCTCCGGTCCGTACAAGTTCAAAGAACGCGTCGCGCAAGACCGCATCGTTCTTGAGAAATTCGCTGACTACTACAATGCCGATGAATACCACTTTGACACCGTATCCTACCTGCCGATTCCCGACACCACAGTGCGGCTTGCCAACTTGCAGTCAGGCGACATCGACATGTTGGAGCGTCTGGCAGCAACGGATCTGGCGCAGGCTGAAGGGGATGCAGGCATTCAGGTGGCAAGCGCCGTATCGCTTGGCTATCAGGGCATTACCTTCAACGTGGGCAACGGCGATAAAGCCGACAATCCTTGGGGCAAAGACAATCGACTGCGCCAGGCGCTGAGCCTTTCGCTCGACCGTGATGCGATCAATCAGGTTGTATTCAACGGCGCCTTTGCAGCGGGCAACCAACCCTTCCCGCCGACCTCACCGTGGTACAGCAAAGACTTCGCCGTTCCCGCGCGGGACGTCGAGCAGGCAAAAGCGTTGTTGGCCGAAGCCGGCTTCCCCGACGGGATCGACCTCGAAGTTCAGGTGCCCAACACCACCATTCCGTTGCAGTTGATGCAGGTGGTACAATCGATGGCGGCCGAGGCCGGAATTCGCATCTCGCTCGTGTCCAAAGAGTTCGCGACACTGCTGTCGGATCAAACAGCTGGCGACTATACAGCCAGCCAGATCGGCTGGTCGGGTCGGGTTGATCCTGATGGCAACATCCACCAGTTCATGACCAGCGATGGCGGTATTAACGACTCCAAATACGCGAACCCGGAGGTGGATACGCTGCTGAACACGGCACGCACATCCAACGATCAACAGGTCCGCAAGGAAAGCTATAACGCCGCCCGCGCGATCCTGAACGAAGATGCCCCCATCGTTTACATCTACCACGAGACATGGATCTGGGCGCTGGATTCCGCGATCTCCGGTTTTACGCCTTATCCTGACGGCATGATCCGTCTGAAGGGTATGAAAAAAGAAGAAGGCTAAACGCCCTTTCCTGCACACCGCCGGGCGCGTCCCGGCGGTGTCTCCTCTTTGTATATGAGGCACTCTCAGATGCTGTCCTTTATCTTGCGCCGTGTGGTCATTGCGATCCCTACGATCATCCTGATTTCGATATTTGTGTTTACCCTGCAGAAACTTCTGCCAGGCGATCCGGTGCTGGCGATGGCGGGCGAGGAACGAGACCCGCAGGTGCTTGAATTCCTGCGCGAGAAGTACCGTCTCAACGATCCAATTCCGGTGCAGTATCTGACATGGATCGGCAAGGCGCTTACGGGTGATCTGGGCATCTCGCTGCGCACCAATCAACCAGTGTTGGAGCTTATCGGGCAGAAGTTGCCGGTGACCATCCAGCTTGCCACGATGGCGATGGTGTTTGCGATGTTGATCGGCATCCCTGCCGGAATATTTTCGGCGGTCAAAAAGGGCACGGTGATTGATTATATCGCCAATGTTGTAGCGCTGTCGGGCCTGTCGATTCCGAATTTCTGGCTTGGTATCATGCTGATCCTGCTGGTGTCGGTGAAATGGAAATTGCTGCCGGCCTCGGGCTATGTCCCGCTCAGCGAGGACCCGATCCGCTCCATCACCGTAATGATCATGCCGGCCTTTGTGCTGGGCACGGCACTGGCCGCAACGCTGATGCGCCATACGCGGTCTGCCATGCTGAGTGTGTTGAGTTCCGACTACGTGCGTACGGCCCGTGCCAAGGGGTTGGTCGAACGCCAGGTGATCCTGAAACACGCCTTTCGCAATGCCTTGACGCCAATCGTTACACTGACAGCGTTACTGTTCGGTGAATTGATCGCAGGCGCCGTCCTGACCGAGCAGATTTTCACTATTCCCGGTTTTGGCAAGCTGGTTGTCGACGCGGTTTTTAATCGCGATTACGCCGTCGTGCAGGGCATCGTGCTGGTGACGGCTGTCGGATTTATCTTCATGAACCTGCTCGCTGACGTTGCCTATGTGCTGCTGAACCCGCGCCTGAGGAAGCAATAATGGCCCAACCTGCAACCCCTATGACTATTGACGCCGAAAGCGCCACTGATCCGGTACTTTCAGCCCGCCCCGAAAACCGCGTCTGGAAGAAATTCCGCAAACACCGCAGCGCGATGTTGGGCGGCGTGCTGGTGGCATTCTTTGTGCTGATTGCGCTTGCAGCACCAATTCTGCCGATCCCGGATCCGCTTGCAACCGATTGGGGTGCGGTGCGCAAGGCTCCCTCCGCTGCGCATTGGCTGGGAACAGATGAATTAGGACGCGATGTACTGTCGCGGCTCATTTGGGGCGCGCAGGCGTCTTTGTTGGCCGGTGTTGTCTCGGTTGCGATTGCGCTTGGCCTCGGGGTGCCGCTTGGCATCGTTGCCGGGTATTTCGGCGGCTGGACCGACGCGATCATCTCGCGCTGTACCGAAGCATTGCTGGCCGCGCCCTTTTTGATCCTTGCTATCGCACTGGCGGCTTTTCTGGGCCCAAGTCTGACCAACGCGATGATCGCTATCGGTATTTCCGCCACCCCTGTGTTCATCCGTCTGACCCGCGGTCAGGTGCTCGGCGTCGCTGCCGAAGACTATGTTGAAAGCGCGCGGGCCATCGGATTATCGACGCCGCGCATCCTGCGGCGCTACATTTTCCCCAACGTGCTGCCGCCGGTCCTGGTGCAGGCAACGCTCACCGTGGCCACCGCGATCATTGCAGAGGCGTCGCTGTCATTCCTCGGATTGGGCCAACAGCCGCCCGCACCGTCTTGGGGATCGATGCTGAACACCGCAAAAAACTTCCTTAACCAAGCCCCTTGGATGGCGCTTTGGCCCGGCATCGCCATCTTCTTAGTTGTGCTGGGCTTTAACCTTTTGGGCGACGGTCTGCGCGATGCGCTGGATCCACGTGAACATTGAAAGACTGATACGTTATGGCCAGCTTCACCACCCGCCCGGAAATACGCGGATCCTTCGGGGTCGCGACGTCGACCCACTGGATTGCCTCGGCAGTCGGGTTTGGCATTCTTGAAAAAGGCGGCAACGCTTTTGACGCCGCGGTGGCCGCAGGGTTCGTCCTCCAAATCGTCGAACCCCATCTGAACGGACCTGCAGGCGATCTTCCGATCATTTTTCACAGTGCTCTAAAGGATGAAACAAGGGTCATCTGCGCACAGGGCGTTGCACCAATTGCGGCAACAATCGAGCACTACAGGGCACAAGGGCTGACGTTGATCCCCGGTTCCGGATTGCTGGCCACCGTGGTGCCTGGCGCCTTTGACGGCTGGATGTTGCTGCTGCGTGATCATGGCACCATGAACCTGCGCGATGTGCTGCAACCAGCTATTGATTATGCGCGCGACGGGCACCCCGTACTGCCGCGTGTCGCTAATACAATTGCCGGGCTGGCCGATTACTTTGCCGCCGAGTGGCCGTCATCCGCCGCAGTTTGGACCCCCGGTGGCATAGCCCCCAAGCCCAACGCCAACTTCAAAAATCCCGATCTGGCCGGCACCTATGAACGGCTGGTGAGTGAAGCCGAAGCCAACGCGCAGGACCGGGTCGCGCAGATTGATGCCGCGCGATCTGTCTGGTCAGAAGGCTTCATCTCTGATGCCATTTTTGACTATCTCAAAGATGCTTGCGTGCACGACGTCTCCGAGCAGAAAAACAGCGCCGTACTGGCGTGTGAAGATTTGGCAAACTGGTCGGCCAGCTATGAAAGCACGCTAAGCTACGGATACCACGGCTGGACGGTTCACAAGACGGAAGCCTGGTCACAGGGGCCGGTTTTCTTGCAGTCTCTGGCGATCCTCAAGCATTTTGACCTCGCCGCGATGGACCCCATGGGCGAAGAGTTTGTCCATACCGTCATCGAGGCCATGAAACTGGCCTTTGCGGATCGTGAAGCGTACTACGGCGATCCCGATCACAGCATTGTCCCGATGGAAATTTTGCTGTCAGACAGCTACAATGCGGGGCGCGCAAAAGAAATCTCCGACCGATCTTCGATCGAGCAGCGCCCCGGCTTTATTGCTGGTCTAGAACATTTGGCAGAAGCTTACCTGCGCCGCGCGACCTGCGATTTCGGCGCCGAAAACGCGGCGCCACAAGAGCCGACCATGGCCCATCTGACAGAGAAGCGCGGCGATACCGTGCATCTGGATGTGATCGACCGATGGGGCAACATGGTATCGGCCACGCCCTCGGGGGGCTGGCTGCAAAGCAGTCCGGTGATCCCGGGCCTCGGCTTCCCGCTCAACTCTCGTGCCCAGATGTTCTGGCTTGAGGGCGGCCTGCCCACATCACTGGCCCCCCACCGCCGTCCGCGCACAACGCTAACCCCGTCGCTGGCCGAAAAGCCCGACGGCACCCGGCTGGTCTTCGGAACACCCGGCGGCGATCAGCAGGACCAATGGCAGTTGATCTGGTTCTTGCGGTTCGTGCATCACGGGCTGGACTTGCAGGCTGGCATGGACGCGCCGCTTTTCCATTCGATGCATTTTCAAGGCAGCTTTTTCCCGCGTGAAGCCTTGCCCGGCGAGATGATGATTGAGCCCAATTTTGGCGAGGACGTAATCGAAGGGCTGCGCAAACGCGGTCATATTGTCACCGTGGCCGAGCCATGGTCCGTGGGGCGTTTAACGGCCGCGCTGCGTCACCCCGATGGCAGCTTGCAGGCCGCCGCGACGCCCCGATTGATGCAAGCCTATGCTGTGGGGCGCTGAACAATGACCTATTCGATCATTGCCCGCGACACTGACACTGGTGAAATCGGCATCATCGTCGCCAGCCGTTTTTTCGCCTGTGGCGCGGCGGTTCCGTACGTCGGGCGGCGCGTCGCTGTTGCCACACAGGCTTTCGTGAATCCTCTCTGGGGCACCGAGGGCCGCCGAAGGCTTGAAGCGGGAGAGACAGCGCAGACGCTTATTGCTGAATTTGCAGCACGTGACGCGGGGCGGGGCATTCGCCAATGCCATATGATGGATGCGGCGGGAAATTTCGCGGCACATACCGGAGCCGATTGTGTCGATTGGGCGGGGCACCGGATGGGCCGTTTGCATTCTGTAGCAGGCAATATGCTGGCAGGGCCTGAGGTCGTGAGCGCCACCTTCGACACTTACGCCAAGTACGGTAATTTACCGATGGCGCAGCGTCTTCTGGCTGCGATGCGCGCCGGCGAGGTTGCAGGCGGTGACAAGCGTGGCAGGCAGGCGGCAGGGCTGGTAATTCACCGCGGCGAGGATCATGCCTATCTTGATCTGCGGGCCGATGATCATAGCGACCCCTTGGGCGAGTTGGATCGGCTGCTGGACATAGCGGGTGAACGTTACCTCCATGTTGCCGCTGCGATGCCCACACATGAAAATTTCTCCGGCACTACAGACCGCGGCCCGATAGATGCCGCGATTTCTCTGGCCGAACACAGACGAGAACGCGAAGGGCGACCCAGCCAGTCCCGCGCCACAGATCCCACAACCAGTCGGAATTGACCTTTGATGGTAATAGATTTCAGCACTCTGCTCCCTCTTCTTGCCATCGCCGTGGGCGCCGGTGTGGTCGGGGGTATCCTTGCCGGTTTGCTCGGCGTGGGGGGCGGTATTGTTATTGTACCCGCGCTCTATCTGGCGCTTTCTACGGCGGGTATGGACCCTGCGATCACCATGCAGGTGGCCGTGGGCACATCGCTTGCCACCATCGTTTTTACCTCTTTGTCCTCGGGATATGGCCACTTCAAACGGGGTGCCATCGATATGGACCTACTGCGGCTATGGGCGCCCTCGCTGCTGGTGGGCGTGATCATCGGCGCAGTACTGGGGGGCTATGTCTCGGGGCTGATCTTGGTCGGTGTCTTTGCAGTTGTCGCCGCGCTGGTCGCGATCGACATGATCTTTCGCAAACCGGCAACCGACCCGGCTGTGCGCAGCTTCCCTAAAGTGGTCTGGGCGGCGCTTGGCACGGTTACCGGAGCGCTGTCGGCGATGATGGGGATTGGCGGCGGGACCATCGGTGTGCCGCTGCTGAACTTTCTGGGCTATGACATCCGCCGCGCCGTCGGCAGCTCTGCCGCTATCGGTTTTATCATCGGCCTGCCCGGTGCAGTCGTCTATGCGCTCACCGGTCTGGGGGCCGAGGGACTGCCACCGTTTTCGCTCGGATATGTAAACCTCGCGGCGGCGGCGATCATCATTCCTTTGACCAGCAGTTTCGCCCATGTCGGTGTAAAGTTGGCCCATAGTATATCGCGCCGCGCCTTGCGGTTTGCCTTTGGCATTTTTCTGATGCTAACGTCGCTTAGAATGTTTGTAGATCTGTTCAGCACCTTGACGGCCAATGGACAATAGCCGTCCCCGCCTTCGGCCGGAAGATGCACTCGCCGAGGCACTGCGTGTTGCCATCCGCGACGGCGCATTGCTCGACAATGGGCGTGTGCCGCCAGAACGTGCGCTGGCTGAACATTTCGGGGTCAGCAGGGCAAGGGTGCGTTTGGCGCTGGGTCAGCTCCAAGAGGATGGGACTATTTTTCGCCGTCATGGCAAAGGCACCTTCGCGGCCCCGCCCCCGGCGAACAATGTCGACAGTCTGCGCCTGCTGGCGCGTCAGGTCACGCCGCGCGATGTGATGGAAGTCAGGCTGGAGGTTGAACCGGCGCTGGCCGCGCTTGCTGCTGAACGTGCCCAACCGCATGAGGTTGATCTGTTGGGCCAACTTATGCGCGCCACGCTGGACCTGACAGACATGGATGCCTATGAGGCAGCCGACGATATGTTCCACTACAAGATCGCGGAAACCGCACGTAATCCGCTGTTCCTGACGGTCTACGAATCCATCCGTTCCGTGCGCCGCGAAGCCGCCTGGACCGCGCAGCGGCGCGACAGCTATTCGCCTCGGACGCTGCATTTGCTGGGTGAACAGCACAAGACGTTGGCCGATGCTGTTTCAAGGCGCGACAGCCGCGCCGCGGCAGCCGCAATGGAACAGCACTTGTTAACCGTGTCCAATACACTGCTCCGGGATCGGGTGCGCAAGATAGAGCTAAATATTTAGCCGCGAGACCATGCCGAAATAGCCCATCGGTCAGAAAGTTGTGCAAATCTGAAAAACTAGATGCGAACGCATTCAATGAGGACTCGACAGCAGCATTAATATTTCGTCTATTGTGGACAAATGCGGAAATATCCGCAGGGCAATCAGGCCTCATGTCGTACGGTTACGTGCGCGTGGGGCCTTTTTCGTTTTTGGGGGCGCTGTGGCTTTGATGATGTAACCGCCCTCCGGCGGCATCGATGTGCCAAGGTGGGTCTGCAATGATCCACAAAAAGGAGAGCGGTCATGTCGGATATTATCACGGTCGGACTCGATTTGGCGAAGAATGTATTCCAAGTGCATGGAGCTGACGGCGCAGGCCGCGCGGTTTTGCGCAAGAAGTTGCGGCGGACGCAGGTTTTGGTGTTTTTCAGCCAACTTCCGCGATGCTTGGTTGCTATGGAAGCGTGCGGCGGCGCGCATTTCTGGGGCCGTGAGATTGGCAAGTTGGGCCACGAAGTGCGTCTGATCCCGCCAGCTTACGTCAAACCCTTCGTCAAGCGTCAGAAGAACGATGCAGCGGATGCTGAAGCGATTTGCGAGGCAGCAGTACGGCCCTCGATGCGCTTTGTGCCGGTGAAGAGCGAAGATTTGCAGGGTGCAGCCATGGTCTTCAGGGTCCGTGAGCTGCTGATCGGTCAGCGCACTCAGGCGAACAATGCGCTTCGCGGCCACCTAACGGAGTTTGGAGAAGTGGTTCCGCAGGGCGCAGCGAATGCAGCGCGCCTGAGTGCAATCATAGAGGATCCGTCAAGCGGCTTGCCCGAAGAAGCCCG
>NZ_FOMW01000040.1 GCF_900112755.1 Sulfitobacter brevis | reverse complement strand
GCCCGCGTCATACGGGACTGACCGCCTTTCCAGCCGTCGAAAGCAAGGGCATCCCAACCATCTTGCAGAAAGGTTTTATGCCAGCCCCGAATGGTATCGTCGTCCAGATACAGAAAATCCGAAATCTCTTGGCAGGATTTGCCGTCGTCGAGCAGCAGGATCGCATTTGCCCGGCGGGCAATGCCGTGGTCCTCGCGCTGGCGACGCACGCAAGCCTCAAGCTCGAGGCGGTCTGCTGAGGAAAGAAAGCCGGGGCGGATCATAGGCATAGCTGAATCGTTTCAAACCCAGCCGTCAAGCCATCAAAATCGGATTCCGCAGGACTCGGAGTATAATTTACCGTCGTTGCGCGAGACTGGCGTAGCATGAGTATTCCACGGCATGTGGCATGCCCGCGTTCGGGGATGTCCTAAGCGCGGCGCAAATCGTCAACATGCCAGACTTGGTCAAGCTCTTCAGACTTGAAAACGGCAGCGGATTTGCAAGAATATTGCAAGTCGTATTCACCACGTCTCACGGCTTCGCAGTCACTCCGACTGCCCGCCTTTTTCGTCGGATTTCCTGACGCGGGTTTTGCCTGCGGGGCGTTCGTTGGCCCGCTTCAGTTCGTCCTGCGTGCCGATGTCACGCGGCAAACGTCCACCTGAACGACCTGCCTGAGATATGGTGCCTTCGGCACCAAGGCCGTGATCGGTGTCGTCGGATTTTGGGTTTTTATCGTTGGTCATGGTGTTACCTCTTTTTTTCAAGTTACGGAATAAATGCATCCGCGCCCTCTCTTGGTGCGAACGCCGAGCCGGGTCGTCAGGACAGGATCATCGAGAAATACCCCCCGATCAGGGCTAGAACCGTCGTGAACGCATAAGCCACCGGATAAGGGCATAGGCCGCACGCGGTTCGGTTCGACTTTGCGGCATCCGAAACTTGGGCAGGATGCTTTGCGACGCCTCGGTTGCGTAAATGTCCAGAAGGCTGGAGTCATCGGCCAGATCAATGCGGTGAATGGGCAATGGTTTGCTCCTTTAAAAGTCAATTCATCTTCAGCGGAGAAAGCGCCGCCTCGCTCGTGTTTCCGAATGCCAGATTGCGACCCAATGCCCGCACATAATGCCTTCGGACAATCTGGTGCTCCTGCGTTAAGCCGACGCGGCAGGTCTTGCCACATGCCAACGCCGACAACGGACGCGTCGAACGTCCAAGCTACGTACGACAAGATGAGCGATCCGGTGCTGATCGAGATTAGCCTTGGTCTTGATGAGCCAGCCACCGACGCAGAAAACGAGGTTCTGACCCAATGCGCCCCGCCGCTTCAGACGGGATAGCGCAGGATCGCCGCCACTGCCGCGCCGTCGGGCATGTCTTCCCGGCGCACAGCCAGAACCTTGCCACCCGCGAGGATCGCCCTTCCTGTTATCTCGTCGATCACGCCATAGCTGGCCGCACCCGGCTTCGTTGCCAGAGCAACCGTCCCGTCAGTCTCGCCCACCGTGCCGGGCACCACTTCGTCGATATCGACCAGCAGTAGCTCCACCGCACCGAAGGTGGCGGCGCGCGCGACCGCCTGCAGATCACTGATCGCGCGATGCGATCCGGCCCGCTCGTGAAAGAGCGCCGTCGCCGTCTCGATCCGGGCGGCGTAATGCCCATCCAGAACCAACCGCGCGGCACTCGCCAACGCGCTTTCGCTCATGCGGTCGGGGCTTGCAGATATCCCCTCGGCCAACAGACCCGGATAGCTGTTGACCGCGCGGAAGATCGGCCCCAGCGGCTCGGTCGCGGCAAGGATGAGCGGCGTCTCACGCCCTGCCAAGACCGGGCGCAGGGCGGCGTCCACCTTGCGCAGGTACTTGAGCAACAGCCACTTTTGACCTTGGGCGTTTCCATGTCCAGTGCCCATGCCGGGGTTGTTGATCGATGCGCGACCGGTGGCGTCGGTGGCGCTGTCGGGCAGGGCCGGCAAGTTGAGCGTTGTTGCAGGATGATCGGCGAAGACCTCGACCAGGCGGACATCGTTCTCGGACAAGGCCAGCACAAATGCATGCTGGGGAAAGGCCATCGCGCGCATCAGCGGCTTGAGGCGGAAACGATCCGACACCTCGACCGTTTTGGTGACCTCTGTCGCCAGCCGGAAGGTCCGCAAGCTGTCTGGTGTGGCTAGAACCGCAAGGCCGTTGGCCTGAAGCCGCCAGAAATCGTTATCCTCATCCAGCGCAAGGAAGTGTTCCTCCAGAACCGCGCGGCGGCGCTTGTCAAATCCTGCGGCGTCGAGTTGCTCGAGTGCCGTTCGCGTCAGATTGCCGAACGAGATACGGCTGAGAGTGACATTCTGGGTCTCGGGTGTCGTCGGCAAATAGATCGACACACAGGCATCAGCGCGGGTTTCGATCAGCGCCCGGATTTCGGGGTTGGTTGGAATATCGACATAAAGCATGAATTGTCCTTTCGGGGAACTTTCCGGGTCGCTTCAGGCGTACCGGGGCCGCTGTAGGCCGGTTCTGTCACGCGCTGACGCTGCAAACGGTACGCGCTGCGATAATGTTCGACGACAGCGACGGTCCAGCCTGCTGCGGCACCTTGTTCGGCGAACCGCCGCGTGTACCGCCCGGGGGAGGATCGTTCGCCACCGCTGGATATCGGGGCATCGCCCTGTCAGCGCACTTTCTTCTTCTCGGGCGTAGAGGGTGTTTTGGCGCCTGTGGTCTTCTGGTCAGATGCGGTTGGGCCGTGCGGCTCGGGACCACCCCAGCGCGGTATCGTCAGGTCGTTGTCAAGCCTCCGGCCCGGAAGCCTCCTGTTGCTTGGCGTGTCGAACGCATCTTTGCCAAGGCCCAGACCCGTGCCGGCATGTGTATCGCCAGAAGACCCGCCCAGATCAAAGCCGGGCCTGTCGACCCCTTGGTCAAGGTCGTTGGGCGTAGGGGGACTGTCTTGCGCTTGTTTCTTCGCCGCAGGCTTTCCGGCAGGATCGGTCTCTGCGGAGGATACTGACGGCGTGGATGGCTTCTTATTTTTCTTCATGTCTTTGATCCTTCGGATATCTCTTGTTTTGCGACTTGCCCTCGCGCGGGACAGCGCGACGATTACCAACGGAATTGCAGGATCCATTGGTCTTTGGCTGGCCCGAGCGCCTAGTGCATCACGAAACCCAATACACTTGGCTGACAGGAATTTCGGACGCCGCAGTCATTCCTTGAACTTTAATTCAGGGGTGCAACCGATGTATTGATCCAGATCAGTAGGCAGAAAACAGATCAGCAAGGTTGGGGGGCTGCGTCTGCCATGCCCACTATCTGGCAGTTTCCATCGCCTGTCGCCCCGGCTAGCCATCTTTGAGAGCGCTGCCAGAGAAAATGCGGGCAGGGCGGCATGATCGATATCAGTGCCGTGTCTGGTCCGCGTGTTATCCTGAAGGCTATTGAACAGGAGATACCGATGGCTGCGCTGCCCTTTAATGATACCCGGATCGAAGAACTGGTGTTGCGGTTCAACGCCGTGATGGCGAAGGAAGGGACGGATATTTCTGACCTTGGCGGCAATGCTTCGGATGACGAGGTGGCCGTGACCCTTCAGGAAACTGGGGGTGATCTGAGCCGGGACGAGATCACCCAAGAGATCGAAAGCATGAACGACGAACAGAAGGACGCGCTGGTCGCGCTGTTCTGGATCGGCCGTGGCGATGCTGAACCCGAAGCCTGGGAGCAGACCAAAGCGCTTGCGCGACAACAGCACGAGGGGCTGGTGAGCCGCTATTTGCTCGGCCAGCCGGAAGCTGGAGAGTTCCTGACGGCAGGTCTGGAGAAAATGGTGGAATATGGTGTCGACTGATGTGGGGGTTGGTCCCTTTGACCCTGTGACGGTCGACGCCGTCCGTCGCGCGCACGTGGTCCTGCGCAACAGTTGCCAGTGGTGAACGCGATGTCGCAATTCGAGCTTGTCGCAATCCTGCTGATACTGACCGCCTCATTCAGTTGGGTCAATTTATGGCTGTCGTTCTTGCCGCACACCATCGGCTTGCTTGTCATGGGGCTTGGCGCGTCGCTGGTTGTCATCGGAGCCGAGGCTGCGATGCCGGGATTGTTCAATTATGAAGGTCTGGCAGCCCTCCTGCGCCAAGTCCATTTCCAACAAACCGTTCTAGAGGGCATGCTTGCTTTCCTTTTGTTCGCAGGCGCATTGCATGTCGACGTGGTCAGCCTGCGCAGCCGTGCGCTGACCATTGGCACAATGGCGAGTTTGGGTGTTGTAGTGTCTACCGCGATCATTGGATGCGTCGTCTGGGCGGCAGCCGACCTGCTGGGTGTTGCGATCTCACTACCTTGGGCATTGGTGTTCGGGGCCTTGATCAGCCCGACCGATCCGGTCGCCGTCCTTGCCACGTTGAAAGAGGTAAAGGTCCCCGAGGACCTCAAGATCGTGATGACGGGCGAGACCCTGTTCAACGACGGTGTGGGCGTGGTGTTGTTCGCCGTCCTTGTCCACGCGGCCCTCGGTGACGGTTTCGGCGCCTTTGAAGTGGGCAAGATGTTCGTGGTCGAGGCCCTGGGCGGCGCGGCCCTCGGATGCGTGACCGGATATGTCGCCTACCGCGCCATGCGCGCCATCGACGACTACTCGATCGAGGTGATGATCTCGCTGGCGCTGGTCGTGGGCACATATGCGATCGCCTCCCGACTGGTTGTGAGCGGTCCGCTGGCGGTTGTCGTCGCGGGGTTGCTGGTTGGAAGCAGGGGGCCGCGCGACGCGCTGAGCGAAGAAACCCAGCGATACCTTTTCGGCTTCTGGACCTTGATCGATGAAATGCTGAATTCGGTCTTGTTCCTGCTGATCGGACTGGAGGTTCTGGTGCTGCGGTTCGAGCCTGCCTTCGGCTGGCTGATGGCGCTGGCGGTGCCACTGGTGCTGGTCGCCCGGCTGGTTGCCGTCAGCGGTCCGGTCCTGTTGTTGGGCCTGTTTCGCAAATTCGAGTCTGGCACGATTCCGGTGCTGACCTGGGGCGGCTTGCGCGGCGGTATCTCGGTGGCGTTGGCGCTTTCGCTGCCAGAGGTTGCCGAGAAATCCGAGCTTTTGGCCGCAACCTATGCCGTCGTCCTGTTCACTCTGATCGTTCAGGGGCTGAGCCTGCGTGCAGTGATCAAGCGGGTCGTGCGAAGATGACTGTTGATGAGTGTTTGCGGTCCAAACCGCAGGACCTAGGATCAGGGAAAGTAGTCTGGCGGAAACCGGCTGTGCTGACAGCCCCGATTTATAATTTTAAAGCAAGGAGAAGGTCATGGCGGCCTCATTTTCGATAACCCGCGTCACAGCGTTCTGGGGACGGCTCAACTCCAGCTTCTGGTTTGTGCCCGCTGTCATGGCCGTGTCAGCGGTCGCTCTTTCTTTTGTGCTGATCGAGGTCGATGCCCTGCGAGATGTCGCCCAGACGGACAATCCGAGCGCGCTTTATACGTTCGGACCTGAAGGGGCCCGTGCGACGCTGTCGGTGATCGCGAGCTCCATGATCACGGTGGCCAGCCTGATCTTTTCGATCACGATGCTGTCGTTGCAGCTTGCCTCCTCGCAGTTTGGTCCGCGGACGCTTGGCAACTTCATGCGGGATCGCAGCAACCAGATCGTCCTGGGAACGTTCATCGCGACCTTTCTATATTGCCTGTTCGTGCTTAGGTCGGTGAGGGGCACGGAGGGCGCCAGCTTCGACAGCTTCGTCCCCCATCTGGCGGTTGCGTTTGGTGTGTTGATGGCCGCGGCAAGCGTCGCTGTCCTGCTTTACTTCATCCATCACATCGCGACGTCGATCCGGGTCGAAACACTGCTGGAAAAACTCGCCGTCGAGGGCTGCGCCGCCGTTGACCATGTCTTTCCCGAACGGCTTGGCCATGGGCCGTCAGACGAAGCGGCTAGGCAGCCTCTTCCTGACGATTTCGATACTGACAGCAGGCAAATCTCGGCCGATTCAGATGGGTACGTCCAGAGTATCGGCGGTGACGTGCTGATGCGGATTGCCGCCAAGAATGATCTTGTTCTGCGGATCGCCGCGCGCCCCGGCGTGTTCGTCACACAAGGCGCGTGCTTGATTACAGCCTATCCGAAGGCCTGGGTTTCGGACAAAATGGAGGAGAAACTGCGCGGTGCGGTCGTCATCGGACGGGATCGGACACCCTATCAGGATCTGGATTTCGCGATCCGCCGCATCGTGGAACTGGCACAACGATCATTGTCGCCCGGCATCAACGACCCCACTACGGCGCTCTACTGCATCGACCGGCTGGGGCAGGTTCTTGGCCGATTGGCCGACCGGGACATTCCCTCGCCAATGCGGTTCGATCAGAGCGGCCAGTTGCGTGTCCTGACGGAAGTCTTTGATCTGGGCGATATAACCTGCCGGGCCTTCGCGGCGATTGCACGATACGGGATGACCGACGCGGATATCGTCACCAGGCTTGCTGAAACCCTCGCAACGTTGGAAAAGTCTTTTCCGTTGGCCGCGCGTATCGCCGTATCCGACTTGCGTGAACAGGTGCTACGCGAAAGCGGGGGGCCGACAGTTCATGCCTTTGACCGCAAAGTTCTTTTGGATTTACAGGTGAGCGGCGGGAAGAAGCCCTGAATCGGAGCGTATCCTTGCGAGCCTCGGACGCGAAGTTGCACCTGATCGAGACTTGCGGGGCTGCGGAGTCTTGCGGTCTCGGTTCCGGGCGCACGAAGATACGCGTCCCCTCGGGATGCGTCTTGCGTACGGTGCCGCCGATCGCGCTGACCTAGGCTGCCGTTTTCGGTTCCGCCCGGTTCGCGGCCCCGGACCGCGTCAAACCCCAGAAATCCGCTATGTGGCGGGTCGAGGAAATGCCGACTTCCAGCATATATTCGCCTGCTTCCCCGAGGCCTTCGTCGCCCTCGGCACTGATCGGCGTGCCGTGGCCCATTGCCTCGATAATGTATTCCTCGATCACCACCCGCCCGTCTGCGTCGCACCAGATCTTCCGGGGAAAGCTGTTGACCGTCTCCACACGTGTCGGCGGGCCTTCGACCTTGTGGATCTTCTGCCACTGCCGGACGATAGAACCGGCATTGGAACTGTCGACGGTCGTATCGCTGTCGCCATGCCAGACCGAGATCGTCGGCCATGGACCCGTGAATTTCGAGGCTCCGCGCACGAGCGCGTCAAGCTTGCTGTCCGACGGACTACTATAGCCATTCATGCAAATGGCCGCCTCCATCATGTTGTTCGCGGTCCCATAGGGCAGCCCCGCGATGATCGCCCCTCCCGCGAACACTTCCGGATAGGTCGCAAGCATCACGGATGTCATGGCACCGCCAGAGGACATTCCTGTAATGAAGACACGCGACGGGTCGACAGCATGATCATCAACGACCTGTTTGATCATCTGACGAATAGACAGCGGCTCGCCGCAGCCACGTTGGCTGTCGCCGGCCTCAAACCAGTTGAAGCTCCCGATGAGGTTGTTGGTCAGTCTTTGCCCCGGAAACAGGAGCGCCATGCCGCATTCGTCGGCGAGAGTGGACCAGCCTGATCCGATATCGTAGCTTTCAGGTGACTGGGTGTTGCCATGCAGTACGACGACGAGCGGCCCGTTTTTCGGGAATTTCTTCGGAACATAGGTGTTAGCACTGAGAGAGCCGGGGTCCGATCCAAAATTTTCCAGGACGGAGAGACGATCGCTGGTATTTGAAACCATTGGCATAGGAACCCCTGTGAGTAAGCCGGTATTGGCTATGTAAGAAGACGCCCCGGCCCCAAAATTTTGCGGACGGGGGCGTTGTGACTGTCCACGGTTCAAGGCGGATAAGAAGAGACCTTTGACGCCTGCGTCAGGTGAGTTTCATCAGACGCACACGCGAAGGGCCTTGTTGCACGGAGCCTCTCTCGACTGATATCGGTTGTGGCCTGGTCTGTTGAGGATGCTTTAGATGCCGCACAAGTTCAACGCTGATCATCGTGACAAAATACCGAAACAGAAGCAACGGGTGACCAACTGGGCAGAGTACGACGAAGGCCTGCGAGGACGTGGTGATCTGACGGTCTGGGTCAGCGAGGACGCGCTTGCGTTGTGGTCAGCACCACCGCGAACGACGCCTGGTGGTCAGGCTTTATATTCGGATTTGGCGATCGAGCTTTGCCTGACGCTAGGCATGGTTTTCAAGCAGCCACTGCGGCAGACCCAAGGCTTGATGCGCTCTATTGCCAAG
>NZ_FOMW01000041.1 GCF_900112755.1 Sulfitobacter brevis | reverse complement strand
GAGGCCAGCTCAAGCCTTCAACATCGGCGCGCCGAAAATACTCCGATATCGTCGCGCGGCCCACCGACAGGCTTTGCGCAACACGGCGTCCTGAAAATCCATCTGATCGAAGCCGCAAAGCTTCCCGTATCTTCCGCATTGGCAATCTCTTCATTGGGCTCTCTCTCGTTCAAATGAACGCCAGAGTAGCCCTGCTACAGATCGCCTCGCAGTCGCTTAAATCGTGTCAAAATAGGGGTGGCCGGATGCCCCGGAATCCATGGCCGGATCAAATCGGTATGGGTGGCCGGATGCTATCGGTACAGGTGGCCGGATCACCCCGGAATACGCATCAAGACGCAAAGCACGCGATATGACTTCACTACCCATGATTTTGTGATGCTGAACGCTTATGCGCAGACACCGGCGACCACTACAGCGATAACAGAGGCTGCGAACTTTCTGAAGGATCACTTCACGGAGTAAGGCTAAAAAATAGAATGTCCGCCTTTCTGCAAAGGTGGGCATTCAACGACAAAAATTTTCTGTTTGGAAACAATCCCATGTCTACGCAAGACATGCCGCTTCTGTCTCAATCCGAGACTTCGTCGGTTCGCCAAATACCTTTTGTCATCCGTGCCCCTGAGTACGGCCTCTGCCAGGATGCGTTGCCCGGATGACAAGACCGTCAGCGGCATAGATCTCCTTGTACCCGAATGTGAGCGATGGCCGTTACGCTCGGCGTCTTTTTTTGAGCGCATGTCCAACTACGGCCACTCTGACCAACACCAAAGTCGTCGAATGAACGCGCTCTAAAGGTATTTGAAACGGCCCAACGCGTAAACGGCCACTGTGACCAGCGCATATATACCGTTCACCAATAGTATAAAGTTCCAAGGGGCCGCAGCACCCCAGATATAGACCGCTGACAAAGACGCCAGCGCATCTAAAACCACGAAGCCCACGATCCATGCTGTGACGCCTGACGCGCGAGCGAAAATTGGGATCAAGGCCATTGCGAACACGATTGACCAGAACTCGCGCCCAGGTGATAGGATCAAGGGAATAGGGTCAGCACCCGCCATGGCCGAAATGGCGAACGAATTTGCGATGCAGCCAAGGATACCTGCAATGGCGGCCAAGATGACGTTGCGTACAGTAAACATGGTGGGCGACTTTCTGTCTGATTATATGGGGTTGTATGGCCAAGCCGTTTTCCCAGCAGTGGCATCCAAACGGGACCAAAGCAACAGTGGCAATGCGTTTTGCGACTAAAGAATACGCGATCAATTATGCATAAAAAATGCCGCATCTTGGGCATGTGGCAGGAAAGATGGAACCGACTGCGTCATCCCATCACTTGGCCCATGTCTGGTCTGGGCCAAGTGGTAATTTTTTGGCCTTTGAGAATCGCGCTGGCCGGGAAATGCAGGTTGCCGGCGTCAGAAAGTCTCCTTGCAGGGATGCCCAAGTTTACTAGCACGTTGGAAAGGGGAGGGGTTTTGGATGCGCAGCAATGAAAGCCGCGGCATTCCTCAGATGGATTTTGTCGCAGTAAACCCGTCTCGACCAAACTTTCGCAAAAGGTCCCCGCCAGAAATCCGACGGGGACCTGTTCTATTGGCATTTGACTAGGCGCGCTTAGCGCGGCAGCAGTACGCCCTCAATTACGTGGATAACGCCATTGGATTGCATCACGTCCGCCGTGGTCACTTCCCAAGCGTTGCCGTTCTCGTCGAAGACATAGGCATTGCCCGCAGGGGTTACCTGCACCGAAAGGGCGTCGCCGGACACGGTTTGGAAGTTGTTAAACTGTTTCCCCGATAGGCCGGAGGTCAGTTCGGCAACGGTCAAACGGCCCGGAATGACATGGGCGGTCAGGATCTTGGTCAGTTGCTCTTTGTTGTCGTCCATCATGACCGTGTCGACCGTGCCATCGGGCAGGGCGGCAAAGGCATCGTCGGTCGGTGCAAACACTGTGAACGGACCTTCCCCCGACAGGGTTTCAACCAGACCCGCCTGCTTGACTGCGGCCACAAGGGTGGTGTGAATCGGCGAATTGACGGCGTTTTCGATTATGTTCTTGTCGGCGAACATCTCGGCGCCACCCACCATTGGGTTGCCATCCTCGGACATCATCGAATCGTTGGCCATGGCTTCTTCGGCGGCAGGCAGCATGACCGTGTCAATAACGTGGATCACGCCGTTTGACTGACGCACATCGGCGATGGTCACCGTAGCAATGCTGCCTTGTTCGTCAGTCAAGGTGATGTTGTCGCCGTCCATCTTGGCCGACAGGGTGCAGCCACCAACGGTCGGGACGGGATGGTTGCCGTTGTCGTCCGCGATCATGCCCATGATTGCATCGGACATAGCATTGGCCGACACCACGTGACAGGTCAGGATCTTAGTCAGCATATCCTTGTTTTCCGGCTTCAGCAGGGTTTCGACGGTACCTGCAGGCAGCTTCTCAAATGCCGCGTTGGTCGGGGCAAATACCGTGAACGGACCTTCGCCCGACAGCGTTTCGACAAGACCGGCGGCCTGAACAGCTGCTACCAGGGTAGTGTGGTCAGCAGAATTGACTGCGTTTTCGACGATGTTCATCTCCATCGACATTTCAGCGCCGCCCACCATCGGATTGGCGTTGCCTTCGGCAAAGACGACCGCGGGGGCGGTCAGCATCGTTGCCGTCAGAAGAAGGGATTTCAGTGACAGTTTCATTGTTCATTCCATCTGTTGGAACGCCCGTTGATCGGGCGCATCTGACATAAGTTACGAAAGAGGCACTCCAACAGTTTCAAATGTATGGCGACGCAGCAGATCTTTCGAATTTTCGTGAACAGTCTAGGTCTCGGAATTAACCTTAGCTGCACTTGTAAGAACGAGGGTTTTTACCGTGCCGAATAGCTTTTGCACCACGTGGTGAATGTCTTTTCGGTACTGGTCGCTTCAAGCGAAATATATTTCTCGGCGCACCCTTTGCGGAACGTGTCGGCCAACACACGCAAGTCTGGTAGATGCCGCCCGACACATTTGATGATGACGTGATCCCTTTGCGCGCTCTAGTGGAAATTCATCTACGCACCCATGTAAGTACTAGGGCGGCGCTTATGCGGAACAGGGTAGACACCCCAAAAATTCTGGTGAGCGACATACAGAACGCGGACGGCCCGCGGCAAAAGTGGTTTGACGATAAGAGTTTTCCCGCCGAACCGACGGTAATTCAGCTCCGCCCGAGCCTCGGCGAGATAAGCTCTGTTATTTCACTTCCTGCCGCAAGTTGGCTTGCTCGGACATCGGGTCGAAAAAACCATTAGCTTCTGTGCTATGCCCTGTTTGAACTACTTGCGCTTCAGCCACACCGACCTATCAACCTTGTAGCGCCCTCTAGCAGCTTAGGGTCTACAGAAGCTTTCTGCCTGATGAAGTTGAGGGAAGCGATGCAATGCCGGCCCACTTGATATTGTGTACCACGTAGCATCCGCTGAAGATTCTTACGATTCCGCCCTCAGTTGGGCTCGACACCATGATGGTCTGGCCAATCCTATCATCGCCTCTGGAATAAACAGTCTCGTCTCATTATGGATATCTCCAGCGACACGCCTATGTCCAAAACATTGCCTGATCGCGATGCCTTGCGGAGGGTCTGTTTTAAAGAGGACGCTTAATGGTTACCAAAGCGATTGCTGGGTCGGCTCGAGCCGCTATAATGTTCATCACAGCAACACTTCTAATCTATTCAGTCATTGTGGGCTTTCTAGTCTATCAGGGCTACAATGATGCGCAAGATCGTGCTGAGATGTCCGCAACAGCTGCTGCGAAAGCAGTAAATATTAATACAGGCTGGATTGTCGAGGTAGCTAAGCAAGCGCTACGGCGGATGGACTCGGCGCTCGGAGTGGATGCTAAGCCTGATGATAGTTCGACTTTAATTAACATTAGGAACGCTCTCGAAGGGCTACCCGCTAGCGCGAAGGCGTACATTGTCGCTGCCGATGGCCAAACCCTTTACACGACCGATCCCAACTTTGTAGATATTGACGTTCGTGACCGGGAATATTTTTCAGTTCCGGAAGGGGGCAAACGCTTCTTTACATCTTCTCTTTTAATCAGTCGCATTGATGGCAGTCAAATCTTCGCGTTTAGCCAGCGTCTTGAGCGTGATGGTGTATTCATTGGCGTGGCCGTTATTTCATTCGATGCGACCCTACTGGGGGAGTTGCTTGACTCTCTGGGCCTGGGAGTAGGTTCAACCGTAAGCATATTGCGCGCAGATGGAATGCTGGTAGCTCGCTACCCGCCGACAGATAATCCTCTGGACCTCAGCCAGTACGTCCTTTTCAAAGAGCTGCTCCCTGAATCAGATGTTGGTTTCTACACCAGTAGGTCTCCTGTAGACGGCTTAAAAAGATTCGTGGGATATCAAACTGTTCCGGGAACTGACCTTATCGCAATAGCTTCAGTGGGCTCCGCCGAAGTGATGGGCCGGTTCTGGCGACGTGTATGGATATTCTTGGCAATAGTAATTCCAACCATGCTTGCCTTGGCCTTATGCGCGTTTTGGATCATCCGTCTCCTGAAGAGGGATGTCCATCGGCACGAAAAACTGCAGGGGGCGCTTGCAACAAATACTATGCTATTTCGAGAGATCCATCACCGGGTTAAGAATAATATGCAGTCGATGCATGCGCTCGTCACAATGCAGAACCTTCCCGAAGCTGTAAAAACCAATTTTCAGTTGAGACTTGGGGCCATGTCCACTGTCCACGAGCATATGTACAACCACGATGCATATGCAGCTCTCGATGCTCGGTCTTTCATATCTGCAGTCACGGAAAAGATTTTCCAGGCATATGGTTCTTCAGTCAGATTGAACCTGGATATCGACCAATTGCCGGTCAGCCACGATCAGGCAACGTCGTTGGCGATGCTGATCAATGAAGTCGTCACAAATGCTTTGAAATATGCCGTCTCAGACAGGCCAGACCCTATGATTTCCATCAGTCTTAAACTCCTTACGAAGGACGTGGCCAGACTTTTGATTGCAGACAATGGTCCAGGGTTTGATGCCTCAAACAGTCGTTCCGGGATGGGTTCCAAGATTATCAAAGGCATGGTGATGCAGCTTGATGGATCGCACACCTACATGTTTGATGGCGGCACAACATTTTCCGCTGACTTCCCTATCGGCTAAGCTTCTACTGTGCGATGTTAATGAAAGGGAACCAACCATATAGTTAAAAGAAAGACTATGGATGTCGGCTTAGCCAACGCACCTAGTTTCTAACTTGATTGGTTCATAAGATTCGCAAGAGCGGTGAAGAGCTGAGAATGCACAAAAGGCTTTGGTACCAAAACGCTATTTGGCACGCCTTCCGCCTCCCACTCATGAGAGCTGTCGCCACTCATATATACCATTGGCATCGTAGGAGTTACTTTCCGAACATGGTGACCAATATCCCATCCGCTCGGCCCTTTACCAAGGTTTATGTCCGACACAACACCGCTTATCCGCGACGGATCAGCGTCGAAAGCCTTGATGGCTCGCGATCCATTATTGGCGGTGATGACCTCAAAACCCGCTTCGATTAGCGCGTTCTCAATGTCCATGAGGATAAGTGCCTCATCTTCTACCACCAAAATTGTTGTCGACTGCATTAGCGAACCTATTTAAGAGACAGATAAAACACCCCAACCCAGTTGAAGTCGTTTTGTTCCGCCGTTTGAGGAATTTAAATTGATGTGCAAACGATTGCAACGTTGACAACTTGAGGCACCCCCGACGTGGTAGTTGAAGAGGTCATAAATGTTTCGTAATCTCCCTCTTTTTAGTGGGGATCTGCCGTAGAATTTACTCGTATGATTTCAGCTTCATGGCGGGTGTATGCCGCCGACGCCCAAGTTTGGTTGTAAGCCATTCGGTTGCTTGGTTTTGCGCCCCCTCTAGACGTGAACCACGGGTGGATGGTTTATTGTTTCTTTCGTTTCTGCATTTTGGATCACTTATTAGGTCATGGGATTCACCTAAGAGACAGGTCCTAAATTCCGTGACCGCTTCTTTACCTAACGTTGGAGGCCGTCGCTTCGGCTTTTGGTGATATAAGCTGTGCCCTGGGGAGCCTCATAGTGAAATGAAAACCGGCTTCATCTATTTGACGTTCAAATGTGCCACAGAGGCGCACCTCAACCATAGCCTGCACCAATTGAGAGCCAAATCCGATGCGTTCGGAATGTGATGGGGCTTGATCTAAATGCTGATCACGCAATTCACACCACTCGATACTGATCTCATCTGATGATGGGTCTATTCTCACTCGGATCTCTAGTTTGCTTCCGATCCCCAAAGCGCCGTATTTCAATGCGTTAGTTGCAAGTTCATTAAATACTAACGACAGCGGAAGCACTGATGCACTGGGGATCATGATCGACGGAGCCTCAATCTGAATTTCTTCCTGATCGGGCAGTATTTCAATGGAGCTAACTATCAAATCCCGTAAGGGCACACCAGATTCTGCCTCGATAATTGCCATTCGATTTGAACGGCCCATTGTATCAAGTCTTCCGAGAAATGCCCCGTCGAGTTCCTCTTTGGAGGCCGCGTTTCGAGAGCAACTGCGGTAGATTGCAGATAATACGGATAGACTATTACCAACGCGGTGCACCATCTCCTGCCTGAGCATCTCGCGGTTTTCCCGTTCCACCTTGCTGCGGATCGCAGCACCGATCTGGTTTCCTACCGTCTTTAGCATGCGCAAAATTTCTGGATCCAAGCGGGATTTCTCAGTCCCGAAAAACTCTAGAACCGCGTGGACTTCGCCACCGTGTTGAATAGGTAGGGCTACACCCCTCGTCAGACCTACTCCCGCAAAGGACTTTCTTCGTACGAATGCTAAATCGCTCGCAAGGCAGTCAAGCGATTCCAACTCCCCGGTTCGCCAGGCACGTCCAGGTAGGCCTTCGCCCAATATAAAATTAAGGCCGGCTGTTTCCTCAATCACAGGTCGAAAACTATCATCCCTGAGGTGCCAAATGCCTGACGGTACAAGCGTTTGATCCGAGCCTGTCCCCCGTTTTACAAAAAGGTGTGCGGCGTCCAGTTCCGCAATTTGGCAGACCTGATCGAGGCAAAATAGCGTGAACTCTTCAAGCGAGGCATCTTCTATCAGCTTCTGGCCGATTGCCATGACAGCTTCGGCTTCTCGCGCGCGTAGGTTTTGCTCGCGGTTGAACCGTTCCTCAGCTCTCAAACTTCGGATAAACGCGTAAAACATCGGTTCGCGATCTTGCTCGTTCATCGGGAAGATTGATAGTTCTACCGGAAATTCCGTGCCGTCACGGTGGATTGCCGAGATACGAATTCGCTGCTCGAGCACGGGCCCTACACCAGTCCGATTATAGTGGGCCAAGCCGCGGGTATGGCCCTCTCTGTGCTGAGGGGGCACGATAAGTTCGGCCATGGATGAGCCGATTGCGACTGCTTGGCTCCAGCCAAAGATCTCTTCCGCCGCGCTGTTCCAAGCCGAAACGTGGCCCTCGGCATCCATACCCACCACGGCGTCAAGAGAGCGGTCAAACAATGATTTAAGGTGATCCATCCGGTCCCAATCCCAGCGCTGGGTCTTGCGCTCACACGTTGAAGGCTGAACGCGAAGTTCTTCTTTAGCTACCCAGTGAAAAGCTAAGACGCAAGCTTCTGTGATGGAGGTTCTCCAACATCTGACTCAGATAGCGAACATCGCGGCAATCGAAAACCCCACATATTCGTCGGAAAAGTCGGAATCCGATCTGGATGCACAGCGTCTTCTTCTGCCTGTTGATTGTCACCGAGAACTGACCCGGCAACTGTAGAAATTGTCATTGAGAATTGATCCATGTGCAACCTTGCCCCTGCTTGAATCAGCTGGGAGCTATTGGAGTGTTAGACATGGGATTTCTGAGGATTATTCGGAAATGGGCTCTGAGAGACAAGATGCCCATCCGCGAGATTGCGCGCCGGACAGGGGTGTCTCGCAACACGATCAAGAAGTATCTGCGGACAGGGATAGTTGAGCCCGAGTTCCAAATTTTGGACCGACCGAGCAAGTTGGACCCTTACGCTGAGAAGCTGACAGGCTGGTTGCTGTCTGAGCAGCGTAAATCACGGAAGGAACGGCGAACGGCCAAACAGATGCATGCGGATCTGGTT
>NZ_FOMW01000056.1 GCF_900112755.1 Sulfitobacter brevis | reverse complement strand
AATATCCGACATGACCGCTCTCCTTTTTGTGGATCATTGCAGACCCACCTTGGCACATCGATGCCGCCGGAGGGCGGTTACATCATCAAAGCCATTCTCAATGAACTGCTTCAGTTTACCGGTGAAGTCCCTTACCCCACTTCCGCAAGTGCCGAAGATAATGTTCAGACCGATGAAACATATTTTGGCCACGACCAACATGAAGTTCTTGTGGTCTCATCGACCGCAATCGAGTCAGGAAAAACTGAAGAAATGGCCGCCACGGACGGTCAAATTGACCGGCAAGTAGAGTCACAAAAGATTTATACAACCAAAAGAGCCACACTAGAAAAAATCAACCCGGTGTACCTGTGGAGCACTTACGTCAACATCGTAGCCTTCTTTCCAGAAGAGCCTCGAAGCGAAGCAATGCTCAAACAAACAATCTTCCAAGCCGGTAGCATCGCTGCCGTGAAGGAACGGACTATGGCAGACGCAATTCATTCAATCGGATGGAGTCGTATGCTTCGGGCGATAGATTATCTAATTGGGAATGCGCACCGCATTAAAAATCCGGACAGCTATATGAGAAGCATCATTTATGACCTGACGGCCAATCGACATCAGATGGTATCATAGGGCTCTAGCCAACGTATCAGTTTTTCTCGATACACCGGCCAGACGTTATGGGCACTTCGATGTTCGATGTTCGATGTTCGATGTTTGGCCGCGGCCAAACATTACTGGTCAGTAATCATCGCGACATAGAAATTAGTCATGCAGTTGCACGACTTCACGGTACTTGGCCACGCCAGAACAAGTCTAATTTGCAAGCCGTCGAAGCGAGCTTCAGATCCTGAACGGGTTTGGCCGCGGACAAACATACGGCATACATGAAAATGCAGGAAGCCTGATTACCCGCTGATAAATCCTACGAGAAACTTTGTAGGTTCTCACCTCGGGATGTGTCGTTTTGCGCCATTTAATAGCCAGCAGCTTCTGCGTCGCTGGTTGCGTCGAAAGCGACGATGCTTTTCGATGACATAGCAGTGTAGCCTGGGCAGTTTACAAGGTGATAGATTTTTGGATTTCTGTTGGCGCGTACCGCAGGCAACTTATTCTCTGTAACCGAGGGTTGGTAGGTAGCATTCTCCCCACACCCGTCAGAACGGTGCGGCGCGAGCGACGACGGGCTGGTTTGCATGTAGTCATAGATGTCCGCAGTCGTGATGGGTATAGGGAGACCAGAGTTGGCCTAGATGTAATCATGGTTCCCGTTCGTCGTCGACAGGGTGATGGTACCCTTGGTAATCAAAGGAGCTGATGTTGCTCTAAAGGTATTCTAAGCTGGGTTCGGCGGCGGCACATTGAAAACTCCTGCAATCAAATCGGCGATCCTTCGAACGTCTCAGTGAGTCCAGCGTTATACCATTGGCCGCGAACTCGCGCTCTTCAACACTGTCACCATAGATGACATGAACGGAGGCCAGCACGAACTGGAAGTTACCGCGGCAAATAGCCTCGAAATAACGTCATGTGAAACCATCCTTGTCATCAATGTAGACGACGGCACCATCAACCTATGTGATCTGATCCGTCTTCCAAATGAATGCATAATGCTCAGGGTATAAACCGTGGCCAAAACGGAGACAATGGCAGAGACCATCATAGCAATGAGGTTTTGGCGCGACATACTTTGATCATTCTTTCCCAAAATGATCTCAATATGCGAAAAAGGAAATCACAGACTGGGCATTATTTTTACCAACAGAAGCAATGTTAGCATTTTCCAATAGGGCAGGGGGGGGCAACATGTGTTGAGATAAATCTCTACGAGAGCAAAACATGCAAGAATGAAGGCAGATAGATCATTTGTCGGATTGCGCGAGTCCTGACCAAGCCTGTATGTCTGGGTCTTCAGGCTCTGGCACAGGGTTCTTTGTTGCAGGTCTTCGCGCTGACGTTGGGTATAGGTCGGATCATCGAGGATCCTTTCAAACGGGCGATCTCAGTTTTGTTGGCGAGCGACGTGGAACGGCAGGGATGAGTCCCGGAGGCACTTGCTTCATGGCCTTTGACGTTGAGACGAAGTATTTTGGCGGGCGTAGCGAGCCGAGAGAGAACGCCCACACGTCGCGAAGGCGGCTCGTCGGCACCAGTCTCATATATACCGACTCATTCAATCTCATAAATACGGGTGGTAAGTCTCAAGGAATTCTTCTTTCAGACAAGAACTTGCTAATTTTGCCGTCGTTTTTGTTTTATGGCCAGACTTTAAGTTGTTGAATTGTTTCGAGACGCATTCTTGCTTCATAGGTGGTCTCACAGTTCAAGAGTGGATTCTGCGACCTTCGGTGATGGGATCGCGTCACGACGCGTTTGCGAATCCATGAACGGAACGCCAGAACACATTGAGTATAGTGTTCTCGTTCAACAAAGTGCCTCCGGAGTTGCAAGGCCAGAGATTAAGCAAGAACCCGTCCACAGATGAACTGGAAAATTCGAAGGCGATAGGGCTGATTTCGGGTGCGTCCAGCCATGAAACTAGAACGACATCTGGCATGGGGGAGCGTATTTCAGTGTGTCCGATAAGGCAAACTTATTGGACATAATAAGGAACGGTAAGCTGGGGCGGTTTGCGCGCTATTTTGTGGATATAAGCGCCGCGATCGGATAGTCTACCGGCATGCCATTTGCCCAACCAACCCTTTCTGATGCTTCCGACACACTACCCCGGATGCCGCCGTGGGTCACCTCTGCGCGTGCACAAACCCTTGAAGATGTGGCGTTTTTGTCAGGGGCGGCATTGGCGACGCTGCATCTTGTGGTGGAGCGTGCGGATGTCCCCCACGACTTGTTGCGCAACAGGTTGAGCCTGACTGCGTCAGAGGCGTGCGTACGTCT
>NZ_FOMW01000033.1 GCF_900112755.1 Sulfitobacter brevis | reverse complement strand
GAAAGAAAGCCGGGGCGGATCATAGGCATAGCTGAATCGTTTCAAACCCAGCCGTCAAGCCATCAAAATCGGATTCCGCAGGACTCGGAGTATAAATGCAAACGTAGTTTGAAAGCCTCGAGGCTCTCCATTTCGTGTTGATGCCCAATCGGTTGCGAGGAGATCTTCTCTTATCGACAGTTTTGGGTCACCAACAATGAGATCTACTTGAAATCTCTCGCTACGAATTATTTTGGGATGGTCTTTTGGGTAACCTTGGCCGCGCCGAATAGGCTCGAAAAATGAGTCAATACTATAGAAGTTCGCATCCAGAAAAACCTCCTCTAAAAGTTCCTCATTTAAAAGGTAAGCAGAAGCATTACACTGAGGATCAGCGTCTATGACGAGAACCCTCTTTTTATGCATAATAGATAAAGAAGCAGCAAGGTTGCACAAAAGTGTCGTTTTCCCCACGCCACCTTTATTGTTAAAAAATCCAATGCTAATCAATCGAAAATCCTTCAAGGTCTGTGTTCTTCTGGAAAGCAGATTCGCCAATTGCGTGCTGCATAGATGTAACCACCCAGCCAAGGACTGAAGTATTATCTCCTGTATGACAAGTGATCAGCTTCGTATCTCTAAAGAATTTTGCGGTAGCTCCTTTGGATTAAAGTGCCCTGAAAGTCTGCCAGTCGAAACATGCTGCGAAATCCGAGCTGTGATTGCTGTATGTCGCAACCTTGTGTTTGCTCGCTCTCACCTCTGAAATGCTGTTATGGCGCATTAGGCGCTCAACGCGCCGGTGCCCGGTGTCCTCGCTAATATCCTTCAGATCTTCGGTCATTCTTTGGCGGCCATAGCTGGCTAGGCTGAGCCGAGGTTTATCTTCGATCTGCAGCAAGGCTATCGATCATTTCGCTGTATGCGGCTGGCAGTTCGACGTTAGCCAGCTTGAATACTGGGCACGATGTCAGCCAACTTTCGCGTCGTGCTCTTTGGTTGCTGCATATCGGGTAGGGGCCGCATAGCCAGCTTCATAGGCATCTGGCCAGCCATCCCGCTAAATATGCAAGTTCCGGTTGGCAGTGTAGGGATGGATTCCTCGGTGATCTTGTCGATGTAGGATACGGCCGTGGCAATAGATTGAAGATCCCGGTGATTTATTAGTCGGTGAATGAAGTAATTGTGAGCTTGAGATGTGATCGTTTGGGAGATGTCACTCGGACGCTGACTCGAGACAGTTACAAATACGCCGAATTTCCTGCCTTCTTTGATGATTTCTTCGAAGGTTTCTAGCCTGTAGTCCTTCCAGCTTTCTGCTTCTCGAGATGACTCATATGACAAGATGTTATGCGCCTCATCGATAACTATGCTTAAAGCTGAGGCCGTATCGGCGCGATCTTTCTGTTCCTGATAAAGACGCTTTGACATTAGAAGAGGAAGGGTTTTTTTCATCTCAATATTTACGTCGTGCAAGTTCATGACAACAACATTTCTAGCGAAAACATCACCTGTATTTGTTGGATCGAAAACTTTTCGAATGTCGCTTTGCTTGCTCTTTAACTTGTTGATTGCAGGAGCAATGTGCTCGTTCTGAGCGCGATTATTGAGCACATCCCAGATCAATTGTACGTAGCAGATTGTTATGAAATCGGTGATTATGTCGTTGTCAAAGTCATACGCTTCGACACGCTGATAGATTTCTGTCTCCGGAATTGCGTCTGGATTACTGGTTAGGTAAGCCCCGTTTCCAATAAACTGGGCCGTCACGTTGTGCCAAATGAGATTGCTTTCGAGAGGCACATCGACACCTTCATCCTCGCGCTCAGGAAGGATTTGGCGCAAGTAGTCAATGAGTAAAAATGCTCGTTCCTTATCGGCCATTTGTAGTATTTGGGAAATTTGCATCCGCAGCATGTTTTGTAGATGTCTGCGGCTTTCTTCCCCCTGTCGAATCCTATCGGCCAAGCCTAAGGCTCTTCGTAAAAAAGGGCGTTGAGTTTTTTCAGTTGCGTCCGAAAGTATGGACAGAGTTTCAAAATCTAGAAATCCTGCCTCGGATAACGGCACCTTATCACCATGATCATGTCTCGTGGACAGGTTGTAGACGGTCTTGTCCGGGGTAAGACAATTCTCCCGAGAGTATTCCCCGTTGAAGTCGAAGAAGACTATTCGCACTCGCTGTTCGAACATCGCTTGGTTTCTTTGTCGCATAGCTTCGATGTAGCTCTGGTACAACAGGGCGACCGTGTTCGATTTTCCACTTCCTGTATTTCCGAAAATGGCGATATGACTATTCATCAAGCCATCTACGGGAAGGCTGATCTCGAATCCTTCGTAATCTGAAACGGCGACGTTCAGAGGTATCGCGTCTTTCGCGACGAGATTGTGGATCTGATGCACTTTTTGGCTGGTAAGAAGATAGGCTTCGTTGCCTACTAAAGGTAACTCTTTGGTGCCACCATAGAACGTGCCCGAACGGTCAACATAGCCTACAAGAGAGATTGACAGTGACCTTTTTGAACTGGGGACTCTACTTGCTTCAGCTAGGAAGGCCGTGTCGGGGCGAGAAAATTCACCATCAACCTTTCCTATTAAACTGAAAAACCCTTTTCTGATATCGATATAGCTGCCCACTGCAACGTTTCGGATTAAGTCCCCATCAAAAAACAGCTCCGATAGGTTCTTGTCTCTGTCGACTGTGACCGAAATCTTACGGCCAGTGACCTCTGTCACCTCGCCAACTCTTAGGACAGCTTCCTCCTGAAGGCGGCTATCAGGCATGCGACGCCTCCGGAACATTACCGATCATACCGAAAAGCGAGTTTAACTCAGGAAAACCGATATGCTGTGCCACTGTAGGTGCTACTATCAATACATTGCGGTGAGCTGAAAATTTTGCCTCAAAGTCAGCAACGCCGGTTTGACAGTATGCAAATATCACAACCTTTGCCGTTGGGTTGCGCAGCGCTCGCCGGGTAATGTCCAGAATATGCTCGTCGGCAAATGAGAAACCAAATACGAAAAGTAAGGCATTCTCTACCTCCATTGCGTTTGTGTACAAGCGTAGAAGGTCAAAGTATACTCGATCCAATAGTGTGGACTCGAATTTCCGCATGTTGGGTAAGATAACAGCTCGCTTTGCAAGAGCATCTCTGACTTCTTGCGGATTATCTTTCTGTATTAAGGTGAGCTGAACATTTTCAGGCTCCCCGAGTAGTATTTTTTCGTCAGCCTGACGCTTCCACGAGATCGACCCATGAACCTTAATGAGGTTAATCGACGGAACCTCGGACTGATGCTGATAGACTGTACCAGACCTGTACACTCGGTCGAAAAATAATTCGGGTGCGTACCCAAAATTCGAGTTACCTATGCGTCGATTGAAGCCGTCGTTCAGAACCAATGTGGGAAGAAGAGAGGCAGCGACCTCAAAAAATTCATCGTAATTGGTCGTAAATACGTTGGCTTGACGAGGTAAGAGAATATTTTTTCTCTCAAAGAGAATTCGGTCGACGGAAACTAAAAAATGAATGTAATTTTGAAGCGTGAGGTCAGTATCGTCGCCATCTGTGTATCCATCGGGCAGAAACCCGTGCTGGTACTCTAGTTCTTCAACAAAGGTCAGCGCTTTTTTGTTTGCCTCATCATATTCTGAAGCCGCTAGATGCTGGTCGATTTCATGCTCCACAGTACCGGCAAGCTCAATGGCTGGCATCGAAGCCCCGGATCCAAAAAGAAAATTGAGATGGGCGGACTGAATGTAGCGTTCCAAAAGGCGTGCTACTTTTTCTAATTCGTTAAAATCAATAATTTCCACGTCGCTTTACGCCTATCCCGCTCTGGTTGCATGGAAGTTATCGGGAAGTCACGAACGTTGCCAGCCCCAACGAGAGAACGGGGAGCACTTTAAGGCAAGCTGGAGGCCGAATTCGAGCATCTTTGAAGAGTCTCACCCCAACGAGCACGACTTTCGAACTCGCCGGTCGAATGTTCCGCGAGGCATGGGATCGCTGTCGTTCGAACAACAAAGAGGAGGTCTCGCGACATACAGTCCGCTTGCGGGAAGTTGAAATTGAAGTCAGGTCGCTGATCGACAGAGCTGCTCGAACTCATCGTGACGAGACCGCTCGGGCTTACGCTGCTAGGATCGCAAAATTGCGCTCCTAAACTGCCGTAATGCAAGAGAAGGTGGCCAATCGAGACCTGCCGGAAGGAAACTTCGACAAAATGTTCGAACTTTCTATGGAGCTTTTAGCAACCCCTTGGAAGATTCGGGGAAATTTCTCCTGCGAACTCAAGAGAACGGTGTTGGGCTAGCCTTTGCAGCACCCCTGAGTGTATTAGGAGAAAAGGTATTTTGAACTGCAGAAACCACCTTGCCGTTTAAAGCCTTACGGTTTCTATCTAGTTCTGAAAGTCAAATGGTGCCCCCACACGGACTCGAACCGCGGACCTACTGATTCATACCACTACGACTTTCGCCGCCACGCACTAGGCGCTTTGTGGTCTGGACTTTCTCTTCACCGTGGCCTCGAAAGGCTTTAGGTGGGTGCCGTCAAGTCTCTACACGTTCAATCTGAGTTGCCCCAGAAAGCTTCGCTCGGGATTGCCAACAGCCGAAACTGCTAAGGTTTCCCCGAATTTGACACCAGTTCACCTCAACGTTTCCATCGAGGGCTGCAACTTGCCTCAGAATTAAAGCCTGAAGCGACGCTACAAATCAGTTGCTCTACCAGCTGAGCTATAGGGGCACTAAAACTAAACATCTTAATCAGCCTATCGCACCTTCGTGCGGGTTGGTGACCACTTTCCATAACCTAATAATTGCAGTCATTCTTCAAAGTTAAGAAGCCTCTCTACGCTCCTTAACGAACAAGCTGTGAACTACGCGAATCCGGTTGGGGATCTAGTAACGAAAGAGATTTATCGGTGCAAGCGGATAACCAATGATTTACAAAAACAGGTCATTCTTTAGTTGCAGGCGCGCGTTGTGATTGGCGCGCGGCCGACCTGAGAGCTATGACTGAATCTGGTGTTTTGGCGGTTTGAAGGTTGGCGGCGTATCTGGTTGATTTGTTGTTGGAAGACAGCAACCCAACCGAAGGAGATACACCACCATGGAAACGACTAACATTTCGGCACGATCTGGCTGGGCGGAAGATCGGAGAATTCCTTTGAATTACAGGCTTTCAGCACGGCCGCGCGTTCATCCGCACTCAGCTTGTTGGGCGGCTCCTGGCGTCCCGCGAGGGGCCGCTGATCAGGTTGAACCTGTCCGCCGTTTGTCCAGCGTCGCAGGGTGCGGTCACTGATATGCAACTCGGCGCAGGCTTTGGCACGACGCGCACCAGCGGTGACGGCTTTGTTGATCAGAACAACTGCGGTTTGACGATGTGGGGTGCTGATCATGCGTCCTCGTCGCCCCCCCAGATCGCGTGAGCCTTTTTTCGTAGAACCAGCAGCGCTGCGGTTTCAGCCAATGCGCGGTCTTTGCGCGCCAGCTCCCGCTCCAGATCCTTAATCCGTTTTTTCTCCTCCTTGGTCGCTCGGCCCAGCCGCGCCGTGCTGGTGCGGTCCCAGTCGTTGGCCTGTTCGCAGGCCGAACGCCACGCTGCAATCTGCGCCGGATAGAGCCCGCGCTTGCGGCAGAATTCAGCCAGATCGGCCTCGTTCAGAGCTGCCGTTTCCAGAACCGCCGCAAACTTGTCACGCGAAGACCAGCCCTTAGGGCTGGCGTCAGCATCGCGCAGAAGCTGGCCTTTGCCGCGAGCCACCGCACGCCACTTATGCAGCGTCGCCTCGGAAATACCTTCCTCCTGCGATAACTGCCGAATGGCTATGTTGCGGCAGCATCCGTTTCAGCACAGCCGATTTGCGTTCTGGTGAATATCCCATGTCATCGTCCTATCCCGCCCACCTGAGAAATAGAGGAAAAGTAGAGCAGCGGACAACGTCCCTGACACAGGGGGAGGGTACCTAACCGCGCCAAATTGATACTCATCGTTGGGCGAAGAAAAAACTGAGTCCACCGAGCGTTCGAGCCTACTTTGCTTGGTCCGAACGTAGGCTCCTGTATATTTCACTCAAGTATGATTCGGCCAAGACTTACTGCTATGGTTTCAGTCGGCAAGTGGCCCTCAATCCGGCTATTGCATGGGCCGAAACTAGGGCGGAAACGCTGGCGCAGCCATGACCATCATCCAGACTGCAAAGCTCAATAGGCTCAACCCTCGAGTCTCTTTAGCTGATAATATAGACCGCAACCGCGATCACAAGATCAATAGGCTGGATGAATTGTTGCCGTGGAAGTGGAAGCCGCAGCCCGTCTAGGCATGCAGTCAAGTTGGATAACATGCGGTATCGATGGTGTGGTTACCTTCTTCCACATCAAATTGTGAAATTTATGAGATGCGTCCGAGATTCCCTGAATATCGACAGCACTGGGCTAGAAAATTCCTGTCGCTTTCGAACAAGAAGGGGCATAAGCGAGCAGCAGAGCGGTTTGAGAGCGAGACAGGTCCATCTCGACCATTAAAGTGCGTCCCTCGAGAGCATCCAGTTGATAAAGGGACCGGCCAAATTCTCGGTCGCTACGACATCATTAGATGACAGGCTGTGTTCATCGATAATAACCCGTCTCTTAGAGTCCACGATCACACCTGGTAAGAGTTCGAGAAGAGCGAGCACTAAATTCGCCGTACAGGTGAAATCGTCGTACGAGTTGCGGCTTCCGTCAACCTCCGGCGCCTCTAGTGGGGGGGGGGTGATATCTGCACTCTGTGTTAGGTTTGACAGCGCTGCCTCAAGTCTTCTGATTTTTGTGGCCTTGTTGGAGTTCTCGATCTCCAGTAGCTTGATCCTTGTTTTTAGAATATTTTGATCTTTCTGTGTCTTAGATAGAACGCTGACTGCACCACGCTGGGAGTTAAGGTATTTATCAAGCAGCTCTCTATAGCGCGGGTTTCGACGAAGAGTTACACTAGATGCTCCCGACCTCTTTTCGAGAAACTTCGAGAGCGATGTGATATTTTCAAACAGTGCCCCTGACGAATTCATGTCGGCTAGCAAATCATTCAGTAGTGACATGGTCCTTTCTACCAATTGCCGCTGATACTTCGCTGCATTTTTCGACCCTTTTTTCGGGGGCATATCAATCTTCCGCAATTAGCTTTATCTGAGGTTTCTGCGATAGTTGGGATGGGTTTTTTAGAAGCTCCCCGGCTTCGTCAACGCTCAACCCGATAGCCCTCATTCGTGCCTTCATCGCAGAAGCGAGGGACTTTATGTCTGCATCCGGATCAAGGCCTTCAAAGTCATCGTCAGCTCGCACCTGGCGCATCAACCGTGCTGCCTTAATGCGCAGGTCATCAGTGATGATTGCAGGATATGCATCTGCATCCAAAATTCTGCTTGCAAGAAACTGCTGCTGATCATTTACCCTAACCACACGCTTTAAATGATCACGAACAATTTCAGGCTCGTCGGTTAGGAACCACTCATTGTAATCTTCGTCGTTAAGCAAATCTCGCAAAATGATTTCCGACTGCTCCCATCCGGCGAGTTCATATGCATCTGTCTCGATAGACTGGGCTATAGACCGCATCTCTTCGTTCCGATCACCCGCCGCCTTAACGGCCTTGAACAAGCTGCTATTGTGTCGGATGCGGCCCTTGATGGCGCGTGTTTTGGCTGTAATTGCAGGTAAGTGATCAATACTTTTACAGGCCAGTTTGCAAACGCCACATCTCATCATCTCCCCTGCCGCTGTGACAACGTCACCAGGGCATTCTTCCCCTACCGGGCAGATGTGTGTGTCGCGAAACACGATGTCGGCCGATCTTGAATTGCGCAGTAGATCAATTCCGGTTTCGTCTGCATCCTCAAGCGACTTTGCGAGACTGATCATTCTGAACCGCTCGATAGTTTCGTCTCGGTCCGCCTCAAACGATTTTCTTAGAGCGCTATTGGCTAACTTCGCCTTCAGTACCGCAGGCCCGGACCTAATTGTCGCAGTTTGCGGCCGGACCGATTTGGGGTCAAAAAGGGATTGCTCGGCTGCTTCCAGAATATCGATCATTCTATTGTGTTCGGGGTAATCGTAATGCGCTGTAACAACAGCATCAGACTGACCCACCTGTTGACCAAGAAAGATATGGTCAGCTACACCACTTCGTCTTGTAATATAAGTCGAGCGGACACTGTGCGGCGTGTGAATAGGTTCAATCTTCAACTGGCTGTAAAGAAACCCTTTGGAATTTAGATGCGGCTGGCCCAGCTTTCCAGTCGGTCGAACCAGAGATAGGAGAGTTGGCAAGTTAAGCTGGGCTCGATGGCTGAAGCCTGAGAAAGCATATAGGCAGATCTTCCAGAACCTGTCATAGCTTCCGTCATTTATTAGTCTTCCTCTCAAAGTAGCAAAGAGCGGAACAACTTTTTCAAATCGACTGTGAGGTCGATCTTCGTAGTTAAATTGCACTGGCATGACCCCCATTCGTTGGAGATCGGCCTCTTGCCTGAGTAAGAGGTCTCGAACCCTGCGTGGAACGAAGGTTGTCCAAGCTCTATCTTTGGTTTTGTCGGTATTGACGAACAATCTGCAAAACGAGTCCTCATCGCGAATTCCCTTATTTTCGCTATCCCACGAATGTCGGTCCAGCCACTGGACAGCTTGAAAACGCAGTCCAGTCTCGAGAGCAGCGATAACCATCCGCAAGGCACTCAAATTCAGCCCCGCTGAAACCTCCAGTTGACCGACTAAAAGTGAAAGAGGAATTTTCTCTATGCGATATGTCTCATCCATGTATGTGTATTCTGGCTCGAAGCCATAGTCCGCACACGCAATGATGTGGTCGTTAAACCCCCGCCTTAGCTCAAAACCCTTCCAGGCTTCGGAGTCGCGGCTTTGAAGGAAACGACCAAATTCTTCGACCCCATATAGCCAGTATATGAGATGAGGTAGTGTTTCGGCGCCAACCGGAACCTTGTTTGTCCCATTTCGTTTTTTAGTTCTTGGGATGTTAAATTTTACATCTATTGGGTTTTTAAAAGCAGGGCCTGCAATGTGGCTAAATTCTGAGTCTCCATACCGATATTCAACCCACTTGAAGAACTCTGAAATTGGGGTGAGATATGATCGTAGGGAATCAGGCGATGTAGTCCGGCTTCGCACGTAATCTAGGAAGGTCCTAAAAAACTGTGCTCTATCGCCCTGATCTATGTAGGGGTAGGTTTTGAAGTCTTTTGGGGCAGAGATGAGCGGTGTAATCTCTCCCATATCGTGCGCAACTTGTGGCAGATGGTTCGCAATATAGTCGGCAAAGGGATAAAATCTCCGCTTAAGTGCTGCCGTTTCCTCATAACCCTTCGCGTTAACCCGGTGCTGAATGTATTCATCGAACAGATTGTTCCAGCGATTAGCGAGCTCCTGGGGGTACTCAAATTGGGTTCCTTCAAGGTGCTCCAGCAACGCAAAGTATCCGTAATTGCGTGGGCCTCCGTGAGAGTGGTCGACCTTTGTTTTTTCAATGCTGTATCGGGTCGAAATTGCCCGCTGTGTAGCCTTATGTGCTCTTGCATCAACTACTTCTTCAAATTCCGCTGGAGTGAAATTTAGCAAGTTCTGGTCAAGCAGAACCGACGTTAGTATATTAACAGAAGGGGGAGTTGTGGACTGGCTGTTTGACTTTCTACGTCTGTCAAGCTCATCCCAAAGAAATGAGACATCTTCAACACTAATATCGGAGAGGGCATGCCAATCGGTTCCGTATATCCAGGCTAGCGAGTGTTGTGTGATCCGATACTCTACCTGTGCACCATATCGAGCCAGGTCTTCGGTTCCGGCATGGTACGAACTTATAAATCGCAGAAGTTCCGTTCCGCGCTCAATTCGGTATTCTGAGCTTATTGAGCTGGCGAATGCAAAGTCCATAGGGAGAATTATTTTGTTACGGCACCAAAGTTCGAATAGGATATTTCTTGCTGCAGCCTTGAGCTGAGGTCGTTTTGTTCCTGATGGCGAGCTTTCAAACCAATCTATTTCACTTGCTAATTCACTGCCAATATTAGGCGTCCCCATTGAAATATCGATGAGTTGATGAATAGCCTGCGTGGGATCAGTAACGATCTTCAACCCGTCTCTCACAAGGGATGACATCCGAAAATACCCTCTACGATAGCGTGTCGGGTCGCGCAAAAAGGTTTGCTCCGTTAAATTAACAACCTGCTGAGCCACTAGATTAAGATCACCGGCAGACAATTCTTTAATTATTGGTTCGGTCGATAAATTAATCAATGGCCTGTTTCTCCAGTGATTCCTGAAAGTAGGCGTTTAGCCGCTTCCTGATGCCTCTTTGCGAGCATGGTACGTAAATCGGTTTCTTTTAGACCTCCATTCAGGACAAATTGATCGAAAAGCTCCAGCTTGCTCTGTAAGATCAGTTTATCCTCTCGTGCATACTTCGCTGTAGTTGACGCCTTCTCGTGTCCCATCAGTCTCTGGACTTCAGTCAACTTGAGGCCATAGCCTCCTTCTACCGGAATATAATTGAGCATGAAGACACCGTAGAAATGTCGAAGTGAGTGAAGGGTATATTCCTCTCCATTCGGCAACCTTGGCACCCCAGCTCTCCGACATGCGCGTTTGAACGCTGATCCCATGTTCTTGTCCGACACCAGCATGAACGGACGTCCATTTTGACCGGTCCTAATATCTTGGAACACCAAGTTGTGGTTGCCTGTTGGCCGGTACTCTCTGCGTACATACTGCTCGAGCGCCTCAAAGAAAACGTCGCGAAGTTGTGGAATGATGTAGGTCCCGGAATACTTTCTTCCTTTGAAACGAGGGGCGTACTCTTCTGGGAGTTGGTCCGCATAGCGATGGCCTTCCGGATCGTAGATAAAGACCTTCCGTTGTTCGGTAAGGACTGCATCCCAAGTGATCTGCGCCGCTTCGCTCATCCGTAAGCCAGCGCCGGCTACTAACGCCCAAAATGCCTTGTCACGCCAACTGGTGGCAGCATCAAGAAGGGGCATAATGTACTCAGCCGAGAATTCCTTATCCTCTATCTGATCCTTTTTGGAAAAAACTAGGTGGTTGCCGGGCTTCTCAACTCCGTCGGGATTTAGCCGGACAACTGATGCCAACATTGAATTACGCATTAGATTTTTTACTTCCGCGCGAGTTCTCATCTCAGTTGAAAGGCGCGCGAACAAATCACGAGGTGCCTCTCCATCGACGAGGGACTCCCCGTGCCATTCTGCAATCTCGCTATTTAAGGCGGTCTGTCTGTCGGAGAGTTTGAGGAACGAGTTGATTGCCGCCGTTGCGCTTGAGAGAGACGAGTTGCCAAGCGCCCTGAGCCTAAGCTGGTCTTGCCACGGTTTAGTTCCGGTCTCTTTCGAGCAATGTTTGCTATGAAGGAGATAAGGAATGGCAAAGAGATACACAGACGAGTTTCGACGTGATGCAGTGCGCATTGCGGTTACAAGCGGCTTAACAAGACCGCAAGTTTCATCAGATTTGGGCGTGGGTCTTTCGACTTTGAACAAGTGGGTTCAGAAGCATCAGCATGACGATCTGATGTCGGGCCCGCACGAGGACGTCGAAAAGGAGAATGGACGCCTTCGCAAGGAAGTCCGGCTGCTGCGCGAGGAGAGGGAAGTGTTAAAAAAGGCGGCAATCTTCTTTGCGGGCCAAAGCCGATGAGGTTTGCTTTCATCGATGCCTGGAAAGAAGTTTGGCCTGTAGAATTTCTCTGCCGCATCATGCAGGTCACATCGCGGGGGTTCCGTGCATGGCGAAGCCGTCCAATGAGCCGCAGGCAGCGCGACGATATGGTGATCTTGGCACATGTCCGCGAACAACACCGTCTGAGCCTGCAAAGCTATGGTCGGCCTCGTATGACCGAAGAGCTGCAGGAGCTGGGACTGAAGGTCGGACACCGGCGCGTAGGTCGTTTGATGCGTGAGAACGACATCAAGATCATCAGAACCCAAAAATACAAGGCCACGACTGACAGCAACCACACGTTCAACATTGGGCCCAATCTACTGGATCAGGACTTCTCAGCTGATGGCCCCAATCAAAAGTGGGCAGGAGACATCAGCTACATCTGGACCAGTGAGGGCTGGCTTTATCTGGCCGTCATCCTTGACCTGTACTCTCGCCGCGTCATCGGTTGGG
>NZ_FOMW01000028.1 GCF_900112755.1 Sulfitobacter brevis | reverse complement strand
ATCCCACCTCCGAAGAACGCGGTCTTGAGCCCCGATGCCGCCCAAAACCCAAGCACTCGAGACTGCCATATCGCGGACATAGCTGCCCGTGGTCGCATGGCTTGGCAAACGTCATCGGGATATAATCAGCGCAGCCGTGGCGAAACCTTGATGGGTCGTTGGAAGGCCGTCATTGGCCCCAAACTCAAGGCGAGATCGTTCGAAAATCAGAAGACAGAGGCCAAGATTGGCGTCCGGATTCTGGACCGGATGACCGAACTTGGCAGGCCCAATTTCGAACGCACCGCCTGAAATCCGTCTCGGGTAGGGCGCGTTCCAGCCAATTTACCCTCCGTGCAACAACGCCATTCACACCTGAGACACGGATCACACCGTCTTCGATCGCTTGCGTGTTCACCGTGCGCTCGCGGCCGTTGGAATAGCGGAAGATCGCAGGTACAGGCGCGTTTCGCGGGAACTGAAAATACGTGAAGGTCCCATCATCCCAAACGCGCGATGGTGTGAACTCGGTCTGCGTACTTGCTCCATAATTGTAGTTCGGGGCCTGCTGCGCGATGGCACGGGTCGGACGGCTTTCGTCATCGGGATAGCGAAACTGGACCACGTAGAATGTCGGGCTTTGAGTTTCTTGGACGTTGAAGTAGTAGCTGCGCCGATTGGTATAGACCGTCACATTGGTATGGACGCCACGGGCGACCGGTTTGATGGCAAAGGCCTGCCCGCCCGGCACACCATCGATCTCAAAACCTTCGGTATCGCCTGCGATGATTGAGCGGATGCTCTCGCCTTCTCCAAATTCCACCGTGGTCACATGGGTAAGCGAGACGTTCAGGCGATAGACTTGGGCCTCTTGGTAGGTGGCAAGGCGCACGCGGCTGTCATTGGGTCCGCCACGCGGGATGGCCTCGGCGAAGGCAAGGCTGGGGAGCAGCGCAATAAGGATCGCAATTTGAATTACTCGATACAAACATGCGTTTCCGGAATGAGTAGTGTCGCCAATACCCTGCCGCGCTGCGCGCTCTCGGGACATTGGCAACAAGTTATATTGTATTGAATTCCAGAAACGCATTAGTTCTCCAATCTGTCGGAACGGATGGAATATTCCAGCACGGTGAAACCAAAGGGGTTGGACCAGACTTGGTCGATGGAGCGGCTGGTCTCGGGGCGGAACTCGAACAAGAGCGTTGCGGTAAACAGGCCAGTCTGGACGCCGTTGATAGAGTTGAGACGTTTACGCAGGCGGACGGTGGCGCGGTTCGTGCCGATCCGGTTGATGCTCAGAGCTTCGACCTCTAAGCGACCGCTGGTGCCATAAAGCGTGGGCGGATAGTCCGCATTTGCGCTGTTCCAGATTTGGCGCAGAGACGCTTCCGCGGCACTGTCTGATCGCCGCAGCACGCTGCGGACACGCACATCATTGTCGAGCTGGTTGTAAACCTCACGATCACTGATGTAGCGGAACACTTCCGCCTCGATGATGGCTTGGTTTTCGGTGACGGTCGTCGCGCCAACCGAGACTTCAGGCAGTGCAAAGCCAGTGGCAGGATCATAGGGCACAACGACGGGTGGTGGATCGACGTCTAGAATTGCGACGGCAGCCGCGCTCAGACATCCCAAAATGCCAAAGATCAGCCCGATCAGGCCTAGACGCTGCCAAAGCCGTTCTCGACGCAACGCGCCATAGACCAGTTCTTCTTCAATAATTTCTTGTTCACTCGCCACGCATTACACCTCAGGATCGTTTTGGCGTTTCGAAATAAACTGAATCAGTTCTTCGCTGCCTCTCGCTTCGTATGAGCGCGAAAACCGATATTTTATATTGCGGGTCAATTTCGAAACGCCTTAATCAGCACTGAGATCAGGCATGGTGAAATCCATGAACCGCTGTTCTTCGGCGATGGTTGCCGCATCAATCACGCTGCCCGTTCCGTCGCCGACTGTTTGCACGGCTTCCAGCTGCCACATGGCCACAAGCGCAATGGCCAGTTCTGCCGTGACGCGGGTGTTGAGATCGACGCTTTCTTTGAGCTCATCCATATCGTCGATGAGACCCACAAGCCGGTCGACGCGTTCCAGCGATTGCCCCGCATCCTCATAGCTGTTTTGGGCAGCCGCCGAGACAAGCGCGCCGGTTGTAGCTTGCGTTGCAATGCGGTTGGCCCCGGCATTGCCGCTGCTGGCCATGTCCGAGAGCGTATCCTCGTCAAACCCGAGATCGGCCAACACGCGGTCCATCTGGGTTTCGATTTCACCCGCGCCCGATCCTGAGAGGCCTGAGAAATCCCCGTTCTTGATTGCCTCAATTGTCGCGATGATGTCACCAAACTCCTGATCCAGAAGGCCGTTCAATTCGTCTTCCATCTCGGTGCGGATGATTTCTGGCAGTTCTGCGAGCCGGGTCAGGGCTTCATAGGTCTTCTGTAGCTCCGCGAGTTGGTCCGTGAGGGTGGCAAGTTGTTCGCGCAGCTGCGTCAGCTGCTCGTTTTGCAGAATTTCGTCTTCGATCATTTGCCGAAGCTGCTGGATGTTTTGGGCGATGTTTTGGGTGTCGACGACGGGCACGCCTTGGGCGATTACTGGGAGGGATGACGCCATGTGAAATCCCATGGCAAGCGTGCCAACCAATGCAGTTCTCAAAAGCCATTTTGGTCTGGGCATCAGTCCAACTCCTCGATTGTAAAATTCATAAAGTCCCCTTCGGCCATGCGCGCGGAGGCTTGGGCCAATTCAACCGCGCTCAGGGCGCGCGTTCTGGCCGCTTGCAGGCGAATGCGGGCTGCGACGAGGCGCACCAGTTCGACGCGGGCATAGGTGTTGAGCGCCATGCTTTCCTGAATGTCCTCGGTCTCGGAGATCCGCTCGACAATATCGCGGATACGTAGGGCATCTTGGCGGATCGCGGCCGGGGAGTTGTTGCCATAGAAAGCAGCACCATGTCCTGTGATCGACATGTTAGCGTTGGCCAGTAGCGCTGGATCGATTGTTCCCAAGGCTTCAATGCCACCAATACGACTGAGATAGAGATTGTAACGTTCGGGGATGACGGTGACATAGTGCTGGGTTTCGCGGAACGGCGGCACGCCGCTGTATTCAAAGACGCGACCGGGGCCGGCGTTGTAGGCGGCAAGTGCGTTGATGATATTGCCGTCAAAGGTGTTGAGCTGGGTTGCCAGATAGCGCGCGCCGCCATGCACCTGCAAATAGGGACTGTCATAGTATTCTGGGTTGATACCGAGATCACTCGCGGTGCCGGGCATGATCTGAGTGAGGCCGAATGCGCCAACAGGGGAACGCGCTCCAATTGTAAAACGGCTTTCTTGCCAGATCAGGGCTTGGAGGAGGGCCCGCCATTGAACAGGCGAGAGACCCGCGCGTCCAACACCCGCAAAGCTGCTGGTTTCTTGCGCAACGCGGATGATCAGCTGTTCGATGTTCTGGGCCGCATCACCAAACATCTGTGTGCCGCCAGGGTTAGGGTCGGTATCCCCAGAGCCGTAGACCGCCGCGATAGATCGGTTGGGATCGCCACTTCCAGCCTCAAGACCGGAAACCATTGCGGACAAACCCTGACCACCAAAGCTTGTTTGGGCATCGAGAATGCGTTCCAGCGTGGCCAGTTGTTCGCGTTCGATCTCGGCGATGAGTTGCTGCACGGTGAGCGTTTCAGCTTGGGTCGCAAGATCGATCTCGCGATCACCTGTCTCGACGATGTCGCGGACCGTCAGGCCACTGTCATTGGTCGGCACGCCTTGGGCATACGCACCGCTGACAATCGCAGAGAAGCAGAACAGGAGGGCGAGCTTACACTTCAACATCACCCTCCGGCACAGCGATTGGCGTAAAGACGCAGTTTGGTTCAACAGGTGCGACAGCAGCCAAAAACGAAAAGCAATTGGCGTTAGGTTCTTGATACCGTGCGCAGGAAGCGAGAAAGCCGAGGGCGGCAAGGAGCGTGATAAGTCGGATCATGTGAGCCTCCAAAAATCTGGGCGGTGGCGATAATCAGCGCCAACAAGCGCCTCACCCTTTTCCATGCCGCCGAGAATAGTGAGATTGGGTCCCAAGGCGCTGAGATCGGCATCGACGACAACGGAGCCTTGGTCATCCCGGATCAGCGCCAGCCGCGAATTGCTGCCGGTGTTCAAAAGCACATCGAGTTCTTTCTCAAACAGGTTCAGCATCGCGTAGTCAGACGCATGCGCGCGGATGTTGGGCAGCAGGATTTGTGTCGGCACTGCCTCAATGATGGTCTTACCTGTGCGGGTGCGTTCAAGCTGGCTGGCATATTGCGTCATCATCACCGCGACGGTGTTTTGTTTGCGGGCGGTCACCAACCAGTTCGACAGCCGTTCGGCAAAGTAAGCGTTGTCGAGCGCCTTCCAGGCCTCATCGATGACGATGATGGTAGGGCGGCGATCCTCGATCTCACGCTCCACGCGCCGGAACAGGTAGCTCAGGACGGCCATGCGTTCTTTTTCGGACTCGGAGTCGAGAATACCGGTTAGATCAAAGCCGACCACATCCCCTTCGAGAGAAAAGGTATCTTCCAGCGACTGGCCAAATATCCAGCCGTAGCGGCCATCTTGAGTCCATTCGAGAAGCCGCTGGTGCAGATCGCCACCATCGTCCGTGGAAACAAAAAGCGAGGCGAAGTCTTTCCAGTTTCGCAGCTCCGGGTTGGCGGCATTCGCATTCTGGCGCACGACTTCTTGAATGCGATTGGTCTGAACGGGCGTCAGCGGCTTGTCCGCACGGTAGAGCAGGGTGCTCAACCAGTCTGACAGCCAAGCGGTGCCGCGATTATCCACTTCGGTCCAAAGGGGATTGAGACCTGTTGCTTGGCCCGCTTTGAGAGAAGCATAGCTTCCGCCGTTTGCGCGGACGGCCATTTCCATACCGAGACGGTAATCAAATACGAAGATCCGCGCACCTGCGCGACGGGCTTGGGTCATGAGGAAGGCCGAAAGGACGGATTTGCCCGATCCGGGCCGTCCCAAGATCAACGTATGCCCACTGGTGGGTTCTTTGTCTGGTGATCCCTGTTCGTGATAGGAGAATCGATATGCGCTTTGCTCAGGTGTCGGCAGCATAGTGATCACCTTGCCCCAAGGCACCTCTTCCGCTTTTTTGCCCATCTGGGTTCGATGAAAAGCTGCAAAATCCGCAAAGTTGCGATTGGTGATGGCACTGGCGCGGACGCGCTTGGGTTGGTTGCCGGGATGCTGGCTTAGATAGTGCGCCTTCGCGGCGACCCGCTCTCCGATCATCTTCACGCCTTCAGCGGCTGCGGCGTTGACGATCTCTGCGCTCAGCGTGTGCAATTCATCGAGCGTTTCGCAAAAAATCGTCACAACCATATGGTGCTCACCAAAGCTTTGGCGTTTTGCCTCCAGATCATCGGCGGCGATATCAAGCGCTTCCAACAGCGATAGTGCTGCATCCTGGGATGCCTGCATCTGCCGCTTCTGGCGCTTAATGCGGCCCGCCATCAGGTTGGAATTGATCGGCGTAAAGGAGTGCGTGACGATCATGTCGACCGGCAGGTTCAGCATGTCGAACATCGTGCAAGACGTGGCCTCTGAATATTCGCCGATGGTGAAGCTCTTGCCAAAGCGGTGGCCGACAACGCCTTCGGACAACTCGAAGTGATCCTCAAAGAAGGTCACGCGGGTGTTGGCGACGTTAAACGATAGAAATCCAAAAGTGTTGGCCGGATAAAGTGGTAGCTCCTGACCAGTATTGAGCGCGCCGAGAAACCCGACCAACTCGCCATCCTTCGCCGACAGCACACGCGGTTTGAGATCGGATAGCCCCGAGGCAAAGACATTTACTGCTTCGCCAAGTCGGCGCAAACGTTTTTGCGTCTCTTCTTTGAACCGCTCTGGAGCGCTGCGATTGAGGAAGGGGAGAAAACTCTTGGACGGCGGACGGTGCATTACGGTCAACGTCAGAGTTTTGTCGCGCAATCCGCTGGTCGCCAGTTTCTCGCGCCACGCCCGATCCACTTCGCCTGCGAAACTTTCAGCACGCACAGGTTCAAGTTCCGGCGCAATCGCCTTGGACACTTTATGAACGTAATAGCTAAACTCCGGACCCAACTGCGCGATAATCCGGGCGAAGAGGGCCGTCACCTTATCGAGATAGGCATCGTCTGTTGTGTAGCTGTTGACCCCGTCCAGACGGATGCACTGAAACAGCTCATTCACCCGTGTGCGCACCGTCTGATCATCAACCAAGCTGACATACGGCAACATATGCGCGAGACGGGTCTCGCGGGCGTACCAGTCTGGCGTCAGAGTCCGTGGATCAAGAACCTCATCACGGGGCATAGCTGTCCCCGCCATGTACTTGACGGTTCCGTGTGGGTGGGGCTTCTTGCAGAGCGATCATCATCACGTCGATGAAACGCGGATCCCAATCGGCGGCTTTCCAAAGCACGGGATAGAGCACAATAGCGACGCCAAGGATCACGATATGCTGGATCCAGACAAAGAGCAGCACCGAGCCAAAGAGCCAGACCATCGCGTACATGATGGGCAGGCCCAAAAGCTTGGGTGGGCGCACCAGGCCGAGAAAGAGAGGCGAGCGCTGAGCCATGGTCACTACCCTGCAAACACGGCGGCGACGATTGTGGGGGCTGCGGCAACACCGGCGATCCCGACCAAAACCCAGAGCGCTTGGCGCAAATCGATGATGTTGAAGAACCAGCTGAGAAAGACGCCAAGGACGGCGAGAGTGGCGATCACGACGCCGAGCGGGCCGGTCAGGGCGTCAACGATGCCTTGCAGCAAGCTTTGGATCGGGGACAGGTCGATACTTTGGGCAAGTGCAGGCTCAGCAACCAACAGGAACAGCGCCAATGAAGCGATGAATAGGGATTTGATGTGTCTCATGGATGTATTCCTTCCAGGCGGGCGACCACTGCCATGACGCGGGCCACGTGATTTTGGGTTTCTGGGTAAGGGGGGATACCGCCATATTGGCGCACGGCGTCAGGTCCAGCATTGTAAGCCGCCAGAGCGAGGTGCGGATCACCAAACTCAAGGAGCATCATGGAGAGGTAGCGGGCGGAGCCGTCGAGATTTTGAAGCGGATCGCGGGGATCGACGCCAAGATCGCGTGCGGTTGCTGGCATTAGCTGACCGAGGCCAATGGCTCCCGCACTGGAAGCCGCACTTTGGCGATAGGCACTCTCAACTTCGATATTTGCGCGAAAGAGATTCAGCCAGTCTGAGACGGGCAACCTTGCGCGGCGCAGACCTGGGTGGCTGCCATAACGCAGTGCTGTGGTCTCAATGGCAGAAAGAACGTCAGCGCGGGGCAGGGGCGCGCGTGGCGCGGTTGCGGCGATGCGGATTTCTTCTGTCGCTGCGGTAGCGTCGGGTTCATCAAAGATCGCAAGCAGATCGGTGGCAGAACCTTGGCCGACGCCGTCATTGTAATTGCGCGCAAAGCTGTTTTGGGCTTGAGACGCGGTCAACGACCCATCGCTCTCCATGACCAGAACCATCTGGGCATGAACGGGAACGGCAATTGAGCATAGAAAGAAAAGGCTAGTCGCTGCTGCCTTTGTCGGATGCAGTAAGCTTATGCGTGGTCCGCTGGCCTTCTTCGAGAGGCACATCCGCGTGGGAAAAGCCGATGCCCACCAAGAACGACACAACGCCGGTAATGGTTTTGAACTCACGGATCTTGATGTCGTTGTGGGTTGTGCGGGTCCGCGCGGTGACGAGAAGCTTTTCCAAGCCATCATCAGAGACCGCACGCATGATCCAGATGCCGTAATAGCTCGGACCTTTCTTGTGCGCCGATTCCTGGCACAAGATCTCGGCGCTATGACCGCTCTCCACGAGTTCGCGGAATCTGGCTTCGGTGACCACATTTGGTGCTTCAACTTCCCAATTCATATCAGCGGTCACACTTCTCTCATTTTGAGACGCATGATCGCCCGTCCACTATGGACATGACAATCATACGTAAATATATAAACGTAACGCAAGATATATTATTGCGCTTTCTTCTTGGCATTCACTCTTGGCTCGGAAAGGTCAACGCGTTCTGCCATGCGATCGAAACTAGAGGATTCTTTGCATAAGATGAAGCTACTGCAGTTCATCCCGCAGATTATACTATTGAGTACGCTGCTTTCGGGGCCTGCGTATGGGGCGACCTGCCTTGCGCCGCAACGGCCATTTGTGCCGATCGATCCCGTTGCGGCGGCTGAATATGCCGATCTGATCCGAGCGGATTTCGAAAACTATATCCGGGACGTTCAGGAGTATTTTCAGTGTCTGGATCAAGAGCGGGCGCGGGCTTTTGAGGAAGCGGGGGAAGTTAGCCAACAATATGGGATGTTCGTGAACGAGACTAGGGGCGAGTAGAGACTAACCAGGTTCTTTGTCGCGATTCTCGATCGGCAGTCGAACTGAATCTTCACGGATAGTGTCGCGCCAAAGAATGGCTAGCTCACCTGTGTTCCAGCGATACTCAATGCCAACCGTAATCCCGCTAGTCTCACAGACAAGTCGATTGATCGGTACAGCCTCGAGCAGGTTAGCGTTGTGAGAAGTCAATGTAGCCTCCTTGTCTTGTCACAAAGGAAATCCGCCCTTCGAGTGAAATCCAACGCGGTAAGAACAAAACAAAAGGATCAATTCGGAGTGCCTTAGCGATCGATTCGACCGTGTCCAGCGTCGCTGAGTTCGCTCCGTTCTCGAGCCGACCCATATGGGCGCGGCTTACGCCAGCCTGGGCAGCCAAGGCCTCCTGGCTCAGCCCATGATAGTGGCGTATGTCTTTGATATTATGGGCAACTCGGTGACGTATCTTCATGACGTAGAAAGAGCCACGAAGTGACAGGTTTCACCACGTGATTATTGTTGCATTCGGCAAGCTGATTGAGGTTTTTAAGAAATATTGTTGGGATCGCATAAGTGATGGATTGGATGCCCCTCCTGCCGGTTCACAATTGAACCGATCTGGCCGAGACTGGTTAGGAACCAAAGGAGGATAAGATGGAAGAACTTCACATCATCGGGGTTGGAGGCGCTGAAGGGCGAGGAGACGGTCAGCGAGTTGGCCAGTCGATTTGGCGTCCATCCAACGATGATCCATCAATGGAAACGCGCTTTGCTTGAAGGCGCGTCTGGCGTGTTCGAACGCGGCAGCCGGAAAGCGCCAGAAGTTGATGAGGAACAGGTTAAGGATCTTCACGCCAAAATCGGGGAGTTGGCCGTCGCCAACGATTTTTTGGCCAGAAAGCTCAAGCCTTGGACCGGCAAGTGAGGCGCAAGATGATTGATCCGTACCTTCCAGGTCTGTCCGTGGGCAAACAATGCGCCCTGCTGTCGATCTCACGGTCGTCATTCTACTATGAACCGCAAGGCGAGACTGAGATGAACCTCGACCTGATGCGCCTGATCGACAAGCAGTTCTTGGAAACCCCGTTCTATGGCGTTCGTCAGATGACATGGCACCTGCGGAATGAAGATCACCTGGTCAATGAGAAGCGGATCAGACGCCTGATGGGCGTTGTTGCATGGATCGTGGCTCGGCTGTTACTGATGCGGCCTGTTTCATTTGGGATGCAATAAATGCCGCACAAATACAACGCCGACCGCCGTGACAAGATCCCCGGTCAAAAGCATCTGGTCTGACTACAACGAGAGCCTGCGCAAGCGCGGTGACCTGACGGTCTGGATCAGCGATGCAGCGCTTGGCTTTTGGTCTGCGCCGCCTCGAACCACTCGTGGCGGACAGCGGCGATACTCGGATCTAGCGATTGAGTTGTGCCTGACGCTAGGAGTGGTTTTCAAACAGCCCCTGCGCCAGACCCAAGGCTTTATGCGCTCCATTGCCAGATTGCTGGGGGTTGAAATCGCAGTGCCGGGTTTCTCGACCTTATCGCGACGAAGTAACGGCCTGATATTGCGACCGAGCCCGCGGGCAAACAGCCAGGCCGCGATCCATCTGACAGTTGACAGTACTGGCCTCAAAATATTTGGGGAAGGTGAATGGCTTGAGGAAAAGCATAAAAACATGGCGAAACGCAAGAGTTGGCGCAAGCTGCACCTTGGCCTTGATCTTGTCAGCGGTGAGATTATTTGCTCCAACCTCACCACGGATGATGTCGGCGATGCGACCGCGCTTCCAGATTTAATTGATCAGATCGACGGCCCAGTTGATCTGTTTTTGGCGGACGGCGCTTATGACGGAAGCTCAACCCGCGATCTTCTCGTCAAACGCTTTGGCGCGACGCTTGAGGTTGCGATCCCACCACCTAAAAACGCTATATTCAGCTCAAATATGGCCGAAGAGCCAACCCCTCGCGATTACCAAATTGCCCACATCAAGACCAACGGTCGGTTAGCTTGGCAGAAAGCCTCCGGTTACAATCGACGCAGCCGCATAGAAACGCACCCTCTCATCGATACTGCGTATCGACTGCCGGGCAATGAATAGGCCGTTGGAAGGCTATCATTGGCCCCAAGCTAAAGGCGCGCAACTTCGCGAACCAGAAAAGAGAAACCGATATTGGCGTTCGTTCGCTCAATCGGATGACCGGGCTTGGCCGCCCAATTTTCGAACGGACCGCTTGAAATCCATCTCGGGTAGGGCGCGTTCTCAGTTGCTGGTGATCCATGCAACAACGCTGTATCAGACCGCACAGGCGTCATCGTCGCGCGCTCCACCTCTTCCCTGCACAGCGCAGTCGTGAGTTCCTTTTAGAAGCCGAATATACTGCACTGCACTAACACAGGTTGGTGCAGGTCATCGTATGGCGCATAGTGGATGGGCTGAGTCAGGTTATGGATTAAGAAATACTTGGCTCACAAATTTCAATCAGTTGACCCCACAACTCAGATCAACACCAACCGGATTGAGAACGCGATTGCCCCGATAGCGGCAATTCCAGCCAGATAGAGCCCCGCGAACCAGAGCCAGCGCCGCATCAGTGGTACCCGTCATCGGGATGAACTTTGCCGCGAAACACCCAGTAGGAATAGGCAGTGTAGGTCAGGATAATCGGGATCAGGACTGCCGCACCTACTAGCAGGAACAGAAGCGAGCTGTCCGGGGCGGCGGCTTTAGCGATTGTCAGCGCGGGCGGTACGAGGTGGGGATAAAGGCTGATCCCAAGCCCGGCATAAGACAGAACGAAGATCGCCACCGTCGCCAGAAACGGTCGCAGATCATCCCAGTTTCGCAGACCTGCCCAGAGTTGCCATACGGCGAGGGCAAGAAGGATTGGCATTATCGCGGTCCAAGCGCCCGATGGCCATCCGAACCAGCGCGCCAGATAATCAGGAAGCAGGAACGGGGTGACAAGGCTGACAACGCCGATCAGCGCGATCAGCCCAACGCCGAGGGGTATTGCGAAACGCCTTGCGCGCACCAGCGTCTCGCCTTCGGTTTTGAGGATCAGCCACGTGGCGCCCAGCATTGCGTATCCCACCAAGACAGCCAGTGCCGTCAGCACTGAGAACGGCGTCAGCCAGTCCCAGTTGCCGCCACTATAGGCGCGTCCTTCAACGGCGATACCCTGCACCAGCGCGCCGAGCGCCATGCCCTGCGCAATTGCCGCGATCAGTGAACCGCTCCAAAAGCCGAATTCCCAGAACCCCTGCATCCGTTTGGTCCGGTGAACGAATTCGAAGGCCACACCGCGAAAGATCAGGCCCAGCAACATGGCGATGATCAACGGATAAAGCGCAGACATCACGATTGCGTAAGCCAGTGGAAAAACTGCGAATAATCCGCCACCGCCCAAAACAAGCCACGTCTGGTTGCCATCCCAGATTGGCGCGATCGTGTTCATCGCCAGATGGCGCTCGTCGCGGTCCTTGAGGAATGGAAAAAGGATGCCTATTCCCAGATCGAACCCGTCGAGCAGCACATATGCCAGCACGGAAAAGGCGATCAGCCCTGCCCAGATGACGGAAAGGTCAACTTCCATGTCTCATTCCTTCGATGTCGCGCGCCGCGCGATCAGATTTGCGGCGACAGGTGTTATGCCTGACGTCCGCGTCGGCCCAATCTCGTCGATGTCGATCTTATCCTTCGGCCGACTGACCATCAGGTTCAGCACGTAGATGGTTCCCGAGCCGAAGACGAGGAAATAGACCACGATGAACGCCATCAATGAAGCGCCGACCGCGTCCGCCTGTAACGGCGCGGCACTTTCGTCGGTGCGCAGCAGGCCGTAAACAGTGTAGGGCTGGCGGCCGACCTCGGTGGTGATCCAGCCGCAGAGTACCGCAAGAAAACCCGACGGTCCCATGACCACGGCGGCGCGGTGCAGCCAAGGAGCGTCGTAAAGCCGCCCTTTCCAGCGCGCCCAAGCCGACCACAGGCCGATACCCAGCATCGCAAAGCCGATTGCAACCATGATGCGGAAGGTCCAGAAAATAACGGCCGCAGGCGGCCGCGCATCCTCGGGAAAGGCATCCAGCCCGAGCAGCGGGGTGGTGAGGTCGTGCGTCAGGATCAGCGAGCCGAGCAGCGGGATCTCGACCGCATAACGGGTCTCGCCTGTCGCGTCGTCGGGAAGGCCGAACAGGATAAACGGCGCGCGGCCGTCTGGATAACTCTCGTAATGTCCCTCCATGGCCGCGATCTTGGCAGGCTGGTATTCTAGAGTGTTGAGACCATGGGAATCGCCTGCGAAAATCTGGATCGGCGCGACGATCAGCGCCATCCACATCGCCATCGAGAACATGATCGCCGCGTCGCGGCTTTCCGGACTACGTAACAAATGCCACGCGCCGACGGCTCCTACGACAAAAGCGGTCGTGAGGTAGGCTGCCAGAACCATATGCACCAGGCGGTAAGGGAATGAGGGATTAAAGACGATTGCCCACCAGTCTTCGGGGGCGAACTGGCCGACATCATTTACGGAATACCCCTGCGGTGTGTGCATCCAGCTGTTCGCGCTGAGGATCCAGAAGGCGGACAACAAGGTGCCGATGGCCACAATGGCCGTGGCCGCCAAATGCAACCTGTCGCCGACCCGTTCCCGCCCGAACAGCATGATGCCGAGAAATCCGGCCTCCAGGAAAAAGGCGGAAAGCACTTCATAGCCCAACAGAGGCCCGAGAATCGGCCCAACCTTGTCGGAGAACACCGACCAGTTCGTGCCAAACTGATAGGACATCACGACGCCCGACACGACGCCCATAGCAAAAACGACTGCGAATATCGTTTTCCAATAGTCGAACAGCCGGAGATAGATATCATCACGTGTCCAGAGCCATAGACCGTTCAGCACAGCCAAAAAGCTTGCCAAGCCGATCGAAAAGGCCGGAAAGATGATGTGCGCGGAGATAGTGAAGGCGAACTGGAACCGGGCCAGATCAATTGCCGATATGTCGCCAAACATGGGGCTAGCCTCCATTCGAGATGCGTTCTGCCCCCATCCGATAAATTGGAAGGGATCATTATTGGTTGCTCAGAGCGTCGTGGTGCGAACGTAGGGCCTGACAGTGGTCCAGCCCTGCCGAACAAATCCTTCGCCGCCGCGTCGTCGATGGAGGGCGGGATGATGACCTCGTCACCGGGCCTCCATGTTAGTCAGCCGATAGCCCTCGTTCTCTGTCAGGCTCCCGAATATGAATAGCGCATAAAACAACTTCTACCGGCTGGCATCGTCGACGTCACGGTAGCGCCCAGACAAGGACGGAGTCACCGACAGGGGTTTCCATGAAATGATGCCCGCCTGCCATAATGCCAATATACTGGCGTCCGTCAGCCTCGTAGGTAAAGGGATTGGCCTGACCACCCGCAGGAAGAACAACGGACCAGAGTGTTTCCCCTGTCGTCATATCGACGGCGCGGAACAAATTATCTGTTGCCGCAGCGAGAAACGCGAGACCAGCAGCTGTTACAACAGCGCCGCCGTTATTTGGTGTCCCTAATTCAGCGGGAATAAAGGTCGGAATTCCCCAAGGACCGTTTCGGCGTGCGGTTCCGAAAGGATGATCCCAAAGCGTTTCGCCTGTTGCCAAATCTATGGCGCGCAACCCGCCGTAGGGGGGCTCCTTACAAAGTAGACCGGTGAACGGGACACGCCATCCGGCATTGACGTCGATGGCGTATGGCGATCCTTTTTGGGCACCAGCCTCCCCCAGCGAGGTCTTACCCTCGGAGTCCGGTTCGTTGATCGCGCGCAGACCCAGCGCATCAGCCTCCTCACGCGGAACAAGGCGATTGTAGTTTGGCATATCATTGTAGTTGGCAAGGATGATGCCGCGTTCTGGATCGATCGCCAGACTGCCCCAATCCGAACCGCCATTATAGCCGGGATACTGGATCCAGTGTGCGTCCGAAGTTGGCGGCGTATACATGCCTTCGTAATTGGCCTGACGGAACTGAATGCGACAGTAAAGCTGATCAAAAACGGTCATGCCCCACATGTCGGCTTCGGTCAGGTCGGCGCGGGCCAGTGAATGCCATGTCGAAAACGGTTGTGTCGGGGACAGGTAGTCTGGTTCGACCCCACCTTGCGGCACAGGGCGTTCTTCGACCCCCGTCAGCGGTTCGCCAGTTTCGCGATCAAGGACATAGATATCGCCCTGTTTGCTGGCCAAAATAATGGCAGGGACAGTGGCGCCGTTCGCCGGAAAGTCGACAAGCGACGGTTGACTGCCAAGATCGTAGTCCCAGAGATCATTGTGGACCGTCTGGAAAGACCACGCGACACCACCAGTCGCGGCATCCAGTGCGACTAACGATGTCGAAAATTCGTCCTCCGCCGAACTGCGGTTGCTGCCGTAGTAATCGACTGAGGAGTTGCCCATAGGCAGGTAAACCAAGCCGAGGTCGTCGTCTCCGGCGGCGATTGTCCACATATTCGGCGTTCCACGCGTGTAGGTATCCCCTTCGGCGGGGGCACCGGTACGATCGGGAGCGCCCATATCCCACACCCATGCCAGATCTCCTGTCCGTGCGTCATAGCCCCGGATCACACCGGACGGCGCATCTTCGGCCTGACCGTCCTTCACTTGCGCGCCAAGCACCGCGATACCATTCACGATCGTTGGTGGGGACGTCATCGCATACCAGCCCGGGACCGTTTCACCGAGGCCGTCGAGCAAATTGACCTCTCCTGCATCGCCAAACTCCGGACAGGGTAGACCTGTTGCCGCGTCGATAGCGATCAGGCGTGCGTCCAGGGTGCCGTAGATGATCGTTGTGGAACAAATGTCCCCCGCGAGGACGGGTTGGCTGTCCGATTCAGCGGTCTCGGTGTCAGGCAGTACTGCGTCGTCAGTCGGGTTGGGCGCAGTCGCTGTTGTCGCGTCGAAATAGGCAACGCCACGGCAAGTTGCGCCGTAAGGGATCGACTGCGGCGCAACGGCAGGATCGTAGCGCCAACGTTCCTCACCCGAAACCGGATCGACCGCTGTGATGATCCCCATTGCCGAGCAGACGTAAATTGTGTCGCCCACTTTCAGGGGTGTGTTTTCGGGAGAGTATTTCCCTTCAGTGTCCCCCGCCGGCATGTCGCCGGTGTGGTATTCCCAAACCAGTTCAAGATCACCGACATTTTCGGACGTGATCTGCGTAAGGGTGGAATACCGCATCGCAGCATTGGTGCCGCCGTAGGCTTGCCAGTCCTCGCCCGACGCATCTGCGACCACTGTGCCGTCTGCCTGCGCGGTGCTGGAACGCGTTGCCGTAACAACATTGTTTTCGCCGCCGGTGGCAAAGGCCGCGCCCCAGATCACCAAGCCCGCCAACGTCGCTACTGGCAGCGCCCAAGGGGTATGTCGCACGATCCCGCCTGTATTCCGTAAACGCGGCAACCAAATGCACAGCATAACGGCTAGCACCATCGTCGCACTCAACCTTGGGACCATATCCCAGCCGTCGCCTCCGGTTTCCCACCAGGCCCAGATCGCCGTCGCGAGGGTGACAAGTGCAACAATCCACGTGCCCGCGACACGGCCCTGAAACAACATCACTGCCGCCAGCAGATGGCCTTGTTGCACGGAGCCTCTCTCGACTGATATCGGTTGTGGCCTGTTCTGTTGAGGATGCTTTAGATGCCGCATAAGTTCAACGCTGATCATCGTGACAAAATACCGAAACAGAAGCAACGGGTGACCAACTGGGCAGAGTACGACGAAGGCCTGCGAGGACGTGGTGATCTGACGGTCTGGGTCAGCGAGGACGCGCTTGCGTTGTGGTCAGCACCACCGCGAACGACGCCTGGTGGTCAGGCTTTATATTCGGATTTGGCGATCGAGCTT
>NZ_FOMW01000045.1 GCF_900112755.1 Sulfitobacter brevis | reverse complement strand
CGCCACTCATCGCTCGGCGGCAAGAGCCCCTTGGCTTTCGAGCGAAAGGCCGCATAAATGAGTTGAGAGACCGGAACGTAGGCGCGACAAGACCAGTTTGCTTGATCAGCCGCGCGACATGCTTGTCGGAAAGGCGCGCCTCAAGGGCTTTCGTGCCATCTCGGGAGGTGCGAACGAACACAGGCCCAAAACCGATCTTGGCAAAGTGCAGCCATTGTTCCAGCGCATGCACCGGGCAGGTTTGCTCGGACGACCATCGGCCAATCTCGACTTCACGCCAACCGGTCTTGGCGTTGAGCGTGAGCAGGGCGCCGTCGTCCATAATCTCTAGCCAGCCGCCGCTGTCGGGGGTGTCGTCTTTATGGACGTCAAGGCTGACGATCTCGGAACGCCGCAACCCGCCTGCAAAGCCAAGCAGCAGAATGGATCGGTCACGCAACCCACGCAGGTCGTAGTGCAGGGTGGCTATCATGGCGAGAATGTCATCGCGCAAGATGGCTTCTTTCTGCACCAGCGGGCGGGCATGTTTACGTTTGATTCCGGCCAGCACCGTGGCGATGTGCCGGTCTTTACGGTCGAGGGTGAAGCCGCGTTGCTTATAGTGCCAAGCGAGACCGGAAAGGCGCCGTTCGATGGTCGTGACGGTGATTGTTGGAGTTTTGCCAACGGGCGCAGCAAGGTCCGCCAAATAGAGACCGAACATTTTTGGAGAGGGGGGCAGTGCATCCGTGCCCCTGATCCGACACCATCGGCCGAAGTGTTTTCAGTCGGCGGCATAGGCCTTGTTGGTGTTTTCGGCTGTGGAGGCTTTGGCGTAGTCGCGCGCGGTATCGACAAGGCGGTCAAGGGTACCAGAGCCAGCGATATGAGTGGGCAGGGCGATGTTATCGAAATTTGCTTCAGCCTTCTCGCTATCCCGCGCAATGCTGGACGCACCAGAGTTTGATGAAGCCGGTTTCTCGTCCTCTGAGGTCATTTTTCAGTGAATCCAGCAATGAAATTGAACTGATTTCTTGCGTAACTTCTTATGTCCGATAAGGCAAACTTATCGGACATAGCGCAGAACTGTAAGGTGGGGCGGTTTGATCAATCTATTGTGGATATAACCGCCGCGATGAAATAGTGTTGGGGCATGACCAATCAGTCTGCTGCACTCTCTAACGACTTGAACACTCTACCCAAGCTGCCGGGTTGGGTCACCTGTAAGCGTGCAGAAACCTTCGAGTCTGTGGCTTTTCGGTCAGGGGCTGCGCTGACGGTGCTCGATCAACTGGTAAGCGATCCGTCCCAAGGTGTGCCTCTTAAACTGCTCGCCAACAAGCTTGCACTACAAGCGGCAACGGTGACCTCGAAACTCGAAGGACGGTTGGCCCGAGAAGCGGATATTCGCGACGCTTACCACCTGGCCCCCGCAGGGGAGGCACGCGGACCGGATGGCGATCTACTGGCGTTTTGGCGGGCTGGTGTGGCGCTGCGGTTAACCGGGCAAGATTTGCAAATTGGCTTAAAGAACCTTGTTGGTTCGAACTTTGAAGGTGACATTGCAGGCTGGATGGCCGCCGGTGTTGCCCGCGCAAAATCCCATGGGCCGTTGGCGGGCTGTGTTGCCGTGATGCGCGCGGTTCTCGAGGTGGATGATCGGGCGGAACGGATCGCGTGCATGCCCTCGGATATCGTTTTGGCGCGGGCATTGAACTGGACGTCAGTGCTGCCTGTCACAGCACAATACCTTACGAAAGCGATGTTGCGCGATTTGGTTTCAAACGGGCAAGGGGCGGACCTTAAAGTTCAGGCACGCCTTTTGACCTCGATAGAAGACACGATCCGTTTGGCGCAAGATCTGGCATCGCGGGCAACGTTGCTACGAGCTGCTGCTCCCAAGCTCAGGGCCAAAGGATCTGAAGCAGCAGTCGACCTGTTCCTCTCTGAGGATGCGATTGGGCCTTCTATGATGCTGTCACCAACAATTCAGGGCACCACCATTCCGATGACCGATCGCGCTGCGCGCCGGCTCTGTGATCGGCTGGTGGACCTGGGCGTCGCGCGTGAGCTCACTGGGCGGCCGACCTTCCGGCTGTATGGGATTGTGCGATGACCCGTACCGCCATGACCTCCGATGCCAAACGAAATAATTCAAAGCCGAAGGAGGCTGGACGTGAAGGTGTTTTTGACCGGGAGCTGGAGGATTTGCCGCAAGAGCTCCGCTGGCGCGAATGGATGGGACGGATCGAGGCGGTGCTGTTTGCCAGTGCAACGCCGGTTGGCCGCGAGGATTTAGCGCGCGTGGTGGGGCAGGGGGCCTCGGTTGAGATGTTGATCGAGGATACTCAGGCCGAGCTATCTGGTCGGCCGTATGAGCTTGTGGAAGTTGCCGGTGGTTGGATGTTCCGGACCAAGACGCAGTTTGTTGAGGCGATCAAGGCTGCGGCTGATCTTGGCGACCAATCCCTGGCCTTCACCGAGATGGAGATGGGGGTGCTCTGCGCCATCGCCTATCACCAACCGATCGATCGGGCGGGGCTCAAGGACGTCTTTGGCAAGGAAGTCAGTCGCGATCTGCTGGCGCGGCTCCGGTTCAAGGATCTGATCGCCAGCGGTCCGAGAGCACCGCGACCCGGCGCGCCGCATACCTTTGTGACGACAGAAAAGTTTCTGTTGACGTTCGATTTGCAGACACTGCGGGACTTGCCAGAGTTGGATTTGGCTGTTGTAAACGCAGATGAGACGACGCGGACGGCGTAGTTCAGAGGTTCTTCGCTTTCAATTGGTCGGAGATGTGAGCAAGCTTTACGTGTAAACGTACAGCAGTATTTACGTATGTTTGCACATCTTTGAGGTATAGGTTTGACTTCTATAGCTCAAAGATGGTCAATATATGAGTTATAGAAAGGGTCTCTATAACTCATGGCATGGAACTGGCAGATATCTGGCTGGCCGAATTTTCGGTATGACACGGCAGCACTGGCACCGTTTGAGCAGCGCTTCTTGCTGTCGTCTGGTGAGATCCTTGGTGCCGTTCATCATGTCAGTACATCTGAACGCAATCAACTCCGCGTCGACTTGCTGAGCGATGAAGCCATGAAAACCAGCGCCATCGAAGGCGAAATGCTGGACCGCCAAAGCGTACAGTCATCGCTGCGCCGACAGCTTGGATTGTCATCTGACAGCTATCCAACCAAGCCTAGAGAGCAGGGGGTGGCGGAGATGATGGTCGATGTCTATTCGACCTATGCCGAGCCTCTCACGCATGAGACCCTGTTCCGATGGCATAGCATGCTGTTGTCCCATGATCGGCGGTTGGAAAGCGTTGGGGCTTACCGCCAGCATGAAGACGCCATGCAGATTGTATCGGGTCGCATGGATCGGCCGGTCGTACATTTTGAGGCACCGCCCTCTTCGCAAATAGCAGGCGAAATGGATCGGTATGTGGATTGGTTCAGCAGAACGGTGCCGGATGCGAAAGAACCCTTGCCCGCCTTGACGCGCGCTGGCCTCAGCCATCTCTATTTCGAAAGCATCCACCCTTTTGAGGACGGCAACGGTCGTTTGGGGCGAGCCCTCGCAGAAAAGTCTCTAGCGCAAAACATGGGCCAACCCAGCCTGATCGCGCTCGCCTACTCGATAGAACGGGAGCGGAAGGCCTACTACGATCAGCTTGAGCGGCACCAGCAGACGTTGGATGTGACGTCGTGGTTGGAATGGTTCGCGGAGACTGTTCTGACCGCACAACAGGTCACCCTGAACCGGGTTGGGTTCTTCATCGCGAAGGCACGTTTCTACGACCGACATCGCGATCAACTAAATGAGCGGCAGGCCAAAGCGATCGAACGCATGTTCCAGGAAGGGCCGGACGGGTTCAAAGGTGGGCTTAGCGCAGAGAACTATATTTCGATTACGGCTACGTCGCGCGCGACGGCGACTCGTGATCTGCAGGACATGGTTGAGATGGGCGCACTCACTCGCACAGGTGAGCTGCGGTACACGCGCTATCGGCTAAATCTAGAAGAAATGACTGCGTAACTAGGGGGCGGATTGCGGACAAGGACGAAGCCGCTACCGCGGCAATGGCGCTTGTTTTGAGCGTAGCACGTTGCTCTGAAGGCAACGCATTTTGAGATCTGACGAACCTGTCTGACGATTGAGCCTTCTCAATCAACGGACAGGAGAGTTTCCATGACATGTAAGAAGACAACCCCGCTGCGTGAGCGGATGATCGAAGACATGCGCATCCATGGGATGGGCGACAAGGCTCAGAAGGCGCACATTAGGGCGATCAAGCATTTTGCCGCGTTCTTGAAGCGGTCTCCGCACACAGCCGCGCCGGATGATCTGCGCGCCTATCAGTTGCACATGACAGATACCGAAGTGACGCCGCCCACATTCAATGCGCGGATCATGGCGTTGCGGTTTCTGTTCGGCACCACCTGCGACCGTGAAGAGATGAAGCGCTACATGCAGTTCCGCACACAGCCGCGCCGACTGCCGACGGTTCTGAGTATCGAAGAGGTGGCAGAGGTTATTGCCGCGGCACCCGGTCCGGGGCTCAAATATCGCGCGGCACTCAGTATCAGCTATGGAGCGGGTTTGCGGGCGTCTGAGGTCTGCAGCCTCAAGGTGAGTGATATCGACAGCGATCGAATGCTGATCCACGTCGATGAAGGCAAAGGCGGCAAGGATCGCAAAGTCATGTTGTCGCCTGACCTGTTGGATTTACTTTCCACCTAATGGATTTAAGCCACCGGCTTCTAGCCGGTCCGCTTCAGCGAATCTGTCTCTGATCTTCTCTCCTGAATTTTGAAACCCGCTGAGGCGGTATGGTTTCAAAATTCAGGAGAGAAGATCATGCGTTATTCGAAATCCGCTCATACGCGATTTTACCACAGGTTTCACGTCGTGTGGGCCACAAAATATCGCTACAAGGTTTTGCAAGGGCCGATGCGGGAGCGCATCCGAGAGATTATCATGCAAACCTGTGCTGAAATGGGCGTCCACATTGTGAAAGGCGTGCTGGGTCGCGACCATGTCCATATGTTCCTGTCGATCCCACCAAAGCTGTCCCTGTCCAATGTCATGCAGCGCATCAAAGGTCGCTCGTCTAGACGGATACAGATGGAGTTCCCTGAACTGCGTAAGCGCTACTGGGGCAGGCGGTTTTGGGCCCGAGGATATTTCTCAACCACCTCCGGAAATGTGACCGACGACATCATCACGCAGTACCTGTAATTACATTCCTCCAAATGATGCTACCGGCGTCAGCCGGTAGTTCTTCACTGCGTGATTATTGGCGTGAGGCGCAGCCTGCGGGGTGGCTTTTCCCGGGCAAACCGAAGATTAACCCAATCTCGTCGCGCCAACTGAGCCGGGCCTTCAATTCGGCAAAGCATGTGGTAGGCATATCAAAACCCGTCACCCTGCACACGCTGCGCCACAGCTTTGCAACGCATCTGCTGGAAGCGAACGTCGACGTGCGGGTCATTCAGGTATTGCTTGGCCACGCCAAGTTGAGCACGACAGCGCGCTACACCCATGTCGCTACCAAAACCATCCGGGACACACTCAGCCCGTTTGAGGCGCTCAAGGCGCTGAACATTGAGAACCTGCGGAACCGACCGGGATAAGCCCCGGCCAATTGCCCAAACCCAAGCTGGAGGTTGCTGACATCTTCCGTGACTATGGCCCTGCGTGGCGGCATGCCAATAAGGGACATATCAGCCTCAGCCAGCTCAAAGTGATGTCTTCCATTGAGGCCTGCCGAACCGAGGCGCTCGGCGGGCATGTGGCCGCGTGCACCAAATGCGATCACCGACATATCGCTTATAACTCGTGCAAGAACCGCCATTGTCCCAAATGTCAGGGTCCCGCTGCACGCGACTGGATGGCGGCGCGGGCCGAAGACTTGCTGCCTGTGGAATATTTCCACGTCGTCTTCACGTTGCCCGCTGAGATCGCCCGCATCGCCTATTGGAACAAGAAGGCCGTCTATGGCCTTCTGTTCAAAGCGTCTGCGCAAACGGTGATGACAATTGCAGCCGACCCCAAACGCCTTGGCGCACGGGTTGGCATGACCAGTGCAGCGCGACAAACTGGATGAGACTCAGCGTCAATCAGGATGAGACGTCGCGGCGGGTGTGTGCTGAAGGGAGGGCGTAGCCCGACCGGAGGCACACACCCGCCGCTGCGCCCCGATTTTGGGGTTTGTGATCGAGGTCGGCCCGCTACGCTGGTGGTTTTCAACACTGGAGAACCACTTTTGTGCCGGGGCGCCATGTAACCGATCATCAGACGAGATTTCTCATGAAGCTAAGACAAGATCACCCTATCGAGACCGCCGCCGCGAAGGCGGGGATGAGCCGGGCAACCGCCTATCGAATTGCCCAGGATCCCCGTCTCCCATCCCAGAAG
>NZ_FOMW01000004.1 GCF_900112755.1 Sulfitobacter brevis | reverse complement strand
AATGCGTACGCTCACAGGGCCAATGCCGGTTTGGAAGGGCCGGGTCGGATGATGCCCGTTGCGCACGACAGCCGCGTGACCTGCTTCAGTGCGCAAGTCGGAAAATTGAGCCAGATAACCGGCAAGTTCAGCTTCAACTGCTGTTGCGATCAATTGCTGCGCCCCCGTTCTCAGCAAATCCGTCAGCGCGTCCGTGATCCCGTCTCGACGCGCAAAATCAACAATGTTAGTCGTTTCCATGGTGGTGTATCTCCTTCGGTTGGGCTGCTGTCTTCCAACAACAAATCAACCAGATACGCCGCCAACCTTCAAACCGCCAAAACACCAGATTCAGTCATAGCTCCTGACGATGCAGCCCTCCTTCAGCGCAATGATCACTTTATCGAATTGTGCTACGCTTAAGTTGGAATAGAGCCAACTGAGGGGTATTTTGCGGATCAACTCGATCGGCCGTCTCAGATCTGGCCTATCTGTCTGTAACGCGCGGTGAAGTTCAAATTCTTCCTCTGTCATTGTCACATCTCTCTCCAAAATCAGTGAGCGCAGGAGTTAAGACTCATGTATTTGTACGATGGCTGCAAGAGAGGAAATCAGGTTGCAGTGTAATCAAAGACTTGTAATATAAAGAAAATTTCAAGGTAGGATTGCACTGTAATTAAGCGAGAAATCACTTTTCACGGAAGCTGTGCGCCATCTTGTTCGCGGCATTCCGCAGTGGATCATCCATCAGGTGCGCGTACCGCATGGTAGTCTGATACTGAGAGTGTCCCAACAGCTTCCCGATGGTTTCAAGTGTTTCGCCGCTGGACACCAGTATCGATGCGAAGGAGTGGCGCAGATCGTGAATTCGCAGATCGGGCATGCCAGTTTCAGACCTGAGCCAGCGCCAAGGGCGATTGATGTCTGGAAGATAACCGCCGGTTGAGGTGCGGAACAGGAAATTGCCTTCCGCTACGTCGCGCATCGCTCGTAGGAGGATCAGTGCCTCATTTGACAATGGGATCCTTTTGGCCTTTCGATCTTTGCTCTTGTGGGCAGGTCGATTCCATATGCCTAGGCTGAGGTCGAGATCTTGCCATTCAAGGCCGAGAACTTCACCGCGCCTGGCACCGGTCAGGATTAGCAACCGAATTGCATCTGCAGCTTTGCGATTTGGCATCTTGTCCAGTGCAATGAAAACGAGCTCATACTCGCTTTTGGACAAGTACTTCTCCCGTGAGTGCTCTGCGTTCCGCCGGAAACCATCGGCAGGGTTCTTTTCGATCCAAGCCCATCTAATCGCCAGGTTGAGGGCCTTTCTCAGGACCTCCAGGACGCGGTTGGCGCGGGTAGGGGTGGTCTCGCTAATCTTGGCGTGAAGTCGGTCGATTTGGCGGCTCGTGAGCTCCCTGACGGCCACGGTGCGCAGCTCAGGCAGGATGTATGTTTTCCACATCCCCCTTTGATCCGTCTGACTTCTGGCAGAAAGGGTTGGAAGGTGCACCTTCTCGTACTCGTCGCACAGATCGGCAATAGTTGGGGCTTCACGCCGCTCATTTCGCTCCTCTAACGGGTCTGTTCCCTGATCGATTAGTCTTCGTAGGGCTGCAGCCTTTTCACGTGCTGCAGCAGCTGTCCAGGCTGGGGACTTGCCGATCGTGTACCTGCGTTCTTTCCGGTTGATGTGATAGTTCAAGATGAAAGCTTTGGTCCCAGTTCTGGTGATCCTCAATCCAAATCCTGGGCTCTGGCTGTCATAATAGATTTTGTTTCCCGTCTCAGGGGCGATGGCTTTTCTGACAAAGGTCTCATTGATTTTATACATGATATGTCCGTACTGTGTCCGGCGAAGTGTCGGAAATTAGTGACACACGGTGTCTCTGAATGTCAACGTAAGCTATCGACATTGCACTGTAATCTATGGGTATATGTGAATTTTGCAGTGGAAAGTAAGTATGCGACACGCAGGCTCATAACCTGAAGGTCGTAGGTTCAAATCCTACTCCCGCAACCAAATTCGCCAGATATACACTACGCCAACAGCCACCCTCGGGTGGCTTTTCGCGTTCCAGACTCGATCGGGGACCTAAATAGCCAGCAATTTGCCTTGCGGGATCGGGTCTATCTTGGTCGAAAGGCTGCGCATTTACCCTGCTGTTGATTTTACTATTTGTGCATAAGAGCCTACAACCAGATCACCGTCTGGTAAGTGACGTTCATAAAGTATCATGAAGGCGTTCCTTATGGCCAACAAAGCGAAGCTGCATCCGCGCAATCAACATGCTGAAGGCTATGACTTTGTGCGTCTAGTCGCGCAAACACCTGAACTTGCGGCTTACACAATCAGCAATCCACTCGGTCAGCCAACGATTGATTTTCAAGACGTGGGCGCGGTCCGTATGCTTAATCGGGCTTTGTTAAAGACGCACTATAATATTGATTTTTGGGACATCCCTGATGGCTATCTATGCCCGCCAATCCCGGGCCGGGTCGACTACATCCATTATCTCGCGGACTTGCTTGCCGATAGCAACCATCAGGACATCCCACGCGGGCGCAACATCAAGGCGTTAGACATCGGTACGGGTGCGAGCTTGGTTTACCCTCTGACTGGGCAGAGTGAATACGGCTGGCACTTCACCGGCGTCGATATCGACGCGGCTGCTATCAAGTCGGCCGAGCAGCTTTGCGATTTCAACCAGCTAAAAATTACCCTTAGAAGGCAAAATCGACGTGAGAATATCTTTAAAGGTGTGATCCAACCACGCGATGCATTTCATATCACCCTATGCAACCCGCCGTTCCATGCCTCCATCGACAAGGCTGCAAAGGGCACGCAACGTAAATGGGGCAATCTTGGCAAGGGACATTCCAGCAAGCGCAATTTTGGCGGGCAAAACGCTGAACTTTGGTGTCCGGGGGGCGAGATAAAATTTATCGCGACGATGGTTGAAGAAAGCAGAGAGTTCGCCGATCAGTGCCTGTGGTTCACCTCTCTGGTATCTAAGAGAGACAACCTCCAGCCGCTCCAGCGTATCTTAGCAAAAGCCAAGGTTGCTGATATTAAGATTGTCGATATGGCACAGGGACAAAAAACAAGTCGTTTTATTGCTTGGACTTACACCAAGAAAGATCAACGCGCTTCGTTTGTTAAGAACGCTGGGACCTAGAACCAATTTGCCGAAATCAGCACTCTTGCAAATCTGGGCAGTGCTGATGCCCGCTGAAGACCGCGCGCGACTTGGCAGGCGTAATGGGCAAGCGGCATAAACTGCGCTGCGCAATGTCCGATCACCTCCGTTGGAATTTCACCGCCGAGGCCAGCCCGTTCACCAGCCAATCTTCGAAATGGCCACTATCTCAGCTTTTACGTGGTATCCTTGGGGCTTTTAACGTCATATGACGGCAGCGCAGGCAGCAGTACGTGGACTGACTGGGAAACTCGAAGGATATCAAACCTATATGTGCCCAGCACCAGTGGCTAACGGAAACGATCGCGGGTATATCATCCCGATTGGCGGGGGCGAAGACCGCATCAAAGAGATGCAAATTCACCGTCGCTTCGTCGAGCTGTCCGGCGGTTCGGCTGCGTCGATTGTGGTCATTCCAACAGCCTCAATGCTGCATGAGACCGGGCAGGACTACCGTCGTATCTTTTCAGGGCTGGGCGCGGGCAAGGTCGATTTTCTGCCGATAAACCGACGCAAAGACTGCGACATTCCCGAATTCTCCGAGATGCTGGACAATGCCACGGGTATCTTCATGACCGGCGGCAACCAGTTGCGGCTGTCTGCCATCCTTGGGGGTACGCTTGTCGCGCAAAAGATCAGGCGGCGAAATGCTGAGGGTATTCCTGTCGCGGGCACCTCGGCCGGAGCCTCGATCATGTCAGAGCATATGGTGGCCGGTGGCGCCGGCAATGAGTCGCCCGCAGAGGGTACAGTTTCCCTGGCACCTGGCATTGGGCTGACGAACAGTGTTATCATTGATCAGCACTTCACCCAACGAAATCGTCTGGGACGGTTGCTGACCGCGTCGTCGTACAATCCTTTCCTGATCGGTCTTGGCATAGACGAAGACACGGCCGCGTTCATAGGGCCTGATAATGTTTTGGAAGTTGTCGGCAGCGGCACGGTTACGGTCGTGGACGCCAGCCAAATGACGCATTCCTCCATATGGGATGCCAAGCCAGGCGAGGCGCTCAGTCTATTGGGGCTGCGGTTGGACGTATTGGGCGAAGGGTGCCGGTATGATCTGGACGCCCGTGTCGGATATCCACCTCAAGACCATTCGGCGATTGGCGAACCGCCCATCGTTGCCACCAAGAAACCCGCTTAGCGCGGAGCATCTTCAACAAAAGAGGTCACCATTTGAAAATAGTCGCAACCAATGTTTTTGTCGGCCCGAACGTCTGGGCGGGATTTCCTGTAATACGGCATGTCATTGATTTGGGGGTATTGGAGGACTGGCCTTCTGTCAAAATCGGATCGGACTTCATCGAGGGGCTGATTGATGCGCTGCCCGGTCTTTCCGATCATGGGTGTTCCTACGGCACGGAGGGCGGATTTCTGCGCCGCCTGCGCGAAGATGACGGCACATGGATGGGCCACATTCTGGAGCATTGCGCCATCGAAGTGCAAAATGTTGCCGGAACAGATGTCACCTTTGGGCGGACGCGTGGGACAGGAACTCCCGGCCAATACAATATGGTCTATGCGTATCGCCAGCGCGACGTTGGATTGGCCGCGGGAGAATTGGCGCTTAGGCTGTTGATGCATCTTTTGCCGCAGTCCCTCCGCGTACAGGTCGATTTTGCGTTCGATGCTGACTTCGACTGGCAGATGGAATTGCGCAGCTTTGTCCTGCACGCCCAACGCAAGGAGTTTGGGCCATCCACCGGATCGCTGGTTCGGGCGGCGCAAGACCGCGACATCCCGTGGATTCGTTTGAACGAAGGGTCATTGGTCCAGTTCGGGCACGGCAAATACCAGCAGCGCATTCAGGCCACCATCACATCCGAGACACGCCACATCGCTGTCGAAATCTCCTGTGACAAGGAAGACACCCACAACCTGCTGAGCGATCTGGGTCTGCCCGTGCCGCTGCAACGCATCGTCTACAGCGCCGAAGAAGCCGTACGCGCCGCCCACAAGATTGGCTTTCCGGTCGTAGTCAAACCGCTTGATGCCAATCACGGGCGCGGGGTTTCTATAAATCTGACGAAAGACGAAGAGATCACCGCTGGGTTTGCCGAGGCGGAACTGCATTCGAAAAGTGCGGCCATTTTAGTCGAGAGTTTCGTAACAGGCTTCGATCACCGGATGCTAGTTGTGAACAACAAGCTGGTCGCAGTGGCCAAGCGGGTGCCCGGCCATGTCGTCGGCGATGGCACACATACGATCGGCGCGCTTGTCGATATCGTTAATCAAGACCCGCGTCGCGGCATCGGACACCAGAAGGTGCTGACAATGCTGGAGATCGACAATCAGGCGAAGCGATTGATCGCCGATGCCGGTCATACTGTCGATACGGTGTTGCCCGTTGGGGAAACGTTCTATTTGCGGTCCACCGCAAACCTGTCGACAGGCGGTACGGCGATTGATCTGACCGATGTTGTCCACCCGGATAATCGCGACATGGCTGAACGCGCGATCATGGCTGTTGGCCTAGACGTCGGCGGCGTCGATTTCCTGATTGAGGATATCACCCGCTCCTACAAGGATATCGGTGGCGCGATTGTCGAAGTGAATGCGGCCCCGGGTTTCCGGATGCACGTCGCCCCCTCGGAAGGGCAGCCGCGCGATGTCGCGGGCACGGTCATCGACATGCTCTTTCCGCATGGGCAGGAGAGCCGCATCCCGATCGCCGCGATCACCGGCACCAACGGCAAGACGACAACGTCGCGTATGCTGGGCCACATTATGAAAGCCAGCGGCAAGATCGTTGGCATGACCTCGACCGATGGTGTCTATGTTGACGGCAAACTCAGCGTAAAGGGGGACATGACTGGCCCGAAATCAGCGCAAATGGTCTTGCGCGATCCCAAGGTTGATTTTGCGGTGATGGAAACAGCCCGTGGCGGTCTGGTGCGCAGCGGCCTCGGTTTTCAAAATTCCGATGTTGCGGCCTGTTTGAATGTGACCGGTGACCATCTTGGTTTGGGTGGCATTGAAACGGTAGAGCAACTGGCCGCAGTAAAGCGTGTCGTCATCGAAAGTGCGACGAAGACTGCAGTCCTGAACGCCGATGACATAAATTGCCTCAAAATGGCCGATTACGCGGATGTCACTTCAATTTTCTACGTGACGATCAATCCCAATCATACATTGGTGAAAGAGCATATAAAGGCCGGGGGGCAGGCGATTGTGCTTGAGCAGGGCATGAACGGCGACATGCTCACGATCTACGATAATGGCCTGCACATGCCGGTTCTTTGGGCGCATGTAATTCCAGCCACGCTTGAGGGCAAAGCCATACATAACGTGCAAAACGCGATGTTTGCAGCCGCGATGGCCTATAGCTTTGGTGTCGATCTGGACAATATCCGCCATGGGCTGCGCACTTTCGACACCAGCTATTTTCAGGCACCGGGGCGGATGAACGTCTTTGACGAACACCCCTTCAAGGTGATCCTTGATTACGGCCATAACCCAGCGGCATTAAGTGCGATGGCAGGGCTGGCAGAGCGTCTGGAGGTCAAGGGCAAGCGGATTGTTGTGCTCTCGGTCCCGGGGGACCGTCGCGATCAGGACGTGGCCGAGGCCGCTTTGGCACTGTCCGGAAAGTTTGACCACTACATTTGCAAGGCGGACGATGACCGGCGCAAACGTGGTCATGACGAAATACCGCAGATGTTCAAGGCAGAATTCCTCAAGAACGGCATTTCGGAAGATCAGATTTCAGTCATTCCAAACGAAGAGGAGGCTGTTGCAGCCAGCCTTGAAATGGCCGAACCGGGCGATCTGGTTGTGATCTTTGGGGACAATACCCCGCGTTGCTGGAAGCAGGTTATCTACTTCAACGCAGATGAGACGGACGAAGGTCGGACATCACATCCGATCAGCGCACCAAGCAGCGCCGTGTTCGAGGACCTGCTCGATACTGAGTTGTCCATCGTACGGGACGGGCGCGGTGTCCGTTTGGCCCGGGATCGCGTTGAAGATGGCGACTGACCCCGCCCGACCGATGGACCGCATTGAGAAACTGGAAACAGCCCTTGATATCCAGTGGGCGGCCGTTGACGCCTTCAATGTTGAACCACCCCGCCGTTTAACAGGGCCAAGCCTTCTATCGGATCACCCCGGCGCCGTGATGGATGTGGTGTTCGACGGCGTTGATCCAGGTATCGTAACCGCTTTATGGGAAAAGCATGCACGAAAAGTGCTGGATCATGTTGGTTGGGGCGATCAGAAGCTGATCTCGCGGGTTTTCCAAGGCGGTGTCAGCCTTGCGATATCAGCCCCGGTGGACCAGCTATACTCCGCAACATTTGTCGCCAAGACCGCATGGCATTTCTGCGCGGCAGAGCTTTCAAATAGCGCAAGCCTGTCTTTCGAGGACATGACCAATGATCTGAAACGCGTCATGGCCGAAGAGGCAAATCCGGCGCTGGCCGCTTTGATGTCCGCGGCTGCTGCACATGACGTCGATTTTCTGTGCGATGATGACCATGTGTCGGTCGGTCATGGCATCGGTTCGCAAATTTGGCCTGTTGACGGCTTGCCAGCCCCGGACCAAGTGGACTGGTCTGCCGTCAGTGATGGGCCTGTTGCACTGTTGACAGGTACCAACGGCAAGACCACCACAACCCGTCTCTGCGCGGCAATTGCCACTGCCGCTGGGAAAGTGGTGGGGCTGACATCGACGGATTTGGTGCAGGTTGGCAGCGATATCCTTGATCGTGGCGATTATTCGGGCCCGGGGGGGGGGCGGATGGCGCTGCGCGATCCGCGCGTCGAAATGGCGTTTCTGGAGGTCGCACGTGGCGGCATCTTGCGGCGCGGTTTGCCGATCCGTCGCGCTCGCGTGGCTTTGGTGACCAACGTTGCAAAGGATCACTTGGGCGAATTTGGGGTTATGACATTGGATGATCTGGCCCAGACCAAATTTGCCGTCATGCGCGCTTTGGCGACAGATGGCGCTCTGGTGCTCAACGCCGACGACCCGCAGATTGTGGCGGCGGCCGCAGAGCTTTCCCAATTGATCTGGTGGTTCTCGCTTGATGCCACATCGCCGCAAATCACGCAGGCGCGAGAGCGCGGCACGCCTTGTTGCTTTGTCAAACTCGATCATTTCATCTTTTTTGACGGAAGCACGGAGGTTTTCTCGATGCCGCTCGCTGAGGTGCCCATCACGCTTCACGGAGCTGCAAAGCATAACGTGCGAAATGTGCTGGCAGCGGTTTGTGTCTGCACCGTTCTTGGTATCGCTGCCGAGGCTATCCGAACAGGGCTGTCGGGCTTTGCATCCGATCACAAAGACAATCCGGGCCGGTTCAATGAATTTCGCTACAATGGCGCGCGGGTCTTTGTCGATTTCGCGCATAACGCTCATTCAATTTCGGCCGTGTGCGAAGCCCTTTCTGCGATCCCTTCGAAACGCCGGTTCATCATGCTCAGCCAACCCGGAGACCACAGCGACCAAGATTTGGTGGATGTGACGAAGGCGGCGCTTCAGTTCAGACCTGACGTGATCGTCACCGCCGAAATCGAGGACTATCTGCGGGGTCGAAGTTTCGGTGAAACGACCGGTCGGCTTCAAGCATCTGCAATCGCTGACGGATTTGACCCTGACCAAATCCTGAGCGCTGATACTCCTCCCATCGGTGCCAAATTGATTCTCGATAATCTACAACCCGGCGATCTGGCTTTGATGCTGGTGTTATCGGATCGCGATGAAGTTTTCGATTTGTTTCAGAACTCCTTGGGCTCTAAATGACACATGTTGATGGGCTCGAAACGGGCACCCCTGCATCCAATCCTAAGTTGTCGGATCCTCGATTAAAAAAGCCCTCGTGAGCCCGAGCGTGTCTAGGCGATCTGGCAGATTGTCTGACGTAATTGACCGCCAATCGGCGCCGCCGTTATTGCAAAATCTTGGTGAGGCAGAGCAACAACTCTGCTTCACCAAAAGGTTTACTGATCCGGGGCGCATTCGCGTATTGGTCGTCCAACCCGCCAGTTTCCAACTGACCACTCAGCGTAATGAAAGGGATGGCCATTTCCGCCAATCGCAGCGCCACACTTTCACTGGTCTCGGAGCCCAAATTTATATCCAGCAAAGCGGCGTCAGGCAAATCGCCAATGGCCTTAAGGGCGGAGGCCACATTTCTGCACGGACCAATCGGCCGGGCCCCTGCGGCCAGTAGTATCTCGGAGATATCAAGCCCGATGATGGGATCGTCCTCCACGATAAGCACCCGTTTTCCGGAAAGTAGCGCGGTCGTATCAGTAGCCGATTGCTCGACAGTGGACAGCTGTTGGGGGGCGATGGAAGGGTGCTTCACCTCTCGCTGAAAGCTTTCGTTTACGACGATGTGACAGTTCAGGCCGCCAGGCGCGAAATCTAGCGTCACCTTACCCTCATCCCGCATGGCATTCCTGAGAATCGTTGAGCCGATACCGCTGTGCGGTTCAACGCTTGTTGCCGGGCCACCACGCTCGACCCAGTCAATATATGTCTCTTGGCCGGAGGTTCGGGTGATGTTTACCGTAACGTTGCCATCGGTGTTCGACAGCGCGCCGTGCTTCACTGCATTGGTCAGCAATTCGTGGAAAATGAGCGCAAGCGCCTCGGACGCCGGTCCGGAAAACCACACAGGCCCGCTGCCGTTGACAATGACCCGCTGCTGCCAATTGGCAAAGGCGTCGAGTTCAACGCGAATGATCTCCTGCAGGCTGGAACGCTCGGCCTCGTTTGCGATCAACACGCGATTGGAGCGGGCCAACGATGCCAATCTGTTCATCAGGCCTTCTGCAAATTCTTCAACACTCGTTGTTTCTTTCGCACCGTGACGGATCATCGAGTTCATGATCGTGAAAGTATTGGCGACGCGATGATTAAGTTCTTTGGACAGTAGTTTAAGCCGGTCTTCGTTGTGTTTGGTCTGGGTAATGTCGATTACATGGCCAATAAGCTTGGTCACTTGGCCATCTTCGGAAAATTTAGGCATGCCCTTTGCGCTGATCCACCGATCAACTCCGTCAGCGCGCCTGATCGGGGCCTCGAAGGACCAAGGTTGCCCGCCGTTGACCGAATTAGCCAACAAGCTACCAATCCTTTTGCGATGCTCTGCATGAACATAGGCCAAAAAGATATCGCCGCTCCATTCATCGAGCAGTTCTTCATGGCCGAATATCTGGTCGTGGCGCAAATTGCGCAGTGCTTTCCCCGTCGCTACGTCCAACTCCCAGATCCCGATTTCGGATGTGGCTAGCAAGAGATCAAGGTGGTCGCCGCGGTCACTTTGGGGGGAAAACTCATTCATTCGAAGACTCATACAAAGGGTAGAATTCACGACTATCACGGCTGGGAACCGCGTCCCATATCCTAAAAGATGACTATTCGTGTAAACCACCCAAGTCACCGGTGTTGATGGCATCAGGGACTTAATACCGTCCGACTCAGGCCGAGAGATTTGTCGCCAATCGAAAGCTGATTGCCTCTGCGACGTGGGGCCGTTGCACGCTGTCCGAGCTATCGAGATCGGCAATGGTGCGCGCCACCCGCATCACACGGTGATATCCGCGTGCAGAGAGTTGAAAGCGCTCGGCGGCACGCCTGAGCAAAGCGCGGGCTTCGGTGTCGAGGGTCGTAATCTCCTCCAACATTGCGCCCTGCGCATCCGCATTGGCGGCCATTTGCGGATGGTCCGCATAGCGCTGGGATTGCAACTGGCGGGCGGCGGAAACGCGGGCCGCAACCTGTGCTGTGGTATCGCCGCTGGCGGGCAGATCAAGATCGGTGAAGGCAACCGGCGGCACATCGACGCGCAGATCAAAACGGTCCAGCAGCGGGCCGGAAATGCGGCTCATATAGTCCTCACCGCAGTTTGGCACCCGCGCACAGGCCCGCGATGGATCGGCGAGGAACCCGCATTTGCAGGGGTTGGCCGCCGCGACCAACATGAACTTGCAGGGGTATTTCACATGGGCGTTGGCCCGCGCGACCATCACCTCGCCTGTCTCAATCGGTTGGCGCAAGGTCTCTAGCACGCTGCGCGGAAACTCGGGAAATTCATCCATGAACAGCACGCCATTATGGGCCAGCGACACTTCTCCGGGCTTGGCATTGCGCCCACCCCCAATGATCGCAGCCATAGATGCCGTATGATGTGGTTCACGGAACGGGCGGCTGCGAGATATTCCGCCTTCATCGAGCAGCCCCGCAAGCGAGTGGATCATCGAGGTTTCCAATGCCTCTGACGGCGTGAGTATCGGCAATATGCCCGGCAGTCGTGCCGCGAGCATCGACTTCCCCGAACCGGGCGAGCCGACCAGCATAAGATGATGACGCCCCGCCGCTGCGATTTCCAAGGCCCGTTTTGCGCGTTCCTGCCCCTTTACCTCTTGCAGGTCGCGGCCCGAAAAGCAGGCGGTGACCTCGCCCGGTTCTGCTGCGGCCAGCGGCGCCTGCCCGGTATAATGTCTCACCACGTCCCCCAACGAAGCTGCCGCAATTACCTGCGCATTGCCAACCCATGCGGCCTCGGCCCCTGAGGCGGCGGGGCAGAGAAGGCTGCGGTTGGCTGCGGCGGCAGCCATTGCGGCGGGCAAAGCACCAATCACCGGAATGAGCGATCCATCGAGCGAAAGCTCCCCCAGTGCGACGATGCCTTGCGTGACGTCATCGGGCAGAATCTTCAACGCCGCTAAAAGGGCAAGCGCGATGGGAAGGTCAAAATGACTGCCTTCCTTAGGCAGATCTGCAGGGCTGAGATTGACGGTGATGCGCTTGGAGGGCAGGGCGATTGCCATTGCGTTCAAGGCCATGCGCACCCGGTCTCGGGCCTCCGATACGGCTTTGTTCGGCAGGCCGACGATTGAAAAGCTGGGTAAGCCTGCAGTGACTGCGCATTGCACCTCAACGATGCGCGCCTCGACCCCTTGAAACGCGACCGTATATGCCCGTGCGACCATCCCAGCCCCCTACATTGTGGTTAATGAGTAGGGGGCCATGATTGATGAAAGGTTAACGTGTCCGTATCGTCGGGCGGATCAGTCGGCCTTGGGCCAAGGTGCCGTGCCTGTGCCCGACATATAGGGGAAGGGATCGTAAGTGACCTTCAAACCTTCCGCGCGCCATGCTTTGAAAGCGGGATCGGCGATGGTGGTGTCGCAATAGCGGCGCGCGGTGGTGGACACTGGCAGGTCATATCCGACAATCCGTGCGCAGACCGGCGCATAGAAGGCATCGGCTAGTGAGTATTCGCCAAACAGCCAAGGCCCCTTTGTGTCGCGCAGGGTCGCAGCATGGGCCCAAAGCTCTTCGATCCGGTGCAAATCGGCGAGTGTCGCGTCATTTGCGGCAAAACCGGTATTCACATGCTGCAATTGCATCGGGCAGTTACCCCGCAGGGCCGAAAACCCGCTGGCCATCTCGGCGCTCAGCCAACGTGCGGTGGCGCGGGCGGCGGGGTCACGTGGCCACATCGCCAGATCGGGGTGCCGCTCGGCCAGCGTATCGGCAATCGCCATGGTTTCCCCGACAACGGTGCCTTCGGGCGTGCGTAAGGCGGGGACCAGACGCGCGGGCGCAATGGCTGCTAGCTCCTGCGCCATAGTGCCTGCGTAGAGGCCAACCAAATGAGTGCGATGGCTGATGCCGAACTTCTCAAGCATCAACCAGCCGCGCATGGACCAGCTCGAAAACGTCCGGTCGCCGATAAAAAGATCATATGTCATAGGCCGCAGGCTAGCCAAGAAACCGGCGTCACCGCAATCGACAATTTGTGCAAACACCCATCACGGAAGGTGATTGATTGCCTTGGCCCGCCAGACGCCTGCGTCAAAGATCACGGTGGTGACGGACAGATTGTCGATGAAATGCGACAGCGCCTCCTTCGCCGTACTGCCGCTGGCGCGTTGCACCTGCGTGAGGATCACACCGATATGGGCCACGGCAATAATATGACCGTCGGGATGGGCTGCGCTCATTTCATCCACCGCGGTATTGACCCGCGATGATGCTTGGTTCCAGCTCTCACCCTCGGGCGGCGCGATGTCACCGGGATTTTCCCAATAGGCCCGCGACAGGTCGGGGTCCCGCGCCGCGACATCGGCAAAGACCATCCCGTCCCACAATCCGAGATTGAATTCCCGTAGGCGGGGGTCGTCGGCAAGGCGGCGCCGCGCGGGATGCGCCAAAGCACCCGCTGTGGCGCTGGCGCGGATCAGATCGGAGGCCACCATGAGCGCGTTCTGCGGCAGGTGTGCAGAAAGCCGCGCGATCTGGGCGGTATCGGACAGATCGGCAGGAACATCACGCCAGCCGACAAAGGCTTTCTCTTGGGTCGGCCCGTGCCTGATCCAGTGCCACACTGTCATCGAAGCTCTCCCTTCAAAACCTGCGGCAGTCCGGCGATCACCTGAACTGCCAGATCGGCATGACCCGCAAGGGCAATGTTCAAGCGCCCCTGCGCCTCCCGAAACTGGCGGGCGAGCTTGTTGTCGGGCACGATGCCCTGACCGACCTCGTTCGACACGATCACCCAAGGCGCGGCACAAATCTGCAACGCAGAGAGCAATTCGCGTTGCGCCGTGCCAAGATCAGAGCCCTCCATCAGGTGGTTGGAGAGCCACATCGTCGCACAGTCGATCAATACCGCCTGATGTGGCGCGAGTTTTGAGAGGGCCTCCGCAAGGTCCAACGGCTCTTCAACCGTCTGCCAGCGCGCAATGCGGCGGTCGCGATGGATTTTAACGCGGCTTTTTACCTCATCATCAAGCACCCGTCCCGTGGCCAAATAGAACAATTCTAAGTCTGTAGATTCAATAAGTTTTTCCGCCCACACGGATTTTCCAGAGGCGGCCCCGCCTAGAACGAATGTCCCCTTAGGCAACATTTATTTCCCCAACTTATGAACTAAAGCGCTGTCTGAGGCGTATCCTTATCAACAGCGCATCACAAGATGTGCTCAAGGTTCAGGGGATACCACTCAATGACTTTGCAGACAGCGCATGACTTCTCACTCACCAGAACAGCTATGAAAGCTGAGCTTCTGGATGCCGAAACCGAACTCACGCTGGCGTACGCTTGGCGCGACCAGCGCGACGAAGCCGCTCTGCATCGTTTGATCACCGCCTATATGCGGCTGGCGATCTCGATGGCCTCCAAATTCAAGCGCTACGGCGCGCCAATGAACGACCTGATTCAGGAAGCGGGTCTGGGGTTGATGAAGGCTGCCGATAAGTTCGACCCTGATCGCGGCGTGCGGTTTTCGACCTATGCAGTCTGGTGGATCAAGGCGAGCATCCAGGACCATGTGATGCGCAACTGGTCTATGGTCCGGACAGGATCGACTTCCTCGCAGAAATCACTGTTTTTCAACATGCGCCGCGTTCAGGCACGGCTGGAGCGTGAAGCCGCCTCGACAGGGGCGACGCTGGACCGGCACCAGTTGCGCCAGATGATCTCGACCGAGATTGGCGTGCCATTGCATGACGTTGAGATGATGGAAGGGCGACTGTCAGGCTCCGACTATTCATTGAACGCCACCCAGTCTGCCGAGGACGAGGGCCGCGAGTGGATCGACGCGCTGGTGGATGACAGCACTCAAGCGGCAGAGCGCGTGGAAGAGTCCCATGATACCGCGCAATTACGTGCATGGCTGTTGGCCGCGATGCGGGAGCTGAACGACCGTGAACAATTCATCGTGCGTGAGCGCAAGTTGCGCGATCAACCTCGGACGCTGGAGAGCCTCGGCGAGGAGTTGAAACTGAGCAAGGAGCGCGTGCGCCAGCTTGAAGCCGCCGCTTTTGGCAAAATGCGCAAATCATTGGAAGGTCAGTCCAAAGAAGTTCTATACTTCCTGATGTGAAGATATTCTCGGCCCTTTTATTAAGTTTAAGCGGCACGTCGGCATTGGCTGACGTGCCGCTTGCCGTTCTGCCGCAAATTGCAGCGGCAGATATCGTTGTCATCGGAGAGATCCACGACAACCCAGAACATCACCTGCAGCAAGCGCTGCTCTCCGAACCCGCTGCCGCCATCGTCTTCGAAATGCTCACTCCGGAGCAGGCGAAGCGGGTCAGTCCTGAACTGGCGCAAGACGAGGCCGCGCTTGAGGCAGCGCTGGGCTGGAATGCTTCGGGCTGGCCCGATTTTTCGATGTATTACCCGATTTTCCGGGCCGGCGCGGAGGCGGTGATATTCGGGGCGGCTGTGCCACGTGAAACTGCCCGCAATGCGATGGCAGATGGAATAACGGTAGCGTTCGGGGCGGGTGCTGCTGACTATGACCTGACCGAAACGCTCGCGCCGGACGAGTACGACAGCCGGATTGATCTGCAGCGCAAAGCCCACTGTGGTGCATTGCCTGAGGACGTGCTTCCCGCCATGGTCGACATCCAGCGGCTGCGGGATGCGCGTCTGGCGCAGGTCGCGATGCAGGCGTTCGATCAGACTGGAGGCCCAGTGATCGTGATCACCGGAAATGGCCATGCCCGCGCTGATTGGGGCGTGCCAAGGCAATTGCACGGCATCCGCCCCGATCTGCGTGTCTTCACGATTTTGCAGGGTGAAGACGGGGAGCCGCCAGAGGGCGAAGCCGACCTGATCCTGACGCAAGCCGCAGCTGTGGAGCGGCCTGATCCCTGCCTTGCCTTCACCAAATAGCGGCAGGGCTGGCAGATCGGCGCGGCTGGTCTTATGATCGTGCGTGAAACAGGGCAGGCAAGGGCGTATCATGTTGGCAGGCAAGCATATTTTGCTGATCATTGGCGGCGGCATTGCCGCATTCAAAACCTTGGACCTGATCCGGCGGTTGCGCGGGCGCGGGGCCGTGGTGACCCCTGTGCTGACCAAAGCGGGCGAGGAGTTCGTGACACCTTTGTCAGTCGCGGCCTTGGCGGGTAACAAGGTTTACCGTGATCTATTCGACCTCGGCGATGAGGCAGAGATGGGACATATCCAGCTGAGCCGTGTCGCCGACCTTGTTGTCGTAGCCCCCGCTACGGCGGACCTGATGGCCAAGATGGCGCAGGGCCAAGCCAACGATCTTGCCTCGACCTTACTGTTGGCGACCGATACGCCCGTGATGATCGCGCCTGCGATGAACGTGCGGATGTGGCAGCACATCGCGACCCAGCGCAATCTGACCACTCTGCAAGGCGATGGCATCTTGGTTGTCGGCCCTAATGACGGGGACATGGCCTGTGGTGAATTCGGCCCCGGCCGCATGGCTGAGCCGTTGGAGATTGTTGCCGCGATCGAGGCACAGCTTTCTGACGGCCCATTGAAGGGCAAGCGCATTCTCGTGACTTCCGGCCCGACCCATGAGCCGATTGATCCGGTGCGATACATCGCCAACCGCTCTTCGGGCACGCAAGGCACCGCCATTGGCCGCGCGCTGCTGGCGCTGGGCGCTAAGGTGGTGTTTGTGACGGGTCCGGCGGATGCTGCAGCGCCGCAAGGAGCCGAGGTGATCCGCGTCCAGACCGCGCAGCAGATGCTGGAGGCGGTGGAGAGCGCGCTGCCTGCCGATGCGGCGATCTTTGCCGCTGCGGTAGCCGATTGGCGGGTGAGTTCTGCCAGTGACCGCAAGCTCAAGAAATCGAAAGACGGGATGCCGGTACTGGAATTTGCGGAAAACCCCGACATCCTGAGAACAGTCAGCCAGCGCAAGGCAGAGCGTCCGGCGCTGGTCATCGGGTTCGCCGCCGAGACCGATGATGTGATAGAAAACGCCACGGCGAAACTTCTGCGCAAGGGCTGTGACTGGATTGTCGCTAATGATGTCTCACCGGCGACGGGCATCATGGGGGGCCGCGAGAACGCCGTGACGCTGATCACCGAGGCGGGTGCAGAAGACTGGCCGCGCATGGACAAGGACGCCGTGGCGCGGCAATTGGCGCAGCGTATCGCGGCGCGTCTGACATGACGGTGATGATCAAGCTGCGCTGGGCCGAGGGCGCGGATGCCACGTTGGGGCTGCCGCGTTATGAAACAGCCCAAGCCGCCGGTGCCGATCTGCGCGCCAACCTGCCAGCAGGGACGGTAACAATCGCCGCTGGTGCGCGGGCACTGATCTCGACAGGGCTGCATATGGAAATTCCGCCCGGTTTCGAGGTACAGATCAGGCCGCGCTCGGGCCTCGCGCTCAAGCATGGCGTGACCTTGGCCAACAGCCCCGGTACCATCGACAGCGATTATCGCGGCGTGGTCGGGGTGATCGTACTTAACACCGCTACGACTGAGTTCGAGGTCACTCATGGCATGCGCATCGCACAGATGGTCGCCGCCCCCGTGGTTCAGGCGAAATTTGAACTTGCGCAGGACTTGGGGCAAACGACGCGCGGCAGCGGCGGCTTCGGCTCAACCGGAGCAAGCTGATGTTGCTGGTACTGACGATGGCCGCTGCAATCTGGTTTGGCGGCAGATTTCTGGATGCGCCCAAGGGCGTTCGGCTGGGGTTTCTGGGGCTGCTCTTCGCGACAGTCTTGGCAATTCATCTGGCGCTTCCTGACGGCCACCCTTTGCGCGCGGCGACGGGCGAAAGCGCGGCATTATGGCTGCTGATTGGCCGCGCGGTGCTTGTTGTGCTGGGCTACCGCGCCGTCCTTGGTGCGCTACGCAAACGCGCCGAACACTCTGCGAAGCCTCCACAGAAGCCCGGCATTTTTTCCGAAAGCGAGCTTAACCGCTATGCCCGCCACATCGTTCTGCGCGAAGTCGGCGGGGCAGGGCAGAAGGCGTTGAAAGAGGCGCGGGTGCTGGTGATCGGCGCAGGCGGCTTGGGCGCACCTGCGTTGCAGTATCTCGCGGCGGCGGGCGTCGGCACAATCGGCATCATTGATGATGATGTGGTCGAAGCGGCCAACCTGCAACGGCAGGTGATCCACAAAGACGCCCGTATCGGTATGGCCAAAGTCTTTTCCGCCCAATCCGAGATGGAGGCGCAAAACCCCTTTGTCACCGTGCGCCCCTACCACCGTCGCCTGACAGCTGACATCGCCGCTGAGTTATTTGCAGAGTACGATCTGGTGCTGGATGGCACCGATAATTTCGACACCCGCTATCTGGTGAACCGCAGCTGCGTCGCGGCGGGGCTGCCGCTGATTTCGGGCGCATTGAGCCAGTGGGAGGGGCAGTTGAGCGTCTTTGATCCCGCCCGCGGTGCCCCCTGTTACCAGTGCATTTTTCCCCAAGCCCCCGCGCCGCATCTGGCCCCTGCCTGCTCCGAGGCCGGCGTAATTGGCCCCTTGCCCGGCGTCGTCGGCGCGATGATGGCGGTCGAGGCGGTCAAGCTGTTGACCGGCGCGGGCGCTGTCTTGCGCGGCGAAATGCTGATCTATGACGCGCTCTACGGCGAAAGCCGCAAGATTTCTATCGCGCCACGGGCTGATTGTCCGGTCTGCGGCAGCGCGAAACCCGCCTGATCGCCCGCCTGTGCGGTGCGACTGGTTGTATCGCCGCGCTGCGGCACCTAGCTTCACCTGTAAAGGAGACTTGCATGACCAACCCCCTGCTTCAGCCGTGGAATACCCCCTTTGGCATTGCCCCGTTCGACCAGATTTCTGATGCCGATTTCATGCCCGCGGTCGAGCAGGCGATGGCGGCGCAAATCGCGGAAGTCGAGGCGATTACCGGCAATCCTGCTCCGCCAGATTTTGCCAATACCATCGAGGCGCTAGAGGCCTCAGGTGCCCTGCTTGATAAGGTCTTGGGCGTCTTTTTCACGCTCGCAGGGGCCGAAAGCACGCCTGAGCGTCAGGATTTGCAGCGTCAGTTTTCCCCGATGCTTTCGGCGCATTCTTCGGCGATCTCGGGCAACAAGGCGCTTTTTGCCCGCATTGCTGCGGTCTGGGAGGCACGTGACGGGCTTGATCTGACACAGGAGCAAGCCCGCGTGCTGATGCTGACCCATCGCGGTTTTGTGCGTGCCGGTGCGGCCCTTGAAGGTGCAAGCGAGGGGCGCATGAAGGAAATCAAGTCACGTCTTGCCGTGTTGGGCACCCAGTTCACCCAAAACCTGCTGGCGGACGAGCGCGAATGGTCCATGACCCTGTCTGAGGCAGACCTTGAGGGGCTGCCGGATTTTGTGGTGGATACGGCCCGCGCTGCAGGGGCAGAAACTGGCGCAGATGCACCGATTGTTACCCTGTCACGGTCGCTGATTGTCCCGTTCCTGCAATTCTCGCCCCGCCGCGACCTGCGTGAAAAGGCATTCCGCGCGTGGGAGGCCCGCGGCGCGAATGGCGGCGATACCGATAACCGCGCCATCGCTGCCGAAACTTTGGCGCTGCGAGAGGAGCGGGCAAAATTATTAGGCTATATCAATTTCGCCGCCTTCAAGCTGGAGACGGAGATGGCTGGCACCGCAAGCGCCGTGCGTGCCTTGTTGATGGAGGTCTGGGAGCCTGCCAAGCGTCAAGCCGATGCCGATGCACAGGTGCTCACCGCGATGATGCAGGGCGATGGCATCAACGGACCGCTCGCCCCGTGGGACTGGCGCTATTATGCGCAGCAGCGCCGCAGCGCCGAGCATGATCTCGACGAAGCCGCGTTGAAACCGTACTTCCAGTTGGACCGGATGATTGACGCGGCGTTTGACTGCGCCACGCGGCTTTTCGGTCTGAATTTCGCGCCCCTTGATGTGCCGCTTTACCACCCCGACTGCCGTGCGTGGGAGGTAACGCGCGATGGCAAGCACGTGGCGGTGTTCATCGGTGATTATTTTGCTCGCAGCGCCAAGCGATCGGGCGCTTGGTGTTCGGCGATGCGCGGGCAGGCGAAGTTTCCGCAGGTGCAAGCGCCAGTGGTGATCAACGTCTGCAACTTTGCCAAAGGCGATCCAGCGCTGCTGTCATATGACGATGCCCGCACCTTGTTTCACGAGTTCGGACACGCCCTGCACCAGATGCTGTCGGATGTGACCTATGAAAGCGTCAGCGGCACGTCTGTGGCGCGTGATTTCGTGGAACTGCCCAGCCAGCTCTACGAGCACTGGCTTGAGGTTCCCGAGGTGCTGGCCGAATACGCCACCCACGCCAAAACCGGCGCGCGGATGCCGCAAGAGATGTTGGGCAAAGTGCTGGGTGCGGCGAATTTCGATATGGGTTTCCAGACTGTGGAATATCTGGCGTCGGCCTTGGTTGACCTCGACTTTCACGACGGTGCAGCGCCGCAAGATCCGATGGCGCGACAGGCAGAGGTGCTCGCCGACCTTGGCATGCCCGCGGCGATCCGTATGCGCCATGCCACGCCGCAGTTTGCTCATGTCTTTTCCGGCGACGGCTATTCCAGCGGCTACTACAGCTACATGTGGTCCGAGGTGATGGACGCCGACGCGTTTGAAGCCTTCACAGAGGCGGGCGGGCCGTTCGACCCAGAGCAGGCCCGCGCGCTGGAGCGTAATATCCTCTCAACCGGTGGCAGCCGAGACGCGGCAGAGCTGTATACCGCGTTCCGTGGCCGCTTGCCGGGTGTAGCGCCCTTGCTCAAAGGGCGCGGGCTGGTCGCGGCGGATCAGTAACCCAAGCTGCGGTCCACGAGATGTAAAAATTGCTCTCCCGCCTCACCGCGCCGGATGTTTTCAGCGATGACATGCGACGCGGTAGAGGCGCGGGTATCGGCGGCAATGTGCGGGGTAACGGTGACCTTCGGGTGATGCCAGTAGGGATGCGCCTCGGGCAATGGCTCGATGCGGAATACGTCCAGCGTGGCACGGCCGATATGGCCTGCATCCAGCGCCGCCAGCAGGGCATCATCGTCGATCAGCGGCCCGCGACCGGGGTTGATGATGCAAGCACCTTTCGGCATCAGCGCCAGCGTTCCGGCGTTGAGCGTGTTTTCGGTCGCGGCAGTGTCGGGCAGCAAGAGCACCACGATCTCGGCCCGATGTAGCGCATCGCGCAACCCGTCCTCGCCGTGCAGGCAGCGAATGCCATCCAGCGACTTGGCGCTGCGCGACCAGCCGGTGACGTCAAAGCCGAAATCGGCAAGCTGCCGCGCGACTTTCTGACCCAACGCGCCCAGGCCCAGCACCACGACGGAGCGTTCGCTGGCCAGCGGCGGCGTGCGGGGGCGCCATTCCGCAGCCTCACGGCGGATATCGATATCAAGGCGGAGATGGTAGCGCAGCACGTGGCCCGACACCCATTCCACCATGCCTTGGGTCAATCCCGGATCAACCATACGCGCCAGCGGGATCTGCAACGTCGTGTTACCGACGATCTTTTCGACACCTGCCCAGAGGTTCAGCACAGCTTTGGCGCGGGTGTAGGGGGTGAAATCCTGCAAGGCGCTGCTGGGGGCATAGACGATATAGTCGACTTCGGCAGGCGCAAAATCGAGGCTGATCTTGCCGTCCACACCTTTGGCCGCAAGGGCAGATTTCAGCGGTTTCTCATAGTCTTGCCACTGGGTTTTCCCAGCCGCAAACAGGATATTGGGGCGCATGTCTACCTCGGTCTGTGGATATGTGCCGACTGTACCAATCCAAAGGCCAACAGCAAGACCAGCATTGCCGATCCGCCGTAGCTGACCAGCGGCAAGGGCACACCGACCACGGGCGCCATGCCCATCACCATCGACATATTGACCGCGAAGAACAGAAAGAAGTTGAGCGCGATGCCCAAGGTCAGCAGCGACGAAAAGCGGTCCTTGTTGAGCACGGCAGTTGCAACGCAGAACAAGATAATGAGCGCATAGAGCCCCAACAGGGACATCCCGCCGATGAAGCCGAATTCTTCGGCCAAGGTGGTGAAGATAAAGTCGGTATGCTTCTCAGGAAGGAAGTTCAGGCGCGACTGGGTGCCTTGCATAAACCCGCGCCCGGTCCAACCACCGGACCCCAGCGCAATCTTCGATTGGGTGATGTGATAGCCTGCGCCCAACGGCTCGGCAGAGGGGTCTAAAAAAGTGTCGATGCGGCGATACTGGTAATCGTTGATCAACTGCCACGTGGTGCCACGCGACTGGAACACTGCTGTAATCAGGCCGATGCCCGCCGCCAGTACGGCAGTGAAATAGGCCCAATGCACCCCCGCAAGAAACATCAACCCGCCGCCCGCAGCCAGCAACAGGATCGAAGTCCCAAGGTCAGGCTGTTTGAGCACCAGTGCGGTGGGCAAAAATATGATCACTACGGGCAGAAACACCCAAAACGGCCGCGAGACCTTTTTGGCCGGCAACCAGTCATAATAGGCAGCGAGGAACATGACCAAGGTGATCTTCATCAGTTCCGAGGGCTGTAAATCCATGAAGCCAAGGTCAATCCAGCGCTGCGAGCCTTTGCGGGAGTCACCGACAAGCTCCACGGCGATCAGCAGCACAACAGAACCGCCATAGGCCAGCCCCGACAGGTTGCGCCACAGCCAGATCGGAACAAAGGCAACAGCGATCATCAGTACGAAACCCAAGGCAAACCGCTTCATCTGCGGCTCCGCCCAAGGGGTGAACGACCCGCCCGCGACAGAATAGAGCATCAAAAACCCGATGCCGCAGACCGAGGCGAGCAGCAGCGCCAGCGGCCAGTTCAGAAAGAAAATTTTGCGCAGCCCGACAGGCACCGATTTGACGGTATATTCAAGATAACTCATGCCTGATCTTTTCCATCAAGGGCCGCTTGGGGTTGCAAGGCGCGAAGCTTTTCCTGTTGTTCCTGAATGCGGTCACGGTCACCAGCGGGATAGGCCTCCAGCGGCGGATCGCCCCCAGCGAGGGCCTGCAGCAGCACGTCCCGCGCGATCGGTGCCGCCGCAGTCGAGCCGCCGCCGCCATGTTCCACCAGCACCGAAACGGCGAAGCGCGGGTTGTCATAGGGGGCAAAACTCACGAAAAGCGCGTGGTCGCGGCGCTCCCACGGCAGGTCATTGTTGCTGGTCACCCCGCGCGCCCGTTCGGCGGTGGTAATGTTGCGCACCTGACTGGTGCCGGTTTTGCCCGCCATGCGCATGTCTTCGGCAATGATGCGCGACCGGTACGCCGTGCCGCGCCGGTCGTTGACGACCTCGTACATGGCGCGGCGCATCTTGCGCAGGTTGTTGTCGTTCATCGACAGCAGCGGGATTTCGGCGTTGTCGGTTTCGACCCCGTCGACCGATTTGATCAGCCGCGGAATGATCTCGCGGCCCGAGGCGATGCGCGCGGTCATGACCGCGAGTTGCAGGGGCGAGGCCAGCATGAAGCCCTGACCGATTGACGAGTTGACCGTATCGCCGATCACCCAGTCCGCACCACGGTTTGCCTTCTTCCATGCTTTTGTCGGAGTCAGGCCCGCAGCCACCGACGACAAGGCAAGCTCGTGCTTGATACCCAGCCCGAAGCTGTTCGCCATGGCCGAGATATTCTCGATTCCGACCTTGAGCGCGAGATCATAGTAATACACGTCGCAGGACTGTTTAAGCGAGGTTTCCAGATCGACCCAGCCGTGGCCCGCCCGCTTCCAGCAGTGAAAGCGGCGGCCCGCCACATCGAGGTGACCTGGGCAGTAGACAGTTTCATCCGGTCCGATAAGCCCCGCTTCAAGCGCAGCCATTGCTGTCATCATCTTGAAAGTCGAGCCGGGCGGATAGGTGCCCTGCACGGTTTTATTAACCAATGGCCGATAGATCGAGTTCAGCAGCGGATTATAGTCTTTGGAGGAGATGCCGCCGATAAACAGGTTCGGGTCATAGCTCGGCGCCGAGGCGAGCGAGACCAGATCACCGTTCTGGCAATCGATCATCACCACCGCAGCGGATTCGCCGGTGAGCCGCGCCTGCACATAGCTTTGCAGCTTTGCATCCACGGTAAGCTGCAGGTCCTTGCCGGATTCACCCTCGCGCCGGGCCAGTTCGCGCATCACCCGACCGGTGGCGTTGACCTCGACCTGTTTGGTGCCTGCGGTACCGCGCAGCAGCCCTTCCTCGCGGGCCTCAACGTTGATCTTGCCGATCTGAAAGCGCGGGATACGCAACACCTGATCGGGGTCTTCCAGCGCATCAAGGTCGGCTTGGCTGACACGGCCCACACGACCGACCACATGGGCAAAATCAGGACCGCGCGGATAAACGCGGGTCAGCCCGACTTCGGGCGTAATGCCGGGCAGGGCAGGGGCGTTGACGCTGACGCGGCTGACATCGTCCCAGCTCACATCATCAACAATTGTCACCGGCAGGAACGGCGCGGAGCGTTTAATCTCGGCCACAACACGTTCGCGGGCTTCGGGGTCCAACGTGATGATAGCGGCCAGACGGTCCATTACCATATCGACATCGCCCGCATCCTCGCGGACCATGACAATCCGGTAGCTCGGCACGTTTTGCGCCAGACGGATGCCGTTGCGGTCAAAGATTTCGCCCCGCGCGGGCGGGATCAGCCGGATGTTGATGCGATTCTCTTCGGCCAGCAGGCGAAACTGGTCGGCCTGATCGACCTGCAAATACCGCATCCGCGCGGCCAGCCCCCCCATGAACAAAAGTTGCGCACCCCCGAGCAGCGCCGCACGGCGTGTCAGGCGCGTGTGGCTGGCGTCATTCTCGGCGCGGTTGCGTCTCATGTACGGTTCCTGATCATTTGCGGCTCATGACCTGTGACCCAGCGCATCCAACTCGCCGGGGGCGGATTTGCGGACCCCCATAAGCGAATGGGTGACCGCGACGATCAACGGATAGAATAGCAGCGTAAGCCCCAGTTCGGAAAGGCTCAGCGAAAACACCGGCGGTTCTACGAACACCAAACTTAGGATCAGCCGTTCGATCAGGGTGATCGCGATAATCACCACCGTGACAGCAAAGAATTCGGCGGCAAATCCGCCGTCGCGCAGGTTGCGTCCGCGGCCCTTGAGGTTCTCGCACCCCATCACCGCCAACAGCGCCCAGAGGCCGGGCGGGCGTTGCAGCAAAAAATCCGACAACAAGAACACAATCGCCAGCGATAGCGCCGGCACATACTCCGGCCGTCGCAGTGACCACGCGCAGGCAAAGCCGAGCAGCAGGTCGGGTCCGGCCCAAGTAGGGGGAGCCGTGCCCAACGGCAGCAGCAGAAAGAAATGGATCACCAGCGCCAGCAGCAAAAACGCCGCGCGCATTAGCCAAAGCCGCGTCTGCGACAGATCTTTCATGGCTGTTCGCTTGTCGCAGGATCAGATTCGGGATCAGTGCCCAGACTCTCGGGGGTGATGACCTGCGCACTGTCAGAGACTTTTTCGCTGCCGTGATGGCGCAATACGCGCAGGAACTCCAAACGCTCGTAGTCTGCTGCCAGACGCACACGCAACCGCCCGCCGGGGTCTGCGGCGACCTGTCCGATTAAAAGCCCCGCCGGAAATACGCCGCCATCGCCAGAGGAGATTACCCGATCACCGGGGCGCACCAGATCAGGGTTCTCAAGGAAATCAATCGGCGGTGCGGGCGAGTTGTCACCTGCCACCAATGCCCGCTGACCGGAGGGCTGGATCGTCGCAGGGATGCGACTGGAGGCGTCAGTGAGCAGAATAACCCGCGACGTATTCTTGGCGACGCCCGAAATCCGCCCGACCAGCCCGATGCCGTCCATCGTGGCCCAGCCATCGACCAAGCCATCCCGCGCGCCCACATTCAAGAGCACCGATTGCCGAAACGGTGAGCCGCTGTCGGCCAGCACGACGCCGGTGATCACGGTCAATCGTGGATCAAGCCGCACTTGATTAAGATCCAGTAGCCGTGCGTTCTCCTGCTCCAACTGCAGGGCAGCTTCTTTCCACGCCTGCATCTGGCGCAATTCGCTGCGCAATTCCTGATTTTGTTCGGTAAGGCGCTGATAGGACTGGAAATCACGGAACAGGTTGATGGTGCCGGTGACGGGGGCCATCGCCCAATCGAGGTTGGGTACAAAACGGTCGGTGATCTGGGCGCGAAACCGTTCAACCCGTGGGCTGTCGATGCGCCATATCAAAAAAGTGCCGCCCAGAACCAGGATCAGAACGGCCAGCAGCAACCGGCGCAACGGGCCGGTATAGTCGCTGGAACTGGCGCGATCCTTTGCCACGCTCTGTGGTGTCCTCTCGGTCTTGATCCGGAGCGGTCCGGACCCTCGGGGGGCCGACCACGGATCGCTAACAGCTCCGTGGTGCGGCGCTGCAGATCAGCTGTCGTAGTCGATGGCGTGGCGCAGCTGCTTTTCGTATTCCAGCGCTTTGCCGGTGCCCAAGGCCACACAGTTCAGCGGCTCGTCTGCGACCGAAATCGCCAGACCTGTCTGCTCGCGCAGCGCCAAATCCAGATCGCCCAGCAGCGCACCGCCGCCGGTCAGCATCACGCCGCGGTCCACGATGTCTGCGGCCAAATCGGGCGGTGTGGTTTCCAGCGCCGTCATTACCGCTTCGCAAATCTGCTGCACAGGTTCGGCCAGTGCCTCGGCAATCTGTGCTTGGGTCACTTCGATCTCTTTAGGCACGCCGTTCAGCAGGTCACGCCCGCGAATTTGCATCGAGGTGCCACGCCCGTCGTCGGGCATCCGCGCCGTACCGATCGAGGTTTTGACCCGTTCGGCAGTGGTTTCACCGATCAGCAGGTTCTGCTGGCGGCGCAAATAGCTGATGATGGCTTCGTCCATCCGGTCGCCGCCGACGCGTACTGAGCGGGCGTAAACGATGTCACCCAGCGACAGCACGGCAACTTCGGTCGTACCGCCACCGATATCGACAACCATGTTGCCGGTCGGGTCGGTGATCGGCATGCCTGCGCCGATCGCCGCGGCAATCGGTTCGGCGATAAGACCGGCGCGGCGGGCACCCGCCGACAGTACTGACTGGCGGATTGCGCGTTTCTCAACAGGTGTCGCGCCATGCGGAACGCAGACAATAATCTTGGGCTTCGAAAAGGTAGAGCGTTTGTGGACCTTGCGGATGAAGTGCTTGATCATCTCTTCGGCAGTGTCGAAATCCGCGATTACGCCTTCGCGCATCGGGCGGATCGCCTCAATGCTGCCCGGTGTCCGGCCCAGCATAAGTTTGGCGTCTTCGCCGACGGCGAGCACTTTTTTCACTCCGTCCTTAATGTGATAGGCCACGACGGACGGCTCCGACAAGACGATCCCCCGGCCTTTGACATAGACCAGCGTGTTCGCTGTTCCGAGGTCAATTGCCATATCAGAGGAGAATAGTCCCCGCAGATTTCCAAAGATCGACATGCGCGCAATACCTTGCATATATTATTATCGGCCCGGCGACTCTCACGGAGAGGCGCAACCGGGGCCTTATAGGACGCTAGGCCCTAGGGTGAAAGAGGAGATGACGGAAGGGGTGGCACGATCTCGCCACCAGACTATGCTTACACTAAATTCGGAGCATGACATGAAGAAAATACAGTCCCTCGGTGTTCACCATATTACCCTCACCGGTGCTGACCGTCAAAGCAGCATCGATTTCTGGGAAGGCCTGCTCGGAATGCCTTTTATCTTTGATCAGCCCAATCTGGATAACCCTGATGAGGGGCACCTTTACTTCGATCCCGGTGACGGGCGGCTGATCACGATCTTTACCAACGAAAACCGCAGCGGCACCCGCGACCGCACCCCGACCGAGCCGGGCTGTGTGCATCACATCGCCTTCGAAGTTGATGCGGCAACCTTTGATCAGGTGCTGAGCCGTCTGAAGGAACGCGGCATTGGCAACTCGGGCGTCAAAGATCGCGGCTTCATGCATTCGATTTATTTCAAAGACCCGCTGGGGCTTCTGATCGAATTGGCCTGCTATACCTTCATCCCGCCGCGCGGTAGCAGCCATGCCGAGGTTATGCTGGAAGCCCACAAGCTGCGCGTCGCCGCAGGGACCAAGGCAATCGGCCGCGAACATCTGGCCGATGCGCAGATTATAATCGTCGAGCGGGGTCAGGAAAGCCTCAGCGAGGACCGCAGCCCGAAGAACCCGTACCGCAACTGACATACGTCATCACATATTCGAATACGTAGTTGCTTTTCCCCGCGCGTTGGTCGACGGTTTTACTTTGGGAGAGAGGATCCAACAATGAAATATCTGATGATGGCCGTGTTCATGGCTGTGGCCCCCGTGATGGCACTGGCCGAGGGCAAGGCGCACAAAGTCGCGATCCATGTCGATGAAAATGACCCGCAGGTCATGAATATGGCGCTCAACAACGTGGCGAATGTGATCAGCTACTACGAATCTGTCGGTGATACCGTCGAGATCGAAGTGGTGACCTATGGTCCCGGTCTTAACATGCTGGTCGCGGGCAAAAGCCCTGTCGAAGACCGGATCAGTGTCATGTCGCTCGAAATGGACAATGTGACCTTTGCGGCCTGCGGCAATACCCACGCCGCCATGCAGGAAAAGGCCGGCAAGGATGTGCCGCTGATGTCGGAGGCCAATGTGGTGCCGTCCGGTGTGGTTCGCCTGATCGAGTTGCAGGAAGACGGCTACGCCTACGTCCGACCCTGAATAGCATCGGGGCGACCCCTATGAGGGCCGCCCCATGATTTTGTCTCAGCCAACGTCTTTATAGCTGACTTCGCGGCGATCCGTGCCGCCTTTTTCGCGGCGCACCAGCAACCGGTTCAATGCGTGGATATAGGCCCGAACCGAGGCCACGACCGTATCGGTATCTGCCGACTGTCCGGTCACGATCCGCCCGTCTTCCTCCATCCGCACTGAAACTGTCGCCTGCGCGTCCGTGCCTTCGGTCACCGCGTGCACCTGATAAAGCTGCAAGCGGGCGCTGTGCGGCACCAAAGCCTTGATACAGTTGAACGCTGCATCGACAGGACCATCGCCGGTCTGTGTGGTTGATTGCGCGCCGCCGTCGATATCCAGCGCCATATCGGCTTTTTGTGGGCCTTCTGTGCCGCAAACCACGGTCAACGATTTCAAACGAATCCGGTCTTCTTCGGGGTCGGTCGTGGTGCGCATCAAGGCGATCAGGTCGTCCTCGTAGATTTCCTTTTTGCGATCAGCCAACTCCTTGAACCGCACGAACACGTCCTTGAGCTGGTTATCGCCCAATTCAAAGCCGAGGTCCTCCAGCTTGGAGCGTAAAGCGGCGCGACCGGAGTGTTTGCCCATCACGATATTGGTCTCGGAGAGGCCCACATCTTCGGGGCGCATAATCTCGAAGGTTTCGGCGTTTTTCAGCATGCCGTCCTGATGGATGCCGGACTCGTGCGCAAATGCGTTCTTGCCGACGATGGCCTTATTGAACTGCACGGCAAAGCCCGACACCGCCGCGACACGGCGCGAGATGTTCATGATCTTGGTGGCGTCGATCTTGGTCTGGTAGGGCATGATGTCATTGCGCACGCGCATCGCCATCACAACTTCTTCCAGCGCGGTATTGCCCGCGCGTTCGCCCAAACCATTGATCGTGCACTCGATCTGCCGCGCGCCCGCCTCGACGGCGGCGAGGCTGTTGGCGGTCGCCATGCCAAGATCGTTGTGGCAATGGGTGGCAAAAATGATCTCGTCGGCGCCCGGCACGTGTTCGAGCAATTTGCGGATCAGCTCGGCGCTCTCGCGTGGCGCGGTATAGCCGACCGTGTCGGGGATATTGATCGTTGTGGCCCCGGCTTTGATCGCGATCTCGACAACGCGGTAGAGGTAATCCAACTCGGTCCGCGTGGCGTCCATCGGCGACCATTGCACGTTATCACACAGGTTACGGGCATGGCTGACCGTCTCGTGGATGCGGTCGGCCATTTCGTCCTTGGTGAGGTTCGGAATGGCGCGGTGCAGCGGCGAGGTGCCGATAAACGTGTGGATGCGTGGTTGGGGCGCGTGTTTCACCGCCTCCCAGCAGCGGTCGATATCGCCGAGCTGGGCGCGGGCAAGGCCGCAGATCACACTGTTTTTCGAAAGGCGCGAGATTTCGGCGACGGCGGCAAAATCACCCTCAGAGGCGATCGGGAAACCGGCCTCGATCACATCAACGCCCATTTCATCGAGCAGCCCTGCGATTTCGATCTTCTCGGCATGGGTCATCGTCGCACCGGGCGATTGTTCGCCATCGCGCAATGTGGTGTCAAAAATCAAGACGCGGTCTTGGGAAGATTGGTCAGTCATGTCTGAATACTTTCGTTCTGCTGTGGGTCTATCCGTGGCGCGCAACGTTCCCTCTGAGCGGGCGCGCCGGATGGCACGCTCAGAGGCGAGTTAGCAGCAGCAGGGTTGCACGCAGCGACGCCGCGCGAGCGCGGGGTAGGGTCGAGGTATGGGCGGCGTGTGTCATGGCGTCATTTATAGCCACGGTTTTCCAAATGGGAAGGGCCAAATGAGGAAGGTTTTGTGTCATGCTTGTTTGTCGAGGGCTCGGGGCAATGTGCGGGCGGCATACATCGAAGCGCAGCGGGGGACTGCTAGATCAGGGTCGTGCTAGGGTAACAGCGCGGGCATTGGCGAAAGGGACAGCAACATGGCACGGGTTTTGATCATTGGCGCAAGCGGCGGGGTCGGGGCGGCGCTGGCCGAGGTACTTGCGGCGCGGGGCGATGCAGTGACGGGCCTGTCACGGCGCGATGCTGGGCTCGATCTCACTGATGAGGCATCGGTCACGCAGGCATTAAACCGGTTTGAGGGGCCGTTTGACTGGGTGTTGGTCACTACAGGCGCATTGGAAATAGACGGGGCGGCGCCGGAAAAGACCATCCGTGATATCTCGCAAAAGGCGATGATGGATCAATTTGCGTTGAACGCTGTCGGTCCTGCCTTAGTGCTGCGTCACGCCGCGCGTTTGCTGCCCCGAAAAACGTCCAGCATTTTTGCGGCATTATCGGCGCGGGTTGGCTCCATCGGGGACAACAAGATTGGCGGTTGGATCAGCTATCGCAGCGCCAAGGCCGCGCTGAACCAGATCGTCCACACCGCCGCGATTGAACTGTCGCGCAGCCACCGCGAGAATATCTGCGTTGCCTTGCACCCCGGCACTGTGGCGACGTCCTTCACCGAAAACTACCTTGCGCGCCATCCTGCTGTTCCCCCGCAAGAGGCCGCGCAAAATCTGGTTGCCGTGCTCGACGGGTTGTCGCCTGTGGATACCGGCAAGTTCTTTGATTGGGCGGGAAAACCGGTGCCGTGGTAATATGCTCTCAGGCGTTCAGTCGTGCACGTCTTTGCTGTCAGCGGGGGCTTGGTCACGCTCGAACATACCGTAATCGCGCATCACATGGGCAATGCGCAGATGATAATCGCTGAAAATCCCTTCGCGCCCGGCCTTTTGCGCACCGCGATGGGCGGTCAGCTTGCGCCATTCTTCCAACGCGGCCTCATCCCGAAAAAACGAGATCGAAAGCAGCTTACCGGGCGTGGTCAGGCTCTCGAACCGCTCGACCGAAATAAAGCCGTCAATTTGCTCGACCAAGGGGCGCATCTTTGCGGCCATATCAAGATAATCGGTGCGGCGGCCCTCGGCGGGAAAAACTTCGAAAATAACAGCAATCATCTGGGCGCTCCCTTGGCTGCGTTAGTGTCGGGAAACCTGTCGCACTGTGCAATGGGAATTTGCGATGCGTGGGGCTAAATGTGCCCCGCTGTGCGCAGTGCCTCAAGTCCCAGACGCAGGTGTTCGGTGCGAAACGAATGGCCGCCTTTGAATAGACAAAACTCAAGAATATTGCCTTGGGCGTTCGCGCGGCTGTCACAGGTCAGATCGCCGCGCTGTTTTCGTGTGGCGGGGCCGAAATCTCCGAACCTACCATAAAAGGCCAGCGCCTCGGCCACGTCGCCTTGTTTGGTCGCGCCAATCTCGCGGCCCGTGAGCGGCACGGTGGTGTCTCGGTCGCCGTGGAAATGGAAGATGCTTGAGACGGGAAGGGCGCAGGTTTGCGGTGGCCGAAGCCAGAAGGTGCCGGAGAACGGTATGAACCCTGCGAACCTTTCGGGGTGGCTGCAGGCGAGGTTCCAGACCATCATTGCGCCCGCAGAAAACCCGCTTGCGACGATCCGCTTCGGGTCCAGCGCGAAGCGCTTCGTTGCATCCAAGATCACCGCATCAAAATAGGCAAACTCCGCCGCGCCGGTGCTGTCGGCCGTGCGCGGTCCGTTTGGCAGGTCCCATGTGCCGTCCACACCCTGCACCGCGATCAGTGCGAGGCCCGCGTCTGATATCATCTTGCGCAGCGATCCGTTGCCCATAACACCTGCTGCGGTGCCACGGTAGCCGTGCGCCCAAATCACGGCACCGACAGGGGCGGCGCCGCTTTCGGGGAGGGCAATGCGGTAGATCCGGTCGCCGACGCTGCAATCGGTTTCGGCTCCACAAGCGGCTGCAGGCAGGGGCCAGATTGAGAACAGCAAAAGAAAAATGGCTGGCAGATAACGAAACCGGATCAAATGCGCGCTCCTTTAGTTGCGGGCAATATGAGCGGGATGCGAAGCCGCTACCAGTCACAATTGCGGGACTTGGCGGGTGCATTACGAACCTGTTTCACAAAGAAAAACAGCCGGTCAAGGACCGGCTGCTTCCCCTGTGCTGGAAAACCAGCAGATTCGCTAAAGTTAGCGGATGACGCGCACGATGGCGTTGTTCTCGGTTTCAACAAGAACGGTCTGGCCGTTGATGTTGAGGTAACGCAGCTCGGGCTGAGCTGGAACGTCGTAATAGGTGACCGTTTCCGGCACGACGGCGCCGACGACAACTTCGCCGTCAAGATAAACGGTGTCGACCGGGTTGGATTGAACATATGTGACAGTTTCGGTTGTTGGCTCAACCGATGCGCCACCAGCGGCACCACCCAAGATACCACCGGCAATAATGCCGCCGATCGGGCCGCCAACGGCGTATGCAGCCAAGGCACCGATTGTGGCACCAGCAGCAACACCAGTCGTCTGGTCAGCAGTGGTTTCTGCGGTGTTCTCATAGGTTACTGTTTCGATTTTGACGGCTTCGGGGCGGGCGGTCAGCGCGACGGCCTGCTCTTCTACACCAACGGCCAGATAGTCGGAGGACGACCAGCCGGATGCGCCTTCAAAGGAGACTTTGCACCACGAGCTTTCGGCCAGACAACCGTCTACCATGGCAGCTTTGCTCCCTGGGATAACGCCAACAACTTCGTAGTGTGGGCCAGGGCCGCTACGGATGTTCAGATCAGTGACTGCGATGGCTTCGCTGGATTGCGCCAGTGCCGGAACCGCTGCGGACAGGGCGATGGCGGAGATCATTCCAAGTTTTACAATACGCATGTTTTTTCCTTTCAACCTGCAGCGGCCGGCCCCTGTTATAGAGGCGCAGACGTAGCGCGCTGCTGTTATGAAGCACCAACAGCGAGGGCTGAGAAATGTTCCCCCTAGGGCGTTAATTTAGCAAAATTATGCAAGGTTTACAGAGGTTTGAGCGGAGACCTGCCGATTTTTGACATTATGGTAAATTGGCACAAAAGCATTTCGTCTCTCACGGAACTAAACGCAGGCGCGCGGCATTGGTCCGCCTTGCCGATCCGCACTAAACCTAAGAGGGATCGCGCCAGCGGTTTACAATCGGATAGCGCCGATCAAGCCAGAAAGCCCCTTTAGTCAACCGCGGCCCCGGTGCGGATTGGAAGCGTTTATACTCTGAGATATAAATCAGATGCTCGACCTTCTTGGCGACGTCCCTGTCAAAGCCTGCCGCAACGCAGTCAGCGATTGATCCGTCGTCATCCACGAGAATTGTCAGGATTGCATCCAGCACTGGGTAATCGGGCAGGCTGTCGCTGTCTTTTTGATCATCGCGCAATTCGGCGCTGGGGGGTTTGGTGATGATGTTCCCGGGGATAACTGCGCCTTCGGGTCCCATCATCCAGTCGCGGTGGTGTTCATTGCGCCAGCGACAGCTGTCAAACACGCGGGTTTTGTACATGTCCTTAATCGGGTTATAGCCGCCCGCCATATCGCCGTAGATCGTGGCATAGCCGACCGCGACCTCGGACTTGTTGCCCGTGGTCAACAGCATTTCGCCAAACTTGTTGGACAGCGCCATCAACAGCAGCCCACGCAAGCGCGACTGGATGTTTTCCTCGGTGAGGTCAGGCGTGGTGCCTTTGAACAAAGGCGCAAGCGTTTCGGCGATCGCCTGCCGCCCGGCGCTGATCGGGACATAATCGTATTGGCAGCCCAAGGTGCGAGCCAGCGTTTCGGCATCATCCAGCGAGGATTGTGAGGTGTATTCAGATGGCAGCATCACGCAGCGCACATTGTCCGGGCCCAAGGCATCGGTGGCGATGGTGGCGACGATGGCGGAATCAATGCCCCCCGACAGGCCGAGCAGAACTTTCTTAAAGCCGGTCTTCTTCATGTAGTCGCGCAGGCCCTGCACCATCACGCGGTAGTCTTGTTCCAGATCATCGGGCTGCGGCGCAATATCGCCCTGCAGCACGCGCCAGCCTTCGGGGCCCCGCTCAAGATCGACATGGGCGATGGTGCTGTCGAAGGCAGGCAACCGCATCGCCAGTTTGCCGCCGGGGTTGAGGGCAAAGGAGGCGCCGTCAAAAACCTGATCGTCCTGACCGCCGGTCATATTGAGGTAGATCAGTGGCAGGCCCGTCTCGATTACCCGCGCGACCATCATGTTAAGCCGGGTTTCCATCTTGTCGCGATAATATGGCGATCCGTTGGGCACCAACAGAAACTCGGCTCCGGTCTCGGCCAGTGTCTCTGCGACATCGGGGTGCCACGCATCCTCGCAAATCGGCGAGCCGATGCGGGTGTTGCCGACCGAATAAGGGCCTCCCAAGGGGCCGCTGTCAAAAATCCGCACCTCGTCAAAAACGGTTTCGTTTGGGAGGTTGTGTTTGAGCGTGCGGCTGGCGATCTTGCCATTCTTGAGGATCAGGTACGCGTTGAACAATTCCGCGCCTTCGGCCCAGGGTGCCCCGATCGCCAAGGCAGGGCCGTCAGCGCAGTCTGCCGCCAGCGCCTCAAGATGGGTCATCACATCAAGCTGGAAGGCGCGCTTCATCACCAGATCCTGCGCGTTATAGCCCGAGATGAACATTTCGGGCAGGGCGACCAGATCGGCGCCTGCCGCCTTGCCCTGCTGCCATGCGTCGCGGGCGAGGGCGGCGTTGCCTGCAAGGTCGCCGACGGTCGGATTCAACTGACCCAAAGTGATACGGAAACGGTCTGTCATGGCGCGGGCCTTTGGCTGGTTCGGCACGGGTTTAGCAGAACGCGCGGGCAGGGAAACCCTCTACCCGTACGGCAGGGATCGGCAAACCTGCACTGTGCAACGCTCGGGCATGTGTTCTGCGGGTGTGACACCGCCGAGGCCCGTAAAAGAAGATTGCCCCTTCAGCCCCCATTGCTTAGGCTTACGGGCAATTGCCACGGGGCTGCGGCCCTTGTCCAGCGGCAAGCCCGTCCACGTAGTCACGCAGGTTCGTCCATGTCATTTCGCTCTCTCGCCCTCTGTCTTGCCCTGATGCCGATCAGCGCTCTGGCGCAGGAAACGCAGGTGTCATCCAAGCAATACGATGATGGTGGCGTTTATGAAGGCACCTTCCGCGGCGGGTTGCAGCATGGCACGGGCTCTTACAAATTGCCCAACGGCTATGAGTACTCCGGCCAGTGGGAAGACGGCGAGATCAAGGGCGAGGGCGTTGCGCGCTTTCCCAACGGGTCGGTCTATGAGGGGAATTTCGCCAAGGGCAAGCCTGACGGATTTGGCAAGATCACCTTTGCAGATGGCGGCACCTATGAGGGCGACTGGCTTTCGGGGGCGATCATGGGCAGCGGCGTGGCGCTTTATGCCAACGGCGTGCGCTATGAGGGCCAGTTTCGCAATGCCAAACACCACGGCAAAGGTGTCATGCAGAGCCCCGGTGGGTATGAGTACAAGGGCGACTGGATCGACGGTGTCAAGCAGGGCATCGGCACGATCACCTATCCCGATGGCGCGGTCTACGAGGGTGATATCGCTGACGGCAAGCGTAACGGCACCGGCACGCTGACCATGCCCGACGGGCTGATTTACGTAGGGCTGTGGAAAGACGGGCAGATTGATGGCACCGGCAAGCTGACCCAACCCAATGGCGATGTCTATGAGGGCGATCTGATTGGTGGTCGCCGTGAGGGCAAGGGCAAGGTCACCTATGAAAACGGTGACATCTATGAGGGCGACTTCAAGGATGATCGCCGCGATGGCCAAGGCACCTTTACCGGCGCGGATGGCTATATCTATGCCGGCTCATGGGTCGCGGGCCAGATCGAAGGGCAGGGGCAGGTCACCTATCCCGACGGCTCGGTCTATGTCGGCACGTTCCGTGACGATCTGGCCGATGGCACCGGCAAGATCACCTATCCTGATGGCTCGACCTATGAAGGGGCGTGGGCGTCGGGGGTGATCGATGGCAAGGGCGTTGCGACCTATACCAACGGCATCGTCTATGACGGCGAATTCAAGAATGCGCGTAACGACGGCCAAGGTGTGATGACCTATGCTGACGGCTATCGCTATGAAGGTGGCTGGAAAGACGGCCAACGCCACGGGCAGGGCAAGGCGACCTATCCCGATGGCACCATCTATGAGGGCTTGTTTGAGGCTGGCCAGCGCCACGGTCAGGGCAAGATAACCATGGCCAGCGGTTTCATCTACGAAGGCGAATGGACCCGTGGCGAGATCGAAGGTCAGGGCAAAGCGACCTATGATAATGGCGATGTCTATGAGGGTACCTTCAAAGCGGGCAAGCGACAGGGGACGGGAACCATGCGCTATGCCACTGGCGAAGAGGCTGCCGGCGATTGGGATAACGGCGCGTTAAAAGAAGGCGGCTAAGGGTTGCGCGACTGCGGTTGCAAATCCGTTAGCACCGAGACCCTAACTTTAGCCGTCGGTGCTTTTGGCTTCGGCATCCAGAAAAACCCGTAGTGCAGCCTCAAATTCGCGCGGCTTTTCCGCATGGAGCCAATGCCCCGCCCCCGGTAGTTTGGCAAACCGAGCGGCAGGGAAATAGGGTTTGATCGTGTCGCGGTACGCGGGCTGGACGTAGTCCGAAGCGCCACCTGATAAAAACAGCGTAGAGCCATCAAAGCTGCCGCTCACATCGGAGGGCCAGCCGATGATTTGATCCATCCCTGCCTCCAGCACATCAAGATTAAGCCGCCAGCGTTGATTGGGCACATCCAATGATTGGGTGAAAAAGCTCTGCAAGACAGGTTCGACCCCGGCCTCGGCCAGTTGCGCCTCGGCGTCCGAGCGGCGCGTGAGGTTTTCCAGATCAACGCTGCGCATGGCGTCAATGAACTGGGTCTGGGTATGGGAGTAGGCGACAGGTGCGATATCGGCAACGACAAGCCGCCGAACCACATCCGGATGGGTCAGCGCCAGCACCATCGCAGCTTTGCCGCCCATCGAATGGCCACAGACGTCCATCGGCGCCCCGAGGTGGTCGATAACTTCCCTTAGATCGGCAGCCATATCGGGATAGCTGTGGCTGTCGTGACGCGGGCTGGTTCCGTGGTTGCGCATGTCGACGGTGACGACTTGGCGGCTGTCTGAAAGCCGTTTTGCGATCACGCCCCAATTGCGCCCCGAGCCAAAGAGGCCGTGGGCGATGAGCAAGGCAGGGCGGTCGGGAGAGGCGGCGGCGCCAAATTCTGAATAGCTGAGCATAAATCCGAACCTAGGCCCATTGCAGGCGGGGTGCCAGAGCGATTAGGGTCCGCGTCATGATTGAGTACAGTGATATTGCGGCCAAAAGCCAGACCCTGCGCCAGCAGTTTGAAGCCAAGCTGGGGGTAAAATCCAAGACGCTACAACAGGCGTTCCGGCGGGCTGGACGGTTGCTGCCACGGCGTGTGCGCCAGCAAGGTAGCGTGTTGGTCGATGCCGAGCGTTACGGGCAAAGTCCGAAGATTGCCCGCCAGATGGATGATCAAAAGCTGCAGTCAGCCTACGCTGAGGTCATTGGCCATTTGCGCAGCATTGACGCCAAAGACAGGCGCAAGGGGCAGGTATTATCACTGGCGGGGGTGATCGCCTTTAACCTGCTGTGTATTATCGTGGCGTTTCTGTTCTGGCTCTGGTGGCGCGGCTTTATCTAAGCGCAGCGGGCGCGGGGCGCGGAGCGTGGCTGTAACTTCCCCGCGATATGATCAGCCTTGGTAATCTGCGTCGCTGACCTTTTCCATCCAGTCGACAGCTTTGCCATCAAGCTCTTCTTGCAGGGCGATATGGGTCATCGCGCAGTCTGGCGCGGCGCCATGCCAGTGCTTTTCCTCCGGAGCGAACCAGACCACATCGCCGGGACGTAACTGCTGGATCGGCTCGCCTTGCTTTTGCGCGCGTCCGGCCCCTGCGGTCACGATCAGGGTCTGGCCAAGCGGATGGGTATGCCATGCGGTGCGGGCACCCGCCTCGAAGGTGACGCTGACCCCGCGCAGACGTGCGGGCGCGGGCGAGCTTACCAAGGGGTCCATGCGCACTGTGCCGGTGAAATACTCGGCGTTGCCGACTTCTGACGGGCGCGATCCGGCGGGGAAGATTTTCATGGGTTCGGTCCTTTTCGTGGAGGGGAACGGACGGGATTCGATAGCGGGCTTAGATAGCAGGCGTCCTATTGTCTGGCGTCCGAGGCTAGGGGCGGTGCCCCAGACTCCCGCAGGATAGTTGCAGTCAAATCGAGCTAAGGGTCACCGCCTTGGGCAGGCGGTAACCTATGGTAGTTTAGAGGTCGGGATAGAGGGGGAAGCGTTTGCACAGGGCTTCGACTTCGGCTTTGACCTTTTGTTCGACCTCGGCGTTGCCATCGGCGCCATTTGCGGCAATTCCGTCGACTACTTCGATGATCCAGTCGGCGATCTGGCGGAATTCAGCTTCGCCGAAGCCGCGCGTGGTGCCAGCGGGCGAGCCGAGCCGGATGCCGGAAGTGACGGTCGGCTTCTCAGGGTCGAAGGGCACGCCGTTTTTGTTGCAGGTGATATGGGCGCGGCCCAGAGCCTTGTCGACAATATTGCCGGTAACGCCTTTGGGGCGCAGATCGACCAGCACCACATGGGTATCGGTGCCATGTGTGACCGTATCCAAGCCGCCTTTGATCAGCTGGTCGGACAGGGCCTGCGCATTGGCAATGACCTGTTTGATGTAGGTCTTGAACTCGGGGCGCAGCGCTTCGCCAAAGGCCACGGCCTTGGCGGCAATGACATGCATCAGGGGGCCGCCCTGAATGCCCGGGAAAATCGCGGAGTTGAATTTTTTCGCCAAAGCCTCGTCGTTGGTGAGGATCATGCCGCCGCGCGGGCCGCGCAGGGTTTTATGGGTGGTTGTGGTGGCAACATGGGCGTGCGGGAAAGGCGAGGGGTGTTCGCCCGCCGCCACAAGGCCCGCAAAGTGCGCCATGTCGACATGCAAGTAAGCGCCGACCATATCGGCAATCTCGCGCATGCGCTTGAAATCGATCTGGCGCGGAATGGCGGAACCACCGGCGATGATCATCTTGGGCTTATGCTCTTTCGCCAGCTCTTCGACCTGATCGTAATCCAGCAGGTTGTCTTGCTTGCGCACACCGTACTGAATGGCGTTGAACCATTTGCCGGACTGGTTGGGCGCGGCACCGTGGGTGAGGTGGCCGCCTGCATCGAGGCTCATGCCCAGAATGGTGTCGCCGGGCTGCAGTAGGGCTTGGAACACGCCTTGGTTGGCTTGGCTGCCGGAGTTCGGCTGTACGTTGGCAAAGCTGCAATCAAAAAGCTCGCAGGCGCGCTCAATCGCGAGGTTTTCGGCGACGTCAACGAACTGGCAGCCACCATAGTAGCGACGGCCCGGATAGCCTTCGGCATATTTGTTGGTCATCACCGAGCCTTGGGCTTGCAGCACGGCTTTGGACACGATGTTCTCGGAAGCGATCAGTTCGATCTCGTCGCGCTGGCGGCCCAGCTCGTCGGTGATGGCACCGAAGATGGCGGGGTCGGAATTGGCAAGCGTGTCTGTGAAAAAGCCGGACATTGTGAAAGTTCCTCTCAGGCGATGTATTTGGGCGTTTCGTATCGGAAACGACGGCGGTCGGGAAGTAGGGATTCCGACAGGTCGGGCGATATGAACGGCAATGCTGGTAGCGCGAGGGATAATGTGTTTGTTTCGGAGGCAAATGCGCCTGATCGGAAACTTGAGAGATGGATATGAAAATTGCCTTTGACGCCAGCTCCGCGCCCGTCGCGCAAGCAGCTCTTGCGGCACTATCGGCGCGCTATGGCAATGTGGCCTTGCCTCAGGCCGAGGTAATCGTGGCGCTGGGCGGCGACGGCTTCATGCTGCAAACCCTGCATGAGACCCAAGAGCTTGGCGTGGCGGTGTACGGCATGAACCGGGGCACCATCGGATTTTTGATGAACGACTATGCCGAGGATGACTTGGTCGCGCGGCTGCAAAACGCCGAAGAGGCGGTAATTAATCCGCTGGTGATGCAGGCCACCCATGCTGATGGGTCGACCTCACGGGCGCTGGCGTTGAATGAAGTGGCGTTGCTGCGCGAGGGGCCGCAGGCGGCGAAGTTGCAGATCACCGTGGATGGGCGTTTGCGGATGGAGGAACTGGTCTGCGATGGTGCCTTGGTGGCCACGCCAGCAGGGTCGACCGCCTATAATTATTCCGCCCACGGCCCGATATTGCCGATTGGTGCCGATGTGCTGGCGCTGACCGCAATGGCGGCGTTCCGGCCCCGGCGTTGGCGGGGGGCACTGCTGCCCAAACGCGCCACAGTGCGGTTTGATGTGCTGGAGCCGGAAAAGCGCCCTGTGATGGCGGATGCAGACGGAAAATCGCACCGCGATGTCGTGCGGGTAGAGATCCATTCGGACCCGTCAATCATGCACCGCATCCTGTTTGATCCCGGCCACGGGCTCGAAGAGCGGTTGATCAGCGAACAGTTCACCTAGGCAATCCTTCGCCAATCGCGGGAATGCGGGCGGGAACCCAAATCTGTTTTGTACGTTGGGTTTGCGAGAGAGGGGAGTATCACCCGTCTTCCTCTCGTTAACGCAAAACAGAAGGAGTACCGACGATGAATTGGGACCGGATTGAAGGTAATTGGAAGCAGATGACCGGATCGGTAAAAGAGCAATGGGGCGATTTGACCGACGACGAAATCCAGCAAGCCGAAGGCAACCGCGAAAAACTGGCTGGCAAGATTCAAGAACGTTATGGCATCGAGAAAGACGAAGCCGAGCGCCAGATCGACGCATTTGCTGCCAAGCACTAAACGTCACTAGACTTACAGATGAAAAGCGGTCCCTTGCGGGGCCGCTTTTTTGTTTAAGGGGCCATTTATTCTTTGGCGTAGCCGATGCTTTGCAGTGCCAGTTTGATCTCATCAAGGATGGCCGGATCATCAATAGTGGCGGGCAGCTTGAACGGTGCGCTATCAGCGATTTTGACCATCGTGGCGCGCAGGATTTTGCCCGAGCGTGTCTTGGGTAGGCGGTCAACCACAAGCGCCAGTTTGAAGGCCGCAACAGGGCCGATCTGGTCGCGCATCCGTTTGACGCATTCTGCCACAATCTCGGCGTGGGGGCGGTCAACGCCTTTGGAAAGGCAAAGAAATCCGATCGGGGCCTGTCCTTTTAGCGCGTCGCTGACGCCGACAACGGCACATTCTGCAACATCGGGGTGGCCTGCCAGCACTTCCTCCATCGCGCCGGTGGACAGGCGGTGGCCCGCCACATTGATCACGTCATCGGTACGCGCCATGATATAGAGATAGCCATCCTCGTCGATCATGCCCGCGTCACCCGTCTCGTAAAATCCGGGGAAGGCGGTGAGATAGGATTTCCGAAACCGGTCTTCGGCGTTCCACAGGGTGGGTAATGTGCCGGGCGGCAGCGGCAGTTTGACTGCAATGGCACCCAGCTTGCCCGGAGGCAATTCATGGCCCGCTTCATCCAGAATGCGGATGTCATAGCCCGGCATTGCCACTGTGGGCGAGCCGATCTTGACCGGCAAAGTTTCCAATCCGGTCGGGTTGGCGACCATGGCGTAGCCGGATTCTGTCTGCCACCAGTGATCATAAACCGGCGTGCCAAGCACGTCTTGCGCCCATTCGATGGTATCGGGATCAGCGCGTTCGCCCGCAAGATAAAGCGCGCGCAGGCAGGACAGGTCGTATTTCTTCCGAAACTCGCCTTTTGGATCCTCGCGTTTGACGGCGCGGATCGCGGTGGGGGCGGTGAAAAAGCTGCGCACGTTATGCTCTTCAATCACCCGCCAGAAAGTGCCCGCGTCGGGGGTGCCGATGGGCTTGCCCTCGAACACCACGGTGGTGTTGCCGTGGATCAGCGGCGCGTAGCAGATGTAGCTGTGGCCCACGACCCAGCCGACATCAGAGGCCGCCCAGAACACATCGCCGGGGTCGACGTTATAGACATTCTTCATCGTCCAGTTCAGCGCCACCAGATGGCCCGCCGTGTGGCGCACCACGCCTTTAGGCGCACCGGTCGTGCCGGAGGTATAGAGAATATAGGCCGGATGATTGCCCTCGACCGAAACGCAATCCGCTGGGGCCACGCCGTCTTGCGCCGTGTGCCAGTCCAGATCGCGGCCTTCGACCAAGCTGCAGGTTTGCTGTGGGCGTTGCAAAATGATGCAGGTTTCAATCTTATGGGTGGCCATATCAATCGCGGCATCCAGCAGCGGCTTGTAGGGCACGACGCGGCCCGGCTCCAACCCGCAAGAGGCGGCGAGGATCGCCTTGGGGGTGCAATCGTCAATCCGCACGGCCAACTCATTGGCAGCGAACCCGCCGAAGACTACCGAATGAATTGCCCCGATCCGTGCGCAGGCCAACATCGCCTCAACCGCCTCGGGGACCATCGGCATATAGATCAATACGCGGTCGCCTTTGGTGACGCCTTGAGCAACCAGCGCGCCGGCAAGATTGGCTACACGGCTCTGCAACTCGGCAAAGGTGATCTTTGACTGGGTGCCGGTGATAGGGCTGTCATGGATAATCGCCACCTGATCGGCGCGACCCTGTTCGACATGGCGGTCCACGGCATTGTAGCACCCGTTGACCCGCGTATCGGCGTACCACTCATACATATCATTACCGCGCTCGAACAACGCTTGGGTCGGGGCCACATCCCAATCAATCGCTTGCGCCTGCTCCAGCCAATAGGCTTCGGGGTCAGCTTGCCAGCGGGCGTATGTGTCGCGGTATCCCATAGATCGTCCTCCTCGGTTCTGGGGCAAAGTGTTAGGCGGCGCGGCGGGGCAGGGCAAGGCGGATGCTTGGCCGCGCAGCGAGTGACGTGACTGCGGGAACGGGCAACCGTTGCAAGCGTGGAACGGTCGCGATTAATCCGGCGGTCAAACATTGTTTGATCTGTTGATTCGCCCGCAGAGTGTTAGGGACAGCGCAAACGTCCATCGTAACCGTTATTCCGGAGTGACTACTGCCATGCGTCTTTCCCCTACATTTACACTTGGCCTCGTTCTTGCAACCAGCGCTGCCCTTCCCGCAGCTGCGCAGGAGCGGTCGTTCAACTTTTCACTGCGTGGCGGTGTGAGCGCGGCCCCGGATTATCCCGGCTCGGACGCTTACGGTGCCGCCCCTGATCTCGGCTTTACCTTTGGCGCCCTGAAATGGGGCCCGATCAATGCGGGCAACGGCATTTATGAAATTCCTGACAACGGCTTCGCCTTCAAAGGCGCATTCCGGTATATCGGCGCACGCGAAGCGTCGGAAAATCCTGAACTGCAGGGCCTGAACGACATCGATGATACCATCGAACTTGGGTTTGGCGTCGCCTACCGCGAGGCCAACTGGCAGGCATTCGGTGAAGTCCGTAAAGGCTTTGGCGGCTCTGAGGGTATCTCGGGCACTATCGGCGCGGATGTGATCTTCCGCCCCAACAGCCGCTTGACCGTAACGGCTGGCCCGCGTTTCAATCTGGGCAATGATACTTACGCTGCAACTTATTTCGGCGTTAGCGGGGTCGAGGCTCTGGCCTCCCCGAACTTTGGCGCATTTGACGCCAAAGGCGGCTTGCTTGGTGCCGGTGTTGAGGTCGAAGCGACCTACCGCATCGGCGATGCTTGGGCGATTGAGGGCGCTGTCGAATATGAGCACCTGCTCAACGACGCAGCCGCAAGCCCGATCACGCAGTTCGGCTCCGAAGATCAGTGGACAGTGCGCCTCGGCCTGAGCCGCGCCTTTACCCTGCGATTCTAAAAGCGGGCCTAAGCACGGGGCGCAGTTCAAACTGCGCGATGCTCGAACGGGAATAAACACCAAAGGCGGGGCCGCAGTTCCCGCCTTTTTCGCGAAATACGTGTGGGATGACCGCATCAGCCAAGTTCAGCCGGATTGGCCATGTCGCTCGGCAAACCTTAGCCGTAGGAATCTAAATACGACATCAGGGCTAAATACGACATTTCGTTTGCGCTGCACTCAGGCACATTGGGATCAGGTCCGGCATAGTGCCCGACTGATTTGCAAACGAGAGTATGCAGCATGCCCGAAACACCAAAGAAGCCAGCGCCAAAATCATCGCCGTCCAAACCCGGCGATAAGACACCGAAGAAATAGTCTTCGCCCGCACCCATGGCTTAATCCGCAAAACATTTACGCCGCCCCGGGAGACCGGGACGGCGTTGTTCGTTTTCGACCTCATTGTCGAAAACAACACAGATTTTGCATGGGGCCGGTGACAGACTAAACAACAGACGCGGCATTGTGCAGGCGTCACGTTCGTGGACAAAGGGTCATGAAGATGGGTGACAAGATCGCCAACAAAAAGAAAAAAGCCAAAGCCGATGCCAAACCGGCACCGAAGGCTGCGGTCATCGCGCCAGAGATCAAAGGCGCGGCACCTCGCAAATAGGATGACGTAGTTATATTGATGCGTCCGCCGCCCCTCGCTTTGGGGGCGGCGTATTCATGTGGATTACCCGTAATGCGCCACGGGCGTGCCCGCGATGGCGCCAACGTTCAACAGCCCTCGCGCCGTGATCGACGGGGAGACGATATGCGCGCGGTTGCCCATCCCCATCAGAATCGGCCCGACCTCAAGCCCGCCGCCCTTCATTTTCAGAATGTTACGCACACCCGAGGCCGCATCGGCATGGGCGAAGACCAGCACATTTGCCGCCCCTTCCATCCGGTTTGATGGCAGTAGACGCGCGCGCAATTCAGGGTCGAGCGCGGTATCGATGTTCATCTCGCCCTCATAGCAAAAATCATGACCGCCTTCGTCCAGCAGCTTGATGGCGGCGCGGAGCCGGTTGCCGGTGCTATCGGTTTGGTTGCCAAACTGGCTTTGCGAACAGAGCGCAACTTTGGGCTCGATGCCAAAGCGGCGCACATGACGTGCAGCGCCGATAGCGATCTCGGCGATCTGTTCAGGCGTTGGGCGCAGATGCACCTGTGTATCGGTGATAAACAGCGGCCCGTCTTCCAAAATCATCATCGACAAGGCGCCCTGCGGATGCAGCCCCTCGCGGCCCAAGACCTGTTCGACATAGTTCAGATGCCAGCGGAATTCGCCAAAGGTGCCGCAGATCAGGCTATCCGCTTCGCCGCGGTGCACCATGACCGCGCCGATGGCGGTGGTATTGGTGCGCATGATGGCGCGGGCAATATCAGGGCTGACGCCGCGGCGGCACATCAGGTTGTGATAGGTCTCCCAATAGTCGCGGTAGCGCGGATCGTTCTCGGGATTCACCAGTTCGATATTGTCGCCCAGACGCAGATTGAGCCCCGCCTTGGCGATGCGCCGCTCGATGACCTCAGGCCGTCCAATCAAGATCGGGGTCTCGACGGTTTCTTCGATGATCGCCTGTGCAGCCCGCAGAACCCGTTCGTCCTCCCCTTCAGCAAAAACCAAACGGCGCGGCGAAATTCGCGCGGCCTCGAACACCGGACGCATGACCATCGCGGACCGGAACACTGATCCATCGAGCTTGCGCTTGTAGGCTTCCATATCGGCGATCGGTCGGGTCGCCACGCCTGTCTCCATCGCGGCCTTGGCCACGGCGGAGGATACGATCCCGATAAGGCGCGGATCAAAGGGTTTTGGAATCAGGTAATCGGCGCCAAAGGTCATCTCTTCGCCCTGATAGGCGGCAGCGGCCTCGGCGCTGGTGGTGGCGCGGGCAAGAGCTGCGATGCCGTCGATACAGGCGATCTTCATCTCGTCATTGATCGTCGTCGCACCTACGTCCAGCGCGCCCCTAAATATGAAGGGAAAGCACAGCACGTTATTGACCTGATTGGGAAAATCCGACCTGCCTGTGGCGATGATCGCGTCAGGCGCGACCTCGCGTGCCAAATCTGGCAAGATTTCCGGCGTCGGGTTGGCGAGGGCGAAAATGATCGGGCGTTTGGTCATCCGTGAGACCATTGCCTGCGTCAGAACACCGGGGCCTGATAGACCGAGAAATAGGTCCGCGCCATCAATCACATCGTCCAGCGTCCGCAGATCGGTGCTTTGTGCATACTCCGACTTTATCGGGTTCATATCGACCTCGCGGCCCTCGTAGACCAACCCGTTAACATCGCAAAGCCAGACGTTTTCGCGCTTCACGCCAAGCTTCAGCAGCATATTGAGGCAAGCAATTCCCGCAGCACCGCCGCCGGTGGAAACGACCTTGATCTCGTCAAAGGCCTTGCCAGCCACAAACAGCGCGTTCTTGACGGCAGCACCCACGACAATTGCGGTGCCGTGCTGGTCGTCGTGAAACACCGGAATGTTCATCCGCTCGCGGCAGATCCGCTCAACGGTGAAACAGTCAGGGGCTTTAATGTCTTCAAGGTTGATCGCGCCAAAGGACGGCTCCAACGCACAGACGATCTCGGCCAGTTTTTCAGGGTCGGCGCAGTCCACCTCGATGTCAAAACAGTCGATATTGGCAAACTTCTTGAAGAGGACAGCCTTGCCCTCCATCACTGGTTTAGAGGCCAGCGCGCCGATATTGCCCAACCCCAGCACGGCAGTGCCGTTGGTGACCACCGCGACTAGATTGCCCCGCGCGGTATAGCGGGCGGCAGTGGTAGGATCGTTCTTGATCTCGAGGCAGGCTTCGGCGACGCCGGGCGAATAGGCCCGCGCCAGATCGCGGCCATTGGCCAGCGGTTTCGTGGGCCTGATCTCCAGTTTTCCGGGCTTGGGAAACTCGTGATAATCAAGTGCGGCCTGACGCAGATTGGGCGTGTCGGACATGTAAAAGCGCTCCTTCCGGAAGATGGTTTAGCATTAAACTACTCTTGCAAGCAGGCCAACATGCCTTTTGCTGTAGTACAAAATCGGCGGGGCGCGGGCTGCGCGGCTTTTTGCATCGCAACAGGATGCGGAGTTTTCTATAAGTGGAAAGAAAGAGGGGAATACTATGACATCTGACCTGCGGGATGCGGCAATCGAAGTGCGCGAAAACGCCCATGCGCCCTATTCGAAGTTCCAAGTCGGCGCAGCACTGCGCACCGAAACGGGGGCGGTCTATGTCGGCTGCAACGTTGAAAACGTGGCCTATCCCGAAGGCACCTGTGCCGAGGCTGGTGCCATTGCCGCGATGGTTGCAGCAGGCGAGCGGGTGGTGACGGAAATCTATGTCGTCGCAGGCAGCCCGCAACCGGTGCCGCCCTGTGGTGGATGCCGCCAGAAGCTTGCGGAATTTGCGGCAGGCAATGTGCGCGTGACCATGGCAACAACCGCGGGCGCAGAGCAGGTGCTGACCGTGGCGGAACTGCTGCCCGGTGCCTTTGGTGCCGCGCATATGCAAGGCTCCTGACATGAACGCGCGGGCGATATTGGCCAAACTGCGCCACGCGCAGGGATTAGACGAGGCCGAAATGTCGTGGGTCGCACAGGCCTTGGCGACTGGTCAGTTGAGCGACGCGCAGGCGGGCGCATTTGCGATGGGCGTTTGCCTGAACGGGCTTACAGATGCAGGCCGCGTCGCACTGACGTTGGCGATGCGCGATTCTGGTCGCGTGCTGGAATGGGATCTCGACGGTCCGGTGCTTGATAAACACTCTACTGGCGGGGTCGGTGATTGCGTGTCTTTGATCCTCGCGCCTGCGCTGGCTGCTTGTGGGGCCTATGTGCCGATGATCTCGGGACGGGGGCTGGGCCACACCGGGGGCACGCTCGATAAACTCGAGGCCATCCCTGGTGTGGTGACGCAAATTGACGCGCAGAAATTCGGGGCCGTGGTCGCCGACGCAGGCTGCGCGATCGTCGGCGCCACTGCGGATATCGCGCCTGCGGATAAGCGGCTTTATGCGGTGCGCGATGTTTCGTCGACGGTGGACTCGCTCGACCTGATCACGGCCTCGATCCTGTCGAAAAAACTCGCGGCAGGGCTCGACGGTTTGGTGCTGGATGTCAAAGTCGGCAGCGGCGCGTTCATGAAGGATATGGCGCAGGCGCGGGCCTTGGCCGAGGCTTTGACCAAAACCGCGAATGCAGCGGGCTGCCGGACCACCGCAATCATCAGCGACATGAGCCAACCTCTGGTGCCGAGCCTTGGCAATGCGCTGGAAGTGGTCGAGGTTATGCGCGTGCTGACGGGGCAGGGCACCGGCCCGATTGTCGAGGTTGCTGCCGCGCTTGGGGGCGGATTGCTCGCCAATGGCGGTCTGGCCCGTGATGCGCAGGATGGGGCTGATAAGCTGCGCGAGGCGATCCGCAGCGGTGCCGCCGCAGAGCGGTTTGACCGGATGATTGCCGCGATGGGCGGCCCTGCGGATTTTAGCCAGCTTTGGCAGCGTGTGCTGCCCGAGGCCACGGTGATCCGCGCGGTGCCTGCCCCTGTTGCGGGCTATGTCGCCGCGATTGATGGGGAAGCTTTGGGCCTTGGCGTTGTGGCGCTGGGCGGCGGGCGCGTGGTGGAAAGCGACCAGATTGATCCCGCCGTGGGGCTTTCGGAGATTTTGCGGCTTGGCAGCTATGTCGAGAAGGGTCAGCCGCTGGCGATGGTTCACGCCAGCCGCCCCGAAGACGCCGACCGTGTGGCGGCACAAGTCGCTGCAGCGATGACACTCGCCGACAGCGCCCCCGACTTGCCCGATCTGATCTTGGAAAGGGTAGGCTGATGGCGCGTGCATTTCTTGTGGTGATGGACTCCGTCGGCATCGGCGGCGCGCCCGACGCAGATACGTTCTTTAACGGTGCTCTGCCGGACACCGGTGCCAATACGCTGGGCCATATCGCCGAAGCTTGCGCCGCGGGTGCGGCAGAGGAAGGCCGCAGCGGGCCATTGTCTTTGCCAAAACTTGATGCACTGGGGTTGGGGGCGGCTTTGACGCTTGCCAGTGGCATGCAGGTGCCGGGTCTTGATGCCACGCCTCGCGGGCAATGGGGTGCTGCGACCGAGGTTTCGCGCGGCAAGGACACGCCCTCGGGCCATTGGGAACTCGCAGGGTTGCCGGTGCCATGGGAGTGGCATTATTTTCCCGACAGCACGCCTGCCTTTCCCGCCGATCTGACGGCACAGGTCGCGGCAGCGGCGGGCACAAAGGGGATTTTGGGCAATTGCCATGCCTCGGGCACCGAGATCATCGCGCGATTTGGGGCGGAGCATTGCGCAACCGACATGCCGATTTGCTATACATCAGCGGATTCCGTGTTCCAGATTGCCGCGCATGAGGAACATTTCGGGTTGGAGCGCTTGTTAACGCTTTGCCGTGACATCGCCCCTATCTTGCACGCGATGAAGGCCGGGCGGGTTATTGCGCGGCCTTTTATCGGGGATGCCGAGAACGGATTTACCCGCACCGCGCACCGCCGCGATTATGCGATAACCCCGCCAAAGCCGGTGCTGACCAATTGGGTGCAGGACGCTGGCAGGCCGGTCATCGCCGTGGGCAAGATTGGCGATATCTTTTCGATGCAGGGCATCGACGAGGTCCGCAAAGGCACTGATGCGGTTCTGTTGGATCATCTGGATGATCTGGTCCGCGATGCGCCAGAGGGCAGCCTGACATTTGCGAATTTTGTCGAGTTCGACAGCCTTTACGGCCACCGCCGCGATGTGTCGGGTTATGCGCGGGCATTGGAGTGGTTTGACGGGCGGATAGGCACTGTCATCGCAGCGCTGCGTCCTGATGACATGCTGCTGCTGACCGCCGATCATGGCAACGATCCGACATGGATTGGCACCGACCATACCCGTGAACGGGTGCCGGTGTTGATTGCGGGGCAGGGCAGAGGTGAATTGGGCCAAATCGGTTTTGTCGATGTGGCCGCATTGGTCGCAGACCACCTCGGCGTTACGGTGCCGCGTTAGTTTCGGGCAATCAGACACGCCCTTGCCTTGTGCCGCAGGGCGACTTGAGGCTAAAAGCGAGCGAAATAAAGGGGAACGACATGGCCAAGGACGACGGACATTTGACAGTGGTGGACCACCCGCTGGTTCAGCATAAACTGACAATCATGCGCGACCGCGATACCTCGACCGGAGCGTTCCGCCAGTTGCTGCGCGAGATCAGCCAGCTCTTGGCCTATGAGGTCACGCGCGGCCTGCCGATGACCACCAAGCGCATCGAAACCCCGATGCAATCGATGGATGCCCCGACACTGGACGGCAAGAAGCTGGCCCTGATCTCGATCCTGCGGGCAGGCAACGGGCTACTTGATGGTGTTTTGGAGCTGATCCCCTCGGCGCGGGTCGGATTTGTCGGGCTTTACCGCGATGAAGCCACACTGCAGCCGGTGCAATATTACTTCAAAGTGCCCGAAGGCATGGACGACCGTCTGGTGATTGCCGTGGACCCGATGCTGGCGACCGGCAACTCCTCGGTTGCGGCGATTGACCTGCTGAAGCAGGCGGGCGCCACCAATATCCGCTTTTTGTGTTTGCTGGCCTCGCCCGAAGGGATTGCGCGGATGAAAGAGGCGCATCCCGATGTGCCGATCGTCACGGCCGCCGTGGACGAAGCGCTTAACGAGGTCGGATATATCATTCCGGGCCTTGGCGATGCGGGCGACAGGATGTTCGGCACGAAATAAACCCTCTTGATTGGTGGAATTTCTGCGCCATCTGCTAGACTTGAGACGCGCGGTGATGCATCGTTGTGTCTACATAGTGTGGGGGCACGACATGAAACTAACGAGACTTATTGCACTGGCCATAGTGGCAGGCTCTATCGGCGTCACCGCCGTGCAGGCACAAAACACGGACCGCCAGCCTGCTGAATTTCCGCCAAGCTCTTATAACGGCAAGCAATATGTCGATAGCCGGGGCTGCGTCTTTATCCGCGCCGGTATCGATGGCAACGTCACTTGGGTGCCGCGGGTATCGCGGGCGCGGCAGGTCGTCTGCGGGTTCCAGCCGACAGGTATCAGTCAGGTCGCCGCCGCGCCAAAAGCGCCAAAAGAAGCACCTGTGCAGATCACCATGAACGCGCCCGTCAAATCCGTTCCTGCGCCTGCACCCGTCAAGCGCGTAGTAAAGCCAGCCGCCAAGCCAGTGGTCAAACAGGCGCCAGCCCCGCGCGTGGTCGAAGCGCCGCGCCCCAAGCCGCTGCCCGCACCTGTCGTTGTGCGCCAGACCGCGCCCGTTGCGCTGCCAAAGCCGGCGCCGCGCCCGCGTGTCGTTGCCGCAGCTCCGGTCGCAACTACACGCACTGTTACAACCCAAACAGTGCGCGCCGCGTCAGCCTGTCCCGGCGCCTCGGCACTGTCGCAACAATACCTGCGCAGTTCTGGCAAAAATGTGATCCGTTGCGGCCCGCAGGACGCACCTATTGTCGGCAATCGCCGCGCGACCCAAGCGCAGGTGGCGACGCTCGCCCCCGTCGCGCGCACGGCACCTGTGGCAACAGTCGCCCCCGCGTCGCGTCGCGCAGTTGTGGCTCAGGCTCCAGCCCCGGTGACGGTTACCGCGAATACGCGGATCGTGCCGAAGCATGTGGCGCACAACCGCATCAATACGCGCAACGTCAAAGTGCCTAAAGGCTACCGCAAGGTTTGGGATGACGGTCGTTTGAACCCCTACCGCGCCGAGCAGACACTGGCCGGACGCCATGAGATGTTGCTGGTCTGGACCCAAACTGTACCGCGCCGCCTGATCGATACGCGCACAGGCAAGGACGTGACCGCATCAGTGCCGTTGATCTATCCCTACATTGACGTGATGACCCAAAGCCGCGAGCTTGGTACTGTCGAGATCGTCCAGCGCGACGGGCAGCGGCTCAAGCGCGTGTTGCGTAAGCCAGGTGCCGCACCGATCCAGCGCCAGCAGGTCACGCGCAAGCCGGTCTACTCCAGCCGTTCGGCCCCACGGGCTGTCGAACCTCAAGCGGCCGCGCCTGCGCGTGCCGTGGCGGGCAAGCAGTATGTGCAGGTCGGCACCTTTGGGAACCCTGCCAATGCCCAACGCGCTGCACAAAAGATCGCCTCGCTGGGGTTCCCGGCGCGGATCGGCAAACACATCAAGGGTGGCAAAAGCTATCTGACGGTGCAGGCGGGACCGTTCAAAGCGGATGGGTCCACCCAGAACGCGATGGCCCGTCTCAAGCGTGCCGGATATCGGGATGCCTTCGCGCGCAACTGATCTCACGGGTTTGCATAGAAAAACACAGGCCAGTCGGAGCATCTCCGGCTGGCCTTTTTCATGGGGTGTTCGCAGGGTTTCGCGCCGGATTTCGTGGCGTGCTCACTAGCCGCCGCAGATGCTTTGCAACTGCAACCAGTCGGAGTCGGACAACAGCGGTTCGGTCAGGCGGCCATTCATCGGATCACCCTCGATCAGTTCAAGCACGGTCTCGCCCGTGATATCACGGGCATAGGCATAGGGCGTGCTGCGCAGGGCAGCGGCGTCAAAGCGGGCAAGCTGGGTCGCTAAAGCAGGCGGCTTTCCGGGCACAGTCAGCAGATATTCCGCGTAGGTGTTGAGCGCGTCCGGCGCGATATCGCCAGTGGTCAGCAAGCGGAAGTTTTCACGCAGCCCCACCACCCGCAGCAGATCGCGCAGCGGGTCGGTCTCGGAGCGGCGCGCCAACTCGGTCAGCACATAGCCTGCGGCTACGTCGGGCTCTTCGTAATCCTCGATCACGCTGCGGTTCAGCACAATCAAACCGCCAGGTAGGTTGAGGCTGGGCTGGGTCATCGCGGGCACCACGACGATCCGTGCCGATTTGAGCCGTGCGGCCAGCCGCGTCAGGGCCCCAACGCCAGCTTCTTCGGCGCAAACCGCCCCAGAGCCGCGTTCGATCCGCTTCAAGAGCGCCTGCCCGATGGCCGCGCGTTTCACCCGTGGCACCACCCGCAGGGTATGGTCCTGCATCGCGCTTGGCAGCCAGAACAACGCCAGCGCCGCGACCACCACAACCGATACCAGGACACCCACCCAGCGCAACCTGCCGGGGCGCGGGCGGCTGCGGTTCACCGCACGGCGCAGGGTCTCGATCGCCTCGATCATCTGTTCTTCGCCCTCGCCCAGTTCCAGCGTTTCGCTGGGATCGCCGTCTGGGTGATAGATTGCGGGGCTTTTTCCGGTGTTGGCGCGTTCCAATGCCGCCAGCGACCAATGGGTCAGCGCCTGATCCTTCAGATCACTGATCACCAGCGTCGCTTCGCCCACCGACACGATGACTTCGCGGCGCTGCGCTTCGGGCGTGGCACGCCAAAGGCCCGTCGCTTCGAGGCGGGCATATTTGCTGAGTGCGGTCATCGGGTTATTGTCAGCGCCTGTTTTCTTTTGCAGTACATTAGCAGAGGTTACTTTCGGGGCAATGGGCCCCGCGTAGGACACCATAATGAAGATCACTACCGCTCAAGCGCAGGATATTCCACAACTTGTGCAAATCTGGCACGAAGGTTGGCATCAGGCGCATGGCGATATTGTCTCGGCAGCCCTTGTTGCGACGCGCCAGCCCGATGAATTCACTGCACGGATGACCGAAGATCTGCCCGATGTAAGGGTGGGGCGTGACGAACAGGGCATCGCCGGTTTCTACATCCTCAAGCAAGACGAGCTTTATCAGCTTTATGTTGATCCGGCTTTGAAGGGGCGCGGCGTGGCGCAGGCGCTGATGGCCTCCGTCGAGGCCGATTTGACGGGGCGCACCGCGTGGCTGGCCTGCACCGTCGGCAACCTACGCGCCGCTCGGTTTTATGAGAAATGCGGATGGCACCGCGCGGAAACGGTCAGCTACACGGCGCCCACCCGCGATGGCAGCGTTACGCTGGATGTCTGGCGCTATGAAAAGCAGATCGGCTAGACAGTCGCACTCGCCTGTTTGCGCAGTTCGAACTTCTGGATTTTGCCGGTCGAGGTTTTGGGCAGCTCCTGAAACACGATCGTTTTGGGCACTTTGAACCCCGCCAGCGTTGCGCGGCAGAAGGCGATCAGCGCAGCGGCATCGCCCGTGACACCGGGTTTTAGCTCGACAAAGGCGCAAGGCACCTCGCCCCATTTGTCGTCCGGCTTGGCCACCACGGCAGCAAGGTTCACGTCGTCATGGCCCATCAACACGCCTTCGATCTCGACAGAGGAGATATTCTCGCCGCCCGAAATGATGATGTCCTTGGCGCGGTCGGCGATCTGCACATAGCCGTCTGGATGTTGCACCGCGATATCGCCGGAGTGGAAATAGCCGCCCGCGAAAGCCTCTGCTGTGGCCTCGGGGTTTCTCAGATAGCCTTTCATCACCGAATTGCCGCGGATCATGATCTCGCCCTGCGCGGTGCCGTCCATCGGGATCTGCTGCATGGCGCTGTCCATCACCGTGATATGTTCCATCATCGGCATGGCGACCCCTTGGCGGGCCTTGATCGCGGCGCGTCCCGCGCCATCGGTGCTATCCCAATCCTTGCGCCAAATGCATTCGGTGACATGACCGTAAGTTTCGGTCAGCCCGTAAACCTGCGTGACGTTGAAGCCGAGCTTTTCGATCTTGCCCAAGGTCGCAGGGGCAGGCGGCGCGCCTGCGGTGAAAACCTCGACGGTGTGGTCAAAACTGCGGCGTTCGGCTTGGCTGGCGTTGACCAGCATGTTCAGCACAATCGGGGCGCCGCCGAAGTGGGTCACGCCCTCGTCTGCGATAGCGTTATAGATCGCCGCTGCGGTCACGTCGCGGCAGCAGACCAGTGTGCCGCCGATCAGCGGCATCATCCACGTGTGGTTCCAGCCGTTGCAATGAAACAGCGGCACGATCTGCATGAACACCGGATGCAACACCATGCGCCATGACACCACCGTGCCCATCGTCATCAGATAGGCGCCGCGGTGGTGATAGACCACGCCCTTGGGCCGCCCCGTGGTGCCGGAGGTATAGTTGAGCGCAAGGCTTTCCCATTCGTCCTGCGGCAACATCCAGTCAAAAGCAGGATCCGCGCCTGCCAGCACCGCTTGATATTGCGGGTGGCGGCCAGAGGCCGGAAAGCCCGCTGCGGCATCCGGTACCTCGATAATCTTAGGCGCTTTACCCTGCATTTGGGCGCAGGCGGCTTCGGCGAGGTCGAGAAACTGGCTGTCGACCAGCACCACCTTGGCGCCGCCGTGATCAAAGATATAGCTGACCGTCCCGACATCAAGCCGCGTGTTGATGGTGTTGAGCACGGCCCCGCAAGCGGGTGCGCCAAAATGCGCCTCGGCCTGTGCGGGCAGATTGGGGATCAGCGTGGCCACGACCTCGCCCGATGCCACACCCATTGCTGCAAGTGCACTGGCAAGCCGCGTGCAGCGGTCGTGATACTCGGCGTAGGTCACGCGGTGATCGCCATAGACTACTGCTGGATGATCGGCAAAAACATGGGCTGCCCGCGCCAGATGCGACAGGGGGCTCAGGGCAATATGATTGGCCGCACATTTGCCCAATCCGGTCTCGTCCTGCATCCAACCCATTGCCGTCTCCCGATACGATCATTTTAGGGGTTGAGTATTGCTGTCGTCCGGTGACTTTGAAAGAGCAGAATTTCGGACAACGGGGGCAGGATGAGCAGTGACGTGACACGACCGGGGCTAGCAGCGCTTTCGGTACTGGGAGGCATGGCGAGCCTTGGGCTGACTGACAATTTCGTCCCCTATATCTCCGAGCGTGGATCGCTGTGGCAGTTCCATATGGTGCGCGGGGTCATGGCGCTGGTGCTGCTGGCGCTGATCGCCATGCTGATCGGGGGGCGGTTACGCTCCAAACGCATCTGGGCTGTGCTGGGGCGCAGCCTGTTTCAGGCGGGATCAATGCTGATCTATTTCGGTTGTCTGTCGGTTATGCCAATTGGCGTGGTGGTAGCGGGGCTGTTCACCTCGCCGCTGTTCGTGGTGATGATCTCGGTGCTGGTGCAGGGCAAGACTGTCGGGCCGATCCGCTGGGCGGCTGTGGTGCTGGGATTTCTTGGCGCGGTGCTGGTTATCCGGCCCGATCCGGCAGCGCTTGATCTGGTGGCGTTTCTGCCGGTCATCGCAGGGCTCCTCTATGCCATCGGGGCGGTGGCAACGCGGTCGTGGTGTGAGGGGGAAAGCACGCTGACCCTGACCGCTGGGTTCTTTGGGATGCTGGCTGTGTTTGGTGCGCTCGGGGTGCTGCTGGTTTCGGCCGAGGCGCCGATCGGGCACGCAGGTTTTGCGCTCAGAACGTGGGGGCCGCTGGATGCGAGCATGATGTTCTGGATCATTGTACAGGCGGTTGGCTCGCTTATCGGGATCGCGCTGATCTTTCGCGGCTATCAATTGGGCGAGGCCAGTCAGGTCGCGGTGTTCGAATATTCCTTGCTGGTGTTCGCCAGCTTCTGGGCCTTCGTTCTTTGGGGCCAGATTGTCGAGCCGATGGCCTTTGCGGGTATGGCGTTGATCGCCTGTGCGGGGGCGGTGATCGCAATGCGCTCAAGCACACCGGTGCCGCTGCGCGCGCCAAAGATACCAACATGATCATCAGCCGCGGTCGGGCCTATGCCTTTGTGCACATCCCCAAAACCGGCGGTACTTCGATGGCGCTGGCGTTGGAGGCGCGGGCGATGAAGGACGACATTATGCTGGGTGACACGCCAAAAGCCGCCAAACGGCGGCGGCGGCTTAAGGACGTCCCGACCCGGGGCCGTTTATGGAAACACGCCACCCTGTCGGACATCGACGGGCTGGTCACGCGCGACGAGCTGGGGGGGATGTTCTGCTTTACCATGGTGCGCAATCCGTGGGACCGCGCGGTCAGCTATTATCACTGGCTGCGCGAACAGAGTTTTGACCACCCTGCCGTTGGGCTGGCGAAAACCAGCGAGTTTTCCGATTTCCTGACCCACCCCGACACGGTGCGCAGCCTGCAAGACTGGCCCGCCGCCCGCTACATGCGCGATTGCGCAGGCGCGGAGCATTGTGACGCCTATATCCGGCTGGAGCATTTCGCACAGGATGCCGCCCCGCTAGAGCAGCATCTGGGTTTTGCGCTCGATCTGCCGACCGCCAACCGCTCGGCACGGGACGCGGCGTACCAAGACTACTTCATCCCTGCGACCCGCGATGTGATTGCCGAGTGCTGTGCCGAAGACATCGCCAGATTCGGGTATTCTTTCTGAGCGCACCGCGCCGAAGCCCGAGGTTTGCCGCATCATTCGCATCAATCTGCTGCATTTAGCGCAAACTGTTGCTGATTGCGGCAACAATGCCCCAATCTCGCCGTTTTCTCGGCCACTCCTGAACACGCGAATCGCTGCAACTCGTAAGGGTAACTGCAACAGCGTCCCTGCCACGGACGCAGCACCATGGGGATGGATGAAATGTTTGGATGGAAAGAAAAGAGCCCACAGATAGCCCACCGCTCGGTCGAGCGTTCGGGCGCGTTTGATGGCGGTCTGGCCGCGCAAACCCAAGGGTTGATGGCGGGCACCCGTGTCGCATCCAACCTCGGTTGGCGGTCGGTCGAGGCACTGGCGGTCGGTGATACGGTGCTGACCTTCGACCACGGCATGCAGCAGATAATTGAGATCCGCCGCCGCGTGGTGTGGATCGACGCAGCGCAGGGCCGGGCCGGATTGCCTGTTGTGGTGCCCGCAGGGGCGTTGGACAACCGGACCGAACTGACCCTGCTGCCCGATCAAGGGGTGCTGGTTGATTGTGACGCGGCGCAGGATATGTACGGCGACCCCTTCGCTGTGGTGCCTGCTTCGGCGCTTGATGGGGTGCGGGGCATTCACCGTGCCGCCCCGTTTCAGGAACTCGAGATCATCGCGATCTACTTTGCCCGCGACGAGGTAATTTATGCCGAAGGCGGCGCCTTGGTGCATTGCCCCGCGACTACGATCGCGCTGGATCAATTCCTTGCCGCCGACGCTGCAACCTACGACCTGCTGGGCACCAGTGACGCGGCCTTTATCGCCGAATGCCTAATGCGCGAAGACCAGATCCTTGCCTCGGTCGGTCGGGTCTCGGGCGCTGCCGCCGCTTATTGCTGACGAAACGGTGCGTCTAACGCGACGCACTGCCTAAAAGCCCTGCGACCTGACACGAAAACATCCCATCCCCCAAACGAAAAGCGCCCCCTTGTTTTTGCAACAAGGGGGCGCAGTCTATTTAAGTTTTGCCTAGGATCAGGCGGCGGCTTTCTTCTCGGGGTTGAAGCGCCCGTAGAAGCTTTGACCCTTGTCGGCCATATCGCGCAGCAGATCGGGGCAGGCGAAGCGCTTGCCGTATTTCTCGGCCAATTGGTCGCAACGCTCGGCAGCATAGGGGGTGCCGATGATGTCGAGCCATGACAGGGGGCCACCGGACCACGGCGCAAAGCCCCAACCGAGGATCGCACCGACATCGCCTTCGCGGATGTCCATCAACACGCCTTCTTCCAGCGCACGCACCGCCTCCAGCACCTGTGCAAACATCAGGCGATGTTGCACTTCGATGAGATCGGGCTGCACGTCGGCCAGCGGGTATTTCTCCTGCATGCCTTTCCAATAGTCCTGACGCTTGCCCTTTTCATCGTAGTCAAAGAAACCGGCGTTGGACTTGCGGCCCAGACGGCCCTTTTCTTCCATCCAGAAGATCAGCTCATCGGCAGGCGATTCCGGATAGGCATCGCCCATCGCGGCTTTGGTCGCCCGTGCGATCTTGGCGCCAAGATCAATGGAGGTTTCATCGGTCAACTGGATTGGCCCTACGGGGAAGCCCAGCATTTGTGCCGCGTGGTCGATCATCCAGGGCGCTACACCTTCGGTGATCATCCGCGCGCCTTCGTTGACGTAGGGGATGATACAACGGTTGGCATAGAAGAACCGCGCGTCATTCACGACGATCGGCGTTTTGCGGATCTGGCGCACGTAGTCGAGCGATTTGGCCACTGCACGATCGCCGGTTTCGGCACCTTTGATGATCTCGACCAGCAGCATCTTTTCTACCGGAGAGAAGAAGTGGATGCCGATGAACTGCTCGGGGCGGCTGCTGGCTTTGGCCAGCTCGCTGATCGGCAGGGTCGAGGTATTGGAGGCGAAGATGCAATCCTCGGGGATCACCGCTTCGACGCGCTTGGTGATCTCGGCCTTGACCTTGGGGTCCTCGAAAACCGCTTCGATGATCAGGTCGCAGCCTTTCAGCGCGTCGACATCCGGCGTCGCAGTGATCAGGCTTAGCAACGCCTCTTTCTTCTCGGGCGTCGCTTTCTTGCGGGCGATGCCTTTGTCCATGTAGGTCGCGGCATAGGCTTTGCCCTTGTCGGCAGCGGCCTGATCGCGGTCAATCAACACAACCTCGATACCCGCCTGAGCAGAAACCAGCGCAATGCCCGCGCCCATCATGCCCGCACCAAGGACGCCGAGCTTTTTGACGCGTTGGTCTGGTACACCTTCGGGGCGCACAGCACCTTTTTCCAAGGCTTCCTTGTTAAGGAAGAGCGAACGGATCATCGCCTCGGAGGAGGGGTTCATCAGCACATGGGTGAACCAGCGCGCTTCGATCTTGAGCGCAGTGTCGAAAGGAACAAGCGCACCTTCATAGACAGCCGAGAGCAGCGCTTTGGCAGCAGGGAAGGCGCCTTTGGTCTTGCCGTTCACCATAGCGCTGGCGCCGACAAAGGTCATGAAGCCAGCGGGGTGGTAAGGCGTGCCGCCGGGCATTTTGTAGCCTTTGGCATCCCACGGCTTGAGAATATCGGCGTCCGTGGCGCTTAACACCCATGCGCGGGCTGCGGCCATCGGATCGTCGGAAACCTCATCAATGATGCCCGCCTTTTGCGCGGCCTCGGGGCTGACCATCTTGCCTTCGAGCAAGAAGGGAGAGGCCGCCATTGCGCCCAGTTTGCGCACCATCCGTGTTGTGCCGCCCGCGCCCGGAAAGATCCCGACGAGAATTTCGGGCAGGCCGATACGGGCCTTGGGGTTGTTGGCCACAAAAGTGCGGTGCGTGGCGAGCGGGATTTCCAGTCCGATGCCCGCAGCAGTGCCGGGCAGCACAGCAGCAACAGGTTTGCCGCCTTTGTTGGTCTTCTTGTCCATGCCTGCGCGTTCGATTTTGCGTAGCAGGGCGTGCATTTTCATGGTGCCCTCAAACAGGCCCTTGGCAGGATCGTCGCCCGCATCTGCCTTCATCTTGGCGAGCAGGTTAAGGTCCATGCCGCCGGCAAAAGAACCCTCCTTGCCGGAGGTGATGATGATGCCTTTGACAGCCTCGTCAGCCAGGGCGGCGTCGATGTTTTCTTCCAGTTCCCGCAGCCCGTCAAAGGACATCACGTTCATGGATTTGTTCGGCACATCCCAGGTAATCGTGGCGATGCCCTCGGCGTCGGTCTTCATTGTGAAATCGGTCATATGTCTCTCCCGTCAATGGGTTAGGTCAGCTGCGCTGAAATTTGTAATCAGCAAATTTTTCCAGCAGGGATTCGATCAGGGCCAGCGTGTACTCGTGGTCTCCGGCACAGTCCTCGGCGCTCAGCAGGATGCGCTTGTGCTTGCCAAAGAACTCGCGGTCAAACGGGTCGCTGGGATCGTCCCGGTGCTTGAAAAACAGCGCAGGATCAGTGTGATAAAGCCGCACGTAATCGCCGTCATGCTCGACCTTGATTTGCAAGTCGGGCGCGCCGCGCTTCTTTGCGAGTGCGGCAACGCCGTGGAACGGATGTTTGCTCTCGGCCATTATACGCGCTCAATTATCGTAGCGGCGCCCATGCCGGACGCGATGCAGAGTGTGGCCATGCCGACTTCCTTGTCGGAACGCTCCAATTCATCGAGCAGCGTGCCGATGATCATCGCACCAGTCGCACCCAGCGGGTGGCCCATTGCAATGGAGCCGCCGTTGACGTTGACCTTGCTGTCTTCCACGTCGAAGGCCTGCATAAAGCGCATGACCACGGCGGCGAAGGCTTCGTTGACCTCGAAAAGATCGATGTCACCGATCTTCATGCCGTTATCCGCAAGGATTTTCTCAGTCACTGGTACGGGGCCGGTCAGCATGATGGTCGGGTCGGTGCCGATCTTGGCGGTGGCGCGGATGCGGGCGCGGGGCTTCAGCCCGTATTTCTCGCCGAATTCCTTGTTGCCAATCAGCACCGCAGCGGCACCGTCAACGATGCCCGAAGAGTTGCCCGCGTGGTGGATGTGGTTGATCTTCTCCAGATGCGGGTACTTCATCAAAGCGATCTTGTCGAAGCCGGGCATGACTTCACCCATCGCCTGAAACGCAGGGTTCAGCGCGCCGAGCGATTGCATGTCGGTTTGCGGGCGCATGTATTCGTCGTGATCAAGGATCGCGAGACCGTTCTGGTCGCGCACGGTGATCACCGATTTGGCAAAGCGGCCTTCGTCCCAAGCGCGTTTGGCGCGCTGCTGCGATTGCACGGCCAGTTTGTCAGCCTCGTCACGGGTGAAGCCATATTCGGTGGCGATGATATCGGCCGAAATGCCTTGCGGCACAAAATAGCTGTCCATCGCGAGCGAGGGGTCAACGGCAATGGCCGCACCATCGCTGCCCATCGCCACACGGCCCATCATTTCAACGCCGCCCGCGATATAGGCATTGCCCGCGCCGCCGCGGATCTGGTTGGCGGCAAGGTTCACGGCTTCCATGCCGCTGGCGCAGAACCGGTTGATCGCAAGGCCGGGGATACGCTCGTCAAGGTCAGAGGCCAGCACCGCAGAGCGGGCAAGGCAGCCGCCCTGTTCCATCACTTGGGTGACATTGCCCCAGATCACATCCTCAACAGCGTGGCCTTCGAGGTTGTTACGCTCTTTCATAGCATTCAGCGTCAGCGCCGAGAGGCGCAGCGAGGTCAGCTCATGCAGGGAGCCATCAGCGCGGCCTTTGCCACGCGGGGTGCGCAGGGCGTCGTAGATATATGCTTCTTCGGTCATAACAGTCTCCTTTAGGCGCGGTCAGCGGGGCTGCCGGGCATGAGGTCATAGGGGGCTTTCCAGCCCGGTGTTTCGGACAGGCGTGTGAGCCATGTGTCGATGTTTGGCCGATCCTTGCGGTCAAAGCCGAAAGGTTCGGGGTAATATAGGTAGCCGCAGCACGACAGGTCGGCGTTGGTCAGGCTGTCGCCGACGATCCACTCGCGTCCTTCAAGGTGATCGTTGAGCACCCCGTAAGCAGCCGCGAGACGCCCTTGCATGAAGCCGATCACCTCTTTGGGGCGTTTGTCTTCGGGCAGGAAATTCATCAGAAAGCGGGTCATTCCGGCATTCGAGCTGAGCTTGTGGTTGTCCCAGAGCACCCAGCGCAGGATCTCGCGGCGTTCCGTCGCATCCTTGCCGCCGAACTTGCCGGATTTCTCGGAGACGTAATCCTGAATGACACCGGATTGGGTCAGCCGCAGGTCACCATCGATCATCACTGGCGCTTCGCCCATGTTGTTGAGCGCAGTGCGATAATCGGGGCTGCGGGTTTCGCCGCCGAAAAAGTCCACCTTGACCGGTTCCCAGTCGAGGCCGCTGAATTGCAGGGCGAGGGCCGCTTTATAGGCGTTGCCGCTTTCGCCGAAGCAGTGGAGTTTGATTGTCATAGGTCAGGTCCTTGTTGGCGGGTCATACGGGGGTTTTACACGCCCGAACCCCCGTTGAGTTTTTTTGGCCAAATGAAGCGGGTTAGTGGGCGCGTCCGATCAGTTCGTTCATGATTTCAATGGTGCCGCCGCAGATGCGCTGGACGCGGGCGTCGGCCCCCATTTCACCAACAGCGTATTCTTGCATGAAGCCATAGCCGCCGTGCATTTGCAGGCAGATATCAGGCACTTCGCCTTGGGTGTCGGTGAGCCAGGATTTCTGCATGGTGGCTTTCTCGACCGTCAACGCGCCGCGTTGATTATCAGCGATGCAACTGTCGAGGAAGGCGCGGGCGACCGAGGTTCTGGTTTTGGTTTCGGCGGGCTGGAAGCGGGTGTTCTGGAGCTGGGTCAGGCCAAGTACAGCGGCCTGCTGCGAGGTATCGCGGTCCATCTGGCAGTGCTTGCGTGATTTATCGAATTCTAGTGCCCATTCGGTGTCGATGAACGCCGCGGTCATATCCGCGAGCATGCGGTGTTCGCCCGTCATCCAAGGCGACGTGCTGGTTGTCTGGTCTTTCATCTGCCGCCCCTCCCAAGTGTCAGCGTTTGCGATCGTCGAGCTCCGAGTTGAACAGCCGCAGGCGGGCTGTCAGGTTTTCTTCATGGATTACGCTGTTAAAATTCTCGAACAAAAAGGAGAGCGCCTCGCCTTCGTCTAGCCCTGCGTCCTTGCTGAATTTTTTCAGCTTGCGATAGCCATCCTCTGTCATTGCGACAGGGAAGCGGCGGGTCAGGCGGAAGCGTTTTGGCATGGTCTTTCCTTTGTGGGTCGGAGCGGGGCACGTAGCCCCGCCCCTCCGGTTCAGAAGTCGGCTTCGGCCAGAGCCATCACTGTGTCGGCGCCCGATTGGATACGGGTCAGGTGAAGCGCAGTGGCAGGCAATTGGCGCGCCATATAGTAACGCCCCGTGGCCAGCTTGGTCTTGTAGAATTGGGCGTCACCGGTGCCCGCTGCAAGGGCATTCTTGGCCGCCAAGCCCATTTTCGCCCACATCAGGCCAAGGCAAACATGCCCGAACATGTGCATGAAGTCATTCGACCCTGCCAGCGCGTGATTGGGGTTTTTCATACCGTTTTGCATGAAGTACATGCCCGCCGATTGCAAATCCTTGCTGGCAGCCTTGAGCGGGTCAAGAAAGGCGGTATCGAATTCGGTGTCCTCGCCAGCGTTGTCTTTAATGAAGTTCTTCACCATGTCAAAGAACGCCATCACATGCTTGCCGCCGTCCTGCGCCAGCTTGCGCCCGACAAGGTCAAGCGCCTGCACACCATTGGCACCTTCGTAGATCATCGCAATGCGGGCATCGCGGGTGAACTGCGACATGCCCCATTCCTCGATATAGCCGTGGCCGCCATAGATCTGCTGCGCCTTGACGGTCATGTCATAGCCTTGATCGGTCAGGAAACCTTTGATCACTGGCGTCAGAAGCGACACGAGGCCATCGGCATCCTTGTCATCCGCGCGGTGTGCGGCGTCGATCATGGACGCACCCCAAAGGATGAAGGCACGCGCACCTTCGGCAAAGCTTTTCTGATCCATCAGCGAGCGACGGATATCGGGGTGCACGATCAGCGGATCGGCGGGTTTGTCGGGATAGGCCGCACCCGTCACCGCACGACCCTGAAGGCGGTCGTTGGCATAGATTACCGCGTTCTGATAGGCGACATCGGCCTGTGCCAGACCCTGCATACCAACGCCGACGCGGGCCTCGTTCATCATGGTGAACATGGCGCGCATGCCCTTGTGCTCTTCGCCCAGCAAATAACCGGTGGCACCGTCATAGTTCATCACGCAGGTGGAGTTGCCGTGAATGCCCATCTTCTCTTCGATGGAGCCGACAGTCACACCGTTGCGCTCGCCCAGAGAGCCGTCTTCGTTCACCATGAACTTCGGCACGATGAACAGCGACACACCCTTGATGCCTTCGGGGCCGCCTTCGATCTTGGCCAGCACCAAGTGAATAATGTTGTCGGCCATGTCGTGTTCACCCGACGAGATGAAGATTTTCTGGCCGGTGATCTTAAAGCTGCCATCGCCTTGTGGGGCTGCTTTGGTCCGCATCAGGCCCAGATCGGTGCCGCAATGCGGCTCGGTCAGGTTCATAGTGCCGGTCCACTCACAGGAGACCATGTTGGGCAGGTAGGTGTCTTTCTGGGCGTCAGTACCATGGGCAAGGATCGCCGAGGCCGCGCCGTGGGTCAGACCCTGATACATCGTAAAGGCTTGGTTTGCGGCGGAGAACATCTCGCCCACGGCAGTGCCGATCACGTAAGGCATGTTCTGCCCGCCGTATTGCTCAGGCATATCAAGGCCGGTCCAGCCACCTTCTTTGACCTTCTCGAAGGCTTCCTTGAAACCTTTGGGCGTGTAGACAACGCCATTTTCCAAGCGGCAGCCTTCACGGTCGCCAACCGCATTCAGCGGGGCGAGCACGGCAGAGGTCAGCTTGCCCGCTTCGTCAAGAATGGCAGCGGTGAAATCAGGCTCAAGCTCTTCGTAGCCGGGCGTCTTGGATTCCGTGACCTTGAGCACATCGTGCAGCACAAATTGCAGGTCTTTCGTGGGGGGGGTGTAGCTTGGCATCAAGGCGCTCCGTTTCGAATTTGCTGGCGATATGTCGGTATGGCGGGTGCGGTCAGGCGCAGATTATTCTGCGGCCTTGCGCGATTGGTTGACGGAAGCGATCATCTTCTCGCCCCACTTTAGCTGGTCTTGCAGATCGTTGATGTTCGCGTTCAATTCATCGCGCTGGGCTTCCATAGCGGCAAGGCGTGCGCGGGCGATTTCATAGGTACGGGCGATCTGGGTCTGCTGCTGGTCGCCCATGTGATACAGGTCCAGCAACTGGCGGATTTCTTCGAGGCTAAAGCCAAAGCGCTTGCCGCGCAGGATCAGTTTCAGTCGCGCGCGGTCGCTCTTGGTGAACAGGCGTTTTTGGCCATCACGGATCGGGAATAGCAGTTCTTTGGCTTCGTAAAACCGCAGGGTCCGCGGTGTGACGTCATAGGCGTCGCACATCTGGCGGATGGTCAATGTATCGGTGCTCATCGTTCATACCTTTGTCAGGAAAGGGTGACGTTCATGCATTTTACGTAAGTGACAAACGCAGCCATACAACGACTGCCAAGGTTTACGTAAGTAAGACGCCACGTCACTTTGTAACTTTACGTAGCGACGTATCGCGTAAAGGCAGGCCCGCTGCGTTGCGACCTGTTTCTGAACTGAATTTAAGATGGTATTTAGGGGATCGGGGCCGCACCTGTCCGAACCTCACACACTGACGGGGTGCGGCAGGGCAAGCGGGTGCAGTGACGAGAGTTCGAGGATGTGCCTTAAAGGCTGACGTCAGGCAGGACCGTATCTAGGCATCAAGCGACTGTGCCGTGTCATCGCGCAGTTTCTTTAATTCAGCCATCGCCTCTTCCAATTGCTTGCGCTGTTCGGCCAGTTCGGCCAATTGCCCGTCGGCCATGATGATCCAAGCTTCCATCTGGGCGGTGGTGCCTTCGTGTTCATAGATCATCAGCCACTGGCGGATATCTTCCAGCGAAAATCCGAACTTGCGGCCGCGCATGATCAGTTTCATCCGCGCCTTTTCACGCGGGCCGTAAAAGCGGGTTCTGCCTTCGCGCTGGGGTTGCAATAGTTCGATATATTCGTAGTAGCGCAGCGTGCGCGGCGTCACGTCAAAATGCGCGCACATTTCTTTGAATGTCATTTGCTGCTCTGGCATCTGCGGCCCCCCTAAACTCAAGCTAGAACCAAGGCTGACCGAGCGCAACAGGTGGTCTTGCCCTTTGCCAGACAGCCCCCGATAAAGGTCACGCTTCACCGAAGGAATTCCAAGCCGATGACAGACAAGATTAAATTGGCGGCGAGCTTTATCAAGGCTTTGCCGCATTCCGCTGCGCTGGGAATGCAATTGCAATCGATTGAGGCGGGCACGGCGGTCATCTCGATGCCCTATAACGACCAGTTGGTTGGCGATCCGAAAACCGGCGTAATCCACGGCGGGGCAGTTTCGGCTTTGATGGATACCTGCTGCGGTGCGGCGGTAATGAGCCACCCCAGCAATCCCGCTGGCACCGCGACGATGGATTTGCGCATCGAATACCTGCGCGCCGCCGTTCCGGGCCAGACAATCACCACCACAGCCACCTGTTATCACGTCACCCGCTCGGTTGCTTTTGTGCGTGCGCAGGCGATGGACGAAGACAGCGACAATCCGGTCGCCATTGCCACCGGCACCTTCACTGTGGAGGGGAAACGATGAGCACCAGACGCCCGCCAGAGCCCGTTCAGGTCGTCAAGCAACGCCGCGATAAAGTGTTGCGTGCCATGGTCGACGGAGTGCCCTATATCCGGTTCCTCGGGATCGAGTTCGAGCGCCGTGGCGATGAACTGACCGGCATCATGCCTTTCAAGGACAGCCTGATCGGCAACCCGATGCTGCCTGCGCTGCATGGCGGCGCGACGGCGGCCTTCCTTGAGGTGACGGCAATTATCACGTTAAGCTGGGGGATGCTTTGGGAGGATATGGAAAGCGGTGCGCTGGATGTGACCAACCTTGATCACGCACACCTGCCGCGCCTGCCCAAAACCATCGACTTCACGGTTGATTATTTACGCTCCGGCCTGCCGCGCGATGCTTATGCTCGGGCGCGGATAAACCGTTCGGGGCGGCGCTATGCCTCGGTGCATGTGGAGGCATGGCAAGACAATCGCGCGCGGCTGTTTGCACAAGCAACAGGGCACTTCGTGATGCCGCAAAGGTCCGAGTAGATGAACCAGCCGCTGAGCGATGCAGAGGTCCGCGCCGTCGACAAAGGCGCGCTGGCGCCACGGGATGTGGTGACCCATCGTCGCGTGCTCAACATCGCGCTGCCGATTGTTATCTCAAACGCCACGGTCCCGATCCTTGGTGCCGTGGATACCGGCGTGGTCGGCCAGATGGGGCTTGCTGCACCGATTGGCGCGGTGGGGCTGGGCGCGATTATCCTGTCGGCGCTCTATTGGATATTCGGCTTTCTGCGCATGGGCACTGTGGGTCTGACGGCGCAAGCAGCCGGCAATGACGATCACGCCGAGGTCGCCGCGCTGCTGACCCGTGGCTTGCTGATCGGGGCGGGGGCGGGGGCACTGGTAGTGCTGTTGCAGGTGCCGTTGTTCTGGCTGGCCTTCAAGGCCTCGCCGGGCTCGCCCGAGGTGGAGGGGCTGGCGCGGCAATATATGGCGATCCGGATCTGGTCGGCCCCTGCCGCGATTTCGATCTATGCGATCACCGGCTGGTTGATCGCGCAGGAGCGGACCCGCGCCGTGCTGGTCATTCAGGTCTGGATGAACGGGCTGAATATTGTGCTCGACCTATGGTTTGTGCTGGGCCTTGATTGGGGCGTGCAGGGGGTGGCCGTGGCGACCTTCCTCGCGGAATGGTCGGGCGCATTGCTAGGCTTGTGGTTCTGCCGCGCGGCCTTTGCCTTGCCGGACTGGCGCAATTGGGTGCAGGTTTTTGACCGCCCCCGCTGGGTGCATATGATGTCGGTGAATACCGATATTTTGATCCGATCGATGCTGTTGGAGGCGATGTTTGTCTCCTTCATGTTCCTCGGCTCCGGCTTGGGCGATGTGACGCTGGCCGCCAATCAGGTGCTGTTGCAATTCCTGATGATTACCGCCTTTGCGCTGGATGGTTTTGCCTTTGCGGCAGAGGCGATTGTGGGCCGCGCTTTGGGGGCACGACAACGGGCTGTGCTACGGCGCGGAGCCGTGTTGACCTCCGGCTGGGGGCTGGTGATTTGCGTGGCTATGGCGGTGGGTTTTGCCATCGGCGGCGGGGCGATAATTGATCTGATGGCCAAGGCAGAGAACGTCAGAGCCATCGCGCGCGAATATCTACCTTATATGGTCGCCGCGCCATTGGCAGGCTGTGCCGCATGGATGCTGGACGGCATCTTTATCGGCGCCACCCGTTCGCGGGACATGCGCAATATGATGTTGGTGTCCTTCGCGGTCTATGTCGCCTCGGTGCTGGTGTTGTTGCCGCTCTTGGGCAATCACGGGCTGTGGCTGGCGCTGCTGATTTCATTTGTGACACGCGGCATTACGCTCGGCCTGCGCTACCCCGCGCTTGAGGCAGCGGCGGACTGATCCGGCTGGCTCAGAGCAGGTCTTGCACAGCTTCTGGCGGGCGGCCAATCACGGCGCGGCCGTCTTTGAAGGCGATGGGCCGTTCGATCAGGATCGGGTGAGCCACCATCGCGGCCAGCAAGGCGTCATCGCTGCTCTGCGGGCCAAGTCCCAGCGTTTTGAAGACTGCCTCGCCCTTGCGCATCATCGCAATCACCGGCGGCATCCCGAGCGCCGCGCGTGCGGCTTGCAACTCAGCCAGATCGGGCGCGTCATCAAGGTAGCGTCGCAGCGACACCTCAGCCCCTGCAACCTCAAGCAAAGCCAGCGCCTGCCGTGATTTCGAACAGCGCGGGTTGTGCCAAAGCGTAATCACAGCCAGTCGCTGCGCCTGCTGCCGACCGCATCGGCGACTGTCGCGAAACCGTCGCGGGCCAGAAGCGCGTCCAGCCCTTCGGCAATTTCGCGCACCAGTGTCAGTCCGCCAAACACCAGTGCTGTATATAGCTGCACCGCAGAGGCACCTGCGCCGATCTTGGCATAGGCTTCCTCGGCACTCGAAATACCTCCGACGCCGATTAAGGGAATATCGGTCAGAGTCGACAGCCTTGCCAGCACGCGGGTGGACTTCTCAAACAGCGGCGCACCGGACAGGCCGCCCGCTTCGCCCATATGCAGGCTGTTCAGCCCGACACGGTCAAGCGTTGTATTGGTGGCGATGATCGCCGCCACACGGGCGTTGGTGGCAACCTCGGCGACATCCTCGATCTCGGCCGCGGTGAGGTCGGGCGCGATTTTGAGAAACACCGGACACGCCCCGCGGACGTCCATGACACCTTCAAGCAGGCCCGCGAGTGCTGCCTTGCCTTGCAAATCGCGCAGCTTTTCCGTGTTGGGCGAGGAGACATTGACCGTGGCAAAATCGACGTGATCGCGGGCGGCGACCATGACGCGGGCGAAATCGGCGGCACGGTCGGTGCTGGTCTTGTTCGCGCCGAGGTTCAGCCCGGCAGGCACGCCAGCCCCGCGCCGCGACAACCGCGCGACGATGACCTGCATGCCTTCGTTGTTAAAGCCAAAGCGATTGATCGCGGCGGCATCCTCGGTCAGGCGAAACAGACGCGGACGCGGGTTGCCGGACTGCGGCAACGGCGTCGCGGCCCCGACCTCGATAAACCCGAAGCCTGCACGTGACAGAGGCGCAACCGCGGTGGCGTTCTTGTCAAATCCGGCGGCAAGGCCGACCGGATTGGCCAGATCCAACCCCGCAATCCGCGTTTTCAGGCGGGCCGAGGTGATCGGGCCGGGGGCGGGGGCCAGACCGGTTTGCAGTGCTTGGATCGCCAAACCATGGGCGACTTCGGGGTCAAGGCGGTGCAAGGCCGAAAGGCCCAACCGCTCGATCAGCGCTCTCATGCAAATCCGTCCGTCAAAGGCAGCGACTGGCTGCGGATGAGCCGCGAGGTTTTGACCGCCGCCTGCCGATGTTTCACGGCTTGCTGATATTCGGGATCAGACACCATGGCGAGAAAGGCATGCGCATTGGGGTAGGCCGCGATGAACATTACGTCCCATGCCTCATCCGCAGGGCCGATCAATGTCAGATCGAACTGGCCGCGCCAGATAATCGAGCCGCCGACGCGGGCCAGAACCGGCGCAGAGTGGCGACCGTAGAGCGCATAGGCCTCGGCCCCGCTCAACCCGTCGCGGGCCAGATCATGATCGCCCGCATAATTGGCCTTGTCGCGCAGGGCGACGAGGTTCAGCATATTGAGGGGTTTATCGCGTTCCAGACCTTTGAACGCATCAAATTGCGCCCGCTCTGGGTCGATATACCCTGTCACGCGCTTGCCTCGGCCAGACCGGCGGGGAACTGGTGCACCCCGTCGAGCAGGGGCAGCGGCTGGGCCCAGACCAGATCCGACAGGGCCAGCTTACGATAGAGGTGCGGGAACAGCGCATCGCCGCGCGACTTTTCCCACTTGATGTCCTGACCGCAGCTGTCGGTCTCAACGGCAAGCAGATACAGGCCCTCTTCGCCCGAAAAATGCTTGGCTGCCGTTTCGGCGGCCTGTTCAGCGGTGGAGAAATGGACATAGCCGTCAGTGACGTCAATCGGCGCCCCTGCGGTCTCTTTATCCTTGCGCAGGGCGGCCCATTCGTCCGCCCGGAATATCTTGAAGATCAGCATGGGGCACTGTTGCCCCGTGCTGTCGCGGGGGTCAAGCCCTGCTTGCCGCTGCGGCAAGAGCGAGGGGGACTACCAGAGGTGCACATCGCCTTTGACTCCGCTCGTGCCCCGCGCCACGATACCGCCATCACTCTATCCAACGGGGAAAACCAATGAAACGAATCCTGACAGCCACGGCAGCCCTCGCGCTGACCAGCGGTATGGCCGCTGCCGATTACAGCCTGACCATTTTGCACACCAACGATTTTCACGCGCGGTTCGAGCCGATCAGCAAGTACGACGGGCCTTGCGGTGCCGAGGATAACACTGCTGGCGAATGTTTCGGCGGGTCGGGCCGCTTGGTGACCGCGATTGCCGAGGCACGCGCACGGTCCAATAACGCGATCCTCGTGGATGGCGGCGACCAGTTTCAGGGCACGCTGTTCTATACCTATTACAAAGGCGCGCTTGCCGCCGAGATGATGAACAAGATGGGCTATGACGCGATGACCGTGGGCAACCACGAATTCGACGATGGCCCCGAAGTGCTCAGCGGCTTTATGGATGCGGTCAACTTTCCCGTGCTGATGTCGAACGCCGATGTCTCGGGCGAGCCGTTGCTGGCCGACAAACTCGCGAAATCCACCGTGATCGAGCGCGGCGGCGAGAAGATCGGCCTGATCGGTTTGACCCCGCAAGACACCCATGAACTGGCGTCCCCCGGCGATAACGTGACCTTCACCGATCCGGTCGGTGCGGTGCAGGGCGAGGTTGATCTGCTAACCGCGCAGGGCGTGAACAAGATCATCGTGCTCAGCCACTCCGGCTATGTCGTCGACCAGAAGATCGCGGCTGAAACCACCGGGATTGACGTGATCGTCGGCGGCCACTCCAACACCTTGCTTAGCAATACCAACGACCGTGCCGAAGGCCCGTACCCCACCATGGTAGGCGCAACCGCCATCGTACAGGCCTATGCCTATGGTAAGTTTTTGGGCGAGTTGAACGTGACCTTTGACGACGAAGGCAACGTGACCGAAGCCAAGGGCGAGCCGCTGATCATGGACGCGGCCGTGACCGAGGATGAAGCCACCGTTGGCCGCATCGCCGAGGCCGCCGCGCCGCTGGAGGAGATCCGCAACAAGGTGGTTGCCGAGACATCCGAGGCAATTGACGGCGACCGCAACGCCTGCCGCGTGATGGAATGCACTATGGGTAACCTCGTGGCCGACGCCATGTTGGCAAGGGTTAAGGACCAAGGCATCGACTTGGCCATCGCAAACTCTGGTGGTCTGCGTGCCTCCATCGACGCAGGCGAAGTGACGATGGGCGAGGTGCTGACCGTGCTGCCGTTCCAGAACACGCTTTCGACATTCCAGATCAGTGGCGAGACGTTGAAAGCCGCCCTTGAAAACGGTGTCAGCCAGATCGAAGAGGTCGCAGGCCGCTTCCCGCAGGTTGCGGGCATGACCTTTGCCTTTGATGCCAAAGCCGAAGTTGGCGATCGCATCAGCGATGTGACCGTGAATGGCGCACCACTGGAGATGGACAAGGTCTATGGCGCGGTGTCCAACGACTACGTCCGCAATGGCGGCGACGGCTACGAGATGTTCAAGTCTGCCGAAAATGCTTATGACTATGGCCCCGATCTGGCCGATGTCACCGCAGAGTTTTTGGCCAAGAACGGACCCTATGCACCTTATACTGACGGGCGCATTACGGTGAAGTAAATCCGGCTAATTGCAAAAGCAAAGGGCGCACTAAGGTGCGCCCTTTGTCGTTTTAGCAAGTGTCTGCAAGCGACCCTACCGCTTGCCCAGAACCTCGCGGATCGAGCGTGGTTCGCGGCGCCGTTGGGGGACGTCGCCCGCGTTGCTGTGTTCAGCCGTTTGCAGGTTCGAGGTGCGGCCCGCGTTGATCGGTTGGAAGCTCGACTTGTCGGCATCCGACACCGCCTCGCGCCGCCCGATGCGCCACAGGGTGTAGAGTATGACCATCCCGTGCGAGGCCGAAGTCACCATAAAGAGCGCCCGATTGCCGACTTCTTCCATCGCGAAACCCGCGATCAGCGGGCCGACGATGGAGCCAAGGCCATAGGTCAGCAGCAAGCCGCCGGAAATCTGGATCGCGGTGCCGGGTTCGGCATGGTCGTTGGCGTGAGCGACAATGACCGGATACATCGCATAGATTGACCCGCCCAGCAGCGCCGCCAACAGCAGGTTCATCCCGCGCCCTTGCGGGGCCAGCACCAAAAAGGCGATATCGGCGATTAGCGCCAGCGCGGCCACGCCGACCAGAACGCGGCGGCGGTCCATCTTGTCAGACAGCAATCCGACAGGGATCTGCATGATCGCGCCCGCCAGAATGGGGATCGAGGTGAAAAGCGCGATGGCCGCCAGCACCAGCCCGATTTTCTGCGCATATACCGCCGCGAGCGTGCCAAAGGCCGCGTTCGAGACCCCAACCCAGAACACGGCAAACACCGCCACGGGCGAGTTCTTCCACAGGCTGCGCAGGTTTAGTTTGACCGTTGCCAAAGGCGCTGGCGTCGAGGTCGAGCTGATCGCGGTTGGCACCAGCGCCAGACAATAAAAGATCGCGCCCAAGGCAAAGAACAGAAATCCGTTCGGATCACCCAGCGTCAACATCATCTGGCCCGCGGTGCTCGCGGTGAGGTTCACCATTGTGTAGACGCCGAAAATCCGGCCCCGCGCCGAGGGGGCGGACTGTTCGCTCAGCCAGCTCTCCACGATCATCGCCGCACCGGCAAAGCAGAAACCACAGACGCCGCGCAGGATGATCCACGCCCAAGGGTTCACCACGATGGCGCTGCCAAGGATCGACACAGCAGCGATGGCCGCCATCGCCCCGAAGGCACGAATGTGCCCGACCCGCGCCACCAACCCCGACGTCAACACGCAGCCCGATACATAGCCGAGCGCCCAGCCGGTGCCGAGCAGGCCGAGCGAAATATCGGAAAATCCTTCGTTGGCGCCGCGCACTGGCAGGATCAAACCGTTGATTCCTCCCGCAAACAGGAGGAAAAACGACCCGAGTAAGAGGGCGCTGACGGGCAGAAAAGACCTGAGCATACGAGTTCCTTGGCGCAAGGCTGAACAATTTGCCCTCTGTGCCAGATATCGCGGCGGGGTAAAACCGCATCGGTGACTGCGGGGACTGCAAAGGGCGTTGGTTGCGCAAACTTCAGCCAAGGGGGCAGGGCGCGGGCTGGGTGGTTTAGACAGAAGGCATGGGCCGTAGGCGTTGCAACCTTGCACGCCAGCTATATCTTAACCGCAAGACTTGCGGTGAGTGAGTGCAAAGGAACAGCCCATGTGCGGTCGGATGGCCATAACGCTTCCCCCCGATGCGATGTCGCAGCTTTTCAGTGCGGCACCGGCCAATGACCTGCCGCCGGTGCCAAACTATAATATCTGCCCGACCAATCAGGTGCATATCGTCACCAGCGCGGAAGAGGGGCAACGCAAATTGGGCGCGATGCGCTGGGGGTTGATCCCGCATTGGTACAAAAAGCCCAATGACGGGCCGCTGCTGATCAATGCGCGCGCCGAGACCATTGCTGAGAAGCCTGCCTTTCGTGCCGCAGTACGCGAGCGGCGCGGCATAATCGTGGCCAGCGGTTTCTACGAATGGACCAAAAGCGAGGATGACGGGCGCGACCCGTGGTACATCACACGCCAAGATGCCGCGCCCTTGGCCTTTGCGGCGATTTGGCAGGATTGGAAGCAACCGGACGGCAGTCGTCTGGCGACCTGCGCGGTGGTGACGACGGCAGCGATCGGAAAGATGACCGCGCTGCACAGTCGCGTGCCGGTGATCTTGGCGGAGGCTGACTGGCCGCTTTGGTTGGGCGAGGCTGGCAAAGGGGCGGCTGCACTGATGCAGCCCGCCGCTGAGGATCTATTGCATTGGCATCGCGTCGACCGCGCCGTCAATTCCAACCGCGCGACAGGCGCGGCGCTGGTCGCGCCGGTTTGAGCGGTGCGCCGCGGTGGGAATTGGACGGCTCGGTTGATTATTCGAGGCTAAATTGGCCTGTCATCTCTGAGCCATCGACCCAGTCGCCGCCAAAGGTGAGCGGGGTGGTTTCGTTCAACGCCAGACGATAGCTGCCCTCGGTCGGGATTGGTCCGGAGGTCCAGATTTCATCATCGCCCGAAACGGTATGCTCGGAGTCGGTTTCGTTGACAAAGACAATTGTGTCCCCGATCTGCGCGCTGACTACTGGTGGGAAATACGCGCCTTCCAGAATCAGGACGGTCAGATCATCGGCCTGCGCCGAACTGGCAATAAGGACTGTGGCAGTAGCAAGCGTACAAACGCCCGCGCGAAGTGAAGTAAGCATACCCATGCTCTCCTGTAACGGCCCCACCCGGTAACAGACAGTTTTATATAACTTGGGATTGAGGCAAAAATTAGGCAAATTTGGCGAGAAAATCTCGAAAGAGGGGCGGTCGCGACAGATTTTAGCGCGGGGGCGCTATGCTGGCGCCACAGTTTCTGCCTCGCTGGCGAGCCATGTCCTGAATGATTTTAAGGCGGCGGATTCGTCGCGGTCGTCGGGCCAGACGAGGTAATAGCTGCCGATGCTCTGCGTGGTCTGCGCCGAGGCCAGCACAAGCTTGCCATCGCGCAAATAGGGCTCGGCAAAGAACACTGGCAAGAGCGCCACACCGAGCCCGTGGATCGCCGCCTGTGCCATTGTCGAGAACTGGTCAAACACCATGCCCGTGGGCGGGGTGTCGGTGATACCCAAGGCGCCAAGCCAGCGGGCCCAGCCCTTGGGCCGGGTTTCGAGGTGCAATAGCGGGTGGTTCAACATGTCTTGCGGGTCTGCAATTGGCGCGGTGAGCAGTTCGGGGCTGCACACTGGCACAACACGTTCGGGCATCAGCGGCAGATATTGCACGCCGGGCCAATCTTCGTGGCCAAAATGGATTGCGGCATCAAAGGCGCTGCTGGCAAAGGCGAAAGGATGCAGGCGGGTGCTGAGGTTGACCGTGACCTCCGGATGGGCCTGCGCAAAGTCGCGCAAACGTGGCGCCAACCAATGCATGCCAAACGCGGGCAGGATCGCGAGGTTAAGCGAGCCACCCAATGGATTGGTGCGCGCCTTGAGCGAGGCCTGCGCCAACCGGTTGAGGATATCGCGCACATCGACGACGTAGTCTTGACCGGCCTGACTGGGCACCAGTTGGCGGCCCTGCCGGTGAAACAGCGTAAGGCCCAGTTGTTCTTCCAGCGTCTTGATCTGACGGCTGACGGCGCTTTGGGTGAGCGAAAGCTCCGCTGCGGCGAGCGTGGCGCTGCCCAGACGCGCGACAGCCTCGAAAGCGAGCAGCGCCGAGATTGATGGCAGGAAGCGGCGCGGGGCGATCATATGACTTTTTCTCATAGGTGCAGGATAAAGCAGCGATAGAGTTCCTCGCTTTGATTTGCAATACTGCTGCCAAATCCGAGCCATTCAGGAGAGCATCATGAACGCCGAGACACCAACACTGCGCGCCAAGGACAAGCCCGATCTGGGAACATTCGACTGGACCGACCCCTTCCGCCTGTCCGACCAGTTGAGCGAAGACGAGCGCATGATTCAGGACAGTGCACGCGCCTATGCACAAGAGAAGCTGCAGCCTCGCGTGATCGAGGCCTTTGCTAACGAGCATACTGACGCTGGTATTTTCCGCGAAATGGGCGATATGGGTCTGCTTGGCATAACCATCCCCGAGGAATACGGCGGATTGGGCAGCGGCTACGTTTCTTACGGTCTGGTTGCACGTGAGGTCGAGCGTGTCGATTCGGGCTATCGGTCGATGATGTCGGTGCAGGCGAGCCTCGTGATGTACCCGATCTATGCTTACGGATCCGAAGCGCAGCGCAAGAAATTTCTGCCCAAACTGTGCTCGGGCGAGTGGATTGGCTGTTTCGGCCTGACCGAGCCTGACGCGGGTTCCGACCCTGCGGGCATGAAGACCCGTGCGGTGAAAACGGCCAATGGCTACAAGATCACCGGCTCCAAAATGTGGATCTCCAACGCGCCGATCGCGGATGTCTTTGTGGTCTGGGCCAAGTCCGAAGAGCATGGCGGCAAAATTCGCGGCTTTGTACTCGAAAAGGGCATGGACGGTTTGAGCGCGCCAAAAATCGGTAACAAGCTGAGCCTGCGCGCCTCGATCACCGGCGAGATCGTGATGAAGGATGTGGAAGTGGGCGACGACGCGCTGCTGCCGCATGTGGAAGGTTTGAAAGGGCCGTTCGGCTGCTTGAATCGTGCACGTTACGGCATTTCCTGGGGGGCAATGGGCGCTGCCGAGTTCTGCTGGCATGCCTCGCGCCAGTACGGTCTGGATCGCAAGCAGTTCAACAAGCCTTTGGCGCAAACACAGCTGTTCCAGAAAAAGCTGGCCGATATGATGACCGAAATTTCGCTGGGTCTTCAGGCCTCGTTGCAGGTTGGGCGTTTGATGGATGCGGCAAATGCCGCGCCGGAGATGATCTCCATCGTGAAGCGCAACAACTGCGGCAAAGCGCTGGATATCGCGCGGATGTCGCGGGACATGCATGGCGGCAACGGGATTTCAGGCGAGTTTCAGGTGATCCGCCACATGATGAACCTTGAGACTGTGAACACTTATGAGGGTACTCATGATGTGCATGCCTTGATTTTGGGGCGCGCGCAGACTGGCTTGCAGGCGTTTTTCTAAAGCGTTGGATTGGGGGGATTTCCTCCCCCCGGACCTCCCTCCGGATATTTGTGGTCAAAAAGAGAGGGGGGGGGTTTCCTCTCTCGGTTTGGGATTGAGTATCTGCTGCAGCACGTTTTGAGACATTGATACTAAAAGGGCAGCATGGATCGCGTTGAAATAGTGCATGGCAATTTCCTGCGTCGCGTGGCGGCGTGGGATTTTCCTGTTGGTGAAACGCCGCTGGGGGCGTTGACGCCTGAGATGGCACTGGAGATGTTCGAGGCGCAGGTGTTGAGCCGTGCGTTGGACATCCAGAGCCGGGCGATGCAGAAGGCCGGGCAGGGGTTTTATACCATCGGCTCCAGCGGCCATGAGGGTATGGCGGCAGTTGCTTATGCGCTGCGCCCCGATGACATGGCGTTTTTGCATTACCGTGATGCGGCATTCCAGATAGCCCGCGCCCAGCAGACCGGCGCGACGGACATCATGCGGGACATGCTGCTGAGCTTTGCCTGTTCTACAGAAGACCCGATAAGTGGCGGGCGCCATAAGGTGTTGGGCAGTCGGAAGTTGATGATCCCGCCCCAGACGTCGACGATTGCGAGCCATCTGCCCAAGGCAATCGGGGCTGCACATTCCATCGGTTTGGCGCGGCGCGGGCGGCCCGAGCACGCGGTACTTGCCCGCGATGCGATTACCATGTGTTCGTTCGGCGATGCCTCGGCCAACCATTCTACGGCACAAGGCGCGATTAACGCGGCTTGCTGGACGGCGGTGCAGGGCATTCCCCTACCGCTGTTGTTTGTGTGTGAGGACAACGGGATCGGGATTTCGACCAAGACGCCGACGGGTTGGATTCATGCGTCGATGTCACAACGGCCCGGATTGAAGTATTTTGCGGCTGACGGGTTGGATATGTTCGCGGCGTTTGAGGCAGCGCAAGAGGCCGCAGATTGGGTGCGAGTGCACCGCAAGCCTGCGTTCTTGCATTTACGGACAGTGCGTTTGTACGGCCATGCCGGACCGGATGTGGTGACCTCATACCTGCCCAAAGCCGAGGTGGAAGCCGATGAGGCAAACGATCCGCTGCTCTATTCTGTGCGCGGATTGGTGGCCAGCGGGGCGGCATCGACTGAACAGGCGTTAGATGTTTATCAGCAGACATTGGCCTCGGTTGCCAAGGCGGCTGAGGCGATGGCATCGACGCCAAGACTGCAGTCCGCCGCCGAGGTGATGGCGAGCATTGTGCCACCATCACGGGCCTGCGCGCCGACGAACGGCCCCGATGAGGCGCGGCGGCAGCAGGTTTTTGGCAGTGATACAGCGCAGTTTGATGCGCCGCAGCCAATGTCGCGCTTGATCAACTGGGCGCTGCACGATGTGATGTTGGCGTATTCCGAAACTGTGGTGATGGGCGAGGACGTGGGTCGCAAGGGCGGCAATTACGGCGTTACGCAAAAGCTGCACGGCCGGTTCGGCCCCGCCCGCGTCATTGACACACTGCTGGATGAAACCAGCATTCTCGGCCTTGCGATCGGCATGGCGCATAACGGGTTTATCCCGATCCCCGAGGTCCAGTTTCTGGCCTATCTGCACAACGCCGAGGACCAGTTGCGCGGTGAGGCAGCGACCTTGTCGTTCTTTAGCCAAGGGCAATGGACCAACCCGATGGTGCTGAGGATTTCGGCGCTGGGGTATCAAAAGGGCTTTGGCGGTCACTTCCACAACGATAATTCCATTGCGGTGTTGCGCGACATTCCCGGGATCATCATTGCCTGCCCGTCCACCGGCGACGACGCGGCCTGCATGCTGCGCGAAGCCGTGCGTCTGGCCCGCGAGGAGCAGCGCGTGGTGGTATTTCTTGAGCCGATTGCGCTGTACCCGATGCGCGATCTGCTGGAGCCGGGCGACGGCGGCTGGATGCGGACCTACCCGGCGCCGGATCAGCGCATCAGCTTGGGCAGCGTCGGCGTGCATGGCGCGGGCGAGGATTTGGCGATCGTCACCTATGGCAACGGTCATTACCTGTCGCGTCAGGCCCAGCATGATCTGGCAGGTCAGGGAATTAATGCGCGCGTCATTGATTTGCGCTGGTTAGCGCCGTTGCCAACCGAGGCTTTGATGCAGGCAATCGGATCACGCCCTGTGCTGATCGTTGATGAATGCCGTCGCACGGGCGGGCAGGCCGAGGCCTTGATGGCGCTGATGGTAGAGCAGGGCGTGGCACGGTTCGCCCGTCTGACTGCCGAAGACAGCTTTATCGCGACCGGTCCGGCGTACGGCGCCACGCTGCCCTCGCGCGAGGGCATCGTGGCCGCAGCACAGACGGTTGTGAACGGTTAAGCCAGCGAGTTAGCAAAACTTGCATCTGCTTTTGCGAGGCGGGGTCAGGGGCCTCGTCTCGGTGGTCTTGAACTGTGCGGCTTGGCTGGCCACGCGGAGACAGTCCCATCATCAACATGGTGTAAAACGCAGGAATATCGGCGCATTTTTGCACCACATTTAGATCAAAGTGCCCAAATTCCTTGTTCTTCTCTCAGGAGTTTTGCGTCTGAAGGAAATTCTTCCTTAATTGGACTAACGCAAAATCAGCAGAGGAGTTCCCATGAAACATGTACTCGCCATGATTATTTTTGCCTTGGCCGCCTTTCAACAGGCCGCGCCTGTCTGGGCCGACGACGATCCGAGCTGTCGTGCCGCCGGACCGGGTGCCAGCTTTTGCACCGAAGGTCTGTTTGCGCGTCTTGATAAAGGCGGCACGAAAGGCCTGAGCTACTGGCTTGATAGCCGTGGATATATGGCCAAGGTCATGGTCCAAAGCGGCCCCACAGAAGCCGCGGATCAAGCCCAGATCGAAGCACAGATTATGGCGATGGTCAGCCGACAGGCCAGCGAGATCGGGCGCGAGTTCGAATTCTCCGACCTCACTTCGGCAAATGCGGGTGAAGCGCCTTTCGGCACACTGAGCTACACCCTCGCTGGCGCAAGCCAGAACCAACCCATCTTGCACAGCTATATCGCCATCAAAGGCGTGGTGGTCCAGGTGATCAGCCAAATCGCCCTCAAAGGGGCGAAAAGGGACGCCGACGCCCTGTTGCTCGCGCATCACCGCGCTTTGGAAGCCATCCATTTGACCAGTTCAGACCCGCAGATCTGACAGCGGCCTTCCTCGCAAGCACCGACGGTTCTACTTAGTCCGGCGTCGCAGGTGCGCCGCCCTCAAAAGCATTGCCGTTCACATAGTCGCACGGTGCATCCTGCATCTGCAGGTGCAAATGATCGCCGGTGTAGGGATGCGCCCGCGCAAGGTCCTCATCAACGTCGATCCCCAGACCGGGTGCCTCAGGTGCTGTGATAAATCCGTCCTCTACCCGAATCGCGCTCTTGATCAGGGCATCATGAAACGGCGTTTCGATAGTTTCGGCCATTAGAATATTCGGGATCGACACAGAAAATTGCACATTTGCGGCCCACTCGATTGGTCCCGCATAGAGATGGGGTGCCATCTGCGCGTTATAGACTTCGGCCATCGCGGCGACCTTCTTCATCTCCCAGATGCCACCGGCACGGCCCAGTGCGGGCTGCAAAATCGTCGCCGCGCCATTCCGCAACACGGGCGCAAATTCGGCTTTGGTGGTTAATCGCTCGCCCGTCGCAATCGGAATGCGCACAGCGGCCGCAACTTTTGCCATTTCTGCTAGATTGTCAGGCGGGATCGGCTCCTCGTACCAAAGTGGTGAATAGGGTTCCAAGGCGCGGCCCAAGCGGATCGCGCCCGCTGTGCTGAATTGGCCGTGGGTTCCAAACAGCAAGTCCGCCTTATCTCCAACAGCCTCGCGGATGGCTTTGCAAAACGCCACCGACTGCGCAATGTCGGTCATGGCCGGCATGTGCCCGCCGCGCATGGTATAGGGCCCCGCCGGATCAAACTTGACCGCCGTATAGCCACGCGCCACACAATCTGCCGCCGATTCCGCCGCCATCTCCGGCGAAGTCCAGAAGGCCGCCAGATCGTGGTGCGGCAATGGATAGAGATAGGTATAGGCACGCACCCGCGCGTTCATCCGTCCGCCCATCAGCGCATAGACCGGACGATCCCGATCCTTGCCCAAGATATCCCAACAGGCGATCTCCAGCCCCGAAAACGCGCCCATCACGGTTAAATCGGGCCGCTGGGTAAACCCCGAAGAATAGGCCCGCCGGAACATCAACTCGATATTTTCCGGATTCTCACCCTGCATATGCCGCGCAAAAACATCCTCAATCACATGACGCATCGCTTCCGGCCCGACGGACGAGGCGTAGCACTCACCCCATCCCACAACGCCGGTATCCGTCGTCACCTTGACCAGTATCCAGTACCGCCCGCCCCAACCCGGCGCGGGGGGCGCGGTGACAATGACGTCGAGGTCCTGAAGTTTCATCACAAATTCCAATTCATTTGGCCGGAGAAACTCCGGGGGGAGGCCGCAGGCCGGGGGGGGGCTGGCCCCCTTAGTTTAGCGATTAAACATAATCACATTGCGCCGTGCTGCGCCTGATTTGGTGTCTTCAATCGCCTCGTTAATCTGCTCCAGCGTCCACCGCGCCGAGATCAACTCATCAAGCTTCAACCGGCCTTGCAAATACAGATCTACCATCCACGGGATATCACGCTGAATCACCACATCGCCCATCTTGGAGCCGACCATACCCTGGCCCGTGGCGGCCAACATCACCGGCTCATAGGTCGACATCGCGCCCGAATGCGGCATGCCCACCATGATCACGCGCCCGCCGCCCGCCAGATATTTCGGGGCCGCGTCATAGGCAGGGGTCGCACCGACCGTCACGATAACAGCATCGGCACCGCGCCCCATCAGCTTCATCGCCTCGCGCCAGGGCTTTTCGGCTGTGGCCAGCACCCCGTCGGTGGCGCCAAACTCCCGTGCGATGGCGAGCTTTTCCTCGCTCATATCTACTGCAACAATCCGCCGCGCGCCTGCGATCCGCGCACCTTGGATCGCGTTCAATCCCACGCCGCCTGCGCCGATCACCACAACATCCTGACCGGCACGCAGGCCCGCCGCGTTCACCACCGCACCGACGCCAGTGATCACCCCACAGGCAATCAGGCTCGCCGCATCTTTGGGAATGTCATGGCTGATTTTTACGACCTGCGCCTGCTCGACGACGACCTTTTCTGCAAAAGCGCCCGAGGCCATCGCTTGGTGCAACTTGCCGCCATCCGCAGTTTTCAGTGGCCCCTGATCACCGTCATAGGGCGTTTCGCAGCCCGTGGGCCGCCCGCTGCAACAACTGGGACAAGACCCACAGGCGCGGATAAGCGTCACAATGACAGAATCGCCGACCGCCAATCCTCTGACGTTTCCACCCAGCGCCGAAATACGTCCCGCTGCCTCGTGGCCATATACGGCAGGCAATGATCCGCCCCAAGCGCCCGCAGCAAATGAAATATCGGAATGACAGATCGCGACCGCATCAACTGTTACTTCGACCTCGCTGCCTTCAGGCGCGCGCAGTTGCACCTCCTCGACAACCAGAGGGGCACCAAAGGCGTGGCAGACGGCAGCTTTAATCATTGGGTCGTCCCTTACTTGATTTGTTTCAAGCAAGCTTGCGCGGATCGACTTGGCCTGCAAGGCACTATGAAGCTCAAGGTCGAATTATTCACGCAATGTGAGATCGCGCGCGGTCGAGACATCTTCCGGTTCGACAAAATGTATGTGCAACTCCGCCTCGCAAGATAGAGCAGGGGCGGTTTAATGCGTCAGAACTTTGCGGCGCGGCTGGCAAAGGCCAGCGCATCCTGCGCCGCCAATCCGGTGCCGCGCACAGGTTCAAACACATCCTTGCCCAGATCGGGGTAGTCGTGCCGCGCCAAATCCTCCAGCGGCGTGCCTTGGCGCAGCGCGTCAAGGCAGAGCGCTTTTGTCACCTTCTGCGCCTTGGGACGTGGCATCAACTCGGCCAGCGCAAAGCTCAGCGCTTCGGCATGGATCAGGCCAAGATTGTCATCAAGGTTGCTGTGCATCCGCATTGGATGCGGGGTCATGTTCTCGGCAATATCGCGGGCGTGTCGCAACGCGGCAGCAAGGCTCAGCGTGAGCTGTGGCACTACCATCCATTCGGCAAACCACGCCGCACCGTCGCGCTGGTGCTGGTGCACGGCGGCGCTTTGCAAGGTACTGCGCAGCCCGTTAAATTGCAGGTGCAACGCCAGCAAGGCCGAGGGCGCAACAGGGTTCTGCTTTTGCGGCATGGTCGAGGACGCGCCCGAACTGCCAAGAGAAACTTCACTTATATCAGTGCTTGTAAGCCCAATAAGTGTTTCAGCCATATGCGCCAGAGCAGCCATCACCTGACCCTGCCAATCGGCAATTCGCAGGATGGGGCCGCGATCAGTGTGCCACGAGCGTTGTGGATCATGCAGCCCGAGTGCTTTGGCCAATCCGGCCCGTGTCTTTGCCGCCTCCGGCCCCAGCGCCGATGCCGTGCCTGCCGCGCCTGACAGCGACACCCAAAGCGTGGACTTGCGCAGGTTTTCTAGCCCCGCCAGCGCCTCGATGAGCGGCGCCCCCCAGTCGGCTGCCACCGCACCCCATGTGGTCGGCGTCGCATGCTGGCCATAGGTGCGTGCGGGCATTGGTAGATGGGCATGGGCTTTCGCCTGTTTGCCCAAGGCGCGGATCACCGCATGCAGATCGGTCTCGGCCAGCAGCAAGGCTTGGCGCAACCGCAGCATCAGCGCGGTGTCCAGAATATCCTGACTGGTCGCCCCCCAATGCACATATTGCGCGTGTTCGGGCGCTTTCATCTCGTCGCGGAACGCGGCCACGAGCCCCGGAACGCTCACACCGTTCTCCCCTGTCGCCTTGGCAATCGCACCCGGATCGACCTGCACCTCCAGCGTGGCGCGGTGAATCGCGGCGGCGCTGATCTCGGGGATAATGCCTTGCTTGCCTTGCACTTGCGCCAGCGCCCCTTCGACCAGCAACATCGCGCGGATCGCGGCAGTATCAGACATCAGCCGCCCGCATTCACCCGTGGAAAACAGGTGTGCAAAAAGAGGGCTGTCGAAAACACTTGCGGCCATAAGTCAGACTTTCGCTGGGGTGGTAAGATCAAACATGGCCGACACTTTTTAAGAATTCGCTTAACACCTGCGCATATTCTTCAGGCTGCTCAACGCACGGCAGGTGCCCTGCACGGCGGATCAGATGAAACCGCGAACCGGGTATCAGGTCGGTGGTTTCGCGCACAAGGTCCGGCGGGGTGGAGCCATCTTCGGCCCCAGCGATCCCCAGCGTCGGCAGGCGCAAAGTGGCCGTGGTCGCATAGAAATCGCTGCCCGAAATTGCGGCGCTGCATCCGGCATAGCCATCATCGGGTTGGCGCACCAACATATTGCGCCAAAGTTCAAGCTCGGGCTTTTCGCGGAACTCGGCAGAGAACCAGCGCTCCATCACTCCGTCGGCAAGGCTTTCGATACCGCCTGCGCGCACTGCGGCAATCCGGTCGTCCCACATCGCCGCATTGCCGATTTTCGCGGCGGTATTGGACAAAACCATCGCCCGCACAAGATCGAGCCGTTTAACCGCCAACCCCTGCGCGATCATGCCGCCGATGCTTAGCCCGACAAAGACGCAATTCGTGACGCCCAAGTGATCGATCAGTTTTTCGACATCGGTGATCAGCGACCCCATCGAGTAATTTCCGGAAGGGCAGGTCGACAGCCCATGCCCGCGCTTGTCATAGCGGATCAGACGCAGCCCCTTGGGCAACAGCGGCAAGATCGGGTCCCACAACCGCATGTCGGTGCCCAGCGAATTGGCAAAGACCACCGGGGCGCCATCATCGGGGCCATCCACGCGGTAATGCAACCGCACGTCACCAGTATCCAAAATCTGCATAGGTCAGGGTCCTTTCATGAGGGGTGTACCAAATTCTGGCACGATTTCCGCGTGGGGTGCGGGATTATTCAGGGCGGTCCAGTGTCGCCAAGGCGCGGGCAAAGATATCCGTATCGACATTGCCGCCCGAGATGGTGACGATCACGTCATCGCCCTCGATCTCATCGGTGCGAAACAGCGCAGCCGCCAAAGCCACCGCGCCGCCGGGTTCCGCGACCAGCTTTAGCCGGTTGAAAGCTTGCGCCATCGCCCGCAGCGCTTCATCGTCCGAGACCACCAGCCCCGGACCGGCGCGGTCTTTCAAGATCGGGAACGTAAGCTCGCCCGGTTGCGGGGTAACGATAGCGTCGCAGATAGATCCGGTCAGCCGCTCATTTCGCTGAATTCGACCTTCACGCAAAGAACGGGCCGCATCGTCAAACCCTTCTGGTTCGGCGGGGCGCACCCGCAAGCCGGGGGCGTCAGCCGCCAGCGCCAGTGCGATCCCCGACGACAAGCCGCCGCCGCCGCAGCAAACGATCACATCCGCCTGCGTGATACCGAATTCGGCAGCCTGTGCCGCGATTTCCAGCCCAGTGGTGCCTTGCCCCGCGATAACCTGTGGATCGTCGTAGGGTTTGACCAAAGTCAGCCCGCGCTCGGCGCTGATCCGGTCGCCGATCTCTTCGCGGCTTTCGGTCGCGCGGTCATAGAGCACCACTTCGGCCCCGTAAGTGCGGGTATTGGCGATCTTCAGGCGCGGGCTGTCCGCCGGCATAATGATCACCGCCGGCACCCCGTGCATCCGCGCGGCAAGGGCCACGCCCTGTGCGTGGTTGCCGCTGGAGTAGGCGATCACGCCGCGGCTGCGCACCTTGTCGTCAAGCGCGGACAGGGCTGACCACGCACCGCGAAACTTGAAGCTGCCGGTGTGTTGTAGGCATTCGGGTTTGATCCAGACACGGCGGCCTGCGATCTCGTCCAGAAATGGCGAGCCGAGCAGCGGCGTGTGGCGCGCGACACCTGCCAGTCGGGTTTGGGCGGCGCGGATCATCTCTATGTTCATGTCATCAATTCCAACCATGTCTTGAGGGCGGCAACAGCCTCGGGTTCGTCTAGAAAAGGAATATGCCCGCGACCGGGGACCACGCCCAGCACCATATCCGGACGGCGGCGGCGCATTTCAGCGACAGTCGCATCGCTCAGCAAGTTAGAGTTGGCGCCTTGGATGCAGCACAGCGGGAGACCTGCGAGTGCGTCAAAGAACGGCCAGAGGTCTGGCGCACCATCGGCACCGGCCATAGCAACGGCATCGCGCAGATGCTTGTCATAGGTGATCTGCAAACCCTTATCGGTCTGGGTGTAATGCTTGGCGGCTTCTTCCCGCCAGCGGCTGTCGGGCACCGCGCTAAATTCGGGAAAGAAGCGCGGCATGGCGGCAGCGGCCTCGGCATGGGTTTTGGCCGTTGGATTGCGGCCCAGATAGCCCATGATAACTTCCAGCCCGCGCGTATCAAGCTCTGGCCCGATGTCATTGAGCGCAACGCCCAACAGGCGGTCCTTGGCCCCCATTGCGAGGCCCATCGCGTTCAGCCCGCCGCGCGAAGTGCCGAGGATCGCGACTTTATCGAGGCTCAGATGCGCGAGCAGTTCCAAGACATCGCGGCACTCGACGGGCAGGACGTAATTCTTCCAGTCTGGATCGAAATCGGATTGGCCGCGCCCGCGATAGTCCATCTTGATCAGCCGGTGGCCTGCCAGATGCGGGGTGACATAGTCGAAATCTGCGGTCGTACGGGTCAGCCCTGACAGACACAGGATCGGCAGGCCATCGCCCTCGTCGGTATAATGGAGCGACAATCCGTCCGAGGTTTCAAACCGCGCCATCAGACACCGGCCAGCGCGGGTATTCCGGTCAGGTCTTTGAGCACATGCGAGGGCGTCCATGGCAGGCGGTCCATCGGCTCGCCGCTGCGGTTGACCCATGCGGTTTCAAATCCGTAGCCTGTGGCCGCGCCAGCATCCCAACCGTTGGAGGAGACGAAGAGCACGTTTTCTTTGTCACAGCCGAAATGGCTGCCAACAAGATCATATACCGAAGGGTCGGGTTTGAAGATGCCGACAGTTTCGACCGAAAGGCAGGCGTCCAGCACGCCACCGATGCCTGCGGAAGCGACCGCGCCGTCGAGCATTGCGGGCGAGCCGTTCGACAAAATAGCAGTGTTCAATCCGGCTGCTTTCAACTCGGCCAGCATGTCGGGCACCTCGGAATAAGCTTGGAGCTCCCAATAGAGCGCCAGCAGCCGGGCGCGCAGCGCTGCATCGCCATGATGGCCGGTTTTCTCAAGCGCCCAATCGAGACCGTTTTGCGTGACTTCCCAAAAATCCGTATGTGCGCCAGTGACCGCGCGCAGCCACGAATATTGCAATTGCTTCAACCGCCACTGTTCGGCGACGGCGGGCCAGTCGGTTTTGATGGCGGCGAATTCCGGTTCGGCAGCGGCTTGACGCGCGGCGGCGGCAACATCGAAAAGTGTGCCGTAGGCGTCAAAGACGCAGGTCGTAATGGGCATGAACGCTCTCCCTGATTTTGGGATAGAGTGGCATGCTGCACGAAGAGGGAAAAGGCCCGAAATGAAAGGGCAATCCGGCAACTTGAGGCCGCATTACGCGTGCTTTTGGCGCGGGGGTTTACATAAAGGGCATGTTTTGTCAGGTTGCGGCCGAATCCGGAGCACCTGCGTAGATACGTGGCCTCCGATAAATTTTTACCGATAAGATTGGAAATTAACATGGCTGAGGTCAAATCCGGCGATACCGTCGCAATTCACTACACCGGCACCCTGCTGGACGGCACAACATTCGACAGCTCCGAAGGGCGTGACCCGCTGGAGTTTCAGGTAGGTTCCGGCCAGATCATCCCCGGCCTTGATACCGCACTGCCCGGCATGGCTGTCGGCGACAAGAAGGTCGTCAAAGTCGCCTGTCAGGATGCTTACGGCGAAGCCAACCCCGAGATGCGTCAGGCCGTGCCACGCGAAGGCATTCCGGCGGAAATCCCGCTGGAACTCGGCACCCAGTTGCAGATGCAGACCCCCGAGGGTCAGGCCGTTCCGGTCACCGTCGTCAGCGTGGATGACGCGACAGTCACGCTGGACGCGAACCACCCGCTGGCGGGCAAAGACCTGCAGTTTGATATCGAGTTGGTTAAAATCGCCTGATCAAGCGATCACGGCACTGACGAGGGGCGGCATCGCGCAAGCGGGTCGCCCTTTTTCGTGTCTGGCTCTGTCGGAACTGCTGGCGCGTTAATCGGTGATCCGGCGTTCGGCAAGTGCTTGCCCCAGCGCATCGGCTGTCGCTTGGGTGTCATGTCCCTCGGACGGGGCGGCAATTGCGGGCCGGTTCACCTTGACCCGACTGACCGGCATCCGTTCAGAGGTCACAGCCGAGGCATCGGCCAACTGTGGCGCCGCGACCCGCCCGGTGACCTTGAGCATCGCGTCAATGCCAGCGTCCGCCAGTACCCTGCGCAGTTCAGGCTCCGACCGCAGGGTGGCGGCCACGGTGATCATCAGCAGCACGCCAGTGGCCCGCGACCAGAAAATGGCGCGGCGGGCGCGGTCGCGGCGCGATTGCAGCACTTCGGCGTGATATGTCCGGCGAAAATCCATGCACCCATTTTGCAAATGAATCGCGACACAATGATGGCGGTGTCGCAAAATTTTAACAAAATTGATCTGGCGATTTTTCGAAAAGCGCCGTTGCCTCTCGCAGTGGGCGGGCGTTGCCTCTAAAGACACGGGGATGGAACAACAGACCTTTGAGATTTTTCTCGTCTGCCCTCCGGGGCTCGAGGCGGTGCTTTGCGAAGAAGCCGTCGAAAAGCGCTTTGTCGCGCCCACCGTTTCACCGGGCGGGGTGACAGTGCAAGGCGGCTGGCCCGAGGTCTGGCGCGCCAATCTGGAACTGCGCGGTACGGCCCGAGTATTGGCCCGCATCGGTAGTTTTATGGCCTTTCACCTTGCGCAACTTGATAAACGGTCGCGCAAATTTCCGTGGGGGGATGTGCTGCGTTCCGACGTGCCAGTCAAGGTGCAGGTGACCTGCAAGGCCTCGAAAATCTATCATGCGGGTGCTGCAACCCAGAGGATCGAAACCGCGCTGCGCGAGAGCCACGGCATCACCCTGTCGGACGAGGCAGAGATGGTGCTCAAGGTCCGTATCCACGACAATCAGGTGACGATCAGCATCGATACCTCGGGCGAATCCCTGCACAAACGCGGCCATAAAGAGGCGGTCGGCAAGGCCCCGATGCGCGAAAACCTCGCGTCTCTCTTCCTGCGGCAATGCGGCTATAACGGCACCGAACCGGTGCTGGATCCGATGTGCGGCTCGGGCACCTTTCCCATCGAGGCGGCGGAAATCGCGGCAGGCTTGCTGCCCGGCCGCTCGCGCAGCTTTGCCTTCGAGCAACTGGCGAGCTTTGATCAGGATGTCTGGGACGAGATGCGCAGTGCCGCGCCGACCAAGACGCCGCAGCAGCGCTTCTATGGCTCCGACCGCGACGCTGGCGCGATCCGGATGAGCACTGCAAATGCCGAACGGGCAGGGGTTTCGGATTGGATCAGTTTTGCCTGCCACGGTGCGGGTGAGATCACCCCGCCCGACGGTCCGCCCGGATTGGTTATCGTCAATCCGCCCTATGGCGCGCGGATCGGCAACAAGAAATTGCTCTATCCGCTTTACGGCACTTTGGGGGTGACGCTGCTGGAACGGTTTAAGGGCTGGCGCGTCGGGCTCGTCACGTCCGAGCCGCCTTTGGCCAAAGCCACCGGACTGCCGTGGAAGCCGCAGGGTCCCGCCGTGGCGCATGGGGGCATGAAAGTCTGGCTCTGGCAGACGCCGCCGCTGCGCTAGGGCAGCGCAACACCTCTCGTGGCGTTTGGCAGGGCGACGGGGGCGTTTGCCCCCGCGCGGTTTCTTACAAGTGGTCGGCTTGCGGCATGCCCAGCACGTGGAAGCCGCCGTCAACGCGGATGATCTCACCAGTGGTGCAAGCACCGGCATCCGAGCACAGATACACCGCTGTCCCGCCCACAGCTTCAAGCGTCGCATTGCTGCGCAGCGGGGCGTTCTGGTCGGTGTGCTTATAGGTCTTGCGCGCGCCGCCGATTGCGGCCCCTGCCAGGGTTTTCATCGGGCCGGGGCTGATCGCATTGACGCGGATGCCTTCGGGGCCAAGGTCATTGGCCAGATAGCGTGTCGCGGATTCCAGCGCCGCCTTGGCGACACCCATGACGTTATAGTTCGGCACCACGCGGTTGCTGCCCTGATAGGTAAGCGTGATCAGCGTGCCGCCCTGCTCAACCATCAACGGATGCGCGCGGCGGGCCACTTCGATGAAACTATAGGCCGAGATATCCATAGAATGTTTGAAGTTCGCACGGCTGGTATTCAGAAACCGCCCCGTTAGCTCGGACTTGTCCGAGAAGGCGATGGCGTGGACCACGAAATCAACCGTCGGCCAGCGTGCGCCCAACTGCTCGAACGCGGCATCAAGCGAAGCATCGTCGGTCACATCGACATCAACCATGAAATCACTGCCGACACTTTCGGCCAACGGCTTCAAGCGGCTACCAAAGGCTTCGCCCTGATAGGTAAAGGCCAGCTCCGCGCCAGCCCCGGCCATTGCCTTAGCAATTCCCCATGCAATCGACCGTTCGTTCGCGACACCCATTATCAGGCCGCGTTTTCCTGCAAGCAATCCGGACATTCTCTTACCCCTTGAATTTCGACAGGATCATCGACCCGTTGGTGCCACCAAAGCCGAAAGAGTTGGTCATCACACTGTCCAGCTCGGCATTGTCGACCCGTTCCAGCGCGATCTCCTCCGGCTCCAGCGCCGGATCGAGGTTTTGCACGTTGATCGATTTAGCGATGAAGTCATTGTCTAGCATCAGCAGGCTGAAAATCGCCTCCAAGGCGCCCGCGGCGCCCTGTGCATGGCCGGTCATTGATTTGGTCGAGCTCACAGGCGGCGTGCTGCCCTTGCCAAAGACACGGCGCACGGCCTCGATCTCGCCGACATCGCCAACAGGGGTCGAGGTGCCATGCGCGTTGATATAGCTGACCTTGCGGCCTTCGGGCAGGGTGGCAAGCGCCAGCCGCATCGCCCGTTCACCACCTTCACCGGAAGGCGCGACCATGTCGTGCCCATCGCTGGTCGCGGCATAGCCGGTCACTTCGGCGTAAATCTTGGCGCCGCGTGCCTGCGCATGCTCGAGATCTTCGAGCACCACAATACCGCCGCCACCGGAAATTACGAATCCGTCGCGGTCCGCGTCAAAGGCGCGGCTGGCGGTCTCGGGGGCGTCGTTATACTTGCTGCTCATCGCGCCCATCGCGTCGAACAGGCAGGACAGCGTCCAGTCCAGCTCCTCGCCGCCACCGGCAAACATCACGTCCTGCTTGCCCATCATGATCTGCTCTGCGGCATTGCCGATACAGTGTAGCGAGGTCGAGCAAGCGGAGGTGATCGAATAGTTGATGCCCTTGATCTTATAAGCGGTCGACAGGTTTGCGCTGATCGTCGAAGACATGCATTTCGGCACGGCAAACGGTCCGATGCGTTTGGTGGCGCCGGTATCTTTCACCACGTTATGGGCGGCAAACATCGCGGAGGTGGAGGGGCCGCCCGACCCGGCAACAAGTCCGGTACGCGGGTTCGAGATGTCGCTGTCATCCAGCCCCGCATCGGCAATCGCCTGACCCATTGCAATATGCGCATAGGCCGCGCCCGGTCCCATGAACCGCAGGGTGCGCTTGTCGATATGATCCGCGACATTGATCTTCAGCGTGCCAGCAATGCGGCTGCGAAAGCCGTGTTCGGCCATCTCCGGGCTGGCTTCGATGCCGCTGGTGCCTGACTTGAGCGAAGCCAGCACTTCTTCAGCATTGTTTCCGATGGAAGAGACGATTCCCAACCCTGTGACGACGACGCGGCGCATGGGCAGCACTCCTTTGAAAATTCAACGTGATACTAGGACATTGCCTATGGGGCGTGCAACATCAATGGGCAGGGCGAAGGGGCAAGAAAGCTGAGTTTCCAGCGAAAAAGCCGCAAGTGGCCCTGCGACAGACGCGCAGGACGCCGCGTTCGCGCCGCCCGCCTCAAGCGCGTTTGAACAGAGTTGGAAACCAGTCTTCGCGCAAACGCGCACCGGGTTGCATGCCGTGGTCGGGAAAGGGCGGCGACGTCGGGCCGGGCCGCGCGATATAACGCGCGTCATCTCCCAATAACCGCAGCGAAAAGGCCCGCCGCCGTGCCACCGACTTGTTGCCCCGCGCACCGTGCAGCGTGCCGTAGTTAAAGGCCACCGCATCGCCCGGTTCCATTTCCCATTCGCGAATATCCATGCCCTCCGCGTCCGGATCAGGCACCGGCATATAGGGCGCTGGATCAAAAAATGCATCGCCCTTTGTCCAGCGGGTCGGCAAAACCGGCTTCTCCCACAGGTGTGACCCAGCGACACAGCGCAACGAGGCATCGGTGACCGGATCAAGCGGCGACCAGAAGCTGACTGTCTGGCGGCCTTCGACAAAGTAATAGGGGCCGTCCTGATGCCACGGTGTCGCCATCGAGGTGCCCGGCTCTTTCACCAGCACGTGGTCATGAAAAACCTGCGCCGTTTGGCTTTGCATCAAATCTGCCCCGACCTCGGCAGCGGGAGAGTTCCGGATCACCTCTGCGAATTCTTCGATACGTTGCCAGTTGCAGTAATCGTCGAAAAACCGCCCCGTCTCGCCAGCCTTATCGTTGTTTGATGCATAAGGACCGGGATCGACCATATTACGCTCCACCCCGCTGCGCAGGGCATCGACATGGTCGGCGAACAGCCCCTTGACCAGCACGACCCCGTCACGCTGATAGGTAACGATGTGGGTCTGGGTAATAAGCGGATGCGACATATGAAAGTCCGTCTATGCGGTGGTGTCTTTGCGTCGCAAGCGGATCACTACATCGACGCTTACGATCTCGGCTCCTGCAGGTGCGGCAGGTAATTGTGCAATCACCAAATCATCCGACGGTGCGTCGGTCAGCGTGCCATCGTCTTCCCAAAAGTAATGCGGGTGATCATGGGTGTCCGTGTCGAAATAGCTTTTGGAACCATCCACAGTGACTTCGTGCAACAACCCCGCCGTGCAGAAGGCGCGCAAAGTGTTGTAGACCGTGGCCAGAGATACCGCATCACCCTGACCTTTAGCCGCATCAAACAGGCTTTCGGCTGTAACATGGCGGTGCTTGCCGTCGCCCACCAACAGGCTCGCCAGCGTGACGCGCTGACGGGTCGGGCGCAGGCCGGCCTGCTCCAGCCACCTTGTCCCTGCTTCAATCTGCAATTCAGTCATTTCGGCTCCACTGCCCTTTACCTTGTTATATAGGGGGCAATGCAGCGGTTTTTCAAACCAAATCCACATATTGCACCTTTAGCCTGTCAAACCATACGCGCAGTGCCACCCTACATCCCCGCTCATCGCCGGTCCCCTTGCAGCACGGGCTGTGGCAATGCTAAACGGGAATGCAACAAAAACCATCCAGCAGGAGAGCCGCAATTATGGCCGATTACCCCACCAGCTTCGACAAGGACGACTTGCTGAAATGTGCAAGGGGCGAGCTATTCGGCCCCGGCAATGCCCAGCTTCCCGCCCCGCCGATGCTGATGATGGACCGGATCACCGAGGTCTCGGGTGATGGCGGTGCCCATGGCAAAGGCCATATTGTCGCCGAGTTCGACATCACGCCAGACTTGTGGTTCTTCGACTGCCACTTCCCCGGCAACCCGATTATGCCCGGATGCCTTGGCCTTGACGGCCTTTGGCAGCTTACCGGATTTAACCTCGGCTGGCGCGGCTGGCAGGGGCGCGGCTATGCGCTGGGCGTCGGCGAGGTCAAGCTGACCGGCATGGTACGCCCCGACCGCAAAATGCTGACGTATAAAATCGACTTTACCAAAGCGATTCAGACCCGCCGCCTTACGATGGGCGTTGCCGATGGCATCGTCGAAGCCGATGGCGAAGTGATCTATCAGGTCAAAGACATGAAGGTCGCGCTGAGCGAAAGCTGATCCGTCACATCGAACGAATGTGCCTGCCCGCCACACGGGCAGGCCACCCAAACCTTTATAATCCGATAACCGGCTGCCTCAAAACCATTGGCCCGGTTCCATCAGACCCAAATCCAGCAATTGCCGCGAATGCCATTCAAACGGCGCCGAGTTGTGCCATTTGAAGGTGTGGATATCAAAGGTGCTGCCCGGATTGGTCTTCAACGCCTTGGCCGTTCGGAACGAACAGACCGCCGCCGTGATATTGTGGTGCCACGGGCAAGCGTAGGTATTATATTCTTCATCATTAAAAGTGTGATCGCTGCGTACGCGCAGACCCTTTTTGGCGCGAAACAGCGGAATGCGGTCGATCTTGCGCCGCGCTGCAGGCACATGCTCCTCATAGCGCCAGCGCAGACCCCCGAAAAAATCTAACTGCCGTTCCATCGGATGGCCATCGGTCGTCTTGGCGTGCCGTGCCAGCGCATAGTAGCCCGAGCGGTCCAGATGCGCGCGGTCCAGCGATACCGCGTTTGGATGCTGTTCCAGATCGTCGGCATAGAGGTCGATCACATAGGCCAGCATCGCATGGCGCCGCTCTTCGGTATGAAAGGCCAGCATCTCGTTGATGTTTCGGGTCTCGCAAAACGGATGGAACAGGAACTCCGCATTATAACAGTAGTACAGCCACTGGCCCGGCACCGCGTCGATGATCTGGTTCAGGCCGCGCTCCATCGCCTGATCGCGGTACATGTCATAATCGACCCGCAGCACTGATTTCTGCAGGTCTTTCGCCAGATCAAAACCGGCAGGCATCAGCGCGATCACATTGGCAAACCCCGCCTGCTGGTGGTGGCGCAGCGTGGTATCGACCTCGATATCATCCTCGACCATCACAATCGCCGTGGCTCCTTTGGCCAATGTGTCGGCGCTGTCTTTGATCATCGTCGCCAGATCGGGGAAATGCATAAGCCCTCGCGTGCTGTACCTGCGGGCCAGAATCGGTCAATTCGCTGTGCATTGCAAGCGGGGCAGGACACTGCTAGACCGCGTTTCTGCCTCCTAACCCGGATATCTGCCATGACAACGCCCAAAAAGCTGTTCATCAAAACCTATGGCTGCCAGATGAATGTCTACGATAGTGAACGCATGGCGGAGGCTTTGGGCGGGCAGGGGTATGTCGCCACCGATCGGGCTGACGACGCGGATATGATCCTGCTTAATACCTGCCACATCCGTGAGAAAGCCGCCGAGAAAGTCTATTCCGAACTCGGTCGCATGAAGCCGCTCAAAGAGGCAAATCCCAATCTAAAAATCGCTGTCGCGGGTTGTGTGGCTCAGGCCGAAGGCGCCGAGATCATGCGCCGCCAGCCTGCCGTTGATCTGGTCGTCGGTCCGCAATCCTACCATCGCCTGCCGGAGATGGAGGCCAAAGTGCGCAGCGGCCAGAGTGCTCTCGACACCGATTTTCCGCCGGAAGACAAATTCGACCACCTCAAATCCCGCCCCAAGGCCCGCCGCGCCCCTGCCGCCTTTCTGACGGTTCAGGAAGGCTGCGACAAATTCTGCGCCTTCTGCGTGGTGCCTTATACCCGTGGCTCCGAAGTCTCGCGCCCTGCGGCGCGGGTGCTTGAAGAAGCCCGCGATCTGGTCGAGCGGGGCGTCCGCGAAGTCACTCTTCTGGGTCAGAACGTCAACGCCTACCACGGCGGCACAACGCTGGCCGGATTGATCCGCGACTTGGCAAAGGTCGATGGGCTGGAGCGGATCCGCTATACCACCAGCCACCCCAACGACATGGATGACGCGCTGATCGCGGCTCATGCCGAGGTTGAAAAGCTGATGCCCTATTTGCATCTGCCCGTGCAGTCGGGGTCTGATCGTATCCTCAAGCGGATGAACCGCAGCCATACCGCCGAAAGCTATCTCAAGTTGATAGAGCGCATCCGTGCTGCGCGCCCCGATATCGTGATGTCCGGCGATTTTATTGTCGGCTTCCCCGAAGAGACCGATGCGGATTTCGAGGCGACGTTGGATTTGGTGCGCGAAGTCCGCTACGGCTACGCCTATTCGTTCAAATATTCCTCGCGCCCCGGTACACCTGCGGCCGAGCGTCCCTTGGTAGACCCGGCTGTGGCCGACGAGCGTCTGCAACGGCTGCAAGCGCTGATTACCGAGCAGCAGCAAGAGATCCAGCAAAGCATGGTCGGACGGGATCTATCGGTTTTGGTGGAAAAGCCGGGTCGGTTGGCAGGGCAGATGGTCGGTAAGTCCGAGTATCTGCACGCGGTCCATATCGAGGACACGACGGCGGAAATAGGGACTGTTCAAAAGGTTCGGGTGGTCGAGGCCAAGCGCAATTCGCTCTCTGCCGTGGTGCGCTGACGGCCGGATTTTGTAAGTCACAGCCGCGCCGCTCGTCAGGGCACGGCTGTGCAGAGTGCTCAATAGTTGTGGCGGCGATGCGATCCGGGCTGATGCCAGATATTTTCCATATTTGCCTTCAATGCGCCGGGATTGCCGACCAGAGTTTGATCGCGGCATACCCGCTCGGCGATCGCCGCTGCGGTTGAAAAGTCATAGCCGACCGAGACCAGACTATCGACGAAAACCGCGTTCGGACGGTCCCAGATCACTTCTTTCCACGGACCGCGATAGCAGCTGACCACAATTTGATTGCCGGTTGGCCCGTAAGCGCCGTAATTGTGATGTCCGTGTGCATTTCCACCAGCGATGGCTGGCAGCCCCATAGCTGCGATAACAGCAGCCACTCCCAGATTTTTAATCATTTCTACACCCCAGTTGTTAAAGCCGAAAAATGTCGGCCCAGCAGTTCAATAACGTGGCGTTGCGCGAAAGCGTTCCAGTGGAAATCATCGACAGCGCTGGCATTGAATGACTTCACGCTGGCTCAGTGGTTGGTGCGAATCAAGAAACAATTTCGTTGACTGTCGCGCTGTCGGAAACAGTATCTCACAAGAGCAGTTGATTGTCGCGGGCTGCGCTTCAATCATCAAGGCTGCAGCGGTTAACCTGCGACTTACGCCTGCTTTGTCCCGCTCAGGTTCGCAGGTCGGCAGCGCCGGATGCGCATCTCTTTCGCGCACTGCTCCACGCCATTTATGCAGGGCCTTGGGCATCAAACAGGGACAATCTTTCCGATACTGCCGTATTTCGTCGCTATACCCGTGAAATCAGGGCACAAAATTGACATCTTCCCTTCACAGCACAGAAAAATAAACCTAACCTGCCTTTATGCGGAGCTGGACCGGACCTGGGATGGGCAGCTCTTTCGTGGGGGAACAGGATAAGGAAACTAGGCTGTGGTAAACACAATCTCCAAAGCCGTGCGTGCGCTGGCCAGTGTGGCACTGGTTGCAGCACTCGCATTTCAAGCATCAGCTGCCGATGCGCAAACGCGGTCACAACAAGGCCGCGACAAAGGCCAGTACATTCCGACCATCTGGGTTGACCCCGATGGCTGTGAACACTGGGTCATGGACGACGGTGCCGAAGGCTATATGACGCCGCACACCACCCGTCAGGGTATTCCGGTTTGCCGGCGCGGTAATGTCTGCGGTGTAATGGAAACCGATCAGTTTTTCGCCACCGACAGCTACCGGATCAGCTCTCCGGGCAAGGCGCGTCTGGCGAACTTTTTCCAGACAACCGGTGCGGTGTCCTACATCATTACCGGCCACACCGACAGCCGCGCCTCTGACGAGTACAACATGCGCCTGTCATACAACCGTGCCAATTCGGTCGCCGCTGTGGCAGCTGCAACTGGCGCGCGGATCGCGGATGTACGGGGCTACGGCGAACGCATGCCAGCAGTGGCAAACAGTTCAGCAGCCAATATGGCCAAGAACCGCCGCGTCGAAATCATCTGCATTCGCTAAGGGGACATCGTTGTGATTAAAACAAAAATTCTTATGGTCACGGCCTGTGCCTTTGGTCTGACCGCTTGCGCCGATTACGAAGGTGGACTTGGCCGGGGTTATCCTGCTGATAAAACCTACGACCGTGGCTTCGACAAAAAGCACCTCAGCCAGCTTCAGGCCGGTATTTGGGTCGATCCGAACGGCTGCGACCACTGGATCATCGATGACGGGGTCGAGGGATACCTCTCTGCGCGTCTCGATAAATTTGGCAAACCAGTCTGCTCCGGCGTCGCTGATCCAACCTTTACAGTTGGCGATTTCAAAGGCGGTTCAAACGTTCGGGACCCGAACTGACATTGCCGCGCACAAAATCCTATAACAGGCCGGAGCGTTTCGCGCTCCGGCCTTTTTTGTCTGCAATTCCGATTTGCAGCCCTACACATCCGCGTTCAAACCCCTATTTGTTGTTCACACCCCTTTGCAGGAGCCTGCCTTGCCTTCAAGCGATCTCATGACCACCGCATCAGCGCCCTCCGAGCGGGTGTTGGATTATCCCGATAACCGGCTGTTGATTGACCTATGCGGCGCCTATGACGCGCATCTGGCGGCGATTGAAAAAGGCCTCGATATCCAGATCGTACGGCGCGGTAATCATCTCACGCTGATGGGGGAGGCCGAGGCGACCGAACAAGGCGAGGCGCTACTCAACGCGCTCTATACCCGTCTTGAGGGTGGCCGGTCCGTTGAGCTCGCCGATGTCGAAAGCCTGCTGCGGATGGGGAATTCTGCTGTGGGGACCGGTGTGCGCGACGGGGACCAGATCGAAATGCCAATCGGCGGGTCGATCGAAATCCAGACCCGCAAAAAACGCGTTGAGCCGCGCACCGAAGCGCAAAAGGCCTATGTCCAGTCGCTGTTTAATAACGAGCTGGCCTTTGGCATCGGCCCCGCCGGTACCGGCAAAACCTATCTTGCGGTCGCCGTCGGCGTGTCGATGTTCATCGGTGGCCATGTTGACAAGATCATCCTCAGCCGCCCCGCCGTCGAGGCCGGTGAAAAGCTTGGCTATCTGCCCGGCGACATGAAGGACAAGGTCGATCCTTACATGCAGCCGCTCTATGATGCGCTGAACGATTTCCTGCCCGGCAAGCAATTAGCCAAATTGCTCGAAGACAAACGCATCGAAATCGCGCCGCTTGCCTTTATGCGCGGGCGCACGCTCAGCAATGCGTTTGTGGTGCTGGATGAGGCCCAGAACGCGACCTCCATGCAGATGAAAATGTTCCTGACCCGTCTGGGCCAGAACAGCCGCATGGTCATCACCGGTGACCGTACCCAGATCGATTTGCCGCGCGGTGTGCCCTCTGGCCTTGCCGATGCAGAACGGCTGCTCGCGGGTATCCCTAAAATCGCCTTTAACTACTTCACCTCGAAAGATGTTGTGCGCCACCCGCTCGTCGCTGCCATCATCGAAGCCTACGAAGCCGATACAGCCGCGTCAGGATGAACATTGCCCCTCTTTTGTTGACGCAAAATGTCCTAGGGTGGCGGGGGCTGGTCCCCGTGCGCCAGTGATGGAGACGCTCGACATCGTCATCGAGGATGACCGCTGGACCGCGCTCGACCTCGAAGACCACGCCGCCCAAGCGGTGCGCGCCACATTAGTGCACCTCAATATCGACCCAGAGATTAGCGAAGTCACGCTGCTGGCCTGTGACGACACGCGCATCGCAGTGCTCAACGGCGACTTCCGCGCCAAGCCCACGCCGACAAACGTGCTCAGCTGGCCCGCCGAGGAACGCGCTGCAGCGCAATCGGGCGGCATTCCGCAGGCCCCCGAGGCCGGGCTTGACGGGCTGCTTGAACTGGGAGACATCGCGCTAAGTTTCGAGACATGCCAAGCCGAAGCCGAGGCGGCTGCGCGACCCTTTGCCGATCACGTTACACATCTGATCATCCACGGCACCCTGCATTTGTTGGGCTATGATCATGTCGATGATGCCGATGCGACGCTGATGGAGCGTCTTGAAGTCGAAATACTTGGTAATCTGGGTCTTGATGACCCATATATGTAAATTAACGGTCGGACCGGCCAAGACAGGATGAAGACAGGACCCGATGGGCGATACAGACGGACCATCTGACGCGGCGCAACGCGCGCTTGCAGATGAAGACATAGAGCAAATCGAAGAAAGCTCTGTAAAAAGCGGTGGATTTTTCTCTCGTGTCATAGAGGCGCTAAGCCCCTCGGAAAGCGAGGAACCAACCGGCAACGGTAATGGCTCCGACGCGCGGCCGAGCACCCATGGGATGATAAACCTGCGCCGCATGCGGGTGGATGACGTGGCCGTGCCAAAGGCTGACATCACTGCCGTGCCGATCTCCTCAAGTATGGACGAGCTTGTTGCTGTCTTTAAGGAAAGCGGGCTGACGCGGCTTCCGGTCTATGACGGCACGCTTGATACTCCAGTCGGTCTGGCGCACCTCAAAGATCTGGCGCTGAATTTCGGCTTCAACGGCACCGCGCATAATTTCGATTTTAAAGCGATGTTGCGGCCTTTGCTGTTTGTGCCGCCCTCGATGACGATCGGAGTCTTGCTGACCAAAATGCAGGCTGAACGGCGACACATGGCGCTGGTAATCGATGAATACGGCGGCGTTGACGGGTTGGTCACCATCGAAGATCTGATCGAACAGGTCATCGGGGAGATCGAAGACGAACATGACGTTGACGAAGGCAAGTACTGGACCGTGGAAAAACCCGGCACCTATCTCGCCCTCGCAAAAACGCCGCTGGCAGATTTCGAAGCCGAGATCGGCCATTCGTTGACCGACCATGACACTGTAGATGAAGAAGAGATTGATACATTGGGCGGTTTGGTCGTGATGCTGTCGGGTCGTGTGCCCGCGCGCGGCGAAGTGGTGTTGCACCCTGACGGGCCGGAGTTCGAGGTCATCGACGCTGATCCGCGCCGGATTAAACGGCTGCGCGTACGCACGATGGGTGCCAACGGATGATCACAAAGAGGTCGGGCTGGGTACAGCTTGCGCTGGCCGCCGGCCTTGGCGCGATTGGCGGTTTCGGGCAGGCCCCCTATGATCTGCCGTTCTTGCTGCTGTTTGCGCTGATCGGTGCCGTTTGGCTCTATCGTGCGCGGGCAGGAGCGTGGTCTGCCGCCTGGCTTGGTTGGGCCTTTGGAACGGGATATTTTGTCCATGTTCTTCAGTGGCTGGTATCGCCCTTCATGGTACAGCCGGAAAAGCATGCGTGGATCGCGCCTTTTGCACTATTGGGCCTGTCTCTGTTCATGGCGTCCTATTGGGCGCTGGCCTTTGGCGTCGCGCGGCGGCTTTCGGCACGGGCATGGCCATTGATTTTTGCGCTGCCGCTGGCTGAAATATTGCGTGCCTATGCCTTTACGGGATTTGCCTGGGGCATGCCCTCGCAGGCACTGGTGGGGGTGATCGGCGGTCAGGCACTGGCGTGGATCGGACCTTATGCGGTCAGCATGGCGATGGTCGCCGTGGCGGTCATGGTCTCGACACAGCGGGTTTCTTTTGGCGCACGACTGGCGCAAGGTGCGGTTTTGGTTGCTGCTCTGGCTGCTGTCATGCTGCCTGTTTCGCTGCTGCCGGTTGCGATTGAAGTTGCCGACAGACCGGTTATCCGGCTGGTGCAGCCCAACGTTCCGCAGCGCGACAAATGGAAGCCCGACCTGATCGAGACCCATTTTATCCGCCAGCTTGACTATACCGCTGCGCCCGCCCAACCCGGTTTGGCGGCTCCGGAACTTGTCGTCTGGTCCGAAACTGCGATCCCGTGGTCGCTTGATCTGGCGCAATCCGCTCTTGATGAAATCGCCGCAGCCGCCACTGAATCCGGTGCGACCGTGATGCTTGGAGTGCAACGACGGGGCGCGGGCCGGTTCTATAATTCGCTCGCCGTGCTGGAGCGCGACGGGCAGGTCGCGCAGGTCTATGACAAGCACCATTTGGTGCCTTACGGCGAGTACATGCCCTTCGGTGACCTGTTGGCTAAGTTCGGGATCTACGGTTTGGCTGCGGGTGAGGGCTATGGCTATTCCAAGGGCGCGGGCCCCGAGATGCTCGACCTCGGCGTGTTGGGTTCTGCGCTGCCGCTGATCTGCTATGAGGCGGTCTTTCCGCATGATGTGAACGCCGCGCCGACGCGCCCGAACTTTCTGATCCAGATCACCAATGATGCATGGTTTGGCAAAGCTGCGGGGCCAAAGCAACATCTGGCCCAAGCCCGGATGCGCGCGATCGAACAAGGTCTGCCGCTGGCCCGCGCCGCAAATACCGGCATTTCGGCAATGATTGATCCCAAGGGCCGGATAACTGCCTCGCTCGCGCTGAACGAGGCAGGGTTTGTTGATGCCGCGTTGCCTGCACCGCTGCCGCCGACGCTGTACAGCCGGACGAAAGACTGGCCGCTGATGATCTTGCTGCTGCTGGGCTTGGGTGCTGCGGGAATGGCGCACCGACGAAAGCGTGTTCAGGTAAACCCAGATAGCGTTTGACCCTAACGGGGGCGCTCGCTAAGTCCCTTAGACTGACCACAACGGCTTCCTGACGTGGTGAGATTATTTTGAATGGAGCACGATATGTCCCGCCAGAACTATACCTTTACCTCGGAATCCGTTTCCGAAGGCCATCCTGACAAGGTTTGCGACCGCATTTCCGACGCAGTACTGGATGCCTTTTTAGCCGAGGAACCCGAAGCGCGGGTCGCGGCAGAAACATTCGCTACGACAAACCAAGTGGTCATCGGGGGCGAAGTTGGCCTTTCGGACCAGACCAAGCTCTCCGAGTATATGGAAAAGATTGAGGGCATCGCCCGGGCCTGCATCAAAGACATCGGCTATGAGCAGGAAAAGTTTCATCACGCGACGTGTAACGTGATGAATTTGCTGCACGAACAGTCTGCACATATTGCTAAAGGCGTCGATGCCTCTGGCGAAAAAGAAGAAGGCGCCGGCGATCAGGGGATCATGTTTGGCTTTGCCACGGATGAGACGCCAGAGCTCATGCCGGCCCCCATCCATTATGCCCATGCCATTCTGCGGCGCTTGGCCGAGGTGCGTAAAGATGGCACCGAGCCGACGCTACGCCCCGATGCCAAGAGCCAGCTTTCAGTGCGCTATGAGAATGGCAAACCCGTGGGCTTAAGCTCGATCGTGCTGTCGACGCAGCATGCTGATGAAAGCCAGACCAGCGCGGACATTCGTGACATCGTGGAGCCCTATATCCGCGAAGTTCTGCCCTCAGGCTGGATCTCGGAAGAGACGGAATGGTGGGTCAACCCGACGGGCACCTTTGTGATTGGCGGGCCGGATGGTGATGCAGGTCTGACGGGCCGCAAGATTATCGTGGATACCTATGGCGGGGCAGCACCCCATGGCGGCGGCGCGTTCTCTGGCAAGGATCCGACCAAGGTGGACCGGTCGGCGGCCTATGTCGCGCGGTATCTGGCGAAAAACATCGTCGCGGCGGGGCTGGCAAATAAATGCACTATCCAGCTCAGCTATGCGATCGGGGTCAGCAAGCCGTTGTCGATTTACTGTGACACCTCCGGTGGCGATTCCGATGTGTCTGATACGGCCATCGAAAACGCGATCCGCAAGATTATCGACCTGACGCCCCGCGGAATTCGCGAGCACTTGCAGCTTAACAAGCCGATCTATCAGCGCACGGCCGCCTATGGCCACTTTGGACGCGCACCCGAAGCCGATGGCGGGTTTAGCTGGGAGCGAACGGATCTGGTGGATCAGTTGCGCGCAGCGATATGACGCAAGATACTGCGGTTTGAATTTAAGCCCTCCGTGCGCCGCGCGGGGGGCTTTTTTGTTGGCACTGCCAGAGTTTGTTTTGGGTTGCTGACGCTCCGTGGGGAGTTTGAAGGGCCAAATGAACTTGGTTTAGCGACAGTCGGCGCGATCTACCCTGCGGTGGGGGGGGCGTTGCAGGCGCGCAGATTGCGGGTTAAAGGCTGCGGCCATGAACACACCCATTCGCCCCCGCCGCAATTTTTATGGTCGCCTGAAAGGCAAGTCGCTGAAGCCGTCGCAGAAGGGCTATATCGACGAAGACCTCGCACCGCTTAGCCCCGGTCTGGTGAGTTGGGAGGATAACCCCCAACGTGACCCTTTGGATTTGAGAGATCTGTTTGGTGACAGGCCGGTCTGGCTAGAGATCGGCTTTGGCGGCGGTGAGCATATGGTACATCAAGCGGCGCAAAATCCGAATGTCGGGATTCTCGGTTGCGAGATTTATATCAATGGCGTGGCAATGCTGTTGGGAAAGATACGGCGCGCGGGCGTGGAGAATGTGTCGGTCTATCCCGGGGATGCGCGCGATATTCTTGATGTTTTGCCGGAGGGTTCGATTGATCGCGCGTTTCTGCTCTATCCTGACCCTTGGCCGAAATCGCGCCATCACCGCAGGCGTTTTGTGACCCCTGAGCATCTGGCGCCATTGGCGCGGGTGTTGCGGTCGGGTGCGCAGTTCCGTGTTGCGACCGACATTGAAGATTATGTGCGGCAGACCTTAGAGCAGGTGCCGCAGCACGGGTTCACTTGGGCGGCCGAAGGCCCTACGGATTGGGAAAAGCCGTGGGATGACTGGATTTCGACCCGCTATGAGCAAAAGGCGCTGCGCGAAGGGCGGGTGCCGCATTACCTGACGTTTATCCGCGATTGATATTTCGGGCGGACGAAGGGGCTTTGCCCGATCAAGCTCCCCCAGGATATTTTTTGCGAAAATGAGAGAGCCCAGACAGGCTCTGTGTTCTGGTGGCATGGACGGCGTGCGGGGGCTGGGCTAGAAGCGGGGGGATCCAAGAGAAGGGTATTCCATGTCAAGCCACGCCGCACCTATTCCGATGACCTCAACGCCATGTGGGCCGCTTGCCGGTACGGCGGAGGTGCCGGGCGATAAGTCGATCTCGCACCGTGCGTTGATCCTTGGTGCCTTGTGCGTGGGCGAGACCACGATCACCGGATTGCTGGAAGGTCAGGATGTGTTGGACACCGCCAAGGCGATGCGGGCGTTCGGGGCGGAAGTGACCGAGCATGGCGGCGGCAAATGGTCGGTGCAGGGCGTGGGTGTTGGCGGCTTTGCCGAGCCTGATCAGGTGATTGATTGCGGTAATTCTGGTACGGGCGTGCGGCTGATCATGGGGGCGATGGCGACCTCGCCGATCAGTGCAACATTTACCGGCGACGCCAGTTTGAACGGGCGGCCTATGGCGCGGGTGACCGACCCGCTGGCCTTGTTCGGCTGTCAGTCCGTGGGCCGTGAGGGCGGGCGGTTGCCGATGACTTTGGTTGGCGCGGCAGAGCCGGTCCCGGTGCGCTATGTGGTGCCGGTGCCCTCGGCGCAGGTGAAATCCGCGGTCTTGCTGGCGGGATTGAATGCACCCGGTAAGACGCAGGTGATCGAGGCCGAAGCAACGCGCGATCACACCGAGCGGATGTTGGCGGGGTTCGGGGCCGAGATCACCGTTGAAGATACGGAAGAAGGGCGGGTCATCACATTGACGGGCCAGCCTGAGTTGCAGCCCCAACATATCGAAGTACCGCGCGATCCGTCTTCGGCGGCCTTTCCTGTCTGCGCCGCGTTGATCGTGCCGGGATCAGATGTTCTGGTGCCGGGGATTGGTTTGAACCCGACACGGGCGGGGTTGTTTGCCACGCTACGCGAGATGGGCGCTGACTTGAGTTTTGAAAACGAGCGCGAAGAAGGCGGCGAGCCAGTCGCGGATCTGCGGGCGCGTTATTCGCCCGATATGCAGGGGATTGAGGTGCCACCCGAGCGCGCCGCGAGCATGATTGACGAATATCCGATCCTGTCTGTTGTGGCGTCTTTTGCACGCGGCCAGACAGTGATGCGCGGCGTGAAAGAACTGCGGGTCAAGGAGAGCGACCGGATTGATGCCATGGCTACCGGTTTGCGCGCCAACGGGGTCACAGTCGAGGACGGGCCGGATTGGTGGATCGTGACCGGTTATGGTGCGGATGGCGTCAAGGGCGGGGCGCTTTGTGCCAGCCATCTCGATCACCGCATTGCGATGTCCTTGCTGATCCTTGGTATGGCCGCCCAAAATCCGGTGCGGGTTGATGATGGCGGGCCGATCGCGACCTCCTTCCCGATTTTCGAGCCGTTAATGGCTGCATTGGGTGCGCAAGTAACCCGTGATGATGTTTAACGCGCGGCCGGGAGGGCAGTGACAATGGATGGTTTTACAGTTGCGATTGATGGGCCAGCGGCCTCGGGCAAGGGCACGATCTCACGCGCAGTTGCGGCGCATTTCGGTTTTGCGCATCTCGATACCGGATTACTTTACCGCGCGGTGGCAGTGAAATCGCTGGAAGGCGTCGGGCCGTTGCAGGCGGCATTGGCTTTGATCGCCAGTGATTTGCACGCCGAGGGGCTGCGCATGCCAGCCGTCGCGCAGGAGGCCAGTCGTGTGGCAGCGATGCCGGATGTCCGCGCAGCCTTGGTGGACTTTCAGCGCAGCTTTGCTCTGCGTGCCGGAGGCGCTGTGTTGGACGGGCGCGACATCGGGACGGTGATTTGCCCCGCAGCGCAAGTAAAACTCTTTGTCACGGCCAGCGCCGAGGTGCGGGCGCAGCGCCGGTTCGCTGAGCTTTCGGGGACTGGGCACGCCACGAATTTTGAAGAGGTTTTAGCCGACGTGCAGGCGCGTGACGCCCGCGATATGGGCCGTGCGGATGCGCCGCTGCGCCCTGCCGAGGATGCGGTTGAGGTCGATACCACCGAGATGGCCATCGACGATGCGGTTGCTGCTGTTGTTGCGCTTATCGAGTCCAAACGGCGCGGCTAGCGGGGCTGCGGGCAAAGGGCTGCGTGTATTTTCGCTCGGCCACTGGTGCGAGGTGAAACCTGCACTATGTCAGGGGCAGACCACAGACCAAGGAGATTACTATGAAAACTGCAAAAGAATATCTCGACGCTGCGAATGCCGACGTTCCAAAGCTGGACGCCAAGGCTGCGATTGAAAAGCATGCCAAAGGCGAAGGCGTCTTTATCGATGTCCGCGATTCCGCCGCGATCGCGGAAACCGGCACCATCAAGGGTGCGCACCGTATCCCGCGCGGCATGATCGAATTTCGCGCGGATCCGGAGATGAAGGATTTCTACAATCCGATTCTCAAGAAAGACGCCGAGCTTTATCTGATCTGCGGCGCGGGCGGTCAGGCAGCGCTGACCGGCAAGACACTTAAAGACATGGGCTATACAAATGTGACCAATATCGGCGGTTTCCCAGGCTGGAAAGACGCTGGCGGCCCGACCGAAAGCTAATCTTGCGCCCTCTTCGCGGGGCTAAACGCACAATAGCTGGTCCGGATGGTCTACATTCGGGCCGCGCTTGCCAAAGTCATCGGCCCGAAGGGGCACGACAGCTTTGGTATCCAAAGGCGCGCGGGTGCACCCACCCGTTCCCCCTTGCAAGATGCCATCAAATTCCATATACGCGCGGTGTCTAAGGGGCGATTACAGCTTCGGGCGCAAATATCAGGCAGGGGTCGGTTTTTTCCGGCCCTGTTTTGTTTGCGCATCGAAGGGCCACGCCGACCAAATCCATTCCAAGACCGGCGGAGACAACCGCACGGCCAGAAACACACAAAAGGAAACGATTAGCTACATGACAAAAGCAATGGACGAATTCGAAGCACTACTGGAAGAAAGCTTTGAAATGGACACGCCCGATGAGGGTTCTGTCGTTAAAGGCAAAGTAATTGCCATCGAGGCCGGTCAGGCCATCATCGACGTCGGCTACAAGATGGAAGGCCGTGTCGATCTTAAAGAATTTGCCGATCCAGGCGAAGCTCCCAAAATCGCAGTTGGCGACGAAGTCGAAGTTTTCCTTCGTCAGGTCGAAAACTCGCGCGGTGAAGCCGTTATCTCCCGCGAGATGGCACGCCGCGAAGAAGCATGGGACCGTTTGGAGAAGGCCTACGCCGCAGAAGAGCGTGTCGAAGGCGCAATCTTTGGCCGCGTCAAAGGCGGTTTCACTGTCGATCTGGGCGGCGCTGTTGCGTTCCTTCCCGGCTCACAGGTTGATGTGCGCCCCGTGCGCGACGCTGGCCCGTTGATGGGTCTCAAGCAGCCGTTCCAGGTTCTGAAAATGGACCGTCGTCGTGGCAACATCGTTGTATCGCGCCGTGCAATCCTCGAAGAGTCCCGTGCCGAACAGCGCGCCGAAGTCATTGGCAACCTGACCGAAGGTCAGACCGTCGATGGTGTGGTCAAAAACATCACCGAATACGGTGCGTTCGTTGATCTGGGCGGCGTTGACGGCTTGTTGCACGTCACCGACATGGCATGGCGCCGTGTAAACCACCCCTCCGAGATCCTTGCCATCGGCGAAACGATCAAGGTGCAGGTCATCAAGATCAACAAAGAGACACACCGCATCAGCCTTGGCATGAAGCAGTTGCAAGAAGACCCGTGGGATCTGGTTCAGGCCAAGTACCCGCTGGAATCCTCGCACACTGGCCGCGTGACCAACATCACCGATTACGGCGCCTTCGTGGAGCTGGAGCCCGGTGTCGAAGGTCTGGTTCACGTCTCCGAAATGTCTTGGACCAAAAAGAACGTGCACCCCGGCAAGATCGTGTCGACCAGCCAAGAAGTCGAAGTCATGGTGCTGGAAATCGACGGTGCCAAGCGCCGCGTTTCGCTTGGTCTCAAGCAGACCATGCGCAACCCATGGGAAGTGTTCGCTGAAACACACCCCGAGGGCACCGAAGTCGAAGGCGAAGTCAAGAACATCACCGAATTCGGTCTGTTTGTTGGCCTGCCAGGCGATATCGACGGCATGGTTCACCTCTCCGACCTGTCATGGGACGAGCGCGGCGAAGACGCGATCCAGAACTACCGCAAGGGCGACATGGTCGGCGCGGTTGTCTCTGAGGTTGACGTTGAGAAAGAGCGTATCTCCCTGTCGATCAAAGGTGTTGGTGGCGACAAGTTCGCAGAAGCGGTTGGCGGCGTGAAGCGCGGCTCGATCGTGACTGTGAACGTGACCAAGATCGAAGACGGTGGCGTCGAAGTCGAATATGAAGGCATGAAGTCCTTCATCCGTCGCTCCGACCTGTCACGTGACCGTGCCGAGCAGCGCCCAGAGCGTTTCAGCGTTGGCGACAAGGTCGACGTGCGGATCACCAACGTCGACAGCAAGGCACACCGTCTTGGCGTCTCGATCAAAGCCCGCGAAATCGCGGAAGAGAAGGAAGCGGTACAGCAGTACGGTTCCTCCGATTCCGGCGCGAGCCTTGGTGACATCTTGGGTGCGGCGCTTAAGGGCGACGAATAATCCCACGCCAGCAATGTGCTGAAAATCAAAAGGCCTCGCAGAGCAATCTGCGGGGCCTTTCTTGCGAATCGGGTGCCCTTTGTTTCGGCGCGCCGCTGCATCCGCGCAGCTTGAATTGATCGCGTGTCGCACTATGCGAGAAAAAACCCGCCGAAATCAGGGTCTTCGTGCAAAAAAACACCGATCAGCCGCAATGCTTTCCCTTCACGGCTCGATGCTTTCTTTCTATAGTCGGGAATGAACATTTCAAAACAGCCACATCTCGGGGGGGATAAGCGATGATCCGGTCGGAACTGATCCAGAAGATTGCAGACGATAATCCGCACCTTTACCAACGCGACGTCGAGCGGATCGTGAACACGATCTTTGACGAGATCACTGGCGCTATGGCCAAGGGTGATCGGGTTGAGCTGCGCGGCTTCGGGGCTTTCTCGGTAAAAAAGCGCGATGCGCGTGTTGGACGGAACCCACGTACCGGTGAGACCGTTAATGTCGAAGAGAAGCATGTCCCCTTTTTCAAGACCGGCAAACTGCTGCGTGACCGGCTAAACGGAAACACCTGATGCGTTATGTTCGCTACCTTTGTATCGCCATCTTTGCGCTGGCGCTAATCTCTGTCGCTTTGGCAAACCGCGCAATGGTGACCCTGCAGGTTCTGCCTGCGGAAGTGTCCGGCTGGTTTGCCGTCACGCCTGCAGTTAACCTGCCGCTGTTCATCGTGATCCTCGGCAGCATCGTCGCAGGCCTGTTGATCGGCTTTGTCTGGGAGTGGATCCGCGAACACGGACAGCGTGCCGAAGCCGCCAAACAAGCCCGCGAAATGCGCCGTCTTGAGCGCGAAGTGGCACGTCTGAAAGCCGAGAAGCACGAAGGCAAAGACGAAGTTCTGGCCCTGTTGGATGAAGCCAGCTAAGCGCCGTGACGAGCCTTATTAACGTAAAGATTTGCGGGCTGACCGACCCTGCCGACGTGCCCGCCGCACTGTTCGCTGGCGCGCGCTATTTGGGTTTTGTATTTTTTGAAAAGTCTCCCCGTCATCTGACATTTGGGGATGCGGCATTCATGGCCGCAACTGTCCCTATGGGTGTCTGCAAGGTTGCCCTGACCGTGAATGCCGACAATGCGATGCTCGATGCGCTGACCGAACAGGTGCCGCTCGACATGTTGCAGCTACACGGGAGCGAAAGCCCTGAACGTGTGGTTGAGGTTAAGGCGCGCTACGGCCTGCCTGTGATGAAGGCGATTGGCGTTGCCGGTCCTGAAGACCTCGCTCAGCTTGATGAATACGGCCGGGTGGCCGATCAACTCCTGATAGACGCCAAACCTCCGCGCGATGCGGTTTTGCCCGGTGGCAACGGCCTTGCCTTTGACTGGCGCCTCATCGCAGGACGTCGCTGGCCCATCCCTTGGATGTTGGCAGGGGGGCTGACCCCAGAAAATGTCGCCGAAGCCATCGCGCTCACGGGCGCACGGCAGGTCGATGTTTCCAGCGGTGTCGAATCGTCACGTGGCGTCAAAGACGCGCAGCTGATCGCGAATTTCTGCGCTGCGGCTCTTGGCGAACCCGCCCCTTTTTTTGACTGAAGATATCCCGGGGGATCGGGGGCAGCGCCCCTGCCACCAAAATCACAAAAGGGTCTCCATCCCAACCGGATCCGCGCCAAGTTCGGCCATGTAACGAAGCTCTGTCAACCGGTCCGGCCATTTCCCCAGTCCCATCGGGCTACGCAACATAGCCGCAGGGATCGAGGTGGCGCGCGCAATCGCGGTCTCAAGACTGTCTCCGACTTGGTCGGCCATCACCTGCACCGCACGGCTCAGGCTCAGATCAGCACCTGCCAATGTGCCGTCCGCCAGGTTCAGCCGCCCCTCATGCCTGCGGATTTCCCGCCCGCCGAGTGTAAAGCTGCGCTGCGAAGTTCCGGCGCAGGCCATTGCATCTGAGACCAGAAACAATTCACCCGGCCCGCGCTTGGCTGCCAGCGCCGTGCGCAGTGTTGCGGGGTGCACGTGAATGCCGTCGGCAATAACGCCTGCGCTCACGGGCGCATCCAGGATCGCCCCGACCATCCCCGGCGTACGGCTCGTCAGGGGGCTCATCGCGTTGAACAGATGGGTGGCACAGGTCGCACCCGCATCAAAGGAGCGCATGGCAGTCTCATAATCGCAATCGCTATGGCCGAGTGACACCAGCACGCCCGCGTCTTTCAGCGTGGTGATCTGCTCGCAAGTCACTGCCTCTGGCGCGACGGTCACCTTGAGGTTGGGCAGGCGCTCGTTCGCATCCAGCAGCTGGCGCAGGTCATCGGCATCCATCGGGCGGATCAGGGCCGCGTCATGCGCCCCTTTGCGGCGCGGGTCCAGATGGGGGCCTTCAAGATGCAGGCCGAGAATGCCTGAAACTTCCTCCCGCAGCGCCACTGCAACCGCGTCTATTACAGCCGCCGTTGCTAGCGGCGTGTCGGTGATGAGCGTCGGCAAAAGCCCTGCAACCCCAAGCCCCGCGTGGGCCTTTGCGATGGTGCGCAAAGTTGCCACAGAGGTGGTGCCATCTACCATGACGCCGCCGCCGCCGTTCACTTGAAGGTCGACGAACCCCGGCAAAACTACGCCGCCGTCGAGCGGGATGATCCGGCATTCGCTGGGGATGTCGGCGCGACGGATCAGCGTCGGGACGCTGTTGCTAACCAAGATAGCGTGATCGTCGTGCAGGGTTTTGCCGTCATGTATGCGGGCGCCGACAAATGCGATGTTCATGACGGGTCCATTGCCGCTGCTGCCTTGAGTGCCAGTGCAAACGCCCCCTCAAGCGCCGTGCCCTGTGGCGGTTGCAGATTTTCACTCAACGCCGCGGGAAGAAAGGGAGCATAATGAGGGCCAAGCCCGCCCGACAGGCACAACACGTCGCGTGTTTTAAACTCCAAAGCTGCGAGCGCGCGCTCGATATAGGCTGCACCCGCGGCGACGATCTCCTGCGCGCTCGCGTCACCCTGCGTGGCAGCGGCCATGATGTCGGGGGCGTGGGTTGCATATTGATAGGGCCGCGCCGTGGCCGAAAATTCGACAATCGCGTCCCGCCCGCCAAATCTCGCCAAGGTGTCCCGACTAAGCGGGGTATGTGCGGCCAGCCCGTCTTCGGCCAGCACGATCCGGCTCAGCAACGCGCGGCCCAACCACGCGCCAGACGCCTCGTCAGACAGCGCAAACCCCCAGCCGCCAACCGTTTTCACATCACCCGCCCGTTGTCGTGCCACAATCGTGCCGGTGCCAAGCGCAATAAGATAGCCATTTTGCGGACCGAGCGCCCCTGCCACTGCTGTGGCACGATCCCCCGTCACGGTGCAGTGGGTGATCGGCAGGGCAGCTTCGACTTTGGCCATGTCCTCGGTCGAGTTCACGCCCGCGAGCCCCAGATGTGCAACGGCTGTGTCAGGCAATTTGTCCGGCAATCCTGCGCGGCGCAGGGCTTCCCCGACGGTTGCCATGATATTGTTTGTAGCGCCGGTAAAATCCGTGGCGACATTTGCTGGCCCGCCGCGGGCCTGCGCGAGCATACCGCGATCCGCATAGCCAACTCCGACGCGGCATCCGGTGCCACCGCCATCCACCGCAATCAGCAGTCTGCTATCTATTTTGGTCATAGCCTTGCCTAGCATTCTCTATCGCGTGCCTGTGGTTTTCAAACAGGCGCGCTTCGTTCAAAAGTGGTGCGGTACAAAAGTCTGCGCGCCCCGTCGTAATCATTGGTGGCATAGTGCAGGCTCATCCGGTTGTCCCAAACCGCGACATCGCCTGCCTGCCACCGCAACCGACATGAGAAATCGGGTTTGGTGGCGTGTTTGTAAAGGGCAGCAAGGATTGGCGCGCTTTCGGCCTCCGACATATCTTCAAATCGTGTGGTGTAAATCGGGTTCACGAAGAGCGCTTTCGCCGCCGTTTCGGGGTCGGTCACCACAGCGGGGTGCACGCGCTCAATATCGGCCTGCGGATCACCGCGGGTCATCTTGATCGAACCACCGCTGCGGGCATTTTCGGGCGGCGCATGTTTGACACCGTAAGGCGCACCTAGATGCACGGCGCGGCGGTGTTCGACTATGTCGCGCAATGCGTCAGGCAAGTGAGTATAGGCCGCGACTTGGCTGGCCCAAACAGTATCGCCCCCAACCTGTGGCGCCTCGACCGCATTCAATACCGAGCCGGCAGGCGGATTCTCCAGAAAGCTGAAATCGGAATGCCAGTCGCCACCAAAAACTCCGACATTGGTCTCGGCGGCTTCTTTTAGCACGGCAATTACATCGGAATCATGCGCCATCGGTTGCACATAGGGCAGGCGCATCAGCGGGCCAAAGACCAGCGTTAGCCGCTTTTGGTCTGCAATCGACAAAAACTGTTGGCGGATCACGATCATCTGGTGCACTGACAATGCCTCGCGCAGTGCTCCCGCCAAATCCTGCGAAATGGGTTGCTTGAGGTCGATGCCCCGCACCTCCGCGCCCATGTGGCCGGTAAGTTTCTCTGTTTTCATTGCCGCCTCCCTTTGCCTGATCAATCTACCCGATCCGTAGCGCGGCACAACGGCAGCAGAATGGTTGATCTATGGCGAAAAACACTATATGTTACCGCTAACATGTCCAATCTATCGTGAAGGAAGCTGACGAATGACCACGACAATCGCGATCAATGGTTTTGGGCGGATCGGCCGCTGCGTGCTTCGTGCGTTGATGGAAAATGGCGCGGATGGCCTTCAAGTTGTTGCGATTAATGATCTCGCCGCTCCCGAAACCTTGCTGCACCTGCTCAAGTACGATTCGGTTCACGGGCGGCTGAAGGTCAAAGCGCGGCTGGAGGGTGATACCCTGCATGTTGGTGATCAAGCGATTCGCCTCACGGCAGAGCGTGATCCCGCCAAGCTGCCATGGGCTGATGTCGACGTGGCCTATGAGTGCACCGGATTTTTCACCGAACGCGATGGCGCCGCGAAACATCTGGAGAATGGCAGCAAGCGGGTGTTGATCTCGGCCCCAGGCAAGAACGCCGACCGCACAGTCGTTTACGGTGTTAACCACACCGAACTGACTGGCGATGACGTCATCGTCTCGAATGCCTCTTGCACCACCAACTGTCTGGCCCCTGTCGCCAAAGTGCTGGACGATATGTTTGGCATCGAGACCGGCTATATGACGACGATACATGCCTATACCGGTGACCAGCCCACCCATGATACCGCGCACCGCGATCCATATCGCGGGCGGGCGGCAGCGCTGTCGATGGTGCCCACCTCAACTGGCGCCGCCGCCGCGATTTCCCAAGTGATCCCGCATCTCAAAGGCCGGCTCGAAGGCTCGGCTGTGCGGGTGCCAACGGCCAATGTGTCCTTGGTCGATCTGTGCATCATGCCCGCGAAACCCGCGAGCGTTGAGGCGGTGAACGCGGCGATGAAGGCCGCGGCCGGGGGGCCGCTTAAGGGGGTGCTCTCCTATGAGGTGGATCCGCTGGTCTCGGTTGATTTCAACCATGATCCACACTCCTCCTGCTTTGCTTCGGCCCAAACCAGCGTGACCGAAGGCGGGATGATCCGCGTGGCAAGCTGGTATGATAACGAGTGGGGGTTCTCCAACCGGATGAACGATACCGCCCGCGTGATCGGCAGCCTGATCAACCGTTAAACGACCTGAATTTCCGCGCCAAAGGGAGAGACCCGATGTTGAATGATACCGTAGCCCGCGTCACCGACCGGATTATCGCCCGTAGTGCTGGCCTGCGCGGCCCCTATTTGGAACGGATGCGCAAGGCCGCCGAAGACGGCCCCGCCCGTGCGCACCTGAGCTGTTCGGGGCAGGCCCACGCCTATGCGGGGGCAGGGCCGGATCAGGCCGCGCTGGCGACCAAATCGGCAGGCAATATTGGCATCATCACCACCTACAACGACATGCTGTCGGCACATCAACCATTCGAGCGCTTTCCCGAGCTGATCCGCGAGGCCGCTCGTGCGGTCGGCGGTACAGCGCAGGTAGCGGGGGGCGTGCCCGCAATGTGTGACGGCGTGACCCAAGGCACCCCCGGGATGGAACTTTCGCTGTTTTCGCGCGACGTGATCGCGATGGCCGCAGGTGTCGGGCTTAGCCACAATACTTTTGACGCGGCAGTCTTTCTGGGCGTCTGCGACAAAATCGTGCCCGGACTGGTGATCGCGGCGCAGGCTTTTGGTCACCTCCCCGCGATATTTTTGCCTGCTGGGCCGATGACTTCGGGCATCAGCAACGATGAGAAGGCCCAAGTGCGCCAGAAATTCGCCGCCGGAGAAGTCGGGCGGGAAGAGCTGATGGCATCCGAGATGGCCGCCTACCATGGGCCGGGCACCTGCACTTTTTACGGTACTGCAAACACCAACCAGATGTTGATGGAATTCATGGGGTTGCACCTGCCAGGTGCCTCATTTGTGAACCCCAACACACCGTTGCGCGATGCGCTGACCGTGGCAGGGGCCCAGCGGGCGCTGGCGATCAGCCACTTGGGCAACAGCTACACGCCGGTGTGTGATGTGTTGGATGAGCGTGCCTATGTGAACGGGATCGTTGGATTGCATGCAACCGGCGGCTCGACCAACTTGCTAATCCACCTTGTTGCGATGGCGCGGGCAGGGGGGATCGTCCTTGATTGGCACGATTTCTCTGATCTGGCCGAGGTGACGCCGCTGCTGGCGCGGGTTTATCCAAATGGATTGGCCGACGTGAACCATTTCCACGCCGCAGGCGGTTTGGGATTCATGATCGGACAGTTGTTGCAAGGCGGCCTGCTGCACAATGATGTCGCCACCATCGCGGGCGACGGGCTTGAGCGTTACACCCAAGACCCGAAGCTTCAATCCGGTCAGGTTGAATGGGTCGCGGGGCCGGAACATAGCCTGAATGACAAAATCCTGCGCACAGTGGCAGAACCCTTCCAGCCAACGGGCGGATTGGCGCGTCTTGACGGCACGCTCGGCAACGCAGTTTCAAAGGTGTCGGCGGTGAAGCCCGAACATCAGGTGATCGAAGCGCCGGTGCGGGTATTCAGCGATCAGGAATCGGTCAAGGCCGCCTATAAGAACGGTGAATTTAACAGTGACGTGATCGTCGTGGTGCGCTTTCAGGGGCCGAAAGCCAATGGCATGCCGGAATTGCACAGCTTGACCCCGATCCTCGCCAATCTCCAAGCCAAAGGCTTGAAAGTCGCACTGGTCACGGATGGGCGCATGTCTGGCGCTTCAGGTAAGATCCTGTCAGCGATCCATGTCTGCCCCGAGGCGGTCGAGGGCGGACCGATTTCCAAACTGCGGGATGGCGACATTTTGCGGGTCGATGCCCGGCAGGGCCGTCTGGAGATTGTGACGCAAGGCGTGTTGGACCGCCCCGCTGTGCAAGCCGATCTTAGCGGTAATGCACACGGGCAGGGCCGTGACCTCTTTGCCAATTTCCGCGCCCTTGTGGGTGCTGCCGATACCGGTGCAAGCTGCATCTGACGACCAACGAAGGAACCTATCCTGATGACCCCACTCGATGCCAGCAAATCCACCCGCCAGATCGCTGCCATGGCTCCGATCATCCCCGTTCTGGTGGTGCACGATGTGGCCCATGCCCGCCCCTTGGCCGAAGCCCTGATCGCAGGCGGGTTGCCCGCGCTTGAGGTCACCCTGCGGACGGAAGTGGCCCTACAGGTCATTGCTGAGATGGCCAAGGTCGAAGGCGGTGTCGTCGGGGCTGGCACCCTGTTGACGCCGGACGACGTGCGTCGCGCCAAGGATGCCGGTGCACGGTTTGGCGTCTCGCCCGGTGCGACCGACAGGCTCCTACAAGCCTGCGAAGACGCCGATCTGCCTACTTTGCCCGGTGCGGCTACGGCAAGCGAAGCGATGGCCCTGCAGGAGCGGGGCTACGACATGTTGAAGTTCTTTCCAGCCGAAGCCTCCGGTGGTGCGCCCGCCCTCAAATCGCTCGCCTCCCCCTTGCCGCAAATCACATTCTGCCCGACAGGCGGGGTCAGCATGGACAATGCGCTGAGCTACCTCGCGCTGCCTAACGTCATCTGCGCCGGCGGCTCGTGGGTCGCACCCGACCATTTGGTCCAAGCCGGTGACTGGGCCGCCATTACCGAACTTGCCCGTGCCGCCAGCCAGCTGGGCAAGTCCTGAACCCCTTCTTTTGGCGGAATAAACTCCGGGGTCCGGGGCTGGCCCCGGTCCCACCCCTCCAACTAAACACAGCCTTTACTTTCAAAGGGATGCCGCCGCGCGGCTGGCCTGATCGTATTGCCCCGAGATCGAGCGTAAACTCGCCGCGATTTGCCGCAACTCGTCACCGCTGATGTCAGTGCGCGGCATCCCGTCCAGAAAGCATGCCTCGCGGATTTGGCGATAGGTTTCGCACAGGGCTGCGCCATCGGGAGAAGTTCGGTAGAATACTTCTTTCCCCCGCTTTTCCGAGCTCAAAAGGCCCGACTTCAACAGTTTGCGCAGCGCATAGTTTACGGTATGGGTATCTTCGATGTTGAGCAAAAAGCAGATGTCGGCCAGTCGCTTCTCACGTGCCCGATGATTGGTGTTGTGCAACACGAGTATTTCAAGCGGCGTCAGATCGCCATTGCCCGCAGCGGCCATGCAGCGGGAGGTCCACCTTGTAAAAGCATTGTAGGCGATGATCAGCCCGTATTCGAGTTCGGATGCCTCCCAACCTGCACCCTCCGCCAGATGCCGCGAGGAAACGATCCGTCGATCCGTAACCGCAGGAGGTACGGTATCAGAACGCTGCTCTGGTGCCGAGTTTGGTGGTTTTGTCATGCTTAAACCTCGTTACTTACGGCTCGAATGCTATCAATTCGTTAACGATTTGCAAGCGTTTGAGGGCTCGCTTTGCCGGTTCTCCCGACGTAAATCATAGTCTACTGGACGGACGGCCCCCCTATTTGCCGGCTTCCGCCACGTAAAGGTGCGTCTCGTTCGTCGCTATATCCAGTGGCTCCCCATGTAGATGCCCACTGCATATCGATATGCTCCGCACCGGTGTTGCGTTAGCGCCATCCGGCAACGGATTGAATTTCCGAAATTAAAACCCGCTTCCCCGATTGGGTAAAGTTTGTTACCTTACACATAATAAAAAAAGACTAGAGGCAGGCAGACAGCGATGAAGACGGGCTTTAAGGGCACGTTCGTCATTAGCTGGTCGCAAACAGAAATAGACGGTCTTGAGGCCGCGCCGGTGCAATCCCTGACAGTGGGTGCCGCATGGGCATGGCGCGGGGATGCCATCCGTGTGGATGGACCGAATGATGTTTTGCGGCTGGATCAGGCGGACGAGGCGGAGACGCTGCGCAAACGCGCGGCGCGCATGGTACACAGACTGGTCGGTGCGGCACTGGACCGCGACCCTGCCGCGCTTGCCGCAAAGGAGCGTGACAGGGAGTTGATCCGTGACACGCCACTGATGGACAACAGTTTCGTCATTACCGATGGCAGTAAGAGCTATACCGTTACCTTGATCGAGGTCGGGCGCGGCAGCCAGCCGCTGCTGATGTTTCTCGACGAATTTCCTCCGCGCAACTGCGACCTATGGATCGTTCACCACACCTTGGGTGCGGTGGCGCAAGAAAGCCATGGCCCCGGCATGGGGGGGGTGATCTGCTTTACGCCCGGTACCTTTATCCGCACGCCGGACGGCACCGCGCGGGTCGAGGATCTGCGTGAAGGCGACACGGTTCAAACAAAAGACAACGGTGCACAGCAGATCAGGTGGATCGGCAGCCGCCATATGACCGGTGCGCGGCTGTTCGCGATGCCGCATCTACGCCCGATCCGCATCCAGCGCGGCGTGATCGGCTCGGACGCACCGGACCATGACTTGCTGGTTTCGCCGGAACATCGCCTGGTGATCAAAGGCGCTGTCGCGCAAGAGCTGTTTAATACGCCGGAAGTGCTGGTTGCGGCGAAAGATTTGATCAATGGCAGTACCATCTCGATCGATCTGAGATCGCGCGAGGTGACCTACGTCCATCTGTTGTTGGATCATCATCAGGTGATGTGGGCCAACGGGCTGGAGACCGAAAGCTTTCACCCCGTCTCCGCCTCGTTGCGCAGCCTGCGTGATCTGGACAGAGCACGCTTGCTGGAGAACCACCCCGAACTGGAATTCGATCCCCATACTTACGGCAGTTTCGCACGGCGCAACCTGTCTTCTTCCGAAGCGGCGATCCTGCGGCATGCCGCCTGATCGCGCTCTCGGGCGGGCGTCTTAGCTCTCGGCTTGATCGTCGACTAGCGTTTTGATGATGGCACGGGCGCTGTCACTGTCCCATTCCGCATCACCGCGCAAACGCGCAATCTCGCGGCCCTCGGGGTCAAGGATCACGGTGATCGGCAGGCCAAAGATACCCATCTGGCTGGCCAGCTGCTGTTTGGGGTCTTGATGGCGCGGCAGGCTATCCACACCGGCTTCTTCAAAGAACCTGACGATGCCTTCGGGGGAATTGCGGCCCGTAGCGATGGTCAGCACCTCGAAATGCTCGCCGCCGAATTCTTTTTGTAGCGCGTTGATCTGCGGCATTTCCTTGCGGCACGGCGCGCACCATGTGGCCCAGAAATTCACCAGCACGTATTTGCCGCGATAGTCTTCTAGCGTCGCAGTGCCGCCGCCGTCTTCCAGCTCGAATGAGGCATCAGAGGTGGCCACGGGGCTTTCGTGGATCACCAGTTTTTTCATGGATCCGTCGCGCAGTGCGGCGATTTCCGACAGGTCTGCGGATGCGGCAGGGTTTGCACCCAGACTGATGGCCGTATAGACGAGCGCCAATAGAGTTTTTTTCATCCATCCCTCCGAGGGTATTACCATGACCGACACCAGCTCCAACAAAATGTGGGGAGGCCGCTTTGCTGCCGGACCCGATGCGATCATGGAGGCGATTAACGCCTCGATCGGGTTTGACAAACGTATGGCCGCCCAAGATATCGCAGGGTCGCGTGCCCATGCCGCCATGTTGGCCGCAACAGGTATCCTGAGTGATAGCGATGCCGAGGCGATACGGGAAGGGTTGCTCACGATCTTGTCAGAAATCGAGGGCGGGAAGTTCACCTTTTCCGCCGCTTTGGAAGATATTCACATGAATGTCGAAGCGCGGCTGAAAGATTTGATCGGTGAACCGGCAGGGCGGTTGCACACGGGCAGGTCGCGCAACGATCAGGTGGCGACAGATTTCAAACTCTGGGTGCGCGACCAGTTGGACGCCGCTGATGCGGGGCTGAACGCTTTGATGCAGGCGCTGTTGGGGCAGGCCGAGGCGGGCGCCGATTGGGTCATGCCGGGCTTTACCCATTTGCAGACCGCCCAGCCGGTGACATGGGGCCACCACATGATGGCCTATGTCGAGATGTTCGGCCGCGACCAGAGCCGCTTTCGCGATGCACGGGCGCGGATGAACGAAAGCCCGCTCGGAGCCGCTGCACTGGCGGGCACATCCTTCCCGATTGATCGCGATATGACCGCGCAGGCGCTTGGCTTTGATCGCCCCAGCGCCAATAGTCTTGATGCTGTCAGCGACCGTGACTTCGCGTTGGAGTTTCTGTCGGCGGCGAGCATCTGCGCAATGCACCTGAGCCGTTTTGCCGAAGAACTGGTTATCTGGTCCTCGGCGCAGTTCAGGTTTGTCGCGTTGAGCGACCGGTTCTCGACCGGATCAAGCATCATGCCGCAAAAGAAGAACCCTGATGCCGCCGAGCTGATCCGAGCCAAAGTGGGCCGTATTTTTGGTGCGAATACCGCATTGATGATGGTGATGAAGGGGCTGCCGCTGGCCTATTCCAAGGACATGCAAGAAGACAAAGAGCAGGTGTTTGACGCCGCCGACAACCTGATGCTGGCGCTGGCCGCAATGGAGGGCATGGTGCGCGATATGACCGCGCAACGCGACAACCTCGCCGCCGCTGCGGGCAGTGGTTTTTCCACCGCGACCGATCTGGCCGACTGGCTGGTGCGGGTTCTGGGTTTGCCGTTCCGCGATGCGCATCATGTGACGGGCACACTTGTGGGCTTGGCCGAAAAACAGGGTTGTGATCTGCCCGACCTGACACTGGCACAGATGCAGGGGGTGCATGACGGGATCACAAATGATGTCTTTGATGTTCTTGGCGTGCAAAATTCGGTAAATTCGCGTATGTCCTATGGCGGCACAGCACCCGCGCAGGTGCGTGCGCAAGTGGCACGGTGGAAGGATAAACTGGCATGAAACGGATCGTTCTGGTGGTGGGATTGGCGTTCTTGGCGGGCTGCGGTACGGATGGCGAGCCGGTGAAGCCGACGGCGGACAGCAGTATAACATTGTCCAACAACGGCGTGTCAGTGGCGACCAACCTGCGCCTGAACCGCGGGCCGTTTACCATTGGATTGGGCGTCGGATCGTGAGGGCTGCGCTGATAATGCTCTGTGCGCTTGTTGCTCTGGCGGGGTGCACGGCATCTGGCAATGGCGACAGATCGGCCGTGCGCTCGGACACGCGGCAGGTGCCGACCGCGCTGGAGCCGGGCTTGCGGGTGTCGGGCTATGCCACCGTCGGCGTGGCGCGGACCTACTGAGGTGTCGCTTTTGCGGATGGTCTATCTGGCGCTGGCCCTTTGGGGCGCGGTGCATCCGATGTATTATTTCATTCAGTGGTTTTCGGAAAACGGCCTGAGTTTGTCCGGTATGGTGGCGGCATGGCATGCCAACGCGGCCTCAAGCGGGCTGGTCTGGGATCTGACAATTGCGGCGATTGCGCTGACGGTCTGGGTGCTCGCCGAGGTTTCTGTGCGGCGGAACTGGCGGGCGTTGATTGCCATTCCTGCAACCTTCTGTATTGGGGTGAGTTGCGGCTTGCCGCTCTATCTGTTTATGCGGACGGCGCCTGTTAAATAGGGCGGGAGCCTCCGGCGGGAATATTTAAGGCCAACAAGAACATGGATCATTTTCTTTATCGCGACGGCGCGCTTTTTGCCGAGGATGTAGCTGTGGCCGAGATTGCCGCTGCCGTTGGTACGCCGTTCTACGTCTATTCAACTGCGACATTGCTGCGCCATTTTCGCCTGTTTGACGAGGCGCTGGCGGGGATGGACCATTTGGTTTGTTACGCGATGAAGGCCAATTCCAATCAGGCGGTGTTGCAGACATTGGCGCAGGCTGGAGCGGGGATGGATGTCGTCTCGGCCGGTGAGTATTTGCGGGCCAAAGCGGCGGGCGTGCCGGGTGAGCGGATCGTGTTCTCCGGTGTGGGCAAGACGGCGGCCGAGATCCGGTTGGCGCTGGAAGGCGGGATCCGTCAGTTCAACGTGGAATCCGAACCAGAGATGGTGGTGCTTGATGCCACAGCGCGCAGCCTAGGTGTGGTGGCGCCGATCACTATTCGGGTTAATCCGGATGTTGATGCCAAAACTCATGCCAAGATTGCGACCGGTAAATCGGAGAACAAGTTCGGCATTCCGATTGCGCGGGCACGCGAGGTTTACCGGATGGCTGCGGGCATGCCCGGATTGGATGTTGTCGGGATTGACGTGCACATCGGCAGCCAGTTGACGGATCTGGCTCCGTTTGAGCAGGCTTATCATAAAGTTGCCGAACTTACCGAAGCCTTGCGCGCCGACGGGCATAACATCCGGCGGCTTGATCTGGGCGGCGGTCTGGGCATCCCCTACGAGCGCAGCAATGCGGCACCGCCTTTGCCGACGGATTACGGCGCGATGGTCAAGCGGACGTTGGGGCACCTGGGTTGCGAGATCGAGATTGAGCCGGGCCGGTTGATTGCAGGCAATGCCGGATTGATGGTGAGCGAAGTTATCTATGTGAAATCCGGCGAGGGCCGCGATTTTCTGATACTTGACGGCGCGATGAATGATTTGATCCGTCCGGCGATGTATGATGCCTGGCATGACATCGTGCCGGTGATCGAGCCTGAAGCAGGGGGTGAGCAGGCGCCGATTGATATCGTCGGGCCGGTGTGCGAATCCGGTGATACCTTCGCCAAGCAGCGCATGATGCCGCCCCTGGTGGCGGGTGATCTGGTGGCCTTCCGCTCGGCGGGCGCATATGGCGCTGTGATGAGCAGCGAGTATAATTCGCGTGCGCTGATCCCCGAAGTGATGGTGAAAGATGATCAATTTGCGGTTATTCGCCCACGTCCGACCTTTGACGAAATGATAAATCGCGATACCATTCCCCCTTGGCTATGATGGCGTAGTGCCAGCAGGCAGCGGGAGACGCCGGTAATGACCTCTTATACCCCGAACGATATGCGGCGCGGGCTGGCAAAGTTGCGCTGGCCGCTGCGGCTGACTTGGGCGGGGATGCTGGCCGAGGCGCTTGTGACCAGCCTGTGGCCGCTGTTGACCGTAACCTTGCTGGTGCTGGCCGCCCTGATGCTGGGGTTGCAGGACCAGGTGATGCTTGAGGTGGTTTGGGCTGGCGCGGTTTTGGCGTTGGTCGCGGGGCTGGCGGCATTGGTTTATGCGCTGCGCCACTTTCGTATTCCCAGTCGCGCGGCGGCCCTGACGCGGCTTGACCACAGCCTACATGGCCGCCCGATACAGGCGATGATGGACAGTGCGGCGATTGGCAATGGCGACGATGCCTCGATGGCGGTCTGGCGGGCACATAAGGCGCGGATGATGGCCCGCGCCGCCTTGGCCCGACCCGTACCTGCAGATTTGCGCGTAGCACGGCGCGACCCTTATGCGTTGCGATTTGTTGCTGTTTTAGCATTCGTCATGGCGCTGGTCTTTGGCTCGGTCTGGCGCGTCGCCTCGGTTGCCGAGATGGTGCCGGGCGGGACAGGATTGGTCAGCGGACCCGTCTGGGAAGGCTGGGCTGAACCGCCGCGCTATACCGGCAAACCGACCTTGTACCTCAACGATTTGGCCGAAGGCGCGCTAAGCCTGCCGGAAGGCACGTTGATTACCCTGCGGTTTTACGGCGACGTCGGTGCGCTGACCTTGGCGGAAACCGTCTCAGGGCGTACGGGCGAAGTGCCTGCGGCATCTGATCCGCAGCAGGATTTTACCGTGGTGCAGGCCGGCGCGATCGAGATTGCGGGGCCTTCGGGCCGTGTCTGGGACGTCACCACTCTACCCGACACGCCGCCGCAGGTGCGGTTGACGGGCGTCCCAGTTGCTGCGGCATTGGGCGAGATGCGATTGCCCTTTGCGGCGCAGGACGATTATGGCGTCGAGGCGGGAGAGGCCCGCATCATGCTCGATCTGGCGGCGGTGGATCGACGCTATGGTTTGACCGTTGATCCGGATATGCGGCCCGAAATACTGGTGCCGCTGCCCACACCCATCTCTGGCGACCGGGCGGCGTTTGAGGAAAATCTCATTGAGGACTTCTCAAAGCATCCATGGGCCAACCTGCCGGTGCAGATCAGTCTGAAGGTTCTTGATTCCGCCGAACAGCAGGGGGTGACTGAACCCAGTGCGATGGTTCTTCCGGGGCGACGTTTCTTTGACCCGACCGCAGCGGCAGTGATCGAGATGCGGCGCGATTTGATGTGGTCTAAATCCAACGCGTCGCGGATGGTACAGGTTTTGCGGGCGGTGTCCTATCAGCCGCAGGATTTGTTCCGCTCCGAGACAACCAGCTTGCGCCTGCGCCAGATCATTTCACGGTTGGAGATCCAAGCCCGTTTTGGTTTGGAAGATACAGCGCAGGACGCGCTGGCCGAGGATATGTGGGCGCTGGCGATTGAACTGGAAGAGGGTGTGTTGGCTGACGCGCTGGAGCGGATGCGGCGGGCGCAGGACCGGTTGAACGAGGCGATCAAGAATGGCGCATCGAAAGAAGAAATCGCCGAGTTGATGGACGAGATGCGCCGCGCCACCGAAGAGTATCTCAAGCAGTTGCAGAACCAGCAGGCAAATCAGGAACAGGACGGGCAACAGCAGCCGCAGGGCGAAACCATGCAGATGACGCAGGATGATCTGCAACGGATGATGGACCATATTCAGGAGCTGATGGAGCAGGGCCGCATGGCCGAAGCCGAACAGGCGCTTAAAGAGCTTCAGGAGATGATGGAAAACATGCGCGTTACCCAAGGCCAGCAGGGTCAGGGTGGCAACAACCCGGGCGAGCAAGCGATGGAGGGGCTCTCAGAAACCCTGCGCGAGCAACAAGGGCTGAGCGATCAGGCGTTCCGCGATTTGCAGGAGCAATTCAACCCTGGTGCCAGTGCGGGTGAAAGCGCGGGCAACGAAGGGCGCAATGGCGGACAGGGTCAGGGCGAAAGCCATGAGGGCCAGAACGGCGAGGGCCAAGGGCAGGACGGCGAGGGTCAAGATGGCCAATCCGGCCAACCGCAAGCGGGCGAGGGGCCGGACGAGCAAGGGCTGGCCGAGCGTCAGCAGGCCTTGCGCGATGAGCTGAATCGCCAGCAGGGCAATCTACCCGGCGGGGGCACGCCGGAAGGCGACGCAGCCCGCGACGCATTGGACGACGCCGGACGCGCAATGGATCAGGCCGAACAGGCGCTCCGCAACCGTGATCTGGCCGAAGCAATTGATAATCAGGCCCAAGCCATGGATGCACTGCGCGAAGGCATACGCTCGCTCGGCGAAGCGATGGACAAGGAAGCGCAAGGCCGCCAACCGGGACAAGGCACTGCAGAGTCCGACCGCCGCAGCGGTAACCGTGATCCGCTGGGGCGCGAGCGTGGCAAAAACGACAGTGCCAGTTCAAATGTGCCGGGGGACGGACCTTTCCGTCAGGGTCCGGACGGGGCGGATACCGCGCGCCGTTTGCTAGACGAGATACGCCGCCGATCTGCCGAAACTGCACGGCCCGAGGTGGAGCGTGACTACCTCAACCGCTTGCTGGACCGTTTCTAGGTTTTACGGTGGTCACGTAAAATCAGAAGGTTAGCCGTCTGATTGAGAGGCAATCGATTCAAGCCACGTCAGCAGACTTTTCACATGCCCGTTGAGAGTGACACGGGTCTGGTCAACCCAAGTGACGAAGGACGAAAGATACGGATCGGTCTGTGGTGCCATCTGTGCCAGTTTGGGCGCATTAGTGTAAACCAGCGCCAACACGGTCGCGAGGGCAAGTATTACCAAGAACCCCAGCCAGAAGCCGCGTCTGCGGTTTGACTTAAGACCACTATCAACGGCGCCGTGCACATGGGCATCGCCCGAAGAACGGTCATCGTCTTTGCGCAAGGTGGAATTGATTTCTTCGATATCGGGCAGCAAGGCACGGCGCGAGGAGACCGCCGCGACCGCAGCATCAGAACCCGGCGCGGCTTCACCGCGCATGCGGGCCATCCGTTCTTGCGCCTCAAGCGAGCGGCGGTTCGCTTGGGCCGCATCTTCGGGCTGGTCTGCGGTATCCAGGCCCAAATCTGGCTGGCTCTCCAACGGTTCGGACTGGCGTTTGCGGCGCGCCTCATGCTCGGCCTCGGCTTCCTGACGCAGAATGTCGGCAACTGCGGGATCAAGCTGGCGGCGCTGGGGCGCTTCTTCCGCGTGGCGCACAGGCGGTGGCGGCGGGGAAGTTTCCTCGTCCGGTGCCGGTGCATCGGGTTCCACCTGCGCATCGTCCTCATCAGCAGGGGCATGGTCGGGGTGATGCTGGAACCACGTTTGGCCGCAGTTGGAACACTGAACGTCCCGTCCCGCTTCCGGAACGACTTCGTCCGGAACTTCATATTGGGCATCACAATTCGGACACGTCAGCCGCATTTTCTATCCCTGGTCTCTGTTTTCGCCCCTCGTCGGGCGTTAACCCTTAGCATATGTCCTAGAATACAACAGGAAAAGTAGTATCTGGGCTGCAAGCGCTCAAGTGGTGCATTGAAACCCGAGCGGTGCTGAGGCACAACAGGTCGTCATTCGCGGGGTGCTTTTGTGATCGAGCTGGAAAATGTGGCTTACAGCTATGGTGGCGGTGAATTGCTATCGGATATTTCGCTCAAGCTGGCCGCAGGATCGTTTCATTTTCTGACCGGCCCTTCGGGGGCGGGTAAGACTACTTTAATGAAGCTTTGCTATGGCGCCCTGCTGCCCACAGCAGGGCATATTCGGGTGTTTGGCGCCGATGTGCGTGAGCTTGACCGCGATGACATCGCCATGGTGCGCCGCCGTGTTGGCGTGGTGCATCAGGATGTTAAGTTCCTTGATCATCTTGACGTATCGGAAAATATCAAGCTGCCGTTGACCGTTTCCGGCAGATCATCCGAGGGCGCTGACCTTGACGAATTAATGTCGTGGGTCGGGCTGACGAACCGCGCCAATGCCCTGCCAGCAGAACTGTCGGGCGGAGAGCGTCAGCGGGCCGCGCTGGCGCGAGCAGTGATCATGTCGCCGGATGTGGTGCTGGCCGATGAGCCGACAGGCAACATCGACTGGGAAATGTCCCAACGTTTGCTGCGGCTGCTGATCGAATTGAACAAGATGGGCAAGACTGTGTTGATCGCCACCCATGACCTGAGCCTGATCCGCGCCACCAAGGCGCATGTGCAGGCGCGGGTTTTGCGGATCGCCAATCGGCGCGTGCAACTGGCGGGGGCAGACCTGTGAAGCTGGACCTCAAAGTTTTGCAAGCCCTGCGGGCAGGTGACAAACAGGCCGACCGTGTGGTGCCGCCTTCGGGTTTTACCGCGCAACTGACCCTGTTTGCGGCAGCGGCGATGGCATTTCTGGCGGTTTTTGCACTGGCGCTGTCTTTGGCATCGGGCCGTTTGGCACAACGATGGGGTGATGAGTTGGGGCGTACCGCGACCATCCGCATTGTGGCGCCACTGGATCAGCGTGCCGCCCAGACCGAAGCCGCGCTGCGCATTCTGGAGACCACAAAGGGTGTTGCGAAAGCGCGGGCCTTGACCATGGAAGAGCAGCAGGAATTGCTGGCCCCGTGGTTCGGACCGGACCTGAAGCTTGATCAATTGCCGGTGCCGCAGTTGATCGAAGTGCTCGAAGACGACAATGGTCTTGATCCTGCTGGTTTGCGGTTGCGGCTTTCAGCCGAGGTGCCGGGGGCTATTCTGGACGATCACGGCCGTTGGCGGCTGCCCTTGGTGCAGGCCGCGTCGCGGTTGCGGCTGTTAGGTTGGGTGCTGATCCTGCTGATCACGGCGACCGTTGCGGCGATGATCACCTTGGCTGCGAATGCGGCCCTGTCGGCCAATGCGCAGGTGATCGCGGTGCTGAGGCTGGTCGGGGCGACCGACCGGTATATCGCGCAAGCCTTCATCCGGCGCTTTACCTTGCGTGCGCTTTCGGGCGCTGCCGTGGGGACTGTGCTTGCGATGTTCGCGGTGTTGCTTTTGCCCGGTGCGCAATCGGATGCCGGATTTTTGACAGGTGTGCGCTTTCAGGGCTGGCACTGGATATTGCCGGTGTTCGTTCCGCTGCTGTCGGGTGTGGTGGCCTTTGCGGCGACGGGTGCCGCGGCGAGGCGCACCCTTGGGGAGTTGAGCTGATGCTGCAATGGATACGGTCAATTCTGTACATTATGCAGGCGACCATCGCGATGCCCGTTGTCGGGCTGCTCTATGCGCCTTGGGCGATGTTCTCGAAGCGGGGTGCCTATGCCGCGTGCAAAGCCTATTCCGCATGGTGCATGTGGACGGCGCGCTGGTTGATCGGCTTGCGCTGCGAAGTGCGCGGGGAAGTCCCGCAAGGCGCGGTTCTGGTGCCAGCGAAGCACCAGTCATTTCTGGACATCATGATGATCTTTCACGCCTTGCCGCGGGCCAAATTCATCATGAAGCGCGAGATCTTGTGGACGCCGGTGATTGGCCAGTATGCCAAGCGCATGCAAATGATCGCCGTTGATCGCGGCAAGCGCGGTAAGGCGATCACCAAGATGATGGCTGACGTTAAGGCCGGCGAACTGGAACCCGGCCAGATCGTGATCTATTCCCAAGGTACCCGCGTCGCACCGGGGATCAGCGTGCCCTATAAGGTTGGCACGGCGGTGCTCTATGACCAGTTGGGTCAGACTTGTGTGCCTGTGGCGACCAACGCAGGTTACTTCTGGCCGCGTCGCGGGCTGTACCGCCGGCCCGGAGTGGCGGTGGTGGAGTTTCTCGCGCCGATCGAACCGGGACTGAGTAAGGACGCCTTTATGAAGCGGTTGGAGGCTGAGGTCGAGACAGCCTCGGACGCGCTGCTGGCCGAGGCGGGATGGACCCACGCCGATGCGAAAAATTGAAGAAATTCCAGCGCTAGAGGCGCTCTATGGGGTGCCAGCCGCGCCTGCGATCCGCAAGGTTGCCGATCATCTAACCCCGCTGTACCGCAATGGATTGAAGCCTCAAAGCTCTGCATGTTGAGCACTATCGGGCCACAAGGCACCGATTGCAGCCCGCGCGGCGATGACGGTCCAGTGGTAGCCACGATAGACCCACAGACCCTCGCCATGCCCGATTGGCGTGGCAACAACCGGCTGGATTCGCTGCGCAATATTGTTGCGGACGGGCGGGTATCGCTGCTGTTTATGGTGGCAGGGTCGCACAACGTCGTGCGGATCAACGGCACGGCTTATCTGACTGACGATGCCGAGATGCGGACGCGGTTTGAGAAGGCTGGGCGGCAGCCTGCGACGGTAATCTTAATTTCGGTGGCCGAGGTCTATTCGCAATGTGCGCGGGCGCTGATGCGGGCGGGGACTTGGTCAGGCAAAGACGAGAGCGCCGATCTGCCCACAGCGGGCGAGATACTTAGCGAAGTCAGTCAAGGTGACCAGGGCGGGCAGGCCTATGACGCAGCATGGGGCGCGCGGGCTGCCAAGACGATGTGGTAAGCCCGCCCTGCGTCGGGTGGGCAGATTGAGGCGGAGAAACTCCGCCTCAATACTCTAAATCACATGTGGATCGCGCCAGCGCCGCAGGCGAGGGCAGCTTCGCGTACCGCCTCGGAGTAGGTCGGGTGGGCGTGGCAGGTCATCGCGAGGTCTTGGGCTGAGGCACCGAACTCCATCGCAACACAAACTTCGTGGATCAGATCACCCGCACCGGGGCCGATGATGTGACAGCCCAGAATGCGGTCGGTTTCCTTGTCAGCGAGGATTTTCACGAAACCGTCGCCCGCAAATACGGCCTTGGCGCGGGCGTTGCCCATAAAGCTGAATTTCCCGACCTTATACGCGCGGCCCGCTTCTTTGAGAGTGGCTTCGGTTTCGCCGACGTTGGCGACCTCGGGATGGGTATAGATGACGCCAGGGATCACGCCGTAATTCACGTGGCCATGCTTGCCTGCGATGACCTCTGCCGCTGCCATGCCCTCGTCTTCGGCTTTGTGGGCCAACATCGGGCCTTCGATCACATCGCCGATGGCGTAGATGCCCTTGACCGAGGTTTCCCAGTGGTCGTTCACGGCGATCTGGCCGCGCTTGGTCATCTCGATGCCCAGTTTGTCGAGGCCGAGGCCTTCGGTATAGGGTTTGCGACCCGTGGCGACGAGCACGACATCGGCTTCGACCTCATGTTCGCTATCGTCCTTGCGCAGTTTGTAGCTGACCTTGGCTTTGGTCTTGGCGGCTTCGGCTTTTTGCACGGCAGCACCCATGACGAAGTTCAGCCCCTGCTTTTTAAGCATCCGCTGGAAGGTCTTCTGCACTTCGGGGTCCATACCGGGGGTGATCGCGTCGAGGTATTCGATCACGGTCACCTCGGCGCCGAGGCGGGCATAAACGCTGCCCAATTCAAGCCCGATCACACCTGCGCCGATCACCACCATGCTGCGCGGCACCTTGCCCAGTTCCAAAGCTCCGGTGGAGGTGACGATGATCTTTTCATCGACTTCGATGCCGGGCAGGGTGGCGGGCTCGGAGCCGGAGGCGAGGATAATGTTTTTGGCCTCGTGGACCTCGTCTCCGACTTTGACCTTGCCGGCTTCAGGCACCGAGCCCCAGCCTTTGAGCCAATCGATCTTGTTCTTTTTGAACAGGAATTCGATGCCTTTGGTATTGGTGTCGATGGTGGATTGCTTGTAGCTCAGCATCTGCTTCCAGTCGACGGACGGCGATTTTCCTTTCAGGCCCATTTCTGCGAAGTTATGTTCGGCTTCATGCAACATATGGGTGGCGTGGAGCAGCGCCTTGGAGGGGATGCAACCGACGTTAAGGCAGGTGCCGCCAAGAGTTTCGCGGCCTTCGACGCAGGCGGTTTTCAGGCCCAGTTGCGCACAGCGGATGGCGGCGACATAGCCGCCGGGGCCGGAGCCGATCACGATGACATCATAGCTGGACATGGGGGTCTCCTTTGGGTGTTTTGGCGGTCTGTATCATGCGGGTTTGCGAAGGTTAAGGCCCGGTATTCTGCCCGCAAGGTAGGGGGCGTTGCCCGCCGGCGCAAGCGCCTCCCCCCCGGAGTTTGCAGGGCCAAATGAAGCTCAAAAGAGGGCGGCGATGAGCATGGCGGTGGTGGCCATGAGGCCGATGAACCAGATCACCGAGCGATGCGGGCGCAAACCAAGCGCGTATGCCGGGACGTAGGCGATGCGGGCGATGAGGTAGATCCATGCGCAGGCTGCGGTAAAGCCGGAGTTTTGCGCGGACATCTGGATGACCGCTACGGCGATAGCGAAGAGGATCAGGCCTTGGAAATGGTTGTCGAACGCCCGACCCAAACGGGCGGTGCGTTCGGAGAGTTGTCGCGTAGGGTCACGGTCGCGGGCCGACATCGTGTATCCGGAGCCGAGTTCTAGGTTTGCGGGGATCGCGTAGAGCGCGAATTGACCGATTTGCAGCAGAGCGGCGAGGGTCAGGGCGGTGAGTTCAGGGGTCATGCTTTCAAGCGGTTTCGACAAAATAGGCGGTAGCTTGGGTGACGGTGCCTTTGTCGTCGGAGGTGAGCGCGTCGGAGCGGTCGATCCATGCTTGGGCGCGGTCGCGGTCGTTCACTTGCAGCAGGAAAAACGCATGTTTTCCATCATGTTTGTCGCGCCAGACTTGCAGGACGCTTAGGCCGGCAGCGCGGCGGGCTTCGTCGTCGGCGTCGAAAGCGGCCTTCCAGGCGTCGAAGTCGGTGATCAGGTGGTGACAGATCATTTGCATGGTGCGGGGTCCTTTGCTGTGCCGTTCAGGAGGTAACCCACAGGCAAGCCGTCGCGTTCCGAATTGGCGGCGACGGGGGGGGTTAGAGGGCGAGAAAATAGAGGAAGGCCGTCGCGATGAAGCCTGCAAGCCACGCCAGTGTGCGGATTGTTGGGACGCCCATGGCGTAAACAGGCAGATAGATGATGCGGGCAATCAGGAACACTTGGGCGCAAAGCAAGGTGGTGGCGTTGGTCCGGTCGAGCAGTACGAGGATCAAGACTGCGGGCGCAAAGAGGGCCATGGCAACGACTGAATTGTCGAGGGCTCGGGCGACGCGGGCAGTCATGCCAGTCATGCTGCGCGTCTCGTCGCGCGACGACATAAGATAGCCCATCGAGAGTTGGCGCGTGGCACCGAGGACCTGGATCAGGACGGTGAGCATGACCAGAAGGCCATAGGCGGCAAGAATGGTTGTTTCGGTCATGGCGGGGTCCTTGAGATTGGGGGCGGGTAGGGTCGCCCGAATTCCGGCGTCGTGCAGAAGGCTGTAGTTCGGAGTGTCCGACCTTTGGGCAAATAGCGCAACAATATGTTTGCTTCGCGGGCGGGTTAGACTGTCTGGTCTGCGGTCGGGCGGGGCGCGAGTTGGCGACGCGCTGTCGCGTGGTGTGCAGGCCGGAGGGTGGTCCGGCCTGCGGCGTTTTTACAGATCCATCAACAGACGGCGTGGATCTTCGAGCATTTCCTTGACCCGTACGAGGAAGGTCACGGCGCCTTTACCGTCGATGATCCGGTGGTCATAGCTGAGCGAGATATACATCATCGGGCGGATGACGATTTCGCCGCCAATTACCATGGCGCGGTCCTGAATTTTCGCCATGCCGAGGATGCCGGACTGTGGCGGGTTCAGGATCGGCGCTGTCATCAGCGAGCCGTAGACGCCGCCGTTGGAGATGGTGAAGGTGCCGCCGGTCATGTCGGCCATGGTCAGCTTGCCGTCACGGGCCTTTTTGCCCATGGCATTCACGGCCTTTTCGATCTCGGCGAAGGACATCGAATCGGCGTCTTTGATCACCGGCACTACGAGGCCGGTGGGGGTGCCAGCGGCGACACCGATGTGGACGTAGTTTTTGTAGATGATGTCGGTGCCGTCGATCTCTGCGTTGACCTCAGGGATTTCCTTCAGGGCATGGCAGCAGGCTTTGGTGAAAAAGGACATAAAGCCCAAACGCACACCGTGCTTTTTCTCGAACTGGTCTTTGTATTCATTCCGGATTCCCATCACCTCGGTCATGTCGACCTCGTTGAAGGTGGTCAGGATCGCGGCGGTGTTTTGGGCTTCTTTCAGACGGCGCGCCATGGTCTGCTTGAGGCGGGTCATCTTGACGCGCTCTTCGCGGGACTGGTCGTTGGCGGCAGAAGGCGCGCGAGGTGCTGCGGGCTTTTGCTCGGTTTTAGCGGCCGAGGCGCCTGCGGCGATAGCCTTGGCCACATCTTCTTTCATCACACGACCGTCGCGGCCCGAGGCAGTGACCTGATCGCGGCTGAGACCGGCTTCGGCCATGGCTTTCTTGGCGGAAGGCGCGTCTTCGACGTCCTTGCCCGAGCCGGATTGCGCTGCTGCGGGTGCAGGCGCGCTTTCCTGTGCGGTGGAGGCCGCAGCGGCGCCGTCGCCAGAGGTGATCACGGCGAGTTTGCCGGACGCTTCGACAGTGCTGCCTTCCTCGGCGATGATCTTGGTCAGGACACCAGCGGCAGGCGCTGGGACCTCGACGCTGACCTTGTCGGTTTCCAACTCGCAGAGCATCTCATCCTGCGCGACGGTGTCACCGACCTTTTTGAACCAGGTGCTGACGGTGGCTTCGGTCACGGATTCGCCCAAGGTAGGGACCATCACGTCGACAGCTTCGCCGCCTTTGCGCGGTTTGATGTCTTCCGAACCCGCATCGACGGATTTGGACGGCTCTGCCGCGCGGTCAGACTGGCTCGCGGCCTCAGAATCTTCGGCAGCTTCTTTGGCTTTGGGGGCCGTGGTGGTGCCTGCGTCGCCTTCGGAAATGCTGGCCAGCAGAGCATCAACGCCAACGGTTTCACCTTCGGCGGCGACGATCTCCGACAGGGTGCCAGCCACAGGGCTGGGCACTTCGACGGTGACCTTGTCGGTTTCCAATTCGCAGAGCATCTCATCGACTGCGACGGTATCGCCGGGTTGTTTGAACCATGTCGCCACGGTTGCCTCGGTCACGGATTCGCCCAAGGTGGGCACACGTACTTCAGTCATGGGTTAGTTTCCTTTGAGTGTCAGCGCGTCGTCGATGAGAGCTGCTTGTTGGGCTTTGTGCTGGCTTGCCAGACCCGTGGCGGGTGAGGCGGCAGTGGCGCGGCCAGCGTAATCGGGGCGGTTATGTTTGGCTTTGATGCGGCCCAGAACCCATTCGATATTGGGTTCGATAAAGGTCCATGCGCCTTGGTTCTTGGGCTCTTCCTGACACCAGACCATTTCGGCGGATTTGAAACGCTCAAGTTCCTTGACCGCAGATTGCGCGGGGAAGGGGTAGAACTGTTCGAACCGCAGCAGGTAGATGTCGTCAATACCACGGGCATCCCGCTCTTCGAGCAGGTCATAGTAGACCTTGCCCGAACACATCACCACCCGCTTGATCTTGTCATCCGCGACCAGTTTGGTGTCGGAGTTGCCCTGCTGCGCGTCGTCCCACAACACGCGGTGGAAGGAGGAACCGGTGGTGAATTCCTCGGCGTTGCTGACCGCCATCTTGTGGCGCAGCAGCGACTTAGGCGTCATCAGCATCAGCGGCTTGCGATAGCCGCGATGCAACTGGCGGCGCAGGATGTGGAAGTAGTTCGCGGGCGTCGTGCAGTTGGCGACGATCCAGTTGTCCCCGCCGCACATGGTCAGGAACCGCTCCAGACGGGCGCTCGAGTGCTCCGGCCCTTGGCCTTCGTGCCCGTGGGGCATCAGGCAGACGAGGCCGGACATCCGCAGCCACTTGCTCTCGCCCGAACTGATGAACTGGTCAAACATGATCTGCGCGCCATTGGCGAAATCACCAAACTGCGCTTCCCACAGGGTCAGGGCGTTGGGCTCGGCCAGCGAGTAGCCGTACTCGAAACCAAGAACCGCGTATTCGCTGAGCATCGAGTCAATGACTTCGTATTCGGCCTGACCCTCACGGATGTGGTTGAGGGGGTAGTAGCGCTCTTCATTTTTCTGGTTGATCAGGGCCGAATGGCGCTGGCTGAATGTCCCGCGAGAACTGTCCTGACCGGACAGCCGGACTTTGTAGCCTTCGGTGAGCAAGGACCCGAACGCCATCGCCTCGGCAGTGGCCCAGTCAAAGCCCGTACCGCTGGAGAACATTTCTCCCTTCGCGTCAAGCAGACGTGTTATGGTTTTATGCGCGGGGAAGCCCTTGGGTGCGGTGCTGAGTGCGCGCCCGATTTCTTCCATCGTTTCCGGTTTGATCGCAGTTTTGCCGCGCTGGTATTTCTTTTCCTTCATCCGGTCGAGATGTGACCATTTGCCATCCAGCCAGTCGGCCTTGTTGGGGCGGTATTCCTTACCGGCTTCGAATTCCTCGTTCAAACGGGCCTGAAACGCGGCCTTCATGTCCTCGATCTCGCCTTCGGGGATGAGGCCATCCTTGACCAGGCGGTCGGTATAAAGGCTGAGCGTGGTTTTGTGGCCTTTAATCTTTTGGTACATCACCGGATTGGTAAACATCGGCTCGTCGCCTTCGTTGTGACCAAAGCGACGGTAGCAGATCAGATCGATAACCACGTCTTTGTGGAACTTCTGGCGGAATTCGGTGGCCACTTTGGCGGCGTGGACCACAGCTTCGGGATCGTCGCCGTTGACGTGGAAGATCGGCGCCTCAACGACCAGCGCGTTGTCGGTAGGATAGGGCGACGAGCGGCTGAAATGCGGTGCGGTGGTGAAACCAATCTGGTTGTTCACCACGATATGCATGGTGCCGCCAGTGCGGTGCCCCTTGAGGCCTGAAAGCGCAAAACACTCGGCCACAACGCCCTGACCTGCAAAGGCGGCGTCGCCGTGTAGCAAGATAGGCATGACGGCGGTGCGGTCCTTGTCGTTCAGCTGGTCCTGCTTGGCGCGGACCTTACCGATGACCACGGGGTTGACCGCTTCAAGGTGGGAAGGGTTGGCGGTTAGCGACAAGTGCACCGAGTTGCCGTCAAACTCACGGTCCGAGGAGGCACCGAGGTGGTACTTCACATCGCCCGAGCCATCGACGTCTTCGGGTTTAAAGCTGCCGCCCTGAAACTCGTTGAAGATCGCGCGGTAGGGTTTTTGCATCACGTTGGCCAGCACCGACAAACGGCCACGGTGCGGCATGCCGATGACGATATCCTTAACGCCCAACTGGCCGCCGCGCTTAATGATCTGCTCCATCGCCGGCACGAGGCTTTCACCACCATCAAGACCGAACCGTTTGGTGCCCATATATTTGACGTGCAGGAACTTTTCGAAGCCCTCGGCCTCGACCAACTTCGACAGGATCGCCTTGCGGCCATTCTGGGTGAATTCGATTTCCTTGCCCAAGCCTTCGATACGCTCTTTCAGCCAAGCGGATTGTTCAGGGTCGGAGATGTGCATGTATTGCAGCGCAAAGGTGCCGCAATAGGTGCGGCGCACGATGTCGACGATCTGTTTCATCGTCGCAATCTCAAGGCCAAGCACGTTGTCGATGAAGATCGGGCGTTCCATGTCCGCGGCGGTGAAGCCGTAGGACTTGGGGTCAAGCTCGGGCAGATTGCCGGTTTCACGCATGCCGAGCGGGTCCAGATCAGCCGCGAGGTGGCCGCGAATCCGGTATGCACGGATCAACATCAAGGCGCGGATGCTGTCCATCACGGCCTGACGCAGATCCTCATCGGAAACTTCAACGCCCTTTTCAGCAGCCTTGGCTTTGATCTTTTCGCCTGCGGCTCTCGCGTCCTCGGGCGGGGTCGGCCAGACACCTGTCAACGCGCCCATGATGTCGCCATCGGGTGTTGGCGGCCAGTCGCGGCGCGCCCATGACGGGCCTGCAGCCTCGGCCTTTGCGGTTTGACCGTCATCGCCCATTGCCTTGAAGAACGCTTGCCATGCTTCGTCTACCGCGCCGGGGTCGTCCGCGTAACGCGCATACATCGCTTCGAGGTAATCGGCGTTCTCGCCCTCCAAAAAGGAAGAGGCGTGGAACTGGTCGTTGGCGGGGTGGTCGGTCATTGGATATGCCTTTCAGTCGACACGATTAGCGGGACGCTGTGTGGGGGTCTTGTCCGCGCTCAGGGCAAAGTAGTTGAATGCGAGAAAAGGGTAGGTGCGGTAGCTGTTGAACTGGTCAGCTGTGATGGGACGGCGGTTATAGTAGAGATCGAAGGTGGCGTAGATGTCATAGCCCATTGTCTGGGTCAGCCATTCAAACAGCGCGCGATCGTCGCTGTCTGCGATGTCGGTGTCTGCCACGGCGCCTGCTTCAAACAAGATGAGCGGGCGGCAGCGGCGCAGCAGCGCTTCGGCCCCGCGCAGGGCGGGAAATTCAAATCCTTCCACGTCGATTTTAATGAAATCAACCTGAGCGTCCGGCCCCAGTAGATCATCAAGACGGCGTGCAGCCACGCGGCGCTCTACCACGCGGCCCCGCAGCATCTGGGCTTTGCCGGGGCTCGCCTCGACCATTGCATGGGTGCCTTTGGGGGCGAGTTGGGTAAGCTTGTAGAACACCGACTCCAGATGCGCGCCGACATCGAGGCAGTTCCAATCAGGCTGGATAAGCCGTTCCAGTACAGCGTCCATCATTGCATCTTCGCGGTAAAGCAGTGCGAGTTCGGGATGCAATAATTCACGCATAGCGCGCAGCCGCCCCCGCACTGCGCCCACGGGTCCGGCAAGACCCGAGGTCGCGATGCGGTGCTTTAACCCGAGTGGGCTGAAAGCACTGGGGGCGGCGGCTGTTTCCATTAAGAAGCGGACTTCTCGATCGCTTCTTTCACCGCTTCGCCCAGTGTTGCGGGGCTGTCGGCGACGATGATGCCAGCGGCACGCATCGCTTCAATCTTGTCCTCGGCGCCGCCTTTGCCGCCAGCGACAATCGCGCCTGCGTGGCCCATGCGGCGGCCGGGAGGCGCTGTGCGGCCCGCGATGAAACCAGCAGTTGGCTTCCAGCGGCCCTTTTTCTTCTCGTCGGCGAGGAACTGTGCCGCGTCTTCTTCGGCGGAGCCGCCGATTTCACCGATCATAATGATCGACTGGGTCTCGGGGTCCGCGAGGAACATTTCAAGCACGTCGATATGCTCGGTGCCTTTGATCGGGTCGCCGCCGATGCCGACAGCAGAGGACTGGCCGAGGCCCATATCGGTGGTCTGCTTGACCGCCTCATAGGTGAGTGTGCCGGAGCGCGAGACCACGCCGCAGGAGCCGCGCTTGTGGATGTGGCCGGGCATGATGCCGATTTTGCAAGCGTCGGGTGTAATAACGCCGGGGCAGTTGGGGCCGATCAGGCGGGACTTGGAGCCTTCAAGCGCGCGCTGGACGCGCATCATGTCGAGCACCGGAATGCCTTCGGTGATGCAAACAATCAGTTCCATTTCAGCGTCGATCGCCTCGAGGATCGAATCCGCAGCGAAGGGCGGTGGCACATAGATGACCGAAGCATTGGCTTGGGTCATGTGTTTGGCTTCATGGACCGAGTTGAAGACCGGCAGGTTGAGGTGGGTTTGACCGCCCTTGCCGGGGGTCACGCCGCCAACCATTTTGGTGCCGTAAGCGATGGCCTGTTCGGTGTGGAAGGTGCCCTGCGAGCCGGTAAGGCCCTGACAGATTACCTTGGTGTTTTCGTCGACGAGTACGGCCATGTAGTGTTCCTCTTTGTGTTCCTTGGTGCGCCGGAAGGCCCTCAGGCCTGCGGAGCGATTGATCTTGTGTCGGTGACGAACGGCGTATTGTGCTATCCGCGTAAACTTGTGCGCGCCCGCTACTTTTCCGGGAGGCCGAGGCCGTCATAGAGACGGTCCACAGTCATGAATGTCTCAACTGTGCCAGCAGCGGTGTCGCGGGTGCCGACATGCACAACAGCCACGCGACCGCGCAGCAGTTCACGACCTTCGATCAGCGCGGTGCCGTTCTGGGCGCTATGGGTGTCGGGCAGGGCAATGGTGGTGCCGAACTTGGGTGGTGTTGCCATCTGGGTCTGCAGTGCTGCGATGGCGGTTGCGGTGTGGTCGCCAGCGAAGGAGACTTCGCAACGCCGCTCGACGCCGCGTGGGGCAGCGTCGGGGCGCGGCTCAAGACTGTCGTCCCAGAAGCTGAGCTTGAAGGGTGCAGTATCGGCCTGCATATTATCGCGGGCCTTTGTTTCGGTCTGGCCTGCTTTGAAGCACCACGCGTTGAAGGTGCTGATCGCCACATCTGCGCCCGCATCAGCCGCGGCCAATGCCGGAACAGCCGCCAGCAGCACGGCAGAACCGAACAGCAGGCGACGGATCGTGGAGATATGTGTCAGGGCAGCCATCAGAACAATGCGTCCTGGTCTTCGACCAATTCGTCCAATGCGCGCACAAGAATAAGCCCCGCGCCCATGACCATCAGCGAGCGGGCGATGGAACCGGTGAGGTTGCCAGGCAAGACCTTTGCCAGACCGTCCCGCGACTTGCGGGCAGCACGGCGCAGGCCACCATCGCGCGAGCCGTGATTGCCCGGTTCGGGCAGTTCCAGCGCACGCGGCTGCCATTGGCGAACCAGCAGCCCTGCGCCCAAAAGGGCGAGACCTGCGAGGATTGGCGAAGATTTTGTGGGTTCGGTCATGGGTGATTTCGTCATGGATGCGTCCCTCCTAAAAGGAAAAACATAGTGCCCCGCTCTGTCCCGCCCACCGCTTGCGCGATGGGCGTCGGCTTTTCGGACCGCTCCGGTGAAGCGATCCGACCGCGACGATGTCGCGGTGCAGCGCTCACCCTTTGACTGCTTTCACAATCTTCTGGGCGCCGTCTTTAAGATCGTCGGCGGCAATGACATCCAGACCGGAGTTGTTGATGATCGCCTTGCCTTCGGCCACATTGGTGCCTTCGAGGCGGACAACCAGTGGCACTTTCAGGCCGACTTCTTTCACCGCAGCGACAACGCCTTCGGCGATGACGTCACAGCGCATGATGCCACCAAAGATATTGACCAAAATGCCTTTGACCTGTGGGTCGGAGGTGATGATCTTGAAGGCTTCGGTGACCTTTTCTTTGGTCGCGCCGCCGCCGACGTCGAGGAAGTTGGCAGGCTCGGCACCGTAGAGCTTGATGATGTCCATCGTCGCCATCGCGAGGCCCGCTCCATTCACCATGCAACCGATTTCACCGTCGAGTGCGATGTAGTTCAGGTCATACTTGGAAGCTTCGAGCTCTTTGGGGTCTTCTTCGGTAGTGTCGCGCAGCTCGGCAATGTCGTTGTGGCGGTACATCGCGTTGCCGTCAAAGCTGACCTTGGCGTCGAGTACCTTAAGATCGCCGCCATCGGTGACGATCAGCGGGTTGATCTCCAGCATCTCCATGTCTTTTTCCATGAAGGCTTTGTAAAGCTGGCCCATCAGGGTGACGCACTGTTTGATCTGCTTGCCTTCGAGACCCAGCGTGAAAGCGATGCGGCGGCCGTGGAAGGCTTGGTAGCCGGTGGCCGGATCAACGGAGAAGGACAGGATTTTTTCAGGTGTCGCATCGGCGACTTCTTCAATGTCCATGCCGCCTTCGGTGGAGCATACAAAGGAGACGCGGCTGGTCTGACGGTCGACGAGCAGGGCAAGGTAGAGTTCTTTTTCGATGCCGGAGCCGTCTTCGATATAGATGCGGTTGACCTGCTTGCCTGCCGGGCCGGTCTGGTGCGTGACCAATGTGCGGCCGAGCATCTTCTTGGCTTCTTCGGCGGCTTCCTCAACCGATTTGGTCAGGCGCACGCCGCCTTTGTCGCCTGCGTCCGCTTCCTTGAACTTACCCTTGCCGCGGCCACCTGCGTGGATCTGGGCTTTGACCACCCAGAGCGGGCCGTCCATCTCTCCTGCGGCGGATTTCGCGTCTTCTGCCTTCATAACGACACGGCCATCGGACACCGGTGCGCCATAGCTGCGAAGGAGGGCTTTGGCCTGATACTCATGGATGTTCATCGCAAATCGGTCCCGTGTTTGGTTCAAGGTCACAGCCACGCGGCGTGTGAGTCTTATGGATCGATTTGAGCTTTTCGCAGTTTAGAAAGGATTTCCAGTGCAAAGTGGCATTTGTGATCACACGCAAAATTCTTGTGATCACAAATCCGCGTTTTTGCAGGGGGGAGCGTGTTTGGGCCTGTCTATTATGGCCGATAGTCCCGCCTGTTGTGAGGCGGGATTGGATGTTCTGGCTCAAAAACAGAAGACCTGCGCAGAATTCAGCCGATAAGCTGCCGGTTCATGTCGGGATCAGCGCCCAATAGTCGAGGTCTAGCAGGACCTCGGGGAGGTACTTGCCCTTGTCGTCTTTCAAGGCGAAAGGGGCGCCGCCTTTGGTCGCGACGAGGCGCAGGCGGATGGCGCCGACGCCGGGCGCATCGGTTTCGGCTTTGTCGAGAACCTCGGACCATGCGCGAACCGTGTCGCCGGCGAGGCAGGGGTTCGCATGGGCGCCGGCGTTGATCCCCACGATCATTTGCGCATTGGCCAGGCCGTTAAAAGATAGCGCACGCGCCATCGAGATGACGTGACCACCATAGATCAGGCGACTGCCATCGGGACGGGCTGAGGTGTCGAAATGGACCTTGGCTGTGTTCTGCCACAGGCGGGTGGCCATCATGTGTTCGGCCTCCTCTATCGTGACGCCGTCAACGTGGTCGATCTGCTCGCCGATCTCATAATCCCCCCAGCGGTGCGGTTCGCCCGCAAGGGTAAAATCATAGTTGGTGAAGTCCAAGCCCTCGGGCACGACTAATTGATCGGCGGCAACGGTGGTGGGCAAGTCCGGTATCACAGTTTCGGGGGCTGGAGCGGTTTCATCGCGTTTGCGGACCATGACCCAGCGGACATATTCCAGCACAGCTTCATCATTTTGGTTAAGGCCTGTGGTGCGCACATAAAGCACGCCGGTCTTGCCGTTGGAGTTTTGTTTCAGGCCGATAACTTCGGACTCGGCGCGCAGCGTGTCACCGGGCCAGACCGGCAGCAGCCAGCGGCCTTGGGCATAGCCGAGGTTGGCCACAGCGTTAAGCGAGACATCGGGGACTGTTTTGCCAAAGACCACGTGGAAGTTGATCAGATCATCCAGCGGGCTGGAAACGAGGCCACAGGATTTTGCAAATTCATCAGAAGAATAGAGCGCGTGACGGGCCGGATAAAGCATGTGGTAGAGTGCGCGTTCGCCGCCCCCCACGGTGCGGGGCACCGCGTGGGAGAGGACGTCACCGATGCGGTAGTCTTCGAAAAACCTGCCCGGGTTGGTTTTTCCCATCAGTGTGCTCCGAGCTTGGTGTCTGGCGTATAGGTGCCTTCAACCTCTTTGGTCACGGCTTGGCCGCAGCGCATGATGCCTGCTGTATGATCCCAGGTTTGGGTTGGCGTGCCGTAAAGCTCCCAGCCTTTGTTAAGGGCGTCCGTGACCTTATGGCAGAACGCGGATGTGTCTTCTTCGGAGAGGAAGCGATAGAGTTTCATGGCAGTCCTTATAGCTTAGCGGGGCCTTGCAGCTTTAGCGGGGGAAAGGCGAGACGCCGAGCAGCAGGTGGATGCCTGCGATAATGGCGAACATGACCAGTGAGATGACGATCAGGCGGATATAAGTAGGGCGGCCTGCGCGGGCAGGGGGTGTCCAGTTCGGCTCGGCGCGGTTGACTAAGATGACCGAGCCGATGGCCCAAGCCAGAAGCGTGCCGAAAAGCACGATCGAAGCCAGATCACCGTTGACCAGCAGGTGTGCCAATGCCCAGATTTTTACGGCCAGCAGCTGCGGATGGCGGGTCTTGTAGGCCGGCCAGGCCTTTGCGCCTTTGGCAGCACTGGAGCCATAAACCCAAAGCGCGAGAAGCATGAGCGCGTTGTTGATATGGATAAAGAAGGCGGGCGGGGTCCAGACGTCGATATAGTCTGCGCCACGATAGCCGAGGATCATCAGTATGAGACCGGCAACGATCAAAACCGCCACCAGTCCTTTGCCAGCTTTGCCCATTTGATCGCGCAGGGCGGGGGCGAGGCGGCTCAGCCAATGGGCGCCGATCCACAGGATCAGTCCGAGTACAAGTAGGGTCATGGTCACTCCGCGGTGAGGGATGCGATAGCGTCAAGCTTTGCCAGAGTTTCGCGGGCTGTGGCAACATGAAGATTCTCAACGATGCGGCCATCAACCACCGCAACACCTTGGCCACCTGCCTGCGCTGCTTCGTAAGCGGCGATCTGGCGGCGGGCGAGGTCGGCCTCGTCCTGGGAGGGTGAGAAGGCGGCGTTGGCCACGTCGAGTTGCGCCGGATGGATCAGTGTTTTGCCGTCAAAGCCCATATCACGGCCCTGATCACATTCAACTTGCAGACCTGCATCGTCCTTGAAGGCGTTATAGACGCCGTCGATAATGGCGATATTTTGGGATTTGGCGGCCAGCAGGCACAGTCCTAAACCGGCCATCAACGGCAGGCGGTCGGGGCGGAACCGGGTTTGCAAGTCTTTGGCAAGATCGTTGGTGCCCATAACCATCGCTTGCAACTGGCGGTGGGCGGCGATTGCGGGCGCGTTCAGCATGGCGGCTGGTGTTTCCATCATCGCCCAAAGCGGGATGTCACCGACCAGTTCGGCGAGGGCTTCGAGATCGGCGGGGCTGCCGACTTTCGGCAACAAGATTGCGTCCGGCTTCATCCCGGCGGCGGCGCGGGCGTCATCGGCGCCCCATTCAGTATCAAGCCCGTTGATCCGGATGATCCGCAAGCGCGCACCGTAGCCGCCAGTTTTCAGCGCTTCTGCCAGAATGTCACGCGCGGAGGCTTTTTCTTCGGGGGTCACTGCATCTTCGAGATCGAAAATGATCGCGTCACAGGCCAGCGTGCGGGCTTTTTCGAGAGCGCGTGGCTTTGATCCCGGGATGTAGAGCACCGAGCGCAGGGGGCGTGTGAGTTTGGTCATGGCGAAGGTCCTAGGTTTGATCATTGCGCGACAAAGGGGCATTTCTTGCCGATTATTGCAAGCCATCATGTGCCGCAGTGCAGCGAAACGGTGGGGGCGAAACACGGCGGGACGCAGCGTTAACCATTATTTCAATTTTCAGGCGCAAAGTTTTGGAAGTTGTTTCTGCTCCAATCCGCGCTCCGGCAGGTCGCTGGATCGCAATAGAGGGTAGAGTGAATAGTCGAGAAACATGAGGCCACCACCGTGTCGCCGGAAAACTCCGGATGGGCCACAATGACCGAGGGCCGGGCCACAGGACAGAAGGTAGACTGCAATGCACCGTACTATCAAAATCCTCCATCTGGCAGCCTTGACCGCAGCGGCGGCTGTCGTATTGGCAACCACCACAGATGTCGCTGCCCAAAGCCAGAATTGCGCCCCACTTGAGAAGGTGGTGTTGCGGCTGGCGGAAGGCTATGGAGAGACGCGGCAATCAATGGGCATGGGAGGAAACAATTCAGTTGTTGAAGTGTTTGCCTCTGACGAGACGGGCAGCTGGACGATCACTGTCACGATGCCGACTGGGCTGACCTGTGTTGTTGCGTCAGGTCAGCAATTCGAAGAGCTGGCCGAAGCTTTGCCGACAACGGATCAGGATGCCTGATAAAGCTTACTTGCGATTGAGCCTTCAGACAGGGGCCATTTTATACGACTATTTAGCAAAGCGATAATCCGCCCCTGCTTTTATATACCCTGCAGCGCATCAAAGCGCTTGGCTCTGCCAAATGGACTCATTTTTTTTCAAGACTTCGGAACTCTAACCGCCTTTTCGGGTTGGGTTCACAGCAGCGTGAGACCCACGCGAAACTGTACAAGGAGTTTTAAGATGAAACGTTTTCTGAGCACAACAGCTGTCCTTCTGACCATGAGTGGCGCAGCCTATGCCGACGCACACGCAAGCGCGTTCGGCACTGTCGCGTTGGAGCAGAGCGACTTCCTCGCGTCGAACCTGATCGGCATGCGGATCTACAGCTCCGAAACTGAATTCGAAAACGACGCCGAGATTGAAGCTGGCGCCGAAAAAGAGTGGGATGATATCGGCGAAATCAACGATATTATCGTCAGCAAAGACGGCAACGTCACTGCTGTTATCCTCGGCATCGGTGGCTTTCTGGGCATAGGCGAGCGTGACATCGCTGTTTCCATGGACGACATCCGTATCGTCCGTGAGCAGGGCGATGCCGACGACCGTTTCTTGGTTGTGAATACATCCAAAGAAATGCTCGAGCAGTCTCCTGCGTTTGAGCGCAACATGGAAGCTGACGCAAACGAAGCTAAAATGAAAACTGAACAAGTAGCTGAGAGCGCCGAAGTCAAAACCGAAGTTGCGGCTGAAAATGCAGAAGCCAAAACCGAAGTAATGGCCGAGAACGCTGAAGCGAAAACTGAAGAGATGGCCGCTGACGCCGAAGCCAAGACAGAAGAAATGGCTGCGAACGCAGAAGCAGAGACCAAAGAAGCTGTTGTTGCTACTGAAAACACAGTTGAGCGTGACTTGCTGACCCGCCCAGCGGTCGAGCGTGAAAATTACGCTGACGTTGAGTGGACAGAAATGACCGCTGACGATCTGGAAGGTGCCCGCATTTACGGCATGGAAGACGAAGATATTGGTGAAATCGACGAGCTGATCGTTGATGACAGCGGCAAGATCACTCACGTTCTTGCAGATATCGGTGGCTTCCTCGGCATGGGCGAACACACTGTGAAGCTTTCTTTTGAAGAGCTGCAGTTGGTCCGCAATGGCGACGCAAATGACTTCCGCATCTATGTGGACAGCACTGAAGGCAAGCTGGAAACACTGCCAGAATACGAAGATTGATCGCAGCGTTTAACTAAGCTTTCTAAAATAGGGTCGCCCTCACGGGCGGCCCTTTTTCGCTTTGAGGGGCATTCCATTTGCTGCGCTGCGTCGCGCAACTTGCACGGCACGTCGCATTTCGTTATCCCCGGCGCGAATGCAACCTCTCTCGGAGACATTATCATGGCCAGACCCAAAATCGCGCTTATTGGCGCAGGGCAAATCGGCGGCACACTCGCGCATCTCGCAGCCCTTAAGGAACTTGGCGATGTCGTCATGTTCGACATTGCCGAAGGTGTTCCGCAGGGCAAGGCCTTGGACATCGCAGAATCAGGTCCCGCTGGTAAGTTCGATGCGACGCTGACAGGCACGCAAGACTATGCCGATATTGCTGGCGCCGATGTGTGCATCGTGACAGCCGGTGTCGCCCGCAAGCCGGGCATGAGCCGCGATGACCTGCTTGGGATCAACCTCAAGGTTATGAAATCCGTGGGCGAGGGCATTGCCCAACACGCGCCGGATGCTTTTGTGATCTGCATCACCAACCCGCTTGATGCGATGGTTTGGGCGCTGCGTGAATTCTCCGGTCTGCCGACCGAGAAAGTCTGCGGCATGGCTGGTGTGCTTGACTCCGCGCGCTTCCGCCATTTCCTCGCGACCGAATTCAACGTGTCGATGAAGGACGTGACCGCATTTGTTCTGGGCGGCCACGGCGACACGATGGTGCCACTGGTGCGTTATTCCACCGTTGGCGGCATCCCGCTGCCGGACCTGGTGAAAATGGGCTGGACCACGCAGGACAAGCTTGATGCAATCGTGCAGCGTACCCGTGATGGCGGTGCCGAGATTGTCGGCCTGCTCAAGACCGGTTCTGCATTCTATGCCCCCGCGACCTCGGCAATCGAGATGGCGGAAAGCTATCTGAAAGACCAAAAACGCGTTCTGCCTTGTGCGGCATATGTTGATGGCGCTTACGGCTTGGACGGTTTCTACGTCGGTGTACCAACGGTGATCGGTGCCGGTGGTGTTGAGCGTGTTGTCGAGATTTCGATGAACAAAGAAGAGCAGGCGATGTTTGATAGCTCGGTTAAGGCTGTCAAAGGTCTGGTCGATGCCTGCAAGGCGATCGACGGCTCCTTGAGCTAAGGCTAACGGAAGTTTGACAGAAATGGCGCGTCTCGGTATCGGGGCGCGCCATTTTTCGTCGATGCAGGCGGGAATCAATGCAGAATATTGTATCGCCGGATGTCTGGTTACGCCTGACAGCGCTTCCGTGGCGTCTTTGTGATCACAAAAATTTACCACTTTGTGATCACATATCATAGTTTTTAGCGCTAACCCTCTCGATAGGTGGACAAACCTTGCCTGCCTGTGTCGCAGGGTCGTGACACTTCCGTAAAAAGCGCTATCAAGTACCCAACGTAGTGACAAAGGACCTGACATATGGCCGATGTGAACCGGGGCAATCGCCCGCTTTCGCCGCATCTCTCGATCTATCGCCCGCAGTTGACCTCGATGACCTCGATCCTGACGCGGATTACCGGAAACGCGATGCTGATATCGGCGTTGCTGATCGTTTGGTGGTTTCTCGCGGCGGCCTCGTCTGAGGATTACTTCAACACGGTCAACGGCTTCGTCACCAGCTGGTTTGGTGATCTGGTCATGCTGCTGTCGGTTCTGGGCCTGTGGTATCACACGCTTGCCGGTATCCGGCACCTGATCTGGGACACCGGTCATGCGCTGGATATTCCGACCGCCGAGAAGCTGGGCTGGGCCTGCCTGATCGGTTCTGTCGTGCTGACAATTCTTACCGTCATAATCGTCTGAGGGGGCTGACATGGCTTATATGACAGATCGCAAACGCGCCAAGGGTCTCGGCTCGGCGAACTCAGGCACCGGACATTTCTGGTCGATGAAGCTCAGCTCGGTTGCTTTGCTGATCCTGATCCCGCTGTTCGTGTTCACCTTCGGTCCCGCGCTGGGCGGCAGCTATGAAGAAATCCTTGCCTATTACAGCCGTCCATTCCCCGCGATTGTCGCGGCGCTGACGCTGCTCGTAGGCTTCAAGCACTTCAACGACGGAGTGCAAGTCATGATCGAGGACTATGTCCACGGGCTGAGCAAGAAGGTCGCGATTATCGTGATGACTTGCATCAGCTACGGTGCCGCAGCGGTAGGTGTTTTTGCCATCGCGCGTTTGGCGCTCTGATCCAATTTCGCCGAACGGGAGACCGAAAACATGGCAGCATATGAATATGAGACCCACGAATACGACGTTGTCGTTGTAGGGGCAGGCGGCGCAGGTTTGCGCGCGACTTTGGGCATGGCGGAGCAGGGGCTGCGCACGGCCTGTATCTCCAAAGTGTTCCCGACGCGGTCGCACACGGTTGCCGCACAGGGGGGTATTGCCGCGTCTTTGTCGAACATGGGTCCCGACAATTGGCAGTGGCATATGTATGACACGGTCAAGGGCTCCGACTGGTTGGGTGATACCGACGCGATGGAATATCTCGCCCGTGAGGCGCCCAAGGCGGTCTACGAGCTTGAGCATTACGGCGTGCCGTTCAGCCGCACCGACGAAGGTAAAATCTACCAGCGTCCGTTTGGCGGCCATACCACCGAATTTGGCGAAGGCCCGCCCGTGCAGCGCACCTGTGCTGCTGCTGACCGCACCGGTCACGCGATCCTGCACACGCTCTATGGCCAGAGCCTGAAGCAAAAAGCCGAGTTCTTCATCGAATATTTTGCCATTGATCTGATTATGGGCGAGGATGGCACTTGTCAGGGCGTGTTGTGCTGGAAGCTCGATGACGGCACCATGCATTTGTTCGCAGCAAAGATGACTGTGTTGGCGACCGGCGGCTATGGCCGCGCCTATTTCTCCGCGACCTCGGCGCATACCTGTACAGGTGACGGCGGCGGCATGACCGCGCGGGCCGGTCTGGCGTTGCAGGATATGGAGTTTGTCCAGTTCCACCCCACCGGCATCTACGGCGCGGGTTGTTTGATCACCGAAGGCGCACGCGGCGAGGGCGGCTATCTGACCAATTCCGAAGGCGAACGCTTTATGGAGCGTTATGCACCGACATACAAAGACCTCGCCTCGCGCGATGTGGTGTCGCGCTGCATGACGATGGAAATCCGTGAAGGTCGCGGTGTGGGCGAAAACAAAGACCACATCCACCTGCATCTCAACCACCTGCCACCAGAAACCCTCGATCTGCGTCTGCCGGGTATTTCCGAATCCGCGCGCATTTTCGCGGGTGTCGATCTGACGAAAGAGCCGATCCCGGTTCTGCCGACAGTGCACTACAACATGGGCGGTATTCCGACCAACTATTGGGGGGAAGTTCTGGCGCCCACCGACGACAAGCCCGATGCAATCTCCCCCGGTTTGATGGCTGTGGGTGAGGCTGGCTGTGCCTCTGTGCATGGGGCCAACCGTTTGGGGTCCAACTCGCTTATCGATCTCGTGGTCTTTGGCCGTGCGGCCGCGATCCGCGCGAAAGAGGTGGTTGATCCCAATTCCGCCGTGCCGACGCCGAACAAAGCTTCGGTTGAGGCGGCGTTCGCGCGCTTTGACGGTCTGCGCTATGCCAAGGGTGGCGTTCCGACCGCCGATCTGCGTCTGGAAATGCAGAAAACCATGCAGGCCGACGCAGCCGTATTCCGCACTGACAAAACCCTCGAAGAAGGGCGCGTCAAGATGAACGAAGTCGCGGCAAAGTTGAACGATCTACATGTCACCGACACCTCGCTGGTCTGGAACTCTGATCTGATGGAAACGCTTGAGCTGACCAACCTGATGCCCAACGCAGTGGCCACCATTACCGCCGCTGCGGCCCGCAAGGAAAGCCGCGGCGCCCATGCGCATGAGGATTATCCCGAACGGGATGATAAAGAATGGCGCAAACACAGCCTTGTCTGGTTCAGTGGCGATCAGGCCAATGATGCCAAACTCGGCTTCCGCGCTGTGCATCTGAACCCGCTGACCACCGAAAGTGAAGGCGGCATTGATCTGAAAAAGATCGCGCCCAAGAAGCGGGTGTATTGATCATGCGTTTGGTTCTTGCCGCTCTCGTTGCCCTGAGCCTCGGCGCCTGCGTCGAGGTGCAGACCGCCGTGGACAATACTGCACGGACAGCGGCCAAGGGGGTGATTACCGAAACCCTCGCGACCCGTTTCCCGCAGGTACCCAAAAAGCTGATCACGCCCTTCACCGATTGCATCATCGACAATTCGTCGGCGTTGGAAGTGCGTGAATACGCCCGTGCTGCGGTTATTGGCGTGGACGATACGACTGTGGCCACCGTGCGCGGCGTCTTGGCGCGGCCTGAAACGGCGCAGTGTTTGCAAAGCCGCGCGCTGAGCAGTGGTCTTGTGTAAGGGATGACGTTAATGGCCCATCCCACGTTGGACCCGACAGCAGAGGCGGCGCAAATTGCCGCCCTGCGTGCCGTGTTCAAGCGTGCGGATAAGGCGATGCGCCAGACCTTGGTGCCGATCCTGCCGCCCGCCGAGGTCGAATTTGCAGGGGTGCGGATGTATGTCGATCCACGCGATAACTATACCGACCGGATGATCTGGCTCGACGGGCAACCGCCTGAAATGCAGTCGTTAATGGCGCTGGTTGACTTGATTGAGGGGCGCAATGCGCTGATCCTTGATATTGGTGCGAATTGCGGAGCCTACGCCGTGCCGCTGGGACTTGCCGCAGGGCCGGGCAGCCGCGTCGTCGCGTTTGAGCCTAATCCGATGATGATCGGGCGTTTGGGCCATAACATCCGGTTGAATGATTTGGGCAATGTGGTGCGCATCGAAGGCTGCGCGCTGGGAGTCGAAGCGGGCGAAGGCATGTTGAATTTTCGCCAGCGCAATTTCGGGCAGGCGTCATTGATGCCGGTGCGCAAGGCGGTCCGTGATGGCGGGACCTTGGTGCCGATCCGCCCGATCACCGACTTTATCGGGCAAGCGGCAAAGCATGATCTGACAGTCATCAAGATTGATGTGGAGGGGGCCGAAGTCGCGGCCCTTGCACCGCTTTTGGCGGGGGACTGGATGCCCGATGCGATGTTAATGGAAACACGGCATGCGGACGAATGGGACACCGATCTGGTCGGCCAGATCACCGCGCGCGGCTTTGCGGCAACGCTCGAAGCCGATGGAAACACGCTTTTTGTCAAAGACGACAGAAGCTGATTGAAACGCTCCGCAAGGGGCATGGACGGACTGGCGCGCTGCGCCAAGCAAGGAGACGCAAAATGGTGCAACTGACGCTCCCGAAGAATTCCCGCATGACCAGCGGCAAGACATGGCCGAAGCCTGCAGGGGATAACGTTAAGGAATTCCACATCTATCGTTGGAATCCTGATGACGGCAAAAACCCTGCGGTCGATACCTATTTTGTCGATCTGGATACCTGCGGCCCGATGATCCTCGACGCGTTGATCAAGATCAAAAACGAGATTGATCCGACGCTGACCTTCCGCCGTTCGTGCCGAGAAGGCATCTGTGGGTCTTGTGCGATGAACATCGACGGTATCAACACGCTGGCCTGTACCTATGGCATGGCAGAGGTGAAGGGTGTCGTGAAGATTTACCCGCTGCCGCACATGCCGGTCGTGAAGGATTTGATCCCCGACCTGTCGCATTTCTATGCCCAACATGCCTCGATCCAGCCGTGGCTGGAAACCGAGACGCCTGCGCCCGCAAAAGAGTGGAAGCAGTCGGTTGACGACCGTGCTAAACTTGATGGCCTGTACGAATGCATTTTGTGCGCCTGCTGTTCGACTTCCTGCCCGAGCTACTGGTGGAACGGCGATCGCTACCTCGGACCCGCAGCCCTACTGCATGCCTATCGCTGGATCGTCGACAGCCGTGATGAAGCCACCGGCGAGCGTTTGGACGAGCTTGAAGATCCGTTCAAACTTTATCGGTGCCACACCATCATGAACTGCGCCAAGACCTGCCCCAAGGGCCTGAACCCGGCCGCAGCGATTGCCAATATCAAGAAACTGATGGTCGAACGCACCATCTAACGCCGATTTGGGCCGCCCGCGGATCGGGCGGCCCGAAAACGCCCCCAAGAGGACCGGATCATGCCCATTCTGATCGCCCTCATCCTTGCATTTATCATCGTCGCCGTTGTCGCGCGCCGCAAGGCCCCGACCCGCGCCTGCCGTTGGCGCGAAGACCGTTCGGCCAGCAAAGGTGCGTTGGTCAAATACAATTGTATTACCTGTGGTGCCGAAGCTTTTCGGGCGCAGGGCCAACCGGACCGCTGCCTCTCTGGTCAGGGTGTGCCCCGGTTATAGGGGCGCATTTCGCCCTACACTAAGCCTCTTGCGTGTGGTTTGAAACTGAACCAACTTTACGGATCCAGCAAAGAGGCCGAATATGACCGAACCAACCGATGCCGCCGCGCGCCGCGCTGTCACACCCGTTATCTGCTATCCCAACGACAGCCTGCCTGCGCCCGACATGGCGCTCTATGATGCCGCGCGCGCCACGCTGACGAAGGTGGACGAGGTCGTTGTGGCGCCACGTGACGCTGGGGTTTTCTCGGTGCCCGAGGGGCATTTTTTTCGCATCACCAGTGTTGAGGGCTCGCAGGTCGGAGACTTGAATCTGTGGCACGCCGACGACCTGAATGAACGGTTCTATTCAGGGAAAACACGGGCGCTGCACGGCACTCATATCACGCGCGGCGACAGAATGTGGTCAAGCTTTCCGCATTTGCGACCGCTCGCGACCATCACCCACGACAGTCTTGCGTGGTATGGTATTGATGCATTCGGTGGCGCTGTGCACGATGTTATTGGCACCCGCTGCGATCCCTATACTCACCGTCTGCTGGCCGGAGACATGTACCACCATTGCTGCCATTCCAACCTGACCCGCGCATTGGCGGAGCATCTTAATGTCTCTACGGACGAGGCCGAGCCTTTCGTGCATGATGTTTTAAACGTTTTCATGTGCACCGGTTTCACCCGCGACACCGGACAGTACTTTATGAAGGCAAGTCCTGTCAGGCCTGGAGATTACATCGAGTTCTTCGCCGAGACCAACTTGCTTGGTGCGCTAAGCGCTTGCCCCGGCGGCGATTGCTCCACGGTTCATTCGTCAGACAAAGCTGCCTGTCATCCGCTGTTGGTTGAAGTTTTTGCGCCCAAAGCGGCTGCGCTGGAAGGGTGGTCGCCCTCCAAGCGCAACAGCTATGATAGATCGCACGGGGCGTAACGCAGGCATCATTCACAGGCTTTGCGGCGAACTGAGGCCGTTTTTAGGAGAAAGCGGCCTGCAAGGCGATCTCAACCATATCGCCAAATGTCTTTTCACGGTCCGCCGCAGGTAGCGCTTCTCCGGTTTGCAAATGGTCCGAAACCGTCAGCACGGCCAAAGCGCGGCGCTTGTGGCGGGCGGCGAGTGTATAAAGCTCCGCCGCTTCCATTTCGACGCCTAGAATTCCGTGACGGACCATTTGCTCATCAAGGTCGGGCCGTTCGGCATAAAACACATCCGACGAATATATACCGCCGACATGGGTGCGCGTGCCCTTAGCCTCCGCAGCCTTGACGGCTGCAATTAATAGAGACCAGTCCGCACAGGGAGCGTAGTTGAATTCGCGGAAAATACCTGAAGAAGGCGAGGTGATCGTGCTCGCTGTCATTGCAATAATCACGTCGCGTATATTCACGTGGGGCTGCATGCCGCCACAAGAGCCGATGCGGATTAGAGTTTGCGCATTGTATTCGGCCATCAGCTCATTGGCATAAATCGACAGGGACGGCATGCCCATTCCCGAGCCTTGAATAGTCACTCGGTGGCCCTGCCACGTGCCGGTAAATCCCAGCATCCCACGGACTTCATTGACAAGTTTTGCATCTTTAAGAAATGTTTCTGCCGCCCATTTCGCGCGATACGGGTCGCCAGGCATTAGAACGGTTTCAGCAATATCACCAGGCTTGGCGCCGATATGAACGGTCATTTGATTTCTCCTGACTGCGGGTGGGGTCAATTTGCCTGCCCTGCAACCGGGAGGCAAGAGGCAACCGGCAGTTCAGAATTTGCCGAAAATTAATTTGCACCTTGCTAAATTGACCTCTTAAACTTCCATTTATGCTCGAATGGGTTGCTATCTGCGCACCTAGAGGTTGTTAAATTAAAACGGGGCCTGCTATCACAGGCCCCGTTCCAAATATTATTGATGAAGATTTTTTTACCCGATTCTATATTGGTTCGCATCGGGATAATAAACTTCACAAGCTAAGTTAGATGCGCATATCGTCCGGTGATTTACCGTTCTCGATCTCGCTTCGATACCAGTTGGGCTGGCGCCCTTTTCCTGTCCAAGTTTGAGAGGCATCTGACGGATTGGCGAACTGAGGTTTTGATGCAGCTTTAGGCTTTGAGGATTTTGCCTTAGTTTTCTTAGGCTTGACCTGTGGCTTCTCGTCGTCGGAGATATCCGAGAGCGAAAAGCCCCATTCCGCTGCAGCTTTCTGCGCAGCCTTGCGCGCCTCTTTTCGGTCACGTGCCTGTGTCGACGCCAATGTCTTCTTCACATCGGATAAAAGCTTTTCAAGCTCTTTGCTGTTCATCGATTTAAGGTCTATTTCCATTAGATTACCCGTCATTACTAATTGCTATTACCCGAATGTACCGCACGGTCATTAACATGGCATCAACAAATTTGTGTCAGCCTTCTACTGGGCGGCGATTGTTTCGGGGTCCACGAGGGTAATAATGTCCGACATGATGGTGTTCAGTTCGAAATCTTTGGGAGTATAAACCCGTGCTACTCCCATTTCCCGGAGACGGGCTGCGTCGGCCTCGGGGATGATCCCGCCGACAATAACGGGGATATGGCCCAATCCCGCCAAGCGCATTTGGTCCATCAGGTCTTTGACTAATGGAATGTGCGATCCAGATAGAATTGAAAGGCCAACAACGTCGGTGGTTTCAATCTTTGCAGCGGCCACAATCTCGGAAGGGGTGAGGCGAATTCCCTCGTAGGCGATATCTATTCCGCAATCGCGCGCCCGGACCGCGATCTGTTCCGCGCCATTGGAGTGACCGTCGAGGCCGGGTTTGCCGACCAAGAACCTCATCCGGTGCCCCAGCCGGTCGCTCACGGCATCTACGGCGGCACGCAGGTCGTCCAACCCTTCGGTTTTGTTGGACTGGCCTGACGCTACGCCTGTCGGGCCGCGGTATTCGCCGTGTACCGCGCGCATCTGTGCGGCCCATTCGCCAGTTGTCACACCCGCTTTGGCAGCTGCGATTGATGCGGGCATCACATTGCGCCCTTCGGCAGCTGCGGCGCGTAATTCTGTCAATGCCTTCTCTACTGCTGCGGCATCGCGTTCAGCGCGCCAGTCATCAAGCCGCGTGATTTGTTGCGCCTCTACAGCAGGGTCCACGACCATGATGCCGCCGTCACCGGTCATGAGCGGCGATGGTTCGCCCTGTTGCCAGCGGTTCACTCCGACCACGACCGTCTCGCCGGATTCTATCCGGCCCAATCGTTCTGCATTCGACTCGACCAACCGGCCTTTCATATAATCAATCGCAGAGATTGCGCCGCCCATATTGTCCAAATTGGCCAGTTCTGCCCGCGCGCCATCTTTAAGCAACTCGACCTTCGCATCGACTGCCGGATTGCCCTCGAACAGATCGTCAAATTCCAGCAGGTCCGTTTCATAGGCGAGAATCTGTTGCATCCGCATTGACCACTGCTGGTCCCACGGGCGCGGCAGGCCCAAGGCTTCGTTCCACGCTGGTAACTGCACAGCACGGGCACGGGCCTTTTTCGAAAGCGTCACGGCCAGCATTTCAATCAAAATACGGTAAACGTTGTTCTCGGGTTGCTGTTCGGTCAGACCCAGAGAATTGACCTGCACGCCATAGCGAAAGCGACGATATTTTGGATCGGATACGCCATAGCGCTTTTCGCAAATCTCGTCCCAGAGGTCGACGAAGGCACGCATTTTGCACATCTCGGTAACGAACCGGATGCCGGCATTTACGAAGAACGAGATACGCCCGACCAATGCCGGAAAATCCGCGTCAGGCACCCTTGGTTTCAGCGCGTCCAATACGGCGGTGGCGGTGGCGAGCGCAAAGGCAAGTTCCTGCTCGGGCGTCGCGCCCGCCTCTTGCAGGTGATAGGAACACACGTTCATTGGGTTCCATTTGGGCACGTGAGTATAGCAGTATTCGGCCACGTCCGCGATCATCCGGAGCGATGGAGCAGGCGGGCAGATATAAGTGCCGCGGCTGAGGTATTCCTTGATCAAGTCGTTTTGGACTGTGCCTTGCAGCTCCGATATATCTGCGCCCTGTTCCTCGGCCACCGCGATATACAGTGCCAGCAACCAAGGCGCGGTGGCGTTGATCGTCATGGAAGTGTTCATCTGTTCTAGCGGGATATCCTTGAATAGCGCGCGCATGTCGCCCAGATGCCCTACAGGCACGCCGACTTTGCCGACCTCGCCCCGTGACAGGATATGATCACTGTCATAGCCGGTTTGCGTCGGCAGATCGAAGGCCACCGAGAGGCCGGTTTGCCCCTTCGCCAAATTCGCGCGGTAAAGCGCGTTGGAGGCCTCAGCGGTCGAATGTCCCGCATAGGTGCGGATCAACCAAGGGCGGTCTGTGGCTGGCTTGCTGTGGTCTTTTGACGGCTGCGACATGGGAACACCCTTGTTATTGGTTGCGTAATATTCTTGCGTTAGTGGGTTGATACGTGAAATTTTAGTCAACTGTCAATTCGCTGCATTGCGGCATATCGTGGCGTTATATTTGACCTGTCAGCAATGCATGGCTAGGCACAGTTGGATAGAAACCGTGGCGTAGCCGATGAAAAGTGGTGACCTGATGTACGATATCCCGACCCCGATTATTGCAATCGTACTTCTGCTGGCGATGCTTCTTGCCATGTGGCTTGGCTACCGTGCGGGCACAGGTCGGCAATCGCGCGAGACCGAACAAACCCGTTCGCAAACTACCGCAGTTCAGGGGTCGTTACTCGGGCTTCTGGCCCTGCTGCTTGGTTTTACCTTTTCGCTGGCGCTCGCGCGGCATGATGCACGCTCGGCTTCGGTAGTGAGTGAGGCGAATGCAATTGGAACAGCGTGGTTGCGCACCGATTTCCTGCCAGCACAGGATCAAGTGGCTGCGAAAGCAGACTTGCGCCGGTATCTGCGGTTGCGGGTCGAAGCTGGCGAAGTCTCCGCCGACAAGGTCCAGCGCCGTGCCCGTTTAACCCAAAATGCCGAAGCCGCTTTTGACAAAGTCTGGGCCTTGGCTTCGGCGCGGGTTCAAGATCCCGGTGGTCCGGCCAACGTGTCATTTGCGACCTCGCTGAATGACATGATTGATGCCCTAGCGTCGCGTAACGCAGCGCTCGACCGCCATGTGCCGGAGATCGTGCTGTACATGCTCTTCGTCACCTTTGTCCTCTCAGGGGCGATGCTGGGGTTCTCGTCCGGGACCAATGGCTCCAAACCTGCGACGCCAGTCTATCTTATGTTGACGCTGATCGTGTTACTGGTGTTCCTGATCGTTGACCTTGACCGACCGCGGCGCGGCATTATTGAGGTCGATCAAAGCGCGATGCGGGCATTACTCAATACGGTGAAGTTACCGAACGGGAGCTAACGCCGTTGCGCGGGACGCGTAGCAGAGGCGGGTCAATCGCCGAGCTTGCGCAGGATTTACCGCGCGGCGGAATGCTGTCACTGTCGGCGTATGACGCAAACTGTGCAAATGCCGCTCTGGCTGTTTATCCTGATCGTGCTTTTTGCCGCAGTCACGGCGTTAAGCCACTTTCTGCTGCCGTCGGTGCGGTGGTTTTTCCGACGACGGTTGGAGAAAGCAGTAGCGCGGCTTAATACCCGTTTGACCCGCCCGATTGAGCCTTTCAAGCTGGCGCGGCGCCACGACATGATCCAGCGGCTGATCTATGATCCGGAGGTCACCCGCGAGATCGTGAATTACGCCCGCGAGCATGATGTGCCCGAGAATGTCGGTTTCCAAAAAGCCCGCGAGTATGCCCGAGAGATCGTCCCGAGCTTTTCGGCCTTTGCCTATTTCAGTTTCGGCATCCGCGTCGCCAAACTGTTGGGCAATGCAGTTTACCGCATCAAAACTGCTGATACCAATGACGCGACCTTTGCCGCGATCCCCAAGGATGCCACTGTCGTGTTTATTATGAACCACAGGTCCAACATGGATTATGTGCTGGTGACCTATCTCGCCGCGCGGTCTTCCGCGCTCAGCTATGCAGTGGGGGAGTGGGCGCGGGTTTGGCCGCTGAGCCGGTTGATCAAATCAATGGGGGCGTATTTCATCCGGCGGCGGTCGCGCGGTGCGCTGTATCGTAAGGTTCTGTCGCGCTATGTGCAGCTGGCAACCGCAGGCGGCGTCACCCAAGCGATCTATCCCGAAGGCGGGCTGAGCTTGAACGGGCGGTTGCAGCCGCCCAAGATGGGACTTCTGGCCTATGTTGTCGAAGGGTTTGACCCCACCGCCGAGCGGGATGTGGTGTTTGTCCCTGTGGCAATTAACTATGATCGAGTTCTGGAAGATCGCGTGCTTATTGCCGCCGACGCGCGTGGCGATCGCCGGTTCGGGGCACGGATCAGTGTCGTTGTCGGATTCATTCTCCGCAAATTCTGGCAGCGGGCGCGGGGCAAAGATACGCGGTTTGGCACGGCAGCGGTGGCCTTCGGGGCGCCTTTGTCTTTGCGCGACGCAGGGCCAGACGTCCAAATCGAAGACCTTTCGGCGCAGTTGATGAAGCGGATCGAGGCGGCAATGCCCGTGCCAGCTGTGCCATTGGTGGCGCATCTGTTGTTGCAGAGTGAGGCGGTCGGCAAAGACGCACTGGTAGCGCAATCCAGAGCGCTGGTCGCAAAGTTGCCTGCCGATAATATCGTTCCGACGCTGGCAGAGCTTGCCGAGGCCGTGCAGGAGGCCGCCGCAGGGTTAGCGGCGCGGGGGATCATTCGCGAGACCGATGTGGGTTGGGAGCTAGTCCCTGAGCAAAGGGCGGTACTGCAGTTCTATGCAAATTCTATCTCGCATTTTTCAACGTTGAATGCTGCGGCAGCGAAGGCCGATGCTGCGACTGCAGGGTCATAAAATTACAATAACGCACCGTCAGATGTTGCATTATTGCGCGTTACCTCATATTCCATCCTGCATACGCTGCGATTCTGCATTGCGGCACGAAAGTCTGAAGGCAGGAGGCCCCTATGGCACTTGATACCACCATTGCGCAGTATGATGCGCCGGAAAAAGACCTTTACGAAGTGGGCGAGATGCCCCCGATGGGCCATGTGCCAAAACAGATGTACGCATGGGCGATCCGCCGCGAACGCCACGGCGAGCCGGATAAAGCAATGCTCGAAGAAGTCGTCGACGTCCCGCAACTCGATAGCCAGGACGTGCTTGTCCTCGTGATGGCTGCAGGCGTTAACTATAACGGCGTCTGGGCTTCGCTCGGTCAGCCGATCAGCCCGTTCGACGGCCACAAGCAGCCTTATCACATCGCGGGCTCGGATGCCTCGGGCATCGTTTGGGCGGTAGGTGACAAGGTGAAGCGCTGGAAGGTCGGCGACGAGGTGGTGATTCACTGCAATCAGGACGATGGCGACGACGAGGAATGTAACGGCGGCGATCCGATGTATTCGTCGAGCCAACGAATCTGGGGCTACGAGACGCCCGATGGGTCCTTCAGCCAGTTCACTCGCGTGCAGAGCCAGCAGTTGATGCCACGCCCCAAGCACCTGACGTGGGAAGAAAGTGCGTGCTATACGCTGACGCTCGCCACCGCATATCGCATGCTGTTTGGCCATGAGCCGCATGACCTCAAGCCCGGACAGAACGTGCTGGTTTGGGGCGCGTCGGGTGGTCTGGGGTCCTATGCGATCCAGTTGATCAACACCGCAGGCGCGAATGCCATCGGGGTTATCAGTGACGAAAGCAAGCGCCAGTTTGTGCTCGATCTGGGCGCGAAGGGTGTGCTCAACCGCAAGGATTTCAATTGCTGGGGGCAACTCCCCACAGTGAACACGCCGGAATACAAAACGTGGTTCGACGAGACCCGTAAGTTCGGCAAAGCGATCTGGGATATCACCGGCAAGGGTGTCAACGTCGACATGGTGTTCGAGCACCCCGGCGAGGCGACATTCCCTGTGTCTACTTTCGTCGTGAAAAAGGGCGGCATGGTGGTGATCTGTGCCGGTACCAGCGGCTTTAACTTAACCTTTGACGTACGGTATATGTGGATGCACCAGAAACGTTTGCAGGGCTCGCATTTTGCCCACCTCAAACAAGCATCAGCGGCAAATAAATTGATGCTGGAGCGGCGTTTGGACCCCTGCATGTCCGAGGTCTTTACTTGGGCTGATCTGCCTCAGGCACACGTGAAAATGCGCCGCAACGAACACAAGCCGGGCAATATGTCAGTGCTGGTGCAGGCCCCGACCACGGGCCTGAGAACACTCGAAGATGCACTGGATGCACGGCGGTAACTACCGTTAACTTTTTGTTTGTTTTGACCATGGAACAATGCCCGCGAATCACCAGTTGGTTCGCGGGTTTTTTTTGTGGAAAACGGGCAAGTTCTTAACCAGTCACTTAAAGGATCACGACCCCGCTATTTCGGGGGAGCGGTAATACGCGAATATCGGAAAAAATAATTCGCGTTATACTTGTGTTATATGAAAATTAACCAATTAGGGGAGAGTTTGGTATGCGAAATGACTGGATTATGGATGTTCTGGCCGATCTGAGGGTTTTCGCGGTATCAAATGATCTTCCCAAGCTCGCTGAGCAATTGGACGATACCGCAATAATTGCCCTGACCGAGATCGCTGCCGCAGAGAAAAGGAAAGCGGGCGATACGTATGGGTATACAGCCGAAAAAGGAATTAATTCTGGAGTCGCTTGAGCGGGCCGATACGCTTGACGCAATGCAGACCGCGAGTGTCGCGCTGCGGGATTGTTTTGCTATCGCCCACATTGCCTATCACTGGGTGGACTCGGCCGGCGAGCAGTTCGGTTGTGGCACGTATTCGCAGGAATGGCAGCAGCGCTATGTGGAGCAGAATTACTTACGGGTCGATCCGGTGGTTATCGGGTGCTACCAGCGCTTCCATCCGGTCGAGTGGAAACGCCTGGATTGGTCAGGCAAAGGCGCTCGGGAATTTCGTCAGGAAAGCGAAAAATATGGATTGGGCAATCAAGGGTATTCCGTACCAGTGCGGGGCCCAATGGGCAATTCGCGCTATTCTCGGTTAATCACTCCTGCGACGATGCCACTTGGGCCGAGTTTACCGAAACCCACCGGCGGACGCTGATCCTTGTTGCCCATTATTTCAATGAAAAGGCGCTGGCACTGGAACCGGATCGCGCCCCGGGCCAATCGCGTGCACTGAGCCCGCGAGAGATAGACGCCATGACGTTGATTGCTGTTGGTTACAGCCGTGCACAGGTCGCAGATACGCTTTCAATCTCCGAACATACTTTGCGGGTCTATATCGAAAGTGCGCGGTACAAACTGGGCGCGTTGAATACCACTCATGCCGTTGCGCGGGCGCTGAGCCGTGGGATGATCGTCGTGTAACCGGGGGGCTCGTCACCGTTAAAAAAGCTGCACCGCTCTGGTGTTGCCTGATTGGGGGTGGAGCGTGCGTTGTGGTCCGGAAGCATTAAGTCGCAATGATGTAGCTCTGTCAGCCTTCCATATTGGCATGAGGGCACACAATGTTATGATATCTTTACGGCTCCGAACTATGCTCCTTTCCAAAGTTGGCGCGCGGCATGTTTCGTGATCGCGCCGACCAGTTCAAGACAAGGCTGGGGTGGGAGGTCGAGGTCGATGCGCGGGGCGAGGAGCGAGACCGCTATGATGCGCTTGACCCGCTCTATGTGATTTGGGAACAGCCGGATGGCTCCCATGGCGGCTCCATGAGATTCTTGCCGACGACGGGGCCGGTGATGGTTAATGACCATTTTGCCGATTTACTCACGGGCCCAGTGCGCAGCCCGCTGATCTGGGAGTGCACAAGATTCTGCCTGTCTCGAAATGCAGGTGGCTCGGTCGCGGCTGCGTTGATGTTAGGCGGTGCCGAGATCATGCAAGGTTTCGCCATTGAACATTTCGTCGGAGTTTTTGATGCCCGCATGGTCCGTATCTACCGGATGATCGGGGCATCACCAGAGGTTCTGGGCAGCAAAGGGGACGGCCCCGCGCGGATCAGCGTTGGGTTGTGGCAGTTTGAAGAGACGATGCAGCAGAAAATCGCTGCGCGGGCAGGGGTCTCGTTGCCACAGTCGCGGTTCTGGTTTGATCAGGCGTTCGGATGCTCAGCACCGCGGCAATGGTCAAAAACCGGTTGAACCTATCTGGCCCCCCGACCGGCGCTCGCGTAGTGTCACCGGATGAGTTTGCCAACTGTTACATATTCGCAAGACCAAGCCGCCGCATTTGATGATGTGGCGGCAATGCTGCGCCATGCGGGCGTCGATTTGGAGGACAGTCTATTGATGCCGCCAGCCGGTGGCGCAAATCAGGTCATGGCTGTCACAGGCAAAGCCGGATCTGGCAAAACGCTGTTGTTGGCCGAGCTTTATAAAGCGATGCAAGCGGTCGGTGTCGAGATCGTCTCGGGCGATTATGAAAGCCGCAAGCGCAAAGACAAGCGCACCTTGGCCATTCTCGCGCCGACCAATAAGGCTGCGAGTGTGTTGCGGCTGCGCGGGGTGCCGGCCACGACGATCCACCGTATATTGTACACGCCGGTTTATGATCCGGAATACGAACGTATGGCCGAGTGGCTGGCGGGATCGGGTGAACGGCCTGTCGTCGAGGGGATGACCGAAATCGCTCTGGATCGCGCGGCCGCGTTCTATGCGAATAATAAATCCATTCCCGGTGCCCTTGCGGCGGCGGGCTTGCGGGGCAGCGATTTCATCACGGGGTGGAAGCGTCGCGAAGAGCCATTGGATATCGGGTTTGTCGATGAATCCTCCATGTTGGATGACAAGCAGTTCGAAGATCTGAAGGAAATCTTTCCAACGCTTTTGCTGTTTGGCGATCCGGCCCAGTTGGCGCCCGTGAAGCAATCAGGAACGATGGTATTCGAAAAGCTGCCCGAAAAGCGGGTTTTGACGCTGAGCCGTATTCACCGTCAGGATGCTGGCAACCCGATCCTGGATCTTGCCCACACGCTTGCCGATCCCGAGCTGACTTTCGAGGCCTTCGAGCGGATGATCGAGCAGGCCGCAGCACGGGATGATCGCGTGGTATGGGGCCAAAGGGTCGAGGTTGATCTGATGGCACGCTCGCCAGTTTTGGTGTGGCGCAACGCGACGCGGATCCGGCTGATCAATGCATTTCGCGCGGTGCACGGCGCCCCGGAAGATGCGCTTTTGCAGGGCGAGCCCTTGATATGTGACGGGCTGGAGCTGCCGCTTAAACATCGTAAAAAGCGGCTTGATCTGGAGGCGCGAGGCCTGATCAAAGGTGCGCAGGTCATCTATCTGGGCGAAGGGCGCAAGCCCGGGTTTAGTCGCCTGCATGTGATGGGAGCCGAAGATCCGCAGATCAGCGCGGCGAGCATCGTAAAGATTGAAAAGCCAGACGAAGAAGAGCCGTTTATCCCCTTCGCCGCGCGCATGGGGGCTACCTTTCTGCACGGGGCTGCTGTGACCATCCACAAGGCGCAAGGCAGTCAGTGGGAAACTGTTCAGGTCTTTGCGCCCGATCTCGCTATCGCAGCGCGGATGGGACGCAGTGAGGCAGGACAGCCGCTGTGGAAGCGGCTTGCCTATGTGGCGATCACGCGCGCGCAGGAGCGGCTAATTTGGGTTGTGCGCAATCGTCTTTCAAAGCCGTCCGGACCGTTGGAAATTGATGACCTTAGGGCGGCACCCGCCGCGCTGCTGAAGCTGGATGCGCCTGTCGATGCGCTAGACTAGGGTGACGACGCTGGCCGAAGTTTGCGCTGGCTAATGGGGCAGAAACGCGAAGTTCTTAGCGTCGCAGCAGTGCGAACGCGGCTGAGGCGCCCCATCCCGCCGCGATCGCGATGACCAATGACAAAAGACCGTAAAGAAACGCATTTTCCCGCGACAGGTTGAATAGCCAGCGTTCCATCCCAACTTTGCGCACGTCGATCACAGTCTGGTATTGCGACACGACGGTGCCGCCGCGGGTCAGGAAGATCCGGGTGATGTAATCGCCTTCGGTCAGGGCTGCGGGCAGGGCAATTGCGGCGCGAAATAGAGTTTGCTGGTCAACTTTCACGCCATCCTCGATCACCTGATACAGGTTGGCGCGGCTTCGGATGCGGATCAGTGCCTCGGTGAACGCTGTGGAGTCCTTGATCGTCATTGGCGCGCCGACCGATCTGATAGCGCGCGGGATCGAGATTTTGTGGCGTAGGTCTTCGATCCGTTTCAGCACATGATCGAGCGGGCCGCTGGTCACCACCGCATAAAAGCTTGGGGCGCGATCGACCTCAACGGCCTCGGTGTTGATCCAGATGCCAAAACGCTTGTGCTTGCGCCAGACGTTGATGGGCAGCGAGGGGCCAGAGACTGTCATGACCACTTCGAGCGGGGCGCCTTGGGGCACCGGCGTTTCGCGTTTAACCGCACCGTAGATCAGGATCTCGGACCCGTTGAAATTGGTGCTGATCGACACTTCGGCTTGGCTGAGCCCCAATACAATTTCTTCTTCCGCATTGGCAGAAACAGCAAGGCCGACAGCAAGCAGCAGGCCAACGACCAGCCGCCTCATTTTATCACCACAGGGCTGAGGGAGAAAAGCTCATCGGGCTGGAGCAGCAGGTCAAGCGCGAGGTTGCCGCAGACCAAAAGCACGAGAAACGCGAGCAGAATTCGCAACTGCTCGGCCTTCATCCGCATACCGATTTGCGTGCCCACCTGCGCACCGATCACACCGCCAACCAGAAGCAAGACCGCGAGCACGATATCGACCGTGTAGTTCGTCGTCGCGTGCAACATCGTGGTGAAGGCTGTGACGAATATGATCTGAAACAGCGAGGTGCCCACCACTACTTTCGTGGGCATGCCAAGCAGATAGATCATTGCGGGGACCATGATGAACCCGCCGCCAACGCCCATGATTGCCGCCAGAATACCAACGAGAACCCCCACCATCAGCGGCGGGATCACAGAGATATAAAGCCCGGAAACCCGAAACCGTACCTTGAATGGCAATCCGTGAATCCAGTTGTGCTTCTTGCGCAGTGTCGCGCGCCCGCCCTTGCGGGTTCGGCGGATTGCGTTCAGCGACTCGATAAACATCAAGCCGCCAATCACACCCAGAAAGATAACGTAGCAAAGCTTCACCAGCAGATCGACTTGGCCAAGTGCGCGCAGCATGTTGAAGACGATCACCCCGAGGCCGGAGCCGATCAAGCCACCGATGAGCAGCACCCAACCCATGCGAAAATCGACAGTGCGCCGTTTCAAATGCGCCAGCAGAGCGGAGAATGACGATGCAACAATCTGGTTGGTGGAGGTGGCCACGGCGACCGCAGGAGGAATACCGACAAAGAACAACAACGGGGTGATCAGAAAACCCCCACCCACACCAAACATACCGGACAGAATGCCGACAAGCCCACCTAACCCCAGAATGAGGTAGGCATTCACTGAAATCTCAGCAATGGGCAGGTAGATTTGCATAACACTCCTGTTAGGCAGGTCCGATTACGAAATCAACTCTGCTTGCTGCTTTGCAGCAAACAGAGGCCGTTATTCACCCAGGTTTCAGCGCTAAGGCGCGCGGATAATGGCTTAGCGTTCCTTGACGTAGGGCTCGCCGCCCGCGCGTGGCGGGATGGCTTTGCCGACAAAACCGGCAAGGATCACAACTGTCATCAGGTATGGAAGCGCTCCCAAAAGCTGGCCCTGAACCTTAAAACCGATCACGTTTTCTATGACGTCGGGCCGTGTTTCCAACGCGCCAAAAAGGCCGAATAGCAGCGTCGCCCAAAGCGCGTACCAAGGCCGCCATTTGGCAAAAATCAGGGCAGCCAGCGCAATAAATCCGCGCCCAGCAGACATGTCTTTGACAAATCCCGCCTGCAAAGCCGTGGAGAGATAAGCGCCTGCGATCCCGCAAAGCACGCCGCAGATGGCCACGGCAGCGTAGCGTAGCCCGACGACCGAGACGCCTGCCGTATCCACAGCCGCCGGATTTTCGCCAACGGCCCTCAAGCGCAGGCCAAACCGCGTCCGATAGAGCAGCCACCACGTGAGCGGCACAGCAGCGAAGGCCATGTAAACCAAGATCGAATGGCCGGAAATCAGCTCAGCGTAGAGCGGGCCGATAACCGGCACATCGGCGATCGCATCAGCGCCGGGCAGGGTGATGCCCTCAAACCGCGCGCCGCCCATCAACGACGGCGTGCGCCCGCCTTGGCTGAACCAATCCTGCGCGATCAGCACTGTCAGCCCCGCTGCGAGAAAGTTGATTGCGACGCCGGAAATCAATTGGTTGCCGCGGAAAGTGATCGAGGCGACACCGTGCAGCGCGGCCAGCGACATTGATGCGGCGATACCCGCCAAAAGGCCGATCCAGACTGAACCTGTCAGCGATGCGACGGCGGCCGAGAAAAACGCAGCGGCCAGCATTTTGCCCTCAAGGCCGATGTCAAAAATACCGGCACGTTCACTGAACAACCCGGCCAGACAGGCCAAAAGCAGTGGCGTGGCCAGACGAACTGTAGAATCAAGCAGCTGGATCAGTGTCATATAATCCATCTGTCAGACCCCGCCCGTTTCAGAGAATGTAGTGGTGCAAGGTGGATTTCGACGGGGCAAGGTGAGTGTGCTCATTCCGCAGGCTCCACCGGTTTGCGCTCAGGCTTGGGCGGGGTTCGAACCATGAGGAAAAACCGCTCCAGCGGCATCCGCACCATATTATCCAACGCACCGGTAAACAGGATTACCAAAGCCTGAATGACCACGATCAGCTCGCGGGGGATCGACGTCCAAAGCGCGAGTTCTGCACCACCTTGATACAAGAACCCGAAGAGAATGGCAGAGAAAAACACGCCGAGCGGATGCGACCGCCCCATCAGCGCCACAGCGATGCCGATGAAGCCTGCCCCCTCGGTCGAGTTGAGCACCAGCCTTTCGGCCTCGCCCATGACATTGTTGATCGCCATCATTCCGGCCAGCGCACCGGAGATGATCATTGCAATCATGGTGATCCGCACCGGCGAAATACCCGCATATTTAGCAGCAGACTCGGAATGGCCATAAGCGCGGATTTCATAGCCAAGCCGCGTGCGCCAGATCAGTACCCAAAGGACAAAGCAGGCCGCGACAGCGACCAAAAAAGATACGTTCGCAGGCGCGGATTTCGAGAACTCGATGCCAAGGGGCGCCAGCAATTCATGTAACGTCGGCAGGTTTGTGGCTTCGGGGAAGCGCGCTGTTGCCGGATCCATCTGACCGCGCGGGCGCAACAGGTTCACCAGCACATAGTTCAGCAAAGCAGCAGCGATAAAGTTAAACATGATCGTGGTAATCACGATGTGGCTGCCGCGTTTGGCTTGCAGCCACGCGGGGATCGCGGCCCAGACAGCGCCAAAAAGCCCTGCCATCACAGCCGCACCGATCAGCGCCAGCGACCAATGCGGCCAAGGGATATAAAGACAGGCCAGCGCCACGCCAAGACCGCCCAGCATCGCCTGACCTTCGCCGCCGATATTGAACAGACGCGCGTGAAAGGCGATCGCCACCGCTAGGCCGGTGAACATAAAATTGGTCGCGTAATAGAGCGTGTAGCCCCAGCCATAGGTCGACCCCAACGCGCCGGTAACCATCATTTTGACGGCGGCCACCGGGTCTTCGCCGATCGCCAGAATTACCAGTGCCGAGAGCGCAGCCGCCAGCAAAAGCGAGATCAGCGGCACGAGGATCACCTCGGCCCATTTGGGCATCACGTCCATCTTATACCTCCTTGCTGGTGTCACCGCCGGCGTGGGCGAGATTGGCCTCGACCTCTTCGACACTGTGATCGCGGTCGGTGTCGGTGATCCCCGCCATCAACAGGCCCAATTCTTTCTCGTCGGTCTGGTCGGGCAGGCGTTCGCCCATAATTTTGCCGTCAAACATCACCGCGATGCGGTCGCTGAGAGCGAGAATCTCTTCCAGCTCGACGCTGACCAGCAAGATCGCTTTGCCCTGATCGCGCAGCGCTACGATCTGCTGGTGGATGAATTCAATGGCACCGATATCGACACCGCGGGTTGGCTGGCCGATCAGCAAAAGGTCGGGGTTGCGTTCTATTTCGCGGGCCAGCACCAGCTTTTGCTGATTGCCGCCGGAAAAGTTTTTGGCCTCAAGACGCGGGTTGGGCGGGCGCACGTCGAAACGCTCCATCTTTTCGGCGGTATCGGCGCGGATCGCGGCATTGTCCATCAGGATGCCCGACTTGTAAGCCGGATCGCGGTGGTAGCCGAAGGCGGTATTCTCCCACGCCTGATATTCCATAATCAGGCCCTCGCGCTGGCGGTCTTCGGGGACATGCGCGATGCCCCGTGCGCGGCGCGACTGACCGTCGGATTTCTTGCCGGTCAGGTCGATCAACTGGCCGTTTACCCGTACTTCGCCGGTGCCGTCCTGATATCCGCCCAAGACCTCCAGCAGTTCTGATTGCCCGTTGCCGGCGACCCCTGCGATGCCCAAAACCTCTCCGGCGCGGACGTTGAGATTGATCCCGCGCAGACGCTCGACCCCCTTGTCGTCGACGACCTTTAGGTTTTTGACATCCAGCACCACCTCGCCCGGAGTGGCGGGGGTTTTATCTACCCGTAGCAATACCTTACGGCCCACCATCAGCTCTGCCAGTTCGGCGGGCGAGGTCTCGGCTGTCTGAACAGTCGCGGTCATCTCGCCACGGCGCATGACGCTGACGGTGTCCGTGATCTCCATAATTTCGCGCAGCTTATGGGTGATCAGGATGATCGTCTTTCCTTCCGAGCGCAGCCGCCCGAGGATGCGAAACAACTGGTCGGCCTCTGCGGGGGTCAACACGCCCGTGGGTTCGTCCAGAATCAGAATATCGGCCTGCCGGTACAGCGCCTTGAGGATTTCGACACGCTGCTGCATGCCCACGCCGATGTCCTGCACCAGCGCATCGGGCTCTACATTTAGCCCGTAATCCTTGGCCAGTTCGACCAGCGATTTGCGCGCCTTGTTCAGCGAAGGGCGCAGCTTCCATCCGTCTTCGGCACCCAGAATGATATTCTCAAGCACCGTGAAATTTTCGACCAGTTTGAAGTGCTGGAACACCATCCCGATGCCCGCTGCAATCGCGGCTTGGCTGTCGGTGATGTTGGCCTTGCGTCCGGCGATGAATATCTCGCCCGCATCCGCCTTATAGAATCCGTAAAGGATCGACATCAGTGTCGATTTGCCCGCGCCGTTTTCACCGATGATCCCGTGAATCGTGCCGGGCATCACGCGGATCGAGATATCTTTATTGGCTTGAACCGGACCAAAGGCTTTGGAAATACCTTTGAGTTCAATGGCAGGGGCAGCCGTTTCCGGCTGCCCCCTCGAGTCATTTGCCGTCACGCTTAAAAGTCCAGAACAGGGCAGCTGTCGTCGGACATATAGTCGTGCACCATGAGCGAGCCATCGGCGATTTTGGCTGCGGCCGCTTCGACATTCGCTTTCATCTCGGCCGAGACCAGATCGGCGTTGTTTTCATCCATCGCAAAGCCGACGCCTTCGTTGGCAACGCCCATAACGTTAAAGCCTTTTTCCATGCCAGCACCATCGGTGAAGGCCTGATACACGGCATTATCAACGCGTTTTGTCATTGATGTCAGAACCTTACCTGGGTGCAGGTGGTTCTGGTTGCTGTCGACGCCGATGGACAAAATGCCCTCGTCAGCGGCAGTTTGCAGCACGCCTACGCCAGTGCCGCCAGCGGCAGCATAGACCACGTCAGCGCCTTGGCTGATCTGGGCTTTGGTCAATTCCGATCCCTTCACGGGGTCATTCCATGCGGCAGGGGTGGTGCCGGTCATATTGGCGATCACAGTTGCGTCTGGGTTCACCGCCTTGACGCCTTCGGCAAAGCCGCACGCGAATTTGCGGATCAGCGGGATGTCCATGCCGCCAATGAAACCGACGGTGCCGGTTTTCGAGGCTTCGGCCGCCATCATGCCAACGAGATAGGAGCCTTCATGCTCGTTGAACACAACCGAGCGCACGTTGGGCTGGTCAACAACCATGTCGATGATCGCGAAGTCGGTGTCCGGGTAGTCTGGTGCGACCTGATTAAGGATATCGCCAAAGGCAAAACCTGTCATCACGATCGGGTTGGAGCCTGCTTCGGCAAAGCGGCGCAGCGCTTGCTCACGCTGGGCTTCGGACTGAAGCTCGATCTCGCGGAAGGTGTTGCCGGTCTCATCGGCCCAACGTTTCGCGCCGTTAAAGGCCGCTTCGTTGAATGATTTGTCGAACTTACCGCCCAGATCGAAGATCAGCGCAGGCTCGGCGAGCGCGGCACCGGCGCTCAGCGCCACAGCGGCGGCGGCACCAAGAAATTTGGTCATAAGGGTCATGATATTCTCCCGTGTTTTTTAGTGCGGGTCGAGCCATTGATAGCCCTTTACCCGCGATCTTGTGATCAGATGTAATTTAGGGCGCAGCTAGGGGGAAGGGTCAACTGCTTTCTGGCGCGTAGGGGAGGGAATCTGGTGCCTTACCCTTGGTAATCGCGCGGCGCATGACCCAAGCATCCACGGCCACGCTTTCGCCGCGATGGTAATAGCCCCGCCGGACTGCCACCTTTTCAAAGCCCGCAACGTGATAGAGCGCAATCGCCCCCGTATTATCTGCGGCGACTTCCAAAAACGCGGTCTCGGCGGTGCCCTCCAGTGTAGCCAGCCATTCTTGCACCAATCGTGCGGCGATTCCTTGCCGCTGATGGGGCGGTGCCACCGCGATTGTGAGCAGCTCTGATTCCCCCGCGACCGTGCGGGTCAGCGCGAAACCCTGTGCAGCATCAAAAACCTGCACATACCGGTTGTTCAGAAGGTCGGCAAATTCGGCAGCCTGCCATGCCCGCTCGGTGACAAACGCCCTGCGGTGGATTTCGGCCAGTCTCTCCGTCAGATCTGCCGCTGTCACGGAAGGATCACGGGCGGCGCGTCGCGGGCCGGGGCCGCATCGGGGGCGCGCAAGTATAGCGGCGCGGGGCGCTCGGTGGTGTGCAGATACCGCTCTGCCGCGAGACGGGCGATGGCCTCGGCCACGGGCAGTGCTGCGGGTTGGCCGGTTTGACCGATTAGCGGGCCGTCAAATTGTGGTAGGGTCGCGGCATCGCAGAGGACCGGTGCGTTAGTTTCGGCATTCCCAAAGATCTGCAAATAAACTTGATCGTGCCGCGCATCCACGGCACAGGCGCAGGGTCCCGCTACCCCATAACGCAGCGTGTCAAAGTTAGAGACCCCGACGGCGGGCACGCCCAGTCCCAGCGCCAGCCCGCGCGCGGCAGCGACGGAAATGCGGATGCCGGTGAAATTGCCGGGCCCGATGCCGACGCCGATGGCGTCCAGATCTCCAAATGTCAGACCTGCATCGTTAATGAGTTCCTGACAGAGCACCATGAGGCGTTCAGCCTGCCCTTTTGCCATCGGCTCCAGCGCACTGGCGATGATCTTGTCGCCGGACAGCAAAGCGGCCGCGCAATGCGCGGCCGATGTGTCAAAGCCCAGAACCAGCGGCGTGTCAGGCAACCGGACGCACCTCGGTTACTTCGGGGATATAGTGGCGCAGCAGATTCTCGATGCCCATTTTCAAGGTGAGCGTGGAGGACGGGCAACCTGCGCAGGCGCCTTGCATGTGCAGATAGACAACGCCGCGCTCGAAACCGTGGAATGTGATGTCGCCGCCGTCTTGTGCCACGGCAGGGCGTACACGGCTGTCGAGCAGTTCTTTGATCTGGCTGACAATCTCGCTGTTTTCGCCTTCGTGGGCGGCATGGCCGGAGGTGGGCTGGTGATCCGCTGCCATCACGGGCTGACCGGATTGATAGTGCTCCATGATCGCGCCCAGCAGCGAGGGCTTGATATGATCCCACTCGATGTTTTCGGCTTTGGTGACGGTAACGAAATCAATGCCAAAGAACACACCAGCGACACCTTCGACTGCAAACAGGCGCTGTGCCAAGGGCGAGTCGCCAGCGGTATCGGGCGTCGGGAAATCAGCCGTGCCCATTTCCAGAACAGACTGACCGGGCAGGAATTTCAATGTTGCCGGATTGGGGGTGGATTCGGTCTGGATAAACATGACAGGTTTCCTTGAATTAGGCTTGTGATTGATATGCGGGCTCAGGCCGTGCAAGTCAAGGTTTGGAACGATTCTAAGGGCGGGAGCGCAGGCATTCTGCGGCGCATGGCAAAGCGCTGCCAACCGCGCAAAATAAGTTTAGCGGAACGACAAATCAGGCGTATATCTGCGCGCATTGGTGCATGAGTCGCCGGGCCGGAAGCCCGTCTCGACTGCGCTGCACCCTTCCTCGGAGAGCACTATGAATATCGTGTTGGGTATTGGCACTTTGGCAGTGACGGCGCTGCTGTTTGCCTATGCGTATGGCGCACACCGCAGGCCCGTTCCCTCGCGTTGGACCCGCGTTCCGGCGTTGAGCATGTTAACCTGCGTGGCATTCACCCTCATGGGGCCAGTCGGACTTGGCTTTCTTGTAACTGCTGCGCTGTCGCCCGCGCGAGAACTGGCCACAACAAGCGTCATCGGTCTGGTGATTGCGGCAGCGCTCGCTCTGATGGCGGTAATTTCTTGCCCGCTGCTGGTGCGTCCTGCCCGCAAGACGAGCGCGCGCGCAGGAGAGGTGGCGGCCGATAACGCAAATGCAGCGCCTTCGATAGCGGCTGCAGTGGCCTGATAGATAAGGGGCAGGCGGATCAGGTGATTGCCTCGATCCGCTCCTTGCTCATGTCTCCGGGGACAATGGTAATCGGGATCGGCAACGATCCCGCACTGCGCGACATTTGCGTCACCAAGGGGCCGGGGCCCTTCTTTTTGTCGGCACTGGCCCCCAGTACCAGAACGCCGATGTCGGGATCTTCGGTCACATGGGCGATGATCTCGTCCACCGGTACGCCTTCGCGAATGATCAATTCGGGGTTCACCCCCTGTTTGTCGCGCATCCATTTGGCAAAGACATCGAAATGCACCTCGATACGTTCGCGGGCCTCTTCGCGCATGATGTCTGATACGCCGATCCAGTGGTTAAACTCGTCAGGCGGAATGACCGAGAGCACTGTGACACCGCCGCCGGTGTGGGCCGCACGCAGGGCTGCGAAACGCATCGCGTTCAGACATTCTTTACTGTCATCCAGCACAACCAGAAATTTACGCATTGGCTTCTCCATTCTGCGCCCGCAGGGGCGCGGGGATCATGGCCTGCGCGGACATTCCTTGCAATTGAGAATTGCGTTTCATCGCCGCACAGCCCTTCCGCACCGGAAAACCTAGGCGCGCTCGGAAGCAGCCCAGTCCCAATACATCTCGCGCACCCGGCGGGTGACCGGATTGCCATTGGTGCCGACCTGATAGGCGGTGTCGTCAAAGGCTTTGACTGGGGTGACCTTCATCATGTTGCCAGACAGGAACACTTCATCGGCTGAGTGGAAATCGTCAAAGCTCAGCACTGTTTCATGCACCTTAATGCCGTCGGCGGCCATGTTTTGCATATGTCGCGCGCGGGTAATGCCCGCGAGGAAAGTGCCGTTCGGGATCGGCGTGAAAACCTCGCCGTCTTTCACCATAAAGACATTGGCGCTGGCGCTTTCGGCGACATTGCCCATCGCATCAGCGACCAACGCGTTGCCAAAGCCTTTGGTGCGCGCCTCGGCCATCATGCGGGCGTTGTTGGGGTAGAGGCAGCCAGCTTTGGCATTTACCACGTTGTCTTCCAGCACTGGTCTGCGGAACCGAGTGCGGGTCAACGTGGTCGCGGCTTCGGGCGGGGCCATCGGGATTTCCTCAAGGCTGATGCAAAAACCGGTCGCATCCTTAAGTGGCACAATGCCCAATTCGTCGCCCGCCAGCGCCCAATACATCGGGCGGATATAGACGGCGGCGTCGCGGCTGTAGCTGGCCAAACCTTCGCGGGCGATGGCGGCAATATCGGCGGAGGACATCGTCGGCGTGATCATCAACGCCTCGGCAGAGCGATTGATCCGCGCGCAATGCGCATCGAGATCGGGCGACAATCCGTCAAACAAGCGCGCGCCGTCAAATACGGTTGTGCCCAGCCACGCGCCGTGGTCGGCGGCATTGATGACGCTGACATCGCCTTCGTGCCAGGTGCCATTGAAATAGGTCCTGATATTGGTTCCGGTAGCCATAGAGATGTCCTTTAGGGTGCGCTTCGGTAAATGCCTTCGGGCAGGTTCAGGGCTGCCGTAAGGTCACGTAACTGGTCTGGCGAGAGCGTGATTTTATGGATCCTGTCGGTGCGCGGATCCCATTGCTCAAAGGTGATTTCCTCGGCAAATGCCTGAACAACCACGTCTTCCCGCAGGGGGGCGGTGCCTTCGTCAATCAGAGTGATCACGGTGGCGTCAAATTCGTGTTCGATGGTAAACATGTCCGCACACTAGGCGTTCGGCGGATCAATGCAAGTGTGGTTTCAATCTAGCGTGATCGGGGTGGCGATGGCCGCGCGACGTGCTAAAACATCCTATGAAACGTCACGCCGGAGATTTCCCCTGATGATCAAAAGTACCCTAAGCGTCTTTGCCGCTGTTGCCTTGTTAAGCGCCTGTGATGTGACCACCATTACACCGATGCCAGCCCCCGGACCCGCCCCGCAACCCAGCAGTGCGCCGACCCAATCGGTAGATGCAGCCGCGCGCAGTTTTATCCGTGTGGTCAGGACCGTTGAGCCGGTGGCCGAGCGAGAGTGCCGGACCCGAACAACTGGTGTAAATTGTGATTTCAACATCGTGGTCGATGATCGCCCGGGCCAGCCCGCGAATGCATTCCAGACCATCGACAAGCAGGGGCGCCCCGTGGTGGCCTTTACGCTGGCGCTGATCGATGATGCGCGCAACGAGGACGAGCTGGCTTTTGTGTTGGGCCATGAAACTGCCCACCACATCGCAGGACATATCGGGCGTCAGCAGCAGAACGCGGTGGCGGGTGCTGTGATTTTCTCCGGTTTGGCGACGTTGAGCGGCGGTGATTCCAGCGCAGTGGAATCAGCGCAGCGCTTGGGCGCTCAGGTTGGCGCACGAACCTATTCGAAGAATTTCGAGCTTGAGGCCGATGCGCTGGGTACGGTGATCACTAAGCGGGCCGGATATGATCCGCTGCGCGGCGCGCAGTTCTTCGCCCGTATCCCCGATCCAGGCGATCGTTTCCTCGGGACACACCCGCCCAACTCGTCCCGACTTGAGGTGGTAAGAAAAACGGCGGCGGGGCTTTAAGGCCTTTGCAATCGTCAGGTTTGACAGCGTGATTAAAGGCTCCCTTTGTGGGAGCCTTTTTCTTTTCGAACCAGATTATGCAATAGGTGGCGCCCCAACGCGTGCTGGAGCCTCCAAGCCGCTAAAGGCTGAGCGCGATGGCCGCGAAAAAGCAGATTGAGGCAATCAGCACAAAACTATGCCAGATCGCGTTCTGAAACCGCATAGCCTTCTGTGCAAAGACGATGGTGCCCAAGGAATAGGTCAGCCCGCCTATCACCACCAAGCTCATCGCGGCGGGGGGGAGATGCGCCCACATCGGCCAGATCAGCAGAACCGACAGCCAGCCCATTGCTAAATAAAGCGCAAGCGAGCCGCGTGCATCAGTGCGCCAGAACCACAGCTTTGCTAGTGCGCCAATGCCAGCCAATGTCCAGACAACGCCGAGGATGCCATAGGCAAAGCCGGTACCGATAACGCCCACCAAAGGCGTATAGGTGCCAGCAATTTTGAAATAGATCGCCGCATGGTCAATCCGGTTCAAAAGCGGGCGTGTGCGGTCATAGGGGCTGAGGTGATAGATCGCCGAGGCAGCGAAGGCAAAGATCAGGCAGCCGCCGTAAAGCGCTGCTGCCGTGATGCTACTGTCGGTCTGTGCAGCCTGCATTAACAGCAGCACCGTAGCCGGAATGGCAAAGGCCAGTCCGGCTATGTGCACGGCACCGTCAGCAATCGTTTCAGCAGGGGAATAAGGATACGCCATAGACGATACCTAGCACCCGCCGGTTAATAAACGATGGCTGACTTAGCGTCAGCGCACCCGCCTAGCGCGGCTTATTGCCGTCGATCCAACGCGACATCAGCGTTTTGTCGCGAAAACACTCGGGGGGTACTTCGCTGCGTTTGATCCGCGCGATCCGCTCGGCAAATTGGACCTGCTTCGAAGAAGGATACTCAGAAAACCGCCCTTGAGGCGCAGGGACTTTGTGGTTGTCAATCCACTTGGACAGGGCCACGCGGTCCTGTTCAGCATGGCGCGGCAGTGCAGCGCCGGTTTTAGCGGCCAACACACGGGCATAGCTGATCTGCTTTTCGGTAGCAGGCAGCGGATGGGCGAGTGGCAGGTCGTCTTGTACCGGTCGGGCCCCCTCGGCGGAGGTGAATATACCGGGAAACTGAGGTTGGAAGGACAATGTGAAGCCTCCTTACGTTCTGGTTAACACCAATATAGAACATAGCGTGAACATTTGCAAGGGTTGCTTGTCTCACTATGCTGTCTTTAGGTACATGTAGTGCGCATTAATGCCCCTTCCACTACATAGGCTAAAAGTGGCCGATCTCGGAGGGACTGCCGGAGCGGCGATCAAGTAAGGTTCCTGACCCGACAATGCAAAACGGCGGCCGGAGTATCCGACCGCCGTGAGCGTGAATGTTTTAAGGTGCCGTTAAACTGTCAGACCAAACGACCCCAGAGATCGTATTCTCCGGCTTCCTCGACCTCGACGGTGACAATATCGCCAACGGTCAAAGCCTCATGGCCCTCGTCGATATACAGGTTGCCGTCGATCTCCGGCGCGTCGGATTTGGTGCGGCAGGTGGCGGCATCGCTGTCGATCTCATCAATAATGACCTCGATGCGCTTACCGACCTTGGCGGCGAGCTTGGCCTCGGAAATCGCCTGCGCCTTGGCCATGAAGCGGTCCCAACGATCTTGTTTGATCTCGTCCGCCACATGGTCGGGCAGCGCATTTGACCGCGCGCCCTCAACGTTCTCGTATTGAAAACAGCCAACGCGGTCGAGTTGCGCCTCATCAAGCCAATCAAGCAGGGTCTGGAACTCGGCCTCGGTCTCGCCCGGATAGCCGACGATAAAGGTCGAGCGCAAGGTAATGTCGGGACATGTATCGCGCCACGCCGCAATCTCGTCCAGCGTTTTGGAGGCCGCAGCAGGCCGCGCCATACGCTTCAATACATCCGGATGTGCGTGCTGGAACGGGATATCGAGATAGGGCAACACCAGCCCTTCGGCCATCAGTGGGATCAACTGGCGCACATGCGGGTAGGGATAGACGTAGTGCAGCCGGACCCAAGCCCCGAGCGAACCCAGATCGCGGGCCAGATCGGTGATATGGGCGCGATGGCCACGGTCCTCGGCATGTTTGATATCGACCCCGTAGGCCGAGGTGTCCTGACTGATGACCAGCAGCTCTTTCACGCCGCTGGCGACCAGCCGCTCAGCCTCGCGCACGACGGCGTGGGCAGGGCGCGATTGCAACCGGCCGCGCATGTCGGGAATGATGCAGAATTTGCACTTGTGGTTACAGCCCTCGGAAATCTTGAGGTAGCTATAGTGCCGCGGCGTCAGGGAGACGGCCTGCGCTGGGAGCAGATCAATAAACGGATCAGGCGAGGGCGGCACGGCCTTATGCACAGCGTCGAGCACCTGTTCATATTGGTGCGGGCCGGTCACGGCCAGAATGCGCGGGTGGTGTTCGCGGATGTAATCGGGCTCGGCGCCCAGACATCCGGTCACGATCACGCGGCCATTCTCGGTCAGCGCCTCGCCGATGGCATCCAGCGATTCCGCCTTGGCGGAGTCGAGAAACCCGCAGGTGTTGACGATCACCGCATCAGCGCCCGCATAGTCAGGCGATACCGCATAGCCTTCGGCGCGCAGCCGCGTCAGAATTCGCTCGGAATCGACCAGCGCCTTAGGGCAGCCAAGCGAGACCATGCCGATGGTCGGCTGGCCGGGGCGGGAGAGTTCCGACAGCTTTGCCTTGGGGGCAAGGTCGGGGCGCAGATTGGGTGGGTTTGTGCTCATGAACTGCGCTATAAGCCAAGCAAAGGGTCTGCGAAAGGCCCGCAAACCAGTGGGAGAGCGGTTGATGAAGTGGATTTTGCGGATTTTCGGCGTATTGGTGCTGATTGTTGTGGTAGCCGGGGTCTCGTTAGTGATGTTGCCCGCCGACCGGATTGCACGGATTGCGGGGGATCAGCTGCGCAAGATCACGGGCCGCGACGTGACAATCTCGGGCGATGTGTCGATGACGCTCTGGCCCGAACTGGGGATTAGTGCGGGCAAGCTGGAGGTTGGAAACGCGAGCTGGGCCAAAGATGGCGCGATGCTGACCACGTCAAACGCGGCAATCGGTGTGGATGCGATGGCCCTGCTGCGCGGCGAGATCAAAATCACCAATATCGAGGCGCAAAGCCCGACGATCCGGTTGGAACAGCGCCGCGACGGGCGTGCAAGTTGGCAGTTTTCGGATGCCACGGGCGAGGCTGTGATCGAAACTGAAACCACGCCCGCACGAGCAGCGCGACCCGTTACAATCCAAAAACTCAAGATCACTGATGCGACCCTGATCTATGATGCAGAAGGGGCTGATCTGGTGTCTTACGAAGGGGTCGATCTGTCGCTGGATTGGCCCGAAGCGGGCGGCGCGGCGCAGGTTATCGCCAGCATGCGTCCCGCGCGGGATGTCGTAACGCTCGACGCAAAGGTCGAAAACTTCGCCAGCTTCTTGCAAGGCGGCGTTCAGCAACTGCGCGCGCGTCTGACCGCGACGGGCGGCGGGGTGACGCTAACGGGGCGCGGGTCGCTGAAGGGCGAAGCCGCAGGCGATCTGTGGTTCAAAACCTCCGACACAGCGAATTTTCTGGCGCAATTGGGCTTTGACGGGGTCGATTTGCCTGAAAAGCTGGGGCAACGCACGGATATCCGCACGCAGCTGACGCTCACGACCGACCGCCAACTTGCGCTGCGCGAATTGGTGGCGGATCTGGGTGGCAATACCTTGCGCGGCGCGGCAGACATCGGTTTGGACGGAACGCCTCAAGTGAATGCACAGCTCAATGCCGGAGCGCTGGACCTGAGCGCATTTGGTGCTGCACCCGAAGGAACCGTGGAATCCGCCCCCGCTGCACCTGCGCCTGCACCCGCAGGCTGGTCCACTGCGGCGATCGACCTCTCCGCCTTGGCTGCATTTAACGGGGCGATTGCGCTGAGCGCTGACAGCATCGACCTGGGATCACTGCAATTGGGGCCGACGCGCGCCTTATTGAGTAATGACCGCTCGCGGTTGGTATTTGAGCTGCGCGACGTGGCGGCCTATGGCGGTAAACTGCTCGGCGAAGTCGTGCTGAACAACCGCAAAGGCCTTTCGGTCGGTGGCAGTCTGAGCGCGCTAGGGGTCGAGATGAAGCCACTGTTGACTGACATGGCCGACCTGACCCGCTTCACGGGCAAGGGGGATGCCGAAATCAGCTTTCTCGCGGCAGGGGCCAGCATGGACGCGATCATGCGCTCGCTCAAAGGGGACGGTGGGATCACAGTCGGGCGCGGCAGCATTGAAGGGATCGATCTGGATAACCTGCTCGGCTCTTACGATGTGAAGGGCGGCACCACGGTGTTTGATGAGATGGGGGCAACCTTCGAGATTTTGGGCGGGGTGTTGCGCAACGATGATCTGCTGATGCTGTTGCCGAACTTCAATGCCAGCGGGCGCGGCGAGGTCAATCTTGGCGCGCAAACGCTGGACTATACCGTTACACCCAAGGCGCTGCGGGTGAATGCAGGGCGCGGGCTGGCCGTGCCGGTGCGCATATACGGGCCTTGGGCCGACCCCCAGATCAAGCCAGACTTAAAGGCGGCGGTAGACTTGAACTTTAACGCTGAGGCACAGCGCGCTGCAGATCAGATAAAGCAAAAGCTGGACGAGAAATTGCAAGACGAGCTTGGCGTGACGCGGCAGGATGGGCAATCGGTCGAGGATGCGTTGAAGGAGGGATTGGAGAACAAGCTGAAGCGCGAGTTGTTCAAGATTTTCGAGTGAGAAACGGGGGCGGGGGCACTTGCCGCGCAGGTCGGCTTTACCCCGCCCCTGAACGGCGATAAACGGGCACAGCCCCGACAGGAGACCATCATGGCAAATGACCTTTTCAACAGCTTCATGTCCGGCCCGGACGAGAATGGCCGCTTTGGCGATTTCGGCGGGCGGTTTGTATCCGAGACACTGATGCCACTGATCCTCAGCCTTGAGGAAGAATACGAAAAGGCCAAGACCGACGAGAGTTTCTGGGCCGAAATGCACGATCTGTGGACCCATTATGTGGGCCGCCCAAGCCCGCTCTATTTCGCCGAGCGGCTGACCGACCATCTGGGCGGTGCCAAGATCTATATGAAGCGCGACGAGCTGAACCACACCGGCGCGCATAAGATCAACAACGTACTTGGCCAGATCATTCTGGCGCGCCGCATGGGCAAGAAACGCATCATCGCCGAAACTGGCGCAGGCCAGCACGGCGTGGCCACCGCGACGGTCTGTGCAAAGTTCGGTTTGCAGTGTGTGGTCTATATGGGCGCACATGATGTCGAACGTCAGGCCCCGAACGTGTTCCGCATGCGCCTTCTGGGGGCGGAAGTGGTGCCGGTGACCTCGGGTCGTGGCACGCTGAAGGACGCGATGAACGACGCGCTGCGCGACTGGGTGACCAACGTGCGCGACACGTTCTATTGCATTGGCACGGTGGCAGGTCCGCACCCCTATCCGGCCATGGTCCGTGATTTCCAGTCGATTATCGGTAAGGAAGTTCGCGAGCAAATGACCGCTGCCGAAGGGCGCCTGCCTGACACCTTGATCGCCGCCATCGGTGGCGGATCGAACGCGATGGGGCTGTTCTATCCGTTCCTTGACGACAAGGAAGTCGGCATCATCGGTGTCGAGGCTGGCGGCAAGGGCGTGAACGAAAAGATGGAACATTGTGCCTCGCTGACAGGCGGGCGGCCAGGTGTGTTGCACGGCAACCGGACCTATCTGCTGCAGGACGATGACGGCCAGATTTTAGAAGGATTTTCAATTTCGGCGGGGCTCGACTATCCCGGCATCGGGCCTGAGCACGCATGGCTGCATGAGATCGGGCGGGCGAAATATGTTTCGATCACAGATGTCGAGGCGCTGGAAGCGTTTCAGCTGTCGTGCCAGTTGGAGGGAATTATTCCCGCGTTGGAGCCCTCGCATGCCTTGGCGCATGTGATGAAAATCGCCCCCGAACTGCCGAAAGATCACATCATCTGCATGAACATGTGCGGGCGTGGCGATAAAGACATCTTTACCGTAGCGCGGGCTTTGGGCTTTGAGATGGGCAAGTTTGCCTGATTAACATGGGCTGACGCGAAAAGGGCGCTGGGGGCTCTGCCCCCAGACCCACAACCAGTTTCTGGCTAAAAAGAGAAGATACCCTAGCGGGTGAGTTCGAGTATGTCGAAGTCGCTCTCGACGGCGGGTGAGGGAAAGAGCAGGCGCGCGCGGGTCGGGCTTACCCGTTCGAGTATCGCGATGTCGCTTTGGACGCTGCCATCAGACGTGAATTCCTGCGGCAGATCGGCGTAAGCGGGCGGGTTTTGACCCGCTACGTAGCCAACACCCAGATAGATCGCACGGCCATCAAGCAGGATGATCGCGCCCCGTGTGCGTTGGGAACCTGTCAATTTTTCAAACGCAAAACCGGTGTCGTTTATAGTGAAGCTGCATTTGAACGGGCTGTAGACCACGAGGTCGGCAAGCCCGCCGAGCTTCATTGTGCGGCAGGTCCAATCGCCTTGTAGGGTCTCGTCCAGTGCGGGTAGAGGCTCCCCAGCTAAGGCGGTTGTGAGGGCAGTGATATCTTTCGGCGCGCCGTTTGCGAGGGCTTGCAGCAACGCATCGCCAGCAGCGGCATCATAACGGCTAAGGCGCGCGGCATCCTCGGGGCGCGGATCGTTCTGCGCCGTGGCGACAGCGGGGAGGAGCAGGATCGCGACGAGGGCGAGGAAGTGTAGAGCCGATGTCATGCGCGAGGTCCGATCAGAAGGAGGTGTCGTCAATTGCGTGGCTGCGCAGCACTTGCAGCGGTACGATATCGGTGGCGCGCAGATGGGTGGCGGCGAGGCGCAGCTTGGGTCCGCAGCCTTCGTCGGCAGCTTGCAAGAAGCGCCCCGCGCAGAGGCACCACGGGTCGCCAGCGCTCAGCCCTGCAAACCCGAATTCGGGGCGCGGGGTGGAGAGGTCGTTGCCGACATATTTGGAATAGGCCAGAAACTCGGCTGTCATGATCGCACAGACGGTATGGCTGCCTTGGTCTTCACTGCAGGTATTGCAGTGGCCATCGCGAAAAAATCCGGTGAGCGGGTCGCGGCCGCAGAGTTCGAGCGGGCCACCAAGGACATTGATAGGATCGTCAGGTTGCATGGGACCTCACAGGCTTTGGGCGATCTCGCGGAAGATCGCGATGTTCTGGTCAGACACGCCAGCATCACGAAAGCGGCGGTCGGCGGCGTTGGTGGCAATCACGACGTTTCGCGCCGTGTCGATGTAAATGTATTGGCCGTAGATGCCCCGCGCCATGTATTCTCCGGCGGCGGCGCCTTGGGGCACCCACCATTGCAGGCCGTAGCCGATGCTGCCCGGTTCGGTCGGGGCGCTGGCCGTGGTCGAGGCTTCGACCCACGCGGCGGGTACGATCTGCTTGCCTTGCCACTCGCCTTTTTGCGCAAACATCTGGCCAAAGCGAGCATAATCGCGGGTGGTCAGGTTCAGCCCCCCAAGCACAAACGCGGTCCCGACGCCATCGGTGACGTAATAGGGCGCAAACTCCAAGCCGAGGGGGGCGATGATCTTTTCACTCAGCAGTTCGGCAATTGGCCGCCCTGTAGCACCGCGCACAACCATGCCCACAACATGCGTATCAATCGAGACATATTGCCATGTCTCGCCGGGGGCTGCGAACGTCTGGTCCAGCCCTGCAGCGAAATCGTCCATTTTGCCGCCAAGGGCCAGCACGCGTCCCATGCGGCTAATGTCGGAGCTTTGGTCGAGGTAGTCCTCGTCGAAGGTGACGCCGCTGGCCATGTTCAGCACGTGGCGCAGGGTGGCGCCGTCATAGGCGCCGCCCATGAGGGAAGGCGCATATTTGGTCACCGGATCATCAATAGAGGCGATTTTGCCCTCGTCAATCAACACGCCGACAAGCGCTGACAGAAAGCTTTTGGCAACCGACCAACTGATGCGGCGGTCATCGCGCGCGGTGCCGCGGAAATAATTCTCATAGACCACCGCACCATCCTTGAGCACGACCAGCGCAGTCACGGTGCGGTCCTTGATCCAATCGTCGACGGCGGCGGGCAGGGTGGTTTCCGGGCCATAGGGCAGGTCAACTGTTGGGCCACTGCCGCGCGACACGGGCTGGGTCAGGAAGGCGCGGTCCATGTGGCTGAAGTTCTGGACAATATTTTCTTCGGAGAACAGGGAATTGACCGCAAGCAGGCGGGTGATTTCCTCGCGCTTCCACAGCCCGATCACCACGGCAGCCAATACCAGCGCCAAAAGCACCCGACCCACCCATTTTCCAAACTTGCGCATTACCGGCCTCCGCTTTTAAGGGGCATCCAATCACAAGGTCTGGTCGGGTGCCAGCCTGTTATCGGTCAGGCCGGATACTGCCAGTCGATCCAGCGGCCATGAAAGTCGGCGCGGCCCAGATTGAGCCGTATATCGCCGGGCCAGAGGCGCAGCGTGACTGCCGCGCCCCTGTCGCCGCCGTCATCCTCCATCGCCAGCCACGCAAGCGGGCGTTTGGCCGTGGCCTGTGCGCCAGCCGCCTCAATAAGGGCACGACCCTGGGCTTGGGTTTCGGCAGGGAAGTACTGCCATGCAACCGTGTGCTGGATCAGGTGCAACTGGCCTTGCGGCGCGGAATAAAGCCGCGGGGTGATCCAGTCGATCGCGTCGCCGCGCGCCAGCTCGGTCGTGGCCACAGAGGCGGCGGCGCGGGTCATCATCACGCGCTCTGGTTGATCGGCCCAGAGGTAGGCCGTCAGGCGCAGCAGATGGTCCCCCCGTGACGGGTCCAGAGGGTTTAGGTCAACACCGGCGCGACTGGCGATGTTCGGGGTTTTCTCAAGTGGCAGCGGGCCCTTCCACTCGGGCGAGAGGATCACGGTCGGCATCGCGGGACCGAAACGGCGTCCGGCGATCTCCAGCGCGTAGTGGTCCCACATCATGTTGAGCCCGCCACTGGTGCCAAGCTCGCTCAGCCGTATCGGCAGGTCGAAATGCGCGACAGCTACCCGAGCGCCGGCAATCAGCGCGGCAGAGCGGCGGACTTCGTTGGTTTGCGGGGCGCTGTCGATCCACGTGGTTAAAAATGCAGCATGATCTTGGAGGGCTCCGAGCACCGCCGCGCGCAATTCCGCGTCACTTGACTGGTTTGGCGGGTAAACCGCGACCAGCGCGGGCGCGGCACGGTTTAAGACCAAGGCATGTAATCCGGCAGTAATCCGCAGCGGCAGAGAATGGCCACGTGGACCGATATCGCCCTCAAACGCCGCGCATTTGCGCGCGACGGGGCTGTCTTCCGGCCAGTCTGCTGCCAGAAGTTTCAACAGCCGCGCCATGAAGGGAGAGCCAAGTGCCGTACAGCTTTCGGCTTGATCAAGAAACGCCTTTTGCAAACTCATCGGAACCGGTCCATCAGCTTTTGCAACGGTGATTGCGGCTGTTCCGGCGTCGGGGCTGCGGGGGCATTTGCAGCAGGGGGTGGGGCGGCAGTCGGGGATTTGTCAGCATCCGCACCGCGCGTGCCAGTCCCCGAACGCGGCGGGCTGACCCGCATGCCGACGGCATTCATAAACCGGCCAGCATCGCCTGCCGCCAGATCCGGCGCGCCCTCGCTCATCCCGCGCAGCACATCATCAAGCCAACCTTCGTCTGCCTTTGGAAAATCGCGCAGCACAAAGCCCGGTACAGCGTCTTTATGGCCCGGATGGCCGACACCGATGCGCACGCGGGTATAGTCGGGGCCGATATGTGCATGCAGCGACCGCAGACCATTGTGACCGGCATGACCGCCGCCGGTCTTGACCTTCACCTTGCCGGGCGCGAGGTCGATCTCGTCGTGAAAGACAATCACGTCAGCCGACTCAAGCTTGTAAAACCGCATAGCCGCCTGCACCGACTGACCCGAATTGTTCATGAAGGTTTCGGGCTTCAGCAGTGCGGCGCGGTCAGAACCCAAACGGCCTTCGCTGATGCTGCCTTGGTGCTTTGACTTCCACGGCGAAAAGCCGTGATCCGCAGCAATCAGGTCCAGCGCCATAAATCCGACGTTGTGCCGGTTGCGGGCATATTTGCCGCCCGGATTGCCAAGGCCAACGATCAATTTCATATAGGGCTCCTGTGCGCTTGCTTGCCCTACACTAGCCGTTTGGTCGCCCTAACGGAATGCGAAACGGTATGGTTCGGGTGGATTGGCCCGCACATAGCAACCGTTAAACGCAAAACGGGGCCGCAAATTGCGGCCCCGTCGATCCTGTCCCGAGGGGGAAGGAATTAGTCTTTGGCTTCTTCGCCGTCGGGCGGACCCATTTCGGTGGTCGGCACTTCGTCTGCTGCCACATCTTCGTCTTCGTCGTCCTGTGACGCGAGGCCGGAAGGTGCGGAAACCTGAGCGATCACGAAGTCACGGTCGATGACCGGCTTGGCACCTTCAGGCAGCTTGACGTTGGCGATTGTCGCGCTGTCACCGATTTGCAGGCCCGAGATATCAACGGTGATGCTCTCGGGAATGTCTGCTGCGGTTACAACCAGTTCGACTTCGGGACGTACCAAAGTCAGAACGCCACCTTTTTTCAGACCCGGGCACTCTTCTTCGCCGGAAACTTCGACGTTGATGAAGAGGTTGATCTGGGTGGTGCGCTTGAGGCGCATGAAGTCGACGTGCGTGGGCAGGTCTTTGACAACATGGCGCTGAACGTCGCGGCAGATAACGCGGACGTCATCGTGGCCTTCGACCTTCAGGTTGAACAGGGTCGCTTTGAAGCGGCCTGCACGCAGCATGGTCAGCAGTTTGTTGAAATTCAGGGTAATCGGCAGGGGCTCTTTGTCGCCACCAAACACGATACCAGGAACCAAGCCGTCACGGCGTGCTTGACGAGCGGCGCCCTTGCCTGTCCCCGTCCGGACCTGGGCTTCAAGATCAGGAATCTGTCCAGCCATTTTATTCTCCAATTGGTTAGGGCGGGAATCCTCCAAGGCTGTATCCCCGCGTGAAGTCGCGCGTATAGACGCGATTTCCCCTTAAGAAAAGCCGTAAATGGTCCGGAGCAGCGGGAACTGCCGCTGCTATTGCCGCCGGCATGAGGGTCAGCGCGGCGTGTGGAGATATCCGCCTGCCTGGGTCAGATGTTCATAGAGCGCAAATTCATCGGCGCGCGCAGCGCGCAGTTTTGCCAAAACACCTTCTGAGATGGATGCAGGGACGCGCTGTGAGACGTTAATTTCCTTAAAAGCCAGATCTTTGGAGATTTTGTCGCGGAAGAAGTCCTGCATCCGTGCGGCCTCTTCGTAGGCGAACAAATGATCTACCAGGATGTTTTGCTTGCCTGCCGTAAGAAACACATGCTGGCTACCGATCTGCGCCGCAGGCGGGGGCGCCTCCGAAATCACAGCAAGTGCAAACTCCTCAAAACTCATACCTTTTGAGCTCATCGGGGTGTCGTCCAGCTTGGGCGATTGGCGGTAGCGATACCAACTGCGGATCTGATCGACAGGATCGCGCATCACCGCTACTGCGGCGCATTTTACTGAGAAAGTCTGTTCTAAAAACGGGGCGACACGCAATTGAAACCGCTGCGCCGTAAGGTGCTTGCGGTTGCGTGCGAATACGATCTCGGCATGCGGGCGCAGGGCATGCTCCGTTGCGGTCGTGCCGGTCTTGGGTGTCGCCAGATAGGCAAGCTGGTGGCTCAGAAAGATCAGCATAGGTTTCCCTATGCCTCCCACTTCCCGCGAAAATCTTTCGGGATGAGCAGATTGTGGCGTCCGAGTTTCTGCACCGAAGTCTCGCCGCACAAGGCCATCGTCACATCAAGTTCGCGGTGAATAATTTCCAAGGCCCGCGTTACACCCGGTTGGCCCATCGCGCCTAGCCCGTAAATAAATGCCCTGCCGATATAGACACCCTTGGCCCCCATCGCCAACGCCTTCAAAACGTCCTGACCCGAGCGAATACCGCTGTCCAGATGCACCTCGATCTGGTCGCCGACCGCCTCCAAAATCTCGGGCAGCGCACGGATTGAGCTGATCGCGCCATCAAGCTGCCGCCCGCCGTGGTTGCTAACGACAATCGCATCGGCACCGACCTTGAGCGCCATGCGCGCATCTTCGGCATCCAGGATACCCTTAAGGATCACCTTGCCGCCCCATTGTTCTTTAATCTTGGCGATCTTGGCCCAGTCCAGCGTTAGATCGAACTGCTCGTTTGTCCATGCACCAAGACTGGAAGCATCAGAAATACCTTCGACATGCCCGACGATGTTGCCAAATTCGCGCCGTTTTGCGCCCAGCATCCCGATGCCCCATGCCCATTTGGTCGCTAAATTGGCAATGGTCTTCGGTGTCAGCTTCGGCGGAGCAGACAGGCCGTTTTTCAAATCCTTGTGGCGCTGGCCCAATATTTGCAGATCCAACGTGATCACCAATGCAGAACATCCCGCATCCTTGGCGCGCTGGATCAGACGAGAGACGTAATCTTGATCTTTCATCGTATAAAGCTGGAACCAGAACGGGGCACCTGTCGCTTCGGCTACGTCCTCGATGGAGTTGATCGACATGGTCGATAGGGTAAAGGGTACGCCAAAATCCCGCGCGGCACGCGCCGCTTTGATCTCTCCGTCTGCATGCTGCATGCCGGTCAACCCGACAGGGGCCAGCGCCACTGGCATGGCCACATCCTGCCCGATCATCTGCGATGTGGTCGAGCGTCCTGACATATCGACAGCCACCCGCTGGCGCAGCCGGATCGCTTCGAAATCCGAGGAGTTCTCGCGGAAGGTCTGCTCGGTCCAGCTGCCCGATTCGGCATAATCAAAGAACATCCGCGGTACACGCCGCTGATAAATCCTTTTAAGGTCGTCGATATTGGTAATTACTGGCATCTTCAGACCTCATTGTTTTCGGCCTTTTGTTGCTAACGCAACCGTTCACCTGAAATCAACAAGGATCGTCCAAGTCCGCGAAAGCTGCTTCATTATCATCGGCTCCCAACCACATGCGGTCCATTGGTCTGGCAAGAGGTGGTACACGCAATGGGGCGATGAGCTGAACCTCTCGCAAACACGAAAAACGGTGGGCTAGACCTCAAATCACGCGGAATGGGCGCCGTCGGACAGAGATTTCACAAAGCTCAGCACATCTTGCACGCTGTCACCGTTGGCAATGCGCGACACAATGGCGGATCCGACAACCACCCCGTCAGCGACCTCGGCAATAGCGCGTGATTTTTCGGGTGTGTTGACACCAAAGCCAACAATCACCGGCAGGCCTGAAGCCTCGCGAATGCGCGTGACCTCTGGGGCCACATCGCCTGCATCGGCCTCGGCCGATCCGGTGATCCCCGTGATAGAGACATAATAGACAAAGCCCGAGGTGTTCTGCACGACCCGCGGCAGACGCGCATCATCGGTGGTGGGCGTTGCCAAGCGAATGAAGTTCAGTCCGGCGGCCTGCGCGGGCAGGCACAGCTCGGTGTCTTCTTCGGGGGGCAGGTCGACCACGATCAACCCGTCAATGCCCGCTTCTTTTGCAGCGATGAGGAATTTTTCAACGCCCATGGAATAGATCGGGTTGTAATAGCCCATCAGCACGATCGGCGTGGTGTTGTCCTCACGCCGGAAGGCAGTGGCAAGTTCCAGAGTGCGCCGCAGGGTCATGCCGCCTTCCAAAGCCCGCTGTCCGGCAAGCTGGATCGTCGGGCCATCGGCCATTGGGTCGGTGAAGGGCAGGCCAAGCTCGATGATGTCCACACCCGCGCCCGGCAAGCCGCGCACGATTTCAAGCGATGTGTCAAAGTCGGGGTCGCCCGCCATCACGTAGGACACAAAGGCTTTTTTGCCACGGGCCCGCAGGTCTGCGAATTTGGCGTCAATACGGGTCATGGCGGCACTCCTTGAATAGCATGGTTCTTCTGTCGCACCGCGCGCGCTTTTGCAATGAGGAACCGAATGCCCTGCTATGGGGTTGTCTTCTAAACGTGCCGTCACGTTGCCCGCAAAAGGGCAGTTTCGGCTGGCGCCGGAGAACGCGGCGCGCTCAGAATAGGACACAAAGCCCATGAATTATTTGCTTGCCATCCTGCTGCCGCCCTTGTCGATCCTGCTCACAGGGCGGCCGATCCTGTCGATCCTCGTGTTCATCATCTGGATACCGGCGCTGATTTTCTCGGGCGGGTTGACCCATCCGATGTTCATTTTGCTTGCATGGCTGCTGATATTCCAATCCCGCGAGGGTCGGCGCGCACGCTGAGGCTTGCGCAGGTGGCGTCAAATCCCTAGGACAACGCCAACTTGCAAAGGATGCACCTCATGGGCTTTAAAATGGGCATCGTGGGCCTGCCGAACGTCGGCAAATCCACGCTATTTAACGCGCTAACCCGTACCGCTGCCGCTCAGGCTGCGAATTTTCCGTTCTGTACGATCGAACCAAACGTTGGTGAAGTCGCGGTACCGGACGCGCGGTTGGACAAACTTGCCGCGATTGCGCAATCAAAACAGATCATTCCGACCCGCATGACATTTGTCGATATCGCGGGTTTGGTCAAAGGCGCGTCCAAGGGTGAGGGCTTGGGCAACCAATTTTTGGCCAACATTCGCGAAACTGATGCCATCGCCCACGTACTGCGCTGTTTCGAAGACGGCGATGTGACCCATGTCGAGGGCCGTGTTGATCCGGTAGCCGATGCCGAAACCATTGATACCGAGTTGATGTTGGCCGATATCGAAAGCATCGAGAAGCGCCTGCAAAACATCGTGCGCAAAGTGCGCGGTGGCGACAAGGAAGCGGTGCAGCAAGAACGGTTGATGCGCAAAGCGCTCGAAGTTCTGGAGCAAGGCCAGCCCGCACGCGTCGTGGATGTCGACGAGGATGACCGCAAGGCATGGCGGATGATGCAATTGCTGACCACCAAACCGGTGCTCTATGTCTGCAACGTCGGCGAAGCCGAAGCCGCAGAGGGCAACGCCTTTTCCGAAAAAGTTGCGGTTATGGCAGCGGAGCAGGGGAATGCCCATGTGGTCATCTCGGCCCAGATCGAAGAAGAGATCAGCCAGCTTGACCGTGAAGAAGCCGACATGTTTCTCGACGAGATGGGCCTGAAGGAAGCGGGCCTTGATCGGTTAATTCGTGCCGGCTACGAATTGCTGCACCTGGAAACTTATTTTACCGTCGGTCCCAAAGAGGCGCGGGCTTGGACCATTCCAGCAGGTACAAGTGCTCCGAAAGCGGCAGGCGTGATCCACGGTGATTTCGAAAAAGGCTTCATCCGCGCCGAGACAATCGCATTTGACGATTTTGTCACGCTCGGCGGCGAAGGGCCCGCCAAGGAAGCAGGCAAGATGCGCTCGGAAGGCAAGAGCTATATCGTCAAAGACGGCGACGTGTTGCATTTCTTGTTTAATAATTAAGTCGGTAGCCAAGGTAACTTTCACTACCTTCAAGTTCGACAGATTTGCTTAGGTGCAAAGAAAAAGGCCCGGTCAAATGACCGGGCCTTTTTTGTAGGGTTAACAGCTATTAGCGGCTGTCGTTGCCTGGGCCGTAGCCACCGTAGATATAACCTTCGCCGGGCGACTGGATGCTGCCACGGGTCGAGAGGGAGGCATCAACACCAGAATCGTCGCTGGTGTCCAAACGCAGGTCGGCGGCACGTGTCGATTGGTCTTCGCCGATGAGGGTCTCACGGTGGTCGCCTGAAAGCTCGATTGCAGATTTCGAAGTGTCCAAACGCAGGTCGTTGTAGCGCGTGGACTCATCGGCAAATGCTGCGGTGCTAAGCAGGGCGGCGGCGGTAGTTGCAATAATCAGTTTCATAGTCGTTCTCCTAGTCATTCATTTACCGGGCACAGTCTGCTGCGCCTCGGTGTCGGGGAAAGAACTGCTCGTCGGCGCAAAAGGTTTCCGCATCGCAGCAAGTGACGCTAGGTGAAGGGGCGTCCCGAAGCTCGGATCAATCCCCGGGATTAAAGAATTTCTATTCAATAACAAAGCTTTGGTAGGAATTTTTTGCGCGTATAATTCTGAATCACAACGGGTTCACGGTTCCGTGCTCTATGTGACCAAGTGGCCAGTTCGGGCGTCAGAGGGCTATTCTGTCACTGATTGCGCAGGGTTTTCGCCCAGCGGAAATATCAAAACAGCGGTAAAGCCGCTTGTCTGTCCGGGCGTGGGGGAGGTGATCTCAAACTCGGTCCCGGATTGGACGCACAGTTCTTGCACAATGGAGAGCCCGAGGCCGAAGCCATCCGACAGCGGTGCATTGCGCACAAATCGCTGGCTGATCTTGCGCAGGTCGGCCGAGGCCAGTGGCGCGCAGTCGTTCGAGATCACAATGCGTCCGGTTTGGCTGGCGTCTACGACCATCGGCACCGTACCCGACGCATGCTTTAGGGCGTTGTCGAAAAGGTTGTTCAGGATGATCCCGACCGCATCGGGGTCAACGGGGCTGAACCACGAACTCTGCGGCTCTGCCACCTCCAGCATTTCCGGCGTCGCAACACGGTCACGCAGTTCGCGTAGCAGCAGCCGGATAACCGGTACGATATCGGTCACCGTCGCGCCGCTGCCCAAACCAGACTGCACCCGCGACAGCTGCAGCAGGCGTTCGATCAATCTCGTCAGACGTTTCAGCCCCTGCTCGATCTCGGCGGCGCTGCCCAAAGTTGCCGGATCCGCAAGCTTGGCTTTCAGCCGCTGTACATGTGCCAGACAAATCGCAACAGGCGTGCGCAGCTCATGCGCGGCATTGGTGGCGAAGGCACGCTCGGCTGTCAGCGCGGCGTCAAGGCGGGCCATCAGCGTATCAACAGTATCAATCGCTGGCTCGATCTCGGCAAAGGCATTGCCGCGGTTGATCGGCGACAGGTCGTGCACGTCCTTGGTGGCAATCTCGACGCTGAGGTCCGCGATCACCGCAGCCGAGCGGCGGATCGCGCGATAGGCGGCAATCGCGCCCAGCATCCCGAGCAGCCCAAAGCCGAGGATGACCCCCAACAACACGTCGCGGATAGCCTCGTTCCGCTCGCTCATCGGGGTGGCAACAACGACCGTTAAGGGCTCCGGTCCGGTGGCGGTCGCGGATGCGATCCGATGTGCTTGTGCGGTCATCAGCCCGTCGATCTGCGCGGGCAGCAAGGCGGGATCGGCATTCGCAGATTGCGCGATGACCTGCGCCTCGGCATCCAGTAGCCAGAAGATCGAGCGTTCGTCGTCATCGGTTATGATGACCTGCTCAAAGGCCAGCATATCGGCCAAGTTCACTGAGGCAGGGAGATCAGGGGCGCTGGCGTGGGCTTCAATGACCTGCAAGATAAGCTGCGCTTTGCTCATCAGCGCGACGTCCTGAAGCTCGTCATACTCTTCTTTTACGAGGTTATAGACAATCAGCACGCCCAGCACCGCCGCGATGATACCGGGCAGCAGCAGATCCCGAAAGACAGTGTTCAGCAGGCTGGTGCGGCTTTTGCTCATGGTTGCAGCATGTACCCCACGCCGCGATGGGTCACGATCAAATCTTTTCCGAGCTTGGTGCGCAGGCGGCTGATATGGGCTTCAAGCGCATTGCTTTCGACCTCCTCACCGTAGGCATAAACGGCGGCCTCTAGGCTCTCTTTTGGCACAATGCGCGATTTGCGCCGCAACAGCACCTCCAGCACGCTCCATTCTCGCGCGGTCAGCCGGACGGGCTGGCCTTGGCGTGTAACGGAATGGTCGGAGAAACAAATGCTCAGATCGCGGATCACGGTGGTTTGCGTCAGCTGATCAGCGCTGCGGCGGCACACGGTGTGAATGCGCGCTTTGACCTCGTCCAGATCGAAGGGCTTAATGACATAATCATCGGCACCCCGGTTTAGCCCGTCGATGCGGTCGGAGATTTTGTCGCGCGCGGTCAGGATAATTACCGGGGTGCGGATGTGCTGGTCGCGGATCTTGCTGAGAAACGTCAGCCCATCGCCGTCGGGCAGATGCAGGTCCAGCAGCACCACGTCATATTCTAGCGCGCGGATGGCGCTATGAGCTTCGTCCAACGTGGTGAACCATTCGACAATATGATGGTCCGCTTCCAGATGCTCGCGCAGCGGGCGGGCAAGGGCGGCCTCGTCTTCGATCAGCAGGATGCGCATGGTTTTGTGTCGGCCTATGGGGTGTAGATGATGCAATACCTAGCATGAAACGGGGGAGAACCTCCCGTGATCTTGCCCGCGTCAGCCGCCCGCCAAGCCGCGATAAATCACCGACCCGAGAAAGATTCCATTGGCGCCAAGCAGGCACATGGTCGCCAGCGATCCGAGGTCTTTTGCATCGCGGGCAAAAACCTCCCAGTTCGGGGCCAGATGATCAACGATACATTCGATTGCCGTGTTCAGCGCCTCCACTGCAACAAGGCCGAGGAACAGAATCAACATGATGCAATAGTCGGCAAAGCCCGCCCCAGAAAGCGCCAGCACAGCGAGACAGACGGGCAGGGCCAGCACAATGTGGCGAAACGCGGTTTCGCGCCACAGGCGTTTCAGGCCCCCGATGGAATAGCCCGCTGCGGCAAACACATGGGCGATGCCGGTGAGGCGTTCGGGCTTCGCGCGGTGCGCGGTATCTTGACGTATCATTGGCTGACGACTTTTTGCAGGTTCCGACAGGAAGCGAAGAGATCAAGCTCAGGGTCGCGCTGTTGGGTGCGAATGTCCAGCATCCCCAACAGTGAGTGAAACAGGTTGTCGTGGGAAAGTGTCTCCCCCGCCTTGGCCGCCATACAGGGTTTATCGATGTCGAACTGGGTTTTGAACGCTTGCGACATCCACAGGATCATCGGCACTTTGGTCTGGTAATCAGGCGCCATGAAATAGGGCGAGCCGTGCAGGTAGAGCCCGCTTTCACCCAGAGATTCACCGTGATCGGAGACATAGAGCAGCGCGGTGGAGAGCTGGTCCTGACCCGCCAGGAATTCGATCGTCTGGGCCAGAATTTCATCGGTATAGGCAATGGTATTGTCATAGGCATTGGCGATCTCGTCCGGCGTGCAGAATTTGAACTCCGCCGTGCGGCAGGCAGGCTGGAACCGCTCGGCTGTTTCAGGATAGCGCAGATAATAGGTCGGGCCGTGGCTGCCGATCTGGTGCAGCACCAGCACGGTGTCTTCGGTGATCGTCGCGGCATATTCCTTGAGCTGTGCCATGAATATCCCGTCGGTACATTCGCCCGCCGCACAGAATTCGGCATTGTCGCTATGGGTCAGTGACCGCGAGGGGATTCGCGCAGCAAGGCCCTTATCGCCGGTGTTATTGTCCCACCATTCGACGTGCAGCCCTGCGTGGCTGAGTACATCCAGCACGTTCTGATGCGACACGCCTTTCTCATAGGAATACTGGTCGCGGTTGTAGTTCGAGAACATGCAAGGCAGCGAAACCGCCGTCGCTGTACCGCAGGAACTGACGTTATTGAAGCTGACCACCGGAAGCGCTGCCAGCCGTGGATTGGTCTCGACGCCGTAGCCGTTGAGGCTGAAGTTTTGCGCACGGGCAGTTTCGCCTGCTACGACAATGGTCAGTAGCGGCTTGCGGTCCGGGCCATAGGCGGGGCCTTTCGTGGCGTCATGCTCAATCGCTTCAACGACTGTGCTCGCCGTGCGGGTCATCATTTTGGCATAGCGGATGGCGCTGACCACCGGCATGCCGGGTTGGAAGCTGCTCATGTAATCTTTGCGCTCGCGCAGGATGGAGGCATAGGATTTAAAGTCGGTCATCAGCAGTCCTGCCGCCAGTGCAACGCTCACCGCGGTCACCAGTACCGGCGTCGCGAAAGTTCTAACCCAGCTATATTGCTTAACCCGAATGCAAAAGATTAGCGAAGCAGGCAGCACGCCGTAGATGACGATGTGGCTGATAAAACCGGCGGTGATCAGATGTTTGGACTCTGTGACCGTCGTGACCATCACGTTCTGGATCATGTCGCGATCAATGATCACACCGAGCGTATCCATGTAGTAGGAGGTCACCGCGCTGAGCAGTACCATGAACACCAGAAACGGTTTGAGCGTCCAGCGCAGCCCGAAGGGACTAAAAAACGCGAGGGTCAGAAAAAGCACGGCCAGGGAAAAGCCTGCGAACGACAGAGGGTGGCCGGTAAAGACCTGCGCGCCAATCGACCAGAAGGTCGCGTTGCTCGCGGCAAAAAGATAAGCAATGGTCAGCAGGATTAACCCCGTCGGAGAGACCGCGCGCACCTTGCGCAGGTCTGAAAAACGGGTGGTCAGTTTCTGGAATAGGGTCATCGGGGAGAATCTTCATGGCTGTTTCAGCGCCATTCATCACCCCGACCTTACGTGAACCTTACGAAAATTTGAAAGTGCCGTGAATGCCGCCTTCCTCGCATTTCTGAGGCTGTGGCAATGTTTAAGCTGGGTGCGACCATTGGTTTCAGCCGCAAAGTGCCGAGTTCAGTATTGCGACGGTCGGGCGTACATGTGACAAACGCGGCGTCTCAGCGAAGCTGACAATCTCGCTTGCGCGATTGCTAAACTGTAAAAATTTTGTGCAAGTTGTCTAACCCAGCGCACTTGGAGTAGCCGTGTCCCTCCTTATCATTGTTGCACTACCGTTCTTTGGCGCCCTTCTGCCAGGTTTGATGAATTCAGCGGGTCGCTCCGCCTGCGCAGGTGTCACCTTTGCGGTGTCGCTGGCGGCGTTTATCGGGTTGCTGACCAACCTGCCAATGGTTCTGGCGGGCGAGGTTGTGATGGCGCGGGTCGACTGGATGCCTGCGCTGGGGCTGAACTTCACCCTGATGCTGGACGGGCTGGGGTTTTTCTTTGCTCTGCTGATCCTCGGGATCGGCCTTTTGATCATCGCCTACGCGCGGCACTACCTTAGCCGTGACGACAATATGGGCGAGTTCTTTACCTATCTGCTGCTGTTCCAAGGCGCGATGGTCGGCATTGTCCTCAGTGACAACATACTGCTTTTGCTAGTTTTCTGGGAGCTGACATCCCTGTCGTCCTTCTTGCTCATCGGTTACTGGAAGCACCTGCCTGAAGGGCGGCAGGGCGCGCGGATGGCCTTGATGGTTACGGGCATGGGCGGTTTGTCGATGATCGGTGGCATGGTGATCCTTGGCCAGATTGTCGGCAGCTATGATCTGAGCGTGATCTTGCAGAACCGTGATCTTATTCAGGCTGATCCACTTTATGTTCCGGCGCTGATCCTGATTTTACTGGGCTGTTTTACCAAGTCGGCGCAGTTTCCGTTCCACTTCTGGTTGCCGCACGCCATGGCCGCGCCAACGCCGGTTTCGGCTTACCTGCATTCGGCCACGATGGTGAAGGCGGGTATCTTCCTGATGGCGCGGATGTGGCCGGTGCTGTCGGGGACGCCGGAATGGTTCTATATTGTCACCTCGGCGGGGTTGATCACGATGGTGCTGGGCGCGGTTATTGCGCTGTTCAAGCATGACCTGAAGGCGTTGCTGGCGTTTTCGACGGTCAGTCACCTTGGCCTGATCACGATGCTCTTGGGGACAGGCACCGCCTTTGGCGCGATGGCGGCGGTGTTTCATATCCTCAACCACGCGACCTTTAAGGCCGCATTGTTCATGTCTGCCGGTATCATTGACCACGAGACCCACACCCGCGACATTCGCCGCCTCGGGGGGCTGCGCAAGCTGATGCCCGTGACCTTTGTGATCGTGACGATCTCGGCACTGTCGATGGCGGGGATACCCTTGCTCAACGGGTTCTTGTCCAAGGAAATGATGCTGGAAGCAGCACATGACACCGTGCTCTTCGGGCCGCATTGGCTGGTGCCTGCTTTGGCAACTGTCGGGTCGCTGTTCTCGGCGGCTTACTGTTTCCGGCTGATTGACCATGTGTTCTTGGGGCCGGTGCGCAATGACTATCCCGCCAAGCCGCATGATCCGGGCGCGGGCATGTGGATACCGCCCGCGATCTTGGTCGTGCTGGTGGTGATGATCGGCGTGGCGCCGTTTTTGGCGGAGCCTTTTGTCAAGCTGGTCACGGCTTCGGTGCTGGGTGGTGCTGCTGCCTTGCCCGAGGCGCATATCAAAATCTGGCATGGTCCGGTTCCGGCGCTGTTCCTGTCCTTGACGGCGATTGCTGGCGGCCTCTTCATGCTGGCCCTGTTCAAACCAGCGCTGCGCCTGTGGGATGCGACCCCACGGCCCGAGGCTAAAACCATCTTCGACAGTCTCGTCGAAGCCATCGCCAAACTCTCCCGCGCGATCATCTTGCCGCTGCACAATGGTGCGTTCACGCGCTACGCAGCCCTTGCCGCTGTCGTGATCATCGCGGCGGGTTTCCATGCATGGAGCACGGGATCGGTCGGTGCGGCAACGCGGACAGTTCAAACAGCAGGGCCGGTCGCGATTGCGGGTTGGCTGATGCTGGTGGCCGCGACGGCGGGGATGGTGCTGATGCACCGCAACCGCTTGCTGTCGCTGATCCTGATCGGCATCGTCGGGCTGATGGTATCGGTCGGCTTTGTGTTCTTTAGCGCGCCAGATCTGGCGATGACGCAGTTCACTGTTGAGGTCGTCACCATTGTCCTGTTGCTACTGGCGCTAAATTTCCTGCCCAATATCACACCGGTCGAAAGCACAGTGCTGCGGCGCGTGCGTGATACCGGTGTGGCGGTCGCGGGGGGCTTGGCGACATTTGCGCTGACCTATTATTACCTGCTGCGCGATGCGGTAGGCACGCCGATCTCTGAATTCCACCTCGCCAACTCGTACAAAGGCGGCGGCGGCACCAATGTGGTCAACGTGATTCTTGTCGATTTTCGGGGCTTTGATACCTACGGCGAGATCATCGTTCTGGGTATCGCCGCGCTGCTGATCTATGCGCTGACCGAGACGCTGCTGGATGGTCCGGTGCGCGCAAGGCTGCTTAACCGGCTGCCCGATCAACCCCGCGCGGGCGACGTGCACCCGATGATGATGGTGGTGCTGACGCGGGTGCTGATGCCGATTGTGCTGTTGGTCGGTTTCTACATCTTCTGGCGCGGCCACAATGCACCCGGGGGCGGGTTTATCGCAGGCTTGATCGTCTCGATCGGCTTTGTAATGCAGTATATGGCCAGCGGTTTTACATGGACGTCGTCGCGGCTGAGGTACCCCTATCATGGGGTGATCGGGGCAGGGGTGCTGATCGCGGGGTTGACTGGCATCGGGTCCTGGCTGGTCGGCAAGCCGTTTCTGACCTCCGACTTCACCTATGTTCGCATCCCGCCGTTCGATAAGTTCGAGTTGGCTACAGCAGCGCTGTTTGATCTGGGCGTGTTTTTGGCGGTCGTGGGCGCGGTGATGCTGTCACTGGAGAGCTTTTCGCGGCTTGCGCGGCGCGCCCATGCATCCGATAGCGAACACCCGATGGACATTGACCCGTCGCGGGAGGGTCCGTCCTCCAACGCGACCAGAACCGTAAAGCAGGGAGGCTGATATGGAATTTCTCGTTGCCTCTGCTGTGGGCGTGTTGACCGCAGGCGGGCTGTATCTGATGCTGCGGTTGCGGACCTTTCCGGTGATCTTGGGCATGTCGTTGTTGACCTATGCGGTCAATATCTTCCTGTTTGCCTCGGGCCGCCTGACAATTGGCGCACCGCCGATCCTGAGCGATGATGCATCTCTTTATACAGATCCATTGCCACAAGCCTTGGTGCTAACCGCCATTGTGATTTCCTTCGGGATGACCGCCGTTGTGGTGATGATCGGCCTTGGGGCCTTTTTGGGGTCGGACGACGACCATGTTGATGACCTGCCCGACGCGGTAGACGATAATACGCGGGGCGCCCCATGAACCACTGGATCATTGCCCCGATTGTTCTGCCGGCGATGCTTGCGCCGTTTATCGTGCTGGCCGCGCGCTATCATATTGGCATCCAGCGGGTGTTTTCGCTGACCGGTGTGCTGGCGCTGATCGGCATTGCCGCGGGGCTGGCGTTGCAGGTGTCTGACGGGTCTATCGTGCTTTATCAGCTTAGCGATTGGGCTGCACCCTTCGGCATCGTGCTGGTGGGTGACAGGCTGTCGACAATGATGGTGCTGCTCACTGCGGTGCTGGCGCTATTTGTGTTGCTCTATGCCATCGGCTCGGGTTGGGACAATCGCGGGCGGCATTTTCATGCGCTGTTCCAGTTCCAGCTCATGGGCATCATGGGCGCGTTTCTAACTGGCGATCTGTTCAACCTGTTTGTGTTCTTCGAGGTGCTGTTGATTGCGTCCTACGGGCTGATGATCCATGCGGGCGGCAATGCGCGACTGAAAGCGGGTGTGCAATATGTGCTCTTTAACCTCATCGGCTCGACGCTGTTTTTGTTCGCGCTGGGTTCGATCTATGCCCAGACAGGGACGCTGAACATGGCCGATCTGGCCAACCGCGTCGCGATGATTGGCGCGCAGGACACGGTAGGCATTCGCGTCGCCGCGGTGCTCTTGCTGCTGGTCTTTGCGATCAAAGCCGCAGTGGTGCCACTGCATTTCTGGCTGCCATCGAGTTATGCCGAGGCGCCTGCACCTGTGGCGGCGCTGTTTGCGATTATGACCAAGGTCGGCGCCTATGCGATCATTCGCGTCTATACGATGATCTTCCCGCCCGATCTGGCGGTGACGGCGGGCCTGCATGACATCTGGCTTTTACCTGCGGCCTTGCTGTCGCTGGCAATTGGCATGATCGGGGTACTGGCCGCCAAACGGCTGGACCGGCTTGTGGCCTTCTCCGTCATCGGCTCTATGGGTATGGTTCTGGTGTCCATCTCGCTGTTTACGCCGGCGGGCATTGCGGCGGCGCTTTATTATATTGTGCATTCTACATTGGCCGGCGCGGCACTGTTCCTGATCTCCGATCTGGTGCGCACCGGAAGGGCTGATCTGGAGCTCACGCCGCAGCCGCCAATTGCGGGCACTGCGCTGACAGCAGGGCTGTTCTTCATCGGCGCGATTGCGATGGCAGGCTTGCCGCCGCTTTCGGGATTTTTGGGCAAACTGCTGGTGCTCGACGCCGCCTACGGCTCCGACCTTATGGTCTGGATCTGGGTGATCGTCTTGGGTTCCAGCCTGATCAGCATCGTCGGGTTTGCTCGTGCGGGCAGCATCCTGTTCTGGAAATCCCACAGTGTTGTTCCCGCCGCTGATGCGCCGGAGTTGTCACGCCCTGCAGCACTTTCCTATGTGGCGGTCGGTGGATTGATCGCGCTCTTGCTGGCCCATACGGTTTTTGCAGGACAGGTGCATGGGTTTACCATCAAGATGGCGGGGCAGCTTTTTGCGCCACAGCCCTATATCTCGACCGTCGTGGACACACCCGGCAAAATGAGCAAGCCGACAAAGGGAGATCACTGATATGCTGCGCGCTTTCTATTGGCTGCTGCCGCATCCGTTTCTCACGCTGTTGCTGGCGGTGATCTGGACGCTTTTGCAAAACGAGGTTTCTGCGGGCATGGTGGTCGTCGGGATCATCCTTGGCATTCTGATCCCTTGGGCCACGTCAATCTGGTGGCCCGACACGCCGAAAGGGTTCCGGCTCGGGCGGATGGCCGTGTATAGCGTCATCGTCATCTGGGATATTCTGGTCGCCAATGTGCGGGTGGCGTGGATTGTGCTGACCGTACCAAACGCCAAGCTGAAACCGGCATGGATCGTGGTGCCGCTGGAACTTGTACAGCCTGAAGCGATTACAGTGCTCGCGGGCACCATCACCCTGACCCCCGGCACTGTCTCGGCGGACCTGTCGGACGAGGGCCATAGCCTGTTGGTGCACGTGTTACACACCGACGACCCTGACGCGGACCTTGCAGAGATCAACAACAGATACCAGCGCCGCTTGAAGGAGATTTTCATATGACCTTCGCAACCTGGCTGATGGACATCGCTTTGATGACCACCTTTGTCACACTGGCTTTGGGGATGATATTGTCGATGGTACGGCTCGTTCTGGGACCGACAGCGGGGGACCGTATCCTTGCCCTTGATACTATGGTGATTAACGCGCTGGGTCTGGTAGTGGTGATCGGCATCCATTCCGGCGTGCAGATCTATTTCGAGGTGGCGCTGCTCATCGCGATGCTGGGGTTTGTCTCCACCGTTGCCTTTGCGCGCTTCTTGCTGCGGGGAGACATCATCGAATGACCGTCGAAATTATTGCCGCCTATGCCACTGCGCTTTGCCTGCTAGGCGGATCGTTTTTCATCCTCGTGGGGGTCATTGGTTTGTTGAAGTTCAACGACCCGATGACGCGCCTGCATGCGCCAACAAAGGTTGGTACCCTCGGCATCGGCATGTTGCTGCTAGCGTCGATGATCCATTCGATTGTCTTGGGCGCAGTGTCGGTCCATGAAGTGTTGATCATGGCATTCTTGTTCGTGACAGCTCCGATCTCCGCGCATTTCATCGCAAAGATCGCAATACATGGCCGAACCTGTGACAACCCGCCGCCTCCGCCACGTGATGATACATGGTCAACCCTGTCGATCCCTAAAGAGGGACGGAAGGTGGCTGGTCTCCCTGATAGCTGAGCCCACCTTGCGCGGCGCATGGCGCAAGGGCAGATGTATTCGGGTTTCTGACCCTCGCGTTACAGCTTAGATCGGGCTTTGGCCGTGCGAAAAGTTCACGCTCTCAATCCGGCCCTGCTGCATCAAGATCCAGCTAAAGCCTCGGCGTGCTTTCGGGAATGACCGTCTTTAACGTCTTCGACAGCTTTTCAACCAACTCGTCGATCTGCGCGTCCTCGATGATGAACGGCGGGGCCAGAAGGATGTGATCGCCATTTTTGCCGTCGCGGGTGCCTGACATCGGATAGCAGATCAGCCCGTTTTCCAGCGCCAATTTCTTGATCTTTCCGGCAAGGCCCAGTGACGGATCAAAGGGGGCCTTGGTTTCGCGCGATGCGACGATCTCCAGACCCCGAAACAGGCCACGCCCGCGGATATCGCCGATATGAGGGTGTTGACCGAAGGCCAGTTCCAGTGCCGATTGCAGCCTGTCCCCCATCACGCCAGCGCGGGTCGGGAGGTCGTGCTCTGTCAATTCCTGAACAACGGCGAGGGCGGCAGCGGTGGCCACCGGATGGCCCACGTACGTATGACCATGCTGGAAAAACCCGCTGCCCTGCGCGATGCTGTCATAGATGTGGCGGGTGCAGAGCATCGCGCCAATCGGCTGGTATCCCGCCCCGAGCCCCTTCGCGATGCACAGAATATCCGGCGCAATTCCATCGTAGTCACAGGCAAACAAATGACCAGTGCGGCCCATGCCACACATCACTTCATCTAGGATAAGCAGCACGCCGTATTGGTCGCAAATCTCGCGAATGCGTTTGTAGTACCCGTCTACCGCGGTGACAGCGCCCAAGGTCGCGCCGACCACCGGTTCGGCCATGAAAGCCATCACTGTTTCGGGGCCGAGGCGGAGAATTTCCTCCTCCAGTTCGTTCGCGACGCGCTGGCCGTAAGCGTGAGCGCTCTCGCCTTCGGGCTTTTCCGCGTATTCATAGCATGGCGCAATATGGGTCATTTCGATGAGCAAAGGCGCGAATTGGGTGCGCCGCCACGCGTTGCCGCCTGCTGAGAGGGCGCCCAGTGTATTGCCGTGATAGCTTTGCTTGCGCGCGATAACACGCCGCCGCTCGGGCTGGCCGGTCTCAAGGTAATACTGGCGGGCGAGTTTGATTGCAGCTTCGGTCGCCTCCGACCCACCGGAGACAAAATACACGCGGTCCAGATCACCGGGGGCCTTTTCGATCAACAAATCCGCCAGCGCTTCGGCAGGTTCGGAGGTCATGAAGCCGGTATGCGCGAAGGCGATTTTGGCGACCTGATCCTGCACGGCCTTGATGACGCGGGCGTTGCTGTGGCCCAGGCAGGAGACAGCAGCGTCGCCACAATCCAGAATGCGCCGGCCGGTGCTGTCGATAAGATAGCATCCGTCGCCGCCCGTCGCGGTCAGAAGGGTCGATTTGCTGTGACGCGGAAAGACGTGGCTCATGCGGGTATCCCTTCGAGCGAGAGGTATGGAGGCGGTAGCCGACATTAATGCCAGTATGGCCCACACACCTGCTTATCGTATTGGCAGCAGCCATCCAAGGCCTCTACGTGGTGCTATCAGCGCAAGGCGGAGCCTTGCTTTAAGGCTCCCAGTCAGGTTGCGTCGCGAATGCTGTGACACCGTCCCCAAGCTGGTCCCAATGTGGTTTGTCCCGTTTGAAGATCACGACCTCTATAGCCAAACCGCTGGCATCGTCCATTGTCCCGAGTGACAGCGTGAGGTGGTCGGGCAGGCGGGTATTGACGCCGTAGATCGGGCTGGCGCAGCGTGCACAGAACGCTTTGGTGACCTCTGACCCCTTTTCAGAGATGTAGCTGAATGTGCCCAGACTACCGTCAATGCGCACCGTATCTGACGCAAACATTGCGCCGACGCTGTGGCCCGTTCCGCTCGAACGGCGGCACTCTTCGCAGTGGCATTGCGCAACCACGACAGGCTGCCCTTGTGCTAGGTATGTGACGTCACCGCAGAGGCATCTGCCAGAGAACTTTATTTCCATACGCCGGAGACTATAGCAGCAAAGGCGGGGCGCAAGCGCGGTGCGCGCCTCTGAGGGGGCTTAGCCAGACCCAAGTGCTGCTTGAACAGCCTCGTCCCAGCCCAGATACAGATCATCGCCGTCGCGGATCACCGGACGGGTCATCACTTTGGGCTGCGCCGAAATCTGCGCCTCGGCCTCGGAATTCTTCAACCAATCATTCAAAGCGCGGTAGTCATTGGAGGTGCGGTCCACCAGGCGGTCCCCGAATTCCACGATCAAGGCGCCCAATTCGGCTTCGGTCAATGGCTCCGAGCGGACATCGCGAAAGCTGACGTCCTTGCGCTCTGTTTCCAACGCCTTCCGCGCTTTTTGGCAAAGGGGGCAAGTGCTTAGCCCGTAGATGATCATGTCGCGCACTCCTGAAACGATGGTCGCCCGCAGTTTCGTGGATCGGCGGGCGTTATACAACCGGTCGTTTGAAAGGGGGCGCACGCCGCAGCGCAATATAGCAATGACCGTAGACAAGCTCCGTTGATCTGCCCTGACGCGCTCTTAATTTTTGCCTTCCCAACAAATGCGTCTAAGTCAGTGGTATTGCAGTTCATCAGGGGCGGAGCATGAAGGCCAGTTCGGAGCCGGATCCGAGGCGCGAGATCGTCATGACCCATGGCGTACTGAGCAAGAACCCCGACGACCTGTTTCACCGTCGGGGCTGGCGCGCTATGCGGGCGGTCCTTTGGGAAGCAGTCCTGCGGCTGTGGAGCGACGATGCGTTCGGGCTGGCGGGTAATGTCGCCTTCCGCTCCTTGTTGGCCGTTTTTCCGTTTCTGATTTTTACCAGTGCAATTACGGCCTTTATCGGGGACCAGTCGATGGCGAACGACCTGATCGACTTTCTCATCGCCATCGTGCCGCCCCCCTTGATCGAGCCGATTGTGTCGGAAGTTGAACAGGTGATGACGGTGCCACGCGGTGGCATTCTCAGCATTGGTATCTTGTTGACGATCTGGTTTGCGGTGGGCGGGGTCGAAAGCGTCAGGATCGGGCTAAACCGCGCCTACGGCATCCGCGAAACCCGATCAACGCTGGTGTTGTTTGCAGTGCAAATGGCCATGGTGCTTTTTGCCAGTCTGGCGTTGGTGCTGGTCGGATATCTTCTGGTAATTGCGCCACGGGCAGGGTCGTGGCTGCATGCGCTGGTTCCGGGGTTTGATCCGGCATCGGTCACTGTCCGGCTGATCCGTTTTCCGGCCTCGGCGACGATTTTTATCGTCGCGCTATTTGCGGCGCATGTGTTGCTACCTGCCCGCCGCACCAATTTCGCGAACCTGTGGCCGGGGGTGTTAACCACCGCTTTCGCTTGGACGCTGCTTGCTGCAGCATTTGCCTTTTACGTCGAAAGTTTTGGCACCTATGCCAGCTATTACGCGGGCATGGCGGGGATCATTGCCGCGCTTTACTTTATGTATCTCGCCGCGCTTCTGCTTATCTTTGGCGGAGAGCTGAACCGCGCCCTCCGCATCAGACGGTTGGCGCGATTGATGACCAGTTGACGGGTAGGCTGACACCCGTGGGCGACTACTCCAGCGCCGCTGTCTCCAACGCGGCACAGCCTGCGAGGTCGGAAACACTGCATTTGGGCAACTCACGAGCGATTTCACGCAGCGCGGTACGCATGCCTTCTTCCAAAGTGGGGTGGTAAAAGGGTATCCGCAGCAGATCATACACCGTGAGGTTTTGGTCAATCGCCAGCGCCAGCAGATGGGCCAGATGTTCGGCTGCTGGGGCTGCCATCTCGGCGCCGAGCAAGCGTCCGTCACCGCGTGTGGCATAGATCCGCAGCAACCCTTCGTTCTTCTGGATAACGCGTGCCCGCCCTTGCGCGCTGAAATCAACTTCGCCAACCAGACAATCTTCTAGCTCGGGATGGTCGGCGCGTTTGCCGACCGAGGCCACCTGAGGTGAGGAAAACGTGATGCTCATCGGGGTCCGGCGGTCCAATTTTATCGGCGTGTCGCTCGTGGCATTCAACCCCGCGATATGACCTTCGTCAGAGCCTTCGTGCAGCAGCGCGTTTTGCCCGTTGGCATCCCCTGCCAGCAAGACCGATGTCGTACCGATCCGCATGGTCTGCGGATCAATCTCGGGCAGCCCTTTGTCATCAAGCGGTACGCCCAGCGTCTCCAGACCGATGTCCTGCACATTCTGCCGCCGCCCCACGGCGACCAGCACCTTGTCGACCACAACGCGGTCCTGACCCCATTTGATCTCTATCCCGCCCTCCACCTCGGCAAGGTCCACGTCCGCGCCGAGGTGGATGGCAAACTCGCGCGACAATGCGGAATGCAGCGCCTTGGCAATCTTAGCATCGGTGGTACCCGCCATCTGTTCAGCGCCGTCAAAGCCGTGCACCTCAATGCCCAGCCGTGACAGGGCCTGCGCCATTTCAACGCCGATGGCGCCCAATCCGATCACCCCGATCCGCGCTGGCAGATTGGTCTGCTCAAAAAGCGTATCGGTGGTCAGCAGGCGGTCACTGAAGGCGCGCCACGGCTTGGGCACCACGGGGCTCGACCCCGGTGCGAGAATGATCTGGTCTGCTTCGATCACATTTCCGTCGACGATCAACCGATGCTCTCCGTCAAGACGGGCGTGACCTTCGATGCTGCGTTGTCCCAGCCCTTCGGTGGACTTGAGTACACTGGCAACAAAGTCGCCCCTGAGCGCGCGGACCCGTTCCAGAACCGCTGGAATATCAGCCTCGAGCTGTGCTGCGCCACGGACGCCGAAGGTGTCCAGAAGTGTTGTCGCGTGAAAGGCATTCGCGGCAGCGATCAGCGTTTTGGACGGCATACAGCCGACACGCGCACAGGTGGTCCCGTAGGGCGGTTTATTAATCAGGACGAAATTATCTGTCTGTCGTCGCACATCGCGCAGCGCGGCCAGCCCTGCCGTGCCTGCGCCTACAATAGCCACATCTACCTTGGTATTCATGATCGGTACCCCTTTCGCCTAAACATGGCGCGCGCGTGTCGATCGACCAGTGTGGCGAGCGAATTGAGGGATCAAAGGGGTCTTTGGGTTTTCGCACCACGATGATGCAAGGCGCGTGCAAAGGTCAACGCCACAAGCAGCAGCTGCGCCATTGGTCTATGATCTCGTTAAGGTACGGGCTGCTCGGCCTTAGGCGACCAGCCGCGCTTCGTGGATCATCCTGCGGGCTTTTCCAGCGCCGATAAGAGGTCTGACAGGCGCACCGTTCAGCGCCGTACCGGGTGTTGTGGCGGGGCCGAAAATGGTTGTCACTTCGGCTCTCTCTGCGGCGCTAAAGCCGTTTGTTACCATTTCACCTAATAACAGCGATTCTGTCGCACAGCCGTTTGCGGTCACGATCTCGTGGTTCTCAAAGGCGAAGTGCACCCATTTGATGCCGCTCTTGCCCTTCATCTCGCGGATGCGGGGCAGCGAAGTAAGCGCCTTTGCAGGCACCAGCTGTTCGCTCTCGAAGAGGTCTTCAAGCTGACCTTGGCCACCGACGAGTATGCGGTGTTGCGGCGACACGATCAGATCGGCGGCGGGGCGGTTTTCGCCCAACGCGCCTTGCGCGATCAGCACGGGGTAATCAGCGGCTTCGGACTTCTCGATCGGGTGCCATTTGGCGCGGGTCCACATCGCAGGCTGCGGGCCTTTGTCTTGGGTCAGGACCATATCATCAACGGTAATCTCTTCAACGCGTCGCTGGCCGTTCATTGTGTCGATCAGCGTGCCTTCGGCAAAGCAAACCACACTGAAAGTAATGGTCTCGAAGTTCTCGAAAGCGATGTTGCCAACCTGACCGCTTTCATCACCGCTGGTGATCTGGATGGTGCCGAACGGGTTGATGACGCCGTGGGTCGGGTGCACGTAGGTGCCCGACAGCAACTGGCTCAGCGTAGGCTCGCCCGCGCCGCCGAAATTAACCACACCAAATTCGATGGTGTCGAATGTACCGACCGAGGCGTCCGAGAGGCCTTGAACCGTGGTTCGGTCAAAATCACCTGTCAGCGTGATCGCGTCGGCCTCTGCTGCCGCTTCGTCGGCGATGAATGTCTCGAGGCCCGTGACCGTATCGACGGAGCCGTCATTAACCTTGGTAACGGTCCCCGTGCCGGTTGAATCGACCACAACGGAGATGGTTTCGTTATCGAGCGAAGACGCACCTGAGGCGTCATAGGTGTCGTTGCCCGTGCCGCCATCAATGGTGTCGGAACCGGAGCTGAAATAAACTGTGTCATTGCCCGCACCAAGCGAGATTGAATCGTTGCCCGCGCCCGCGTCGATGTTATCGTTGCCCGACGAGCCGATCACGGTGTCATTGCCCGACCCAAGAACGACGTTTTCGATGTTGTCGAAGGTCGCGATGTTACTGCCGGAGGTCAGCGTGCCGCTCTCGCTATCGGCGCCCGAAACAGCGCTGAAGTCCAGCACGACATTGGTGGTGACTGCTGATGCATCAAGTACATCCACATCGCCGTTGCCTACGTCATCCGAGCCGTCAATCGTATCGATGCCAAAGCCATCGGTAAGGGTGATATGATCGCTGCCTGTGCCGCCGATGATGCTGTCGTTGCCCGCGCCGCCGTTCAGTGTATCAGCGCCGGCCCCACCAAGCAGCGTGTCGTTGCCGGCACCGCCAGAGAGGGAATCGTTGCCAGCACCACCGACCAGACTGTCGTTGCCAGTACCACCGTCCAGCGTATCAGCGCCATCCCCGCCCAGCAGCGTGTCATTGCCCGCGCCGCCCGAGATGGAATCGTTGCCAAGCCCGCCGATGAGGCTGTCATTGCCGCTTTCGCCTGAGATCGTATCATTGCCCGTGCCACCATTGACGGTATCATTGCCATAACCTGCCAGGACAACGTCATTGCCCGCGCCTGCATCAATGCTGTCGTCGTTGGAGCCAAGCGGCACGGCATCAAACAAGATATCCGAGAAATAGATCGCCTGCTGGGTGGTGCCGCCGTTTTGGTAGAGAATTTCAATGCGGGCAACCGGACCCGCGATTTCATATAGCGCCGATCCGCTGGCATCAGCCGCGGAGCCGTTCGAGAGGCCCGCTGTGATGGTATTGCCGTTGAGCGTGTGGTTGCCGCCGGGCGTGATGGTGATCGCAATCTCGTTGCCGTCAATGTCATAGGCCCGGACGGTTACAATGTCGCGGAAGTTGTTGCCGTTGTTGTTCAGCCCGTCGATATCGCTGATCCGAAAGCGCACATTCTCGACGCCGTTTTCAAAGCCCGATCCGGCATTGGCGGCAAAATCGAACGCGACGGTGGTGGGGTCGGGGCTGCCGTTGGCAAAGAGATAGCCTGCGGAATTGTTGTTGAAGGTCTCGCCAGGGGCTACATAAATCGCATCGTTGCCACCGCTGGTTTCGGCTGAGAAGTTCTCGTTTGTCTGGACGTCGCTGTAGGAGACGGTGACGCTGACATTGCCGGTATCTTGCGTGATACCGCCACGCAGGTCTTGCTCGTCGCCGTAGTCTGTCCAGTTGAATTGGGCCGCCGATGGGGGGGCAACGCCGACCGCATCGTTTCCGTCTACGACTTCGCCGTCTGGATCACCGGTATAGCTCGCGTCGATAACGTCATCGCCGGCAGTGCCCGCGACGATGCCGTCATCGGTGGGTTCAGGTGGCACAGACTGGGTATTGGCGCTTTTCATCGACATGGGAAAGGGGCCGTCGGGTATGAAATAGATATTACCCGCTGCATCGGCGTAATATTTGCCAGGCTCGATTAGGTTTTTAACCTTGTCGCCGTTGGCATCGTCGCCGGAATACTTCCAAGTACCGGCGCCCCAAGACTGGGTCGGCGTGAAGGTCGTGACTGACGTGTTGATACTATCGCCGGAATCCAGCCTGCCGTTTCCAAGTGATACTAAATAACCAACCGCCATGTCCGTCTCCTCAACACATCAGAAGTCTCAAGGGGATGCCTTGGCTTCGTCCTTTTTTGTTGTCCGAGAATACCCCTCCATTTGCGGCAGAATTTAGCAAAATTTGAGGTTTAACTGACACGTCTTCGCGGCAGGCCGGGTGCGTTAGAGCTTATGGCGCGGTGGCCAAACTGTGTCCTGATGCCAAGAGGCATGCAGAGGGTCGGGTTAATCGGCTTTACTGCCGTCAGTCGCTAGCGGCCCGCGCCACAGTGCCCCAAGCCAAGGGCGCTTCGCAGGCTTCGAGGGCTGCGATAAAGCTTTTGCACCAGATCGCGACATCGGTCTTATCAACCATCGTCATGCAAGCCGCGTAGCGTCGTTTTCTTTCGGCGAGCGGCATATCGAGGGCCTTGGCGATCGCCTCGGCCATGCCTTCGATATCATAGGGATTAACCAATAAGGCCTCGGTCAGGTCCTCGGCAGCGCCAGCCAGTTGTGACAGCACCAACACGCCGGGGTCCTCGGGGTCTTGTGCTGCGATATATTCTTTCGCGACGAGGTTCATACCGTCTGCCAGCGGCGTCACCATGCCGACACGGGCACCACGATAGAGCTTTGCAAGCAGGTTGCGGTCGATGTTGCGGTGGATATAGCGCAGCGGCGTCCAGTCCAGTTCAGCATGCTGGCCATTCAACCGGCCTGCCAGTTCCTCCAACTCGACCCTGATCTGCCTGTAAGCCGTGACTTCTTCGCGCGTCGGTGGAGCGATCTGCAGCAGGCTGACGCGGCGATCCTTATTGGGCCGCTTTTCAAGGTATTGGGCGAACGACCGGAACCTGTTTGGCAGCCCCTTGGAGTAATCTAGCCGGTCAACACCGATGATATACTCTTCCTTCAGGTCGTCACCGAGATCAGCGCTATCGCAGCCTTCTGTGGCTGCTTTCACAAAAGTGTCTACGTCGATGCCAATTGGAAAGGAGCGGACCGAAAACACCCTTGCACCGTACTTGATCCGACCGTCCAGCATAACCTCCGCACGGCGTTGTGCACGGAACATCTCCAAACACCGCGCCACATCGGCACGAGTTTGCAACCCGACAAGATCATAATCAGCCAGCCAGTCCGCCAGGTTGGCAGTTTGCGGCAGTGCGCCGAGATCACCAAGCGCAGGGAAGGGGATGTGGAGGAAGAACCCCAACCGGCCCTCAAACCCGAGCTTGCGCAATTCCGAGGCCAGCGGGAAAAAGTGATAGTCCTGTATCCAGATCAGGTCTTCAGGCTCCACCACCTCCATGATCAGCCGCGCCAGACGTTTGTTGACCTCGCCGTATGTAGTCTCAAAGCTACGCTTGAGATCAACCAGATCGCCGCGCCGGTGGCACACCGGCCAAAGCACGGAATTGGCGAAGCCGAGGTAGAACTCCTCATGCTCGCGCTGGGCGATGCGAAATGCGAGGCGGGTATAGCTGGTCTGGTCGCCGATCTCCTCCAGATGCGATGAAGGGGCTTCGGTTACCTCGGGATGCGCCCCGATCCAGATGCCACCGTGATTGCAGAGCGCTGCGTGCATCGCCACAACCAGACCGCCCGAGGGTTCGGCCTCGGTTGGGATGCGATTGGATATGACAATTAATCTACCGCTCATGGGTTCCTCATCAAATCTGCGCAGAAACCTGACGCGATCGCCGTAAAATGGCGGAGTTGGGAAAAATTTAATTGCACTTATGTAATGGTCTTCTCCGTCGATTGGTTCCGTTTTAGCGCGATTTAATGGGGTTAAAGTTCCGCCTCCCATGAGCGTGAAAGGCGCATCGCACCGTTGATGATGCCCGCCATTGAATAGGTCTGCGGGAAATTCCCCCATGCCTCGCCAGTGGCGAAAGAAGTGTCTTCGGACATCAGCCCCAAGGGGCTGCGTGCCGCTAGCAGAGCTTCGAAAAGTTCGCGTGCTTCGTCTTTGCGGCCAATGCGGGTCAGCGCGTCGACACGCCAAAAAGCGCAGAGGTTAAAGCCGACTTCGGGCACGCCAAAATCATCCGCCTCCTCATAGCGCAACATGAAGGGTCCGCGCCCGAGCGTGGCAGAAAGCGCCTCCACCGTCGCCACAAAGCGCGGATCATCGGGGGGCAGAAACCCGACTTCGCCCATCAACAAAACGCTGGCATCAAGGGTGTTGCCCTCAAAGCTTTCAACGAAAGACTGGCGATCTTCCGACCATGCACGCTCAAGGATTTTAGCGCGGATGACGGCTGCACGCTCTTCCCAATGGCGCGCGCGTGGTGCCAGCCGCAGATGGGCGGCAATCTTGCCAAGGCGATCACACGCGGCCCAACACATCAGCGATGACGACGTATGGATGCGCGAACGGCTGCGCAACTCCCACAGACCGGCATCGGGTTGGTCGTGCAGCAGCCATGCCTGTTCGCCCAATGCTTCAAGGTGTTCAAATGCCGCTTGGCCAGTGTTCATAAACAGCCGCTCATCAAAGAAGGCGGGCGCAGCACCAAGGATGATATTGCCATAGGTATCATGCTGGAAATGCTCAAAGGCCTGATTGCCAACCCGCACCGGTCCCATGCCGCGATAGCCTTGCAGCCCTTCGGCGAAACATTCGGTCAGTTCGGTCTCTAACCCCACACCCAGAACGGGCTGGATGTGCCCGCCCTTGGCATCGGCGACCAAGTTCATCAGCCATTGAAAGTAGTTTTCCAGCGTGCGCGTGGCGGCAAGGCTGTTGAGCGCGCGCACGGTGAACAGCGCGTCACGCACCCAGCAATACCGATAGTCCCAGTTGCGGGTGCTGTTCGGTGCTTCGGGCAGAGAGGTCGTCATCGCAGCAATGATCCCGCCCGTCGGTTCGTAGCTGCACAGCTTGAGAGTAATCGCGGCGCGGATGACCGCCTCCTGCCATTCCAGTGGAATTGCCAGACGCTGCACCCAACGGCGCCAGTACCGTGTTGTCTGGTCGCAAAAATCGCGCGCGATATGCTGCGGACTGTCAGACAGGGTCTCATCCGGACCCAAGACGAAGGATATCTCCTGATCAAGATTGATCAACCGCTCATCGAGCACGTGATCAAGCGGGGCATCGGTGGTCAGACGTATCACCTGATCGGGGCCAATGAACCGTACATGGCTGGACCCGCGGGTGATTTCTGGGCGCACCGTGCCCCATTCAAACCCCGGACGGATACACAGGCGCACTCGCGGGGCGCCCTCCAACGGACGGACTTGCCGGATCAACATTTGCGGGCGGAACGACCTGCCGCGCGCCTCGAAACGCGGGCAGAAATCAATGATCTCCACCGCACCTGAGGCCCCCCGCAAGACCGTGCGCAGGGTCGCGGTATTGGGCAGGTACGACTGTTCCGTGGTGTGACAGCCATCAAGCTCGACTTTGAACGTTCCATCGTCAGGACGGCCTGTGCCATGCCCCAGAAGCCCGTGAAAAACCGGATCGCCGTCGAAACGGGGCAGACAATACCAATTGATGACGCCCGCAGGGTCGATAAGCGCCGAGACAGCGCAATTGCCAATAATTCCGAGGTCCATTTACTTTCCTTCCGCTACCAGTTTGGCCAGCCAGTGGTGAAACTCTGCCATCGTTTCCGCGCGGTATTTTGCGCACGTCTCGCCCGATCCGATCTTGATGCCGCATCCACCCCAACTTTGGGCCGCGCTAAATCCGTCTTCGTCCGTCACATCGTCGCCAACCATGACGGGCACCCGCCCTGCAAATTCGGTACGGGACATGAGGGTGGTGAGCGCCGTGCCCTTATCGACCGAGGCAACGGTGACCTCGCTGACCATCTTGCCGTGCAACGCCCGCAGGCCGCTGGCAAAGCTTGCGACGTTATCGATGGTGCGCTGGGCGGCCACGGCATGCTCAGGGGCGTGGCGGTAATGCAAGGCAATCGCGCCGGGTTTGCATTCCAGCTTGAGGTCCTTCGCAGCAGCAAATGCCTGAAGCGGCGCGAGAACTTCTTTCAGTGCAGCTTGCGCCGACGACTGATCCCCCGAACCACCCAGCCGTGCATCGTATTCAAGGCCGTGCGAGCCGACAACCGGCAGCGGCAACGGGTCTAAAATGGTGAGGGCGTCCGACAATCCACGACCGGTCAGAATGGCAACGGCCCCGCCGGTCTGGCTGTAGAGCCTCGCGAGTGCAGGTTTGAAGTCATCGGGGATCGCGACGGTCGAAGGGTCATCGACAATCGGCGCGAGCGTGCCATCGAGATCGAAGAAGAAACAATGCTGGGCAAGGCTGAAATTTGCTCTGGATATATCGATCGGCATTTCAGCCCTTTCTTGCACTTTCTGGCCAGTTTGCAGGCACATATCCGTCCTACAAGCCACCTTTCTCTCGTCATCTCTCTCACGGCAAAGTCACCCACGCATCGCCGAGCTTTTCCGCGCTGCGCCTGCCGCCGTTATCCCTAACTTAGTGCTGCAACCGCAAAGTCTACCTGTCGGGGCTAAACCGCCGAGCGGGTCGATGGTTGCATTGGTTTGCCGGGGGTGGCCAACTCTTGAGGTGGACGGGACGTGGTAAACTGACATACTCGATCGGCCATTCAGATGCCGTAAATTGAGGTTCTGTACCCGTCGGTCCGTTGACAAGATGGCAAAGTTCTGGTCCGCTTTTGCCGTGACTAAGAACCCCTCGGCGTCTAACCGGGCACTGCCCAACGACCAATGCGGCACCATTATATTTAGCAAAGTGATGACCCTGTTTTGACACTGCACACGAAAACCCACGACCTCCAAAGCGATATTGACGAGATCGGGCGCAGTGTGCTGGTTCCGACGCTTCTGGAAACGGTGACGCTTGCCACCGGCATGGGGTTTGCTGCGGTCGCGCGGGTGACCGAGTCGCGCTGGGTGACCTGTCGGGCGGTTGACAAGATATTTTTTGGGTTGAAACCCGGCGATGAGCTGGATGTGGAGAGCACGCTTTGCCACGAGGTCCGGCTGTCTGATCAGGAAATCGTCATTGATGACGTGAAAAACGATCCGACCTACTGCAACCACCACACTCCCCGAACCTACGGTATCCAGAGCTATATTTCGGTCCCGATCCACAAGAAGGATGGCACGTTCTTCGGCACGCTTTGTGCGATTGATCCGGAACCGCGCAAACTGAAAAGCCAAAACGTGCTGGAGATGTTCAGGCTGTTTGCAAAAATGATCGGTGACAGTCTGGAGGTCGACTTAAAGCTCAGAGAGAGCGAATCCGCTGTGCTTCAGGAGCGCCATCTGGCCGAGATACAACAGCAGTTCATTGCCATACTGGCGCATGATCTGCGCAATCCGGTGAGCGCGCTGGATGCAGGACTGCGCCTGTTAGAGCGGGAAAAGTTGGAACAACCGTCGGCCAAGGTCGTGACGCTGATGAAAGCATCGCTGGGGCGGATGTCTAATCTGATCGAGAACCTGCTGGACCGGGCCCGGCAGCGTCATGACGGCGGCATTGTCATTGAGCGCGACGCCGATGCGCCTTTGGAACCGGTGATTTTGCAAATTGTCTCGGAGATCAAAGCCGTGTCACCCGATCATGTGATCGAGTGCGATATTGATTTGCGCGGGAATATTGATTGTGATCGTGAACGGATTGCGCAGATGCTGTCGAATCTGTTGCGCAATGCAATTACCCATGGTGCCCAAGGGCGTCGCATCGAAGTCGCTGCAAAACGCGCCGAAGGGGAGGTCGTGCTCTCGGTTGCCAACGAAGGCAAAGCGATCCCTGCAGATATACTACCGAGCCTATTCTTGCCCTTTCAACAAGGGACCGCAGGGCGTAATCGCAAAGGGCTGGGGCTTGGTCTTTATATTGCGTCCGAGATCGCCAAAGCGCACGGGGGTAACCTGAGCGTGACCTCTGACGACGACCAGACGAAGTTTATATTCCGCATACCACAGGCCGGGGCGTTTGAGGACTGACAACCTAAACAGTCACGCGGCCCCTTCCTCACGCACCCCCTGAAGCAAACGATCATCAACGCTCGGCCCGTGCAGGACAGAGATGTCACCTGTCGTCTCGAGGATCACCGCACGCACTTGGCTAAAGTCCAGCGCATTGGCCTCGCGCAGCTTTGCGATCAGATCCTCTTCGCGAACGCGGGTTGCAGTCAGCGCGGCGTGGTTGATCAGGCCGTCTTTCATCAACAGCACGGGGGTGTTCTGAACCAAATCGTCGAGCGCTGACGATTTCTGGCGCACTGCAGCGACTATATACTGCACAGCAAAGAGGCTCGCCATTGCCGTGAGGGTTCGCAGTAGTCCGGTCCATTCCTTGGACTGCGATGCCCCTGCGAGTAACGATCCCATCGCAACTGTCATCACAAAATCGAAGTTTGTCATTTTCGAGAACGATCTGAGGCCCACAATCCGCACCAGAAAGATGATCCAGAAAAGCCCCAACCCGCTAAGAAGCGACCCTTTTGCAACGGCGTCCAGAACTGTGTTGTCGAAAAACATGCGGGGCCCCTTTTGAGAACTTATCAGATCAGGGAGATTTCGTTGCACCCTGGAGGTTGAACGCCGCGGGCGGCGACACGTTCCGTTTTACTCCTGTATTGATTATGAGCAGGCAGGCCGGAATTGAAATCAGGCTCTGCGGAGTATCACCCCCACCACAATCTTTCGCCCACGATTTTTGACGCTGCTCCCAAGAATAACCCCTAGACCTTTGTATGCTTAGTCTCGTATGTGATTGCGGCCCCTAATGCGCGGCGTCTGCCAAGGCACCGTTCACGCGGCGTCCCGCGTCAACATCAATGGCCCGCTCGTAGGCTGCCCCTGTTCTTAAAGGCAACAAAATGACAGTCACGCACCTTGTAACGCACTCCGGCGGCTTTCACGCAGACGAACTCTTGTCGTCGGTTATCCTGACACGGCTCTTTCCACAGGCGGAGATTGTGCGCAGCCGCGACAAAGAATGGATCACCCCGCAAGACACCCGCATCATTTACGACGTTGGTGGCCAGTTCGACGCGGGGCTGCAGATATTTGATCACCATCAACGCCCGACACCGTTGCGGCAGGACGGTCACCCCTATAGCTCGTTCGGGCTAATCTGGGCGCATTACGGCGGTGAATATCTGCGCGCAATGGATGTTCCCGCGCAGGATATCGATGCGATACACAGCTCCTTCGACAAAGGCTTTGTTCTGCCGGTCGATCTGCTCGACAACGGGGCGGTAAATGCGTCCGAAGCGGGGCCATTATTCGCGGGGCTGACGTTGCCAACGTTGTTGGAAAGTCTGAAACCGGTTTTCGACAATACCGATCCAGGCGCGGACGACAGTGCTTTTGACGCAGCTCTCTTGGTGGCACGCGCCTTGGTGGAGGCACAAATAAAACGCAAGGCTGCGAAGTTCCGTGCCGAAACGATGGTGATGACCGCTATCCAAGCGGCGGGTACGGGGCACATTCTGGAACTGCCGATGGGCATGCCGTTTCGCGCAGGGGTCGAAAAGGCCAATGCCGACCATCTGCTATTTGTCATCCACCCGCGCGGATCGGATTGGACATTGACCACCATTCGCGTGGGTGACGATACATTTGAGTCGCGCGCCGAACTGCCCGCCGCATGGGCGGGTTTGACCGACAGCGCGCTTGAAGAGGCCTCCGGTGTGAACGGTGCAAAGTTCTGCCACAACGGCCGGTTCATTGCGGTCGCCGGCAGCCGAGATGCGATTATGGCGATGGCAAAGATTGCAGTGACCGAAGCTTTGGCGGCATAGTCTGGACGGTTATTTCGCGCCCACGCCCGCTTACGCCCGCCCGCCCACGCCCGGTCGCCAATTTACCAGCATCAGCCCTAGCGCAAATGAAGGAACTGCCTAGGCGCTAGGGGTTCGATTGATTGGTCGGAGCGCAGATAAAGCACTGGGCACTTTCCAGCTATCGCTTGGCGCGCCGCCGGTGCGTTTCTGCGCCCAGCAGCCAGTAAGCGGTGGTGTATGTGGCAAATCTGGCAGCACGGGAAACTAGCAAGTTGACAGTGCGGCAGGAAGTAACCGATACAACGACCTCAAGTGCGGGCCGTTAGCTCAGCTGGATTAGAGCAGGGAACTTCTAATTCTCAGGTCGGGGGTTCGAGTCCTCCACGGCTCGCCAATACTTGATATTTTTTCCAATTCACCAAACGCGCACACGATCATGCGGACTGAAGCCGTGGAACTTGCTCCACGCAGCGGCCCGTCCGAGCCGCTGCGCATTTCGTCGCATACGCCTAGTTCACCGTCAGCGCGTTGACGATGTGTTCAAGCACATCTTGCGCTTTCGCCCGCATCTCCGCGTCGGTCGCATCCTGTATTGGGTGCGGGACCAGCAGATAGCGCGCGTCGGTCATACCCAGCGCTTTGCGCTGGGAAATTGCGGCCTGATCAAATTCGCTCGATGCGATGGCGACTGCCGGGATCCCCTGGGTTTCAAACCAGAAATTGTCGTGCATACTGCACGTCGTACAAGATCCTCAGTCGGCCAAAGCCTCGATCACAAAGCTGCATTCGTTGCGTATCTGCTGGCGCAGCGCGTCGGGGCAGGGCTTGGCGAATGTCGGTTTCATATAGCGCTTGACCGTCACATCGGGCGCTTTTTGGGCCAGCAGTTGTTCAAGCTCATCGAGAAAAACATTCCCGCGCGGCTTGCTGATGTCCAAAAGGCCGATCACGCCAGACAGGCTGCCGCTGCGCGGCGTAATCTGCCGCTCCACCGGTTTTCGCTCGTCCGTCGGGTCGAGAATTGTTGTCATATCACTCCTCCTGTCTGGGCAGTATTGCCCAAGTTTTATCCCAAGTCGATTTTCTTTGATACGGCGATGGATCCGACCGCGCCCGTGGCCCAGCCGTGAAAGGCGGAGGAAAATTTCCCTGCATCCGATCCGGCGACGACAATGTGGATGTATTCTTTGCCGGCGAATTTAGGCACGAATTTCTCAAGCGCCTTCGGCCCCATTTCTTTCGCCGTCTCTGGCGGGATCCCCGCGCCGGAGCGGTCGTCCTGCACCATGTCCGACAGCGGGCGCATCGTCACCTCCTGTATCCGGTCGCGCAGGCGTTCCTTGGAATACGCGCCCTCACGCATCAGCGTGTCGATATGCTCGGGGCAGACCACCAACAGGGCATCGACGGGCAGATTGTGGAGCTTCGGCAGAAACACACCTTCCAGCCCTAGACCCAGCGAGCCCGCGATCTGGTCGGGCGCGCGGGAGGTCTGATCGACAATATGCACCGGGCCCCCGGTCATGGCAAAGATGGTGACCACTGAATCTTCCGGCGCAAACCCCCGCTCTACATGCAAGGCGGGCCAAGGAGAGCGTTCCTCGTTCTCGGCAAAACACATAGTGAATTTCATCGGGTTGCCCAGCACCGACCGTTCGACCCCGCCGGTGGTGGCCCCGCCCACATTGCGCACCACAAGGCGCAACGCGCGGCCGATGGTGGCGTTGGCACGGTTGCCCGAGCCGAGCGCTGCAAGCCCCTTGTTCATCCCGATCCGCTCTCGGATGGGGCCGTTCACGATCATCACGGGAGCGGCCCCCATCGTCGTTGCGGTGACACCGTGGATGTTGAAATCATCGGTGCACACGGCTTCGACGGCGGCGATGATCACCGGCAGATATTCGGGCTTGCAGCCTGCCATGACGGCATTGATCGCAATCTTCTCGATCGTCGCCTCGCCCATGTTTGGCGGCACGGTCGCAACCACCTCTTGCGGATCGCGGTGCGTACCGCCCAGCATCCGCATCACCCGTTCAGGCGTGGGCGGGACCAAGGGCAAGCCGTCAGAGAAGCCCTGATCGAACATGAATTCGGCCACATCGTCGCCGGAGGCCACTTCGATGCGCCGTGCGCGGATCGGGCTGCCGTCGGCCTCGGCGCGCAGCTTGTCATAGATCGACGGATCAAGATGTTTGGAGCCGCAACCGGGCCGCCAAGCGGGCAGGCTGCTCCAGTCTAACTGTGGGAGGGGCAAGGCGACTGCCGCGCCCATATCAGCAGCCAGCGCCTCCCAGTCGGCGCGTATGAACCCTTCGAATTTGCGAACTAGCGCCCCCTGTGCATCACGCCAGAAAACCGAAGGCACGCTTTCGATATCCCACGCAAACGCTGCCTTGCATGCGGTGTCGTCTAACACCGGCATGCTCAGTCCGTGCCGCTTGGCGAATGCGGCGTTGGCCTCACCGGATTGTGCGACCAGCAGCACCGCGACCTTGCTGCCGTAGGCTTTGTGCAGAGCTTCCAGCACGGGGGCGGCAGTGTTGCAGGTCTCGCAATCGTCTTTGACAAAGCAGATCAGGCTCGGCTGTCCCTCGGGCAAGCGGTGCGCCGTCCCTTCGAGATCGTTCAATGAAAGTTCAGTTTGGCTGCCGTTCATGTCCGCCCTCCCGTGCGTCCGGTTCATCCTGCGGTAGAACCGTTCCCGTCGTCCAATAGGTTTGCATGGCGGAGGTGGATGGGAATCGAACCCACCACACGCCGCGAAGACGCGTCCATGGTTTTGAAGACCAGAGAAGCCACCAGACTCCAGTCACCCCCGTATATCCGCACGCTATCAAGTCGCATCCGGAGGGGGAACAGCAAAATCCGGTGCCATCTCGCGCAAGTCGTTGGTGCGCAAAGTAATGCCCTGCGTGTCGAAATATTCCAGCACGGGTACGATGACCCTGCGGCTGGTCGACAGGGCACTGCGCGCTTGTGAGGTAGAAAAGCTCAGCGGCGGCGGAAACGCGCCGCGCAGCTGCGCGGCGGCTGCATCCAGAGCATCGCGGTGGCACACGATCGTTTGTCCCAATGCGATATTGGGCAACGACCAGAGCTTTCCGGTATCCAGCAGCAGAGCCATCAGGTCGCGGTCAAGAGCATCTTGCGCCAGATCCTGTTGGCGGGGCGGCGTAAGGGCGGCATTGGCAAACATCGCTTCCAGTTCAGACATCCGCCGATGCTGGTCGGGTGTGAGAAGCGAAACCGGATCATGGGCACTCAGCGCCAGCCGTTTTCCGTGGGCGCGGATAAGACCGATTTCCAACGCGACGGTCTCGGCATGGGTCAGTAGTTCTGGGTTTACCTTGAGACCTGACAAAACGGATCGCGGGGCGGCGACCTCCAGCGGGTGTTTGATGTGATAACTTGTCAATGCCGTTGTAATCTTGAAGGTGCAGTCCGTGATATTTCCCTGAGTGGTGACGAGACCGGGTCCCAGAGAAATCAGCCTCTGACCGAAAGCGGTCTGCACAGCCTCCACGGACCGGCGCATCAGCCGCGCCATCTGTTTGAGCGAGAAAGCACCGCCCTGTGCGCGGGCCAGATTGGCTGCCACGCCAGAGATGTCCTGACGCGTCACCGCGGCGAGCAGCGCGATACGCAGGGTATCGTTCGGGCGCACGGGCGTTGATTGTGGATCAAGCACAATCGCGCCGCCAGTCGTTTGTTGCGGCGACAAGCGACGCAAGACCGCGCGCTGCCCCGCGAACGCGACAATTGGCTTCTGGAACCGCAGTTGCGCGTAAGTGCCACCCCCGGTTTCAGTTTTGAACAAACGCACCTGTGCCACGGTACTTGCCGTCCCAAGCAGAACGCGGACCTGTTCGTTGTGTTTGAGCGTGGGGGCACCCCGCGCAGGCCGCGTGAGTGCGACGTCCATGCAGAGCGAAGGCCGGTAATCCCCGCCAGACCACAGTACCGCACCACGGGGGATCTGCGCGACCGCGATGCCGCGTAGGTTCACGGCGACACGCTCGCCTGCCTGCACGGTCTCGCGTTCCTCCCCCCGCGTGTGCAATCCGCGCAGGGTGACGGGCACGCCAGGGGGCATAAGCTGCGCCTGCGCACCCGATGCCAATGCGCCGCCCGTTAAAGTCCCCGTGACGATGGTCCCGCGTCCCGCAAGGCTGAACACCCGATCGACCGGCAAGAACGCATCCGGCGGGGCCACGCGCTGCGACGGCTGTGTGATGAGCGCCTCCAATCGGCTGTGCAGACTCTCCAGACCTTCACCTGTCAGGGCAGAGCATGCGATCATCTCCACATCAACCAGCAAAGTTTCGGTCAGGGCATGGCGTATCTGCGCCATCCGGTCCTCGCGCTCCGCCGTTGCAAGCAAGTCCGACTTCGTGACTGCGACAAGAACCTCGTCGATACCCAATGCAGCGGCAATCTCCAGATGCTCCAGCGTTTGCGCGCGGAACCCTTCGGTTGCGGAAATCACCAAAAGGGCAGCACGCGCTCCACTGGCGCCTGACACCATCGCCTGAATGAAATCTTCATGCCCCGGCACATCGATGAAATCGACAATGCCGCTTGGATAGCTGGCATGGGCATAGCCCGGCACAATCGACAACCCGCGCTTCTTTTCTTCGGGAAGGCGATCCGTCTCGATCCCTGTCAACGCGCGGACGATGGCGGTCTTGCCATGATCTACATGGCCGATAACCACCACACAGCAGGTCTTCATACCGCCGAAATCTGCGCAAAGGCGCGGGCAATATGCGGCAACTCATCCTCGGCAACCGTGCGCATATCGAGCATCACTTTTCCTTGCGCAATCCGGCCAATCACGGGCGGGGTGGCACGGCGCAGCGCGGCGCCCAGAAGTTCGACCGTCATGTCGGGCAGGGCTGTCGCAACGGCGAAACTGGGCAAATCCTGATCGGGCAACGATCCGGCGCCAGCATAGGCGACACTTTCGGTTACCTCGACCTGAGCCATGCCGATCCCGCGAAGCATCTGCGCAAGCCTGTGGGCGCGTCCCTCGATCTCCTCCAGCGCAGCAGACAACATTGCCAGTACGGGGATGTCGCGCACCGGCTCAAACGGCGCGCGATAAAGGCGCAGGGTCGCCCCGAGTGCCGCCAGCGAGAGTTTATCGATGCGCACGGCCCGCATAAGCGGATGCGCCTTGAGCTGTGCCACGATATCGCGCCGCCCTGCGATGATGCCCGCCTGTGGCCCGCCCAACAGCTTATCGCCCGAAAATACCACCAGATCGACGCCCGTTTTCAGGATGTCGCGCACTACCGGCTCGTCGGGAAGCCCGTAGGGCGACAGGTCGATAAGCACGCCGCTGCCCAAGTCTTCCATCAAGATCACGTCTCGCTCCTGCGCCAGCTTCGCCAGTTCGCGTCGCTCTGGCGCGGCGGTGAAGCCGACAATCCGGTAATTGCTGGTATGGCTTTTCAGCAAGACAGCGGTGCTGTCGTCAATTGCGGCGGCGTAATCGCCGATGCGGGTTTTGTTGGTGGCCCCGACCTCGCGCAGAACGGCTCCGCTCTGCGCGATCACGTCGGGCAGGCGAAACGAGCCACCGATCTCGATCAGTTCCCCGCGCGAGGCGACCACGCTGCGGCCCTGCGCGGTGGCCATGAGGCTCAAGAGTACCGCCGCCGCGCAATTGTTCACGACCACAGCTGCTTCTGCCCCAGTCAGTTCACAGATCAGCCGCTCCACATGGGCATGCCGCGAGCCGCGCTTTCCTGTCGCCAGATCAAGCTCCAGATTTGAGGGGGCCGTCGCTGCCATCTGCATTGCCTCCACCGCCTGCGGGGCGAGTAGAGCGCGGCCCAGATTGGTGTGGATAATGATACCCGTGGCGTTGATGACGGGCACAAGGCTGGGCGCACGGCCTGCCTCTATCTGTTTGGCAACACGCGCCGCGAAACTGGTGCTGGCAAAATCCGGCAAGTCGGGCATATCGCCGCTCAGAAAAGCCAATCGCAGCGCCCCGATCACCCCGCGCAGCACTTCAACCACCTCGCCGTGGCTATAGCGCGTGACCAGATCGGCAATCGCTGGCCGGTCCAGCAGCGCTTGTATCTGCGGCAAATCTTTGAGGGTCGGGGCCATGTCGTTGCACCTTAGCGGATCATTGGAGTGGGACAGGGCGGCCCGCCGTCAAAGGACGATTTCGATAAGGCTCGGTCCCGATTGGGTCAGCCCCTCTTCCAGCGCCGCCTCCAGATCCTCGCAGTCGGTCACGCTGACGGCGGAGACACCCATGGAGCGTGACATCTGCACCCAGTCGAGCGCGGGGCGATCGAGGCTGAGCATGTCAATCGCACGGGGGCCGGGGTTTTGCACGCCCACATTCGTAAGTTCTCCGCGCAGGATTTGGTAACTGCGGTTGGCAAAAATCAGCACCGTTATGTCAAGCTTTTCACGTGCCATCGTCCAGAGCGATTGCACGGTGTACATCGCCGATCCGTCGCCTGTCAGGCACAGCACCTTGCGGTCAGGGCAGGCGACTGCGGCGCCAATGGCCGCGGGCATGCCGTAGCCGATGGAGCCGCCGCAATTGTTAAGCCATGTATGTTTGCGTGCGGATTTCGTGGCCGGAGAGAAGGCGCGGCCCGAGGTCACAGATTCGTCGACCACAATGCCATCTTCGGGGATTGCACGGGCGATGAGGGCGGCAAGGCTGTCGAGGTTAATCCGCCCGGTAGGCCGCTCAGGCAGGGCGTCGGTGACAACATGCGCGGGCGCAGTGTCATCGGCGCCGGTGGCTGTGGACAATGCCGCGAGGGCTGCTGTCAGGTCGGCATCCGCCGCCGCGAGCGTCAAAATATCGGCACCCTCACGGGTCAGGATCGCGGGTTTGTCGGGGTAGGCGAAGAACCCGATGGGCGCACGCGCACCGATGAGTACGATGCGCTTGAACGGCTCCAGCACCTTGAGCGCGATGTCGATGGGATAGGGCACGCGCCCGATAAACACCCGCCCCGCGCCGCGCTCCATCCGCGCGTTGGACCATTCCGACAGCAGCTTGCAACCTGTTTTGGCCGCGATCCGTCCCGCGACTTCGAGGTTGGCTTCGGTCAGCGCGGTGCCGCCCAGCAGCAACAGCGTCTCAGATCCGTCCAGTGCCTCTGCTGCGCGGTCGAGTGCGCTTTCGTCAAAGGGCGCAGGGGCGGGCATCTCGACAGCACCTTGCGGCACGCCGCCTTCGTTCCATGCGGTGTCCGACGGCAGGATAAGCGAGGCGATCTGGCCCGGTGCTGTCATTGCCGCCTGCACCGCACGCGCCGCATCCTCGCCCACGGTCGCGACCGATTTGGAACTGTGCACCCAATGTGAAACAGGCCGTGCGATCCCTTCGATGTCGGAGGTGAGCGGTGCGTCGAGCGCGATATGCGTCGATGCATGTTCGCCAATGATATTGACCACGCCGGAACCCGCCTTTTTCGCGTTGTGCAGATTTGACAGGCCATTGGCCAGACCGGGTCCGAGGTGCAGCAGGGTCGAGGCGGGCTTGCCCGCCATTCGGAAGTAGCCATCCGCCGCACCGGTCGCGACACCTTCCTGCAGCGCGAGAATGGACCGCATGCCGGGAATATGATCAAGGGCGGCGACAAAATGCATCTCGGAGGTTCCGGGATTGGTGAAACACACATCGACCCCGTTGGCCAAGAGGGTATGCACAAGGCTTTCCGCGCCGTTCATCTTGCTGTCAGTCACTGTTTTTCCTTTTCCCAATAGGGGATACGCAGGTCTTTTTTGAGAATTTTGCCGATGGTGCTGCGGGGCAGGTGATCGCGCACCTCGATGCCCGACAGGCGGTGGCTTTTACCAAGCCGCGCATTGGCCTGCGCCAAGATATCGCCATCTGATCGGGTCGCACCGGCGCGCAACACCACCAGCCCCAGCGGCGTTTCGCCCCAAGCGTCTGATGGCACGCCGATCACAGCGGCGTCGGTCACGTCAGGGTCATCAAGCAGCACCAGTTCAAGGTCATTGGCAAAGATGTTGAGACCGCCCGAAATGATCATGTCCTTCTTGCGGTCGGACAGCACCAGAAACCCGTCTTCGTCGAAGGATCCCATATCGCCCGAGCGGAAATAGATGCGGTCTTCGGCGTCCCGCCAGATGTAATCTGCCGTCAGATCGTCGCGGCCATAGTACCCGGCCATCATCGTCGGTCCGCGTCCGCAAATCTCGCCCACTTCGCCCTGCGGAACCTCGCGGCCCGCGCTGTCGATCAGGCGGATGTCATTGCCGGGCGCGAGCTTGCCGACAGTGTGGAGCTTGTCGGGATACTCGTGCGCGGCCAGGACCGTCACGCCACCCCCTTCGGTGAGGCCGTAATATTCCAGCAACTTGCCCGGGAAGCGGGCCAGCACATCTTGCTTGACGTCCGCGCGCAGGGGGGCAGAGGTCGAGAATTTGACCCGCATCGATGACAGGTCGAAAGCGTCGAAATCGGGCACGTCCATGATGCGTTTGTATTGCACTGGCACCAACATGGTGTGGGTGATCTGCTCGCGCTGCACGATCTCCAGATATGCCCGCGCGTCGAATTTCGGCATCAGATGCACCGTCGATCCGCCAAACAAGGTCGGCAGGAACGAAACAATCGTGGTGTTGGAATAAAGCGGCGTCGAGATCAGGGTGCGCGCGTTGTCGTCATAACCGTTGGGCGAGACCCGATCCATCTGCGCCGCGCGCATCCAGTGATTGTGCACTATCCCTTTGGGCGTGCCGGTGGTGCCGGAGGAGTAGATCAGGTTGAACGGATCGGACATCTCGATAGGGATATCGGGATCGGTCGTGGCGGCCTGCGCCAGTTCGGTTTCGTACCCAGCATATCCACCCCGCTCGAAATCAAAGGCGATGCGTTTGAGCGGCAGATCTTCGACGAAACCTGCCAGCAGATCGGCGTATTGGTCCGCGACGAAGAGTGCTTTGGCGCCGCTATCGACCAGCATCTTGTGCAGTGCCTCAGGTGCCGCCATCGACGACAGCGGCGTGATGCAGCCGCCTGCGCGTAAGGTCCCCATGAAAACTTCGGCGTAGGCGACGGAGTTTGCAGAGAGGACAGCGACATTGTCGCCCTTGCGCAGCCCCATAGCGAGCAGCGCGTTGGCAACGCGGTTGATGCGGGCGTCGAACGCGCACCAAGTGACGCGCGCCTCGCCACAGACAAGGGCCAGATCGTCAGGGTGGGCCGCAGCATTGGCTCTGATCCGGGCGACGATGGTTTGAGTGGGCGGTGTCTCGGGCGTCGGTGGTGTAATCTTGATCATAGGTCTCACGCAGTTCGGGGATCGCTGATATTGGCCTGCCATGCCACATAGAACGGCACGGCACATAGGGCCACGCCAATGACGAAGGACACCAGATAGCTCAACGGCAGCAGGGCTGTTTCAGGAAGGGCGATGAGCACACCGCCGAAAAACAGCACGATGCGCAGCGGATAGGCCAAAGGCCCTTCCAACGGGCCGACAAGGCTGATGTAGCCTTGTAATGCCGATGAAATAACTGCCACGCCGATCATTGCAGACGACAGCGCGACAACCACTTCCCACGCAGGCGCCTGACCGATCAGAGCCGGATTGAGCACGAAGAAGAACGGCGCAATGTAGATCACCCCACCCAAGCGCATCGCCTCGAACCCTGTCGCAATCGGGTTAGAGCCTGCCATGGTGGATGCCGCGAAAGCGCCCAATGCCACTGGCGGAGTGATAAAGCTGACCATGCCCCAGTAGAGGATGAAGAGGTGTACTGCGAGCTGGTTCAATCCGCCTGCTTCGAGCGCTGGCGCCAGAACCACGGCGAGGAAAATATAGCAGGCCGTGACCGTCATCCCCATGCCAAAGATAAATGCGGTCAGTGCGCCCATTCCCAACAAGACGATTGTATTATCCCCCGCCATGAACACCAACTCGTTGACCAAAGTGCCTGCAAGGCCGGTTGCCGAGAAAGAGCCCACAATCAGACCCACGCCCAGCAAAATGGCCGTCAACTCGGCCAGACCCATGCCGACGCCCACGATCATATTGCCCAGACGCTCTTTGTTGAGGCGAAAGCGCGCACGAAACTGGTTGACGATCAACAGCAGAACAGTGGCGTAGAACGGCGCGGAGGATTCCTGCCGCAAACCGATCATCATATAGAGCAGCAGGGCAAAGACGAAGATATAGGGCCAGCCCTCAATCATCACTTCCTTGAGACGCGGCAGATCAGGCTTGGGCAGCCCCTTAAGGCCGCGCTTGGCTGAATAGGCGTCGATACCGGTGAACAGCCCCCAGTAGAACAGGATGCTGGGGATCGCGGCAGCAAGCGCAATCTCCACGTAGGGTCGCGACAAAAAGGACGCCATGATGAAGGCCGTGGCCCCCATGATGGGCGGCATCAGCACGCCGCCGGTTGAGGCACAGGCCTCGGTCGCCGCGGCGGTCTTTGCCGAAAATCCGGTTTTGCGCATGGCGGGGATCGAGACTGCACCGGTGGTCAACACGTTGGAGATTACCGAGCCAGACATGGAACCCATGAAACCGGAGGCAAAGATCGACACTTTTGCCGCGCCGCCGCGATAGCCGCCGACCATGCCGAGGGCCAGATCATTAAAGAACTGCCCGCCGCCCGTGCGTTGCAGCACCGCGCCAAACAGGATGAAGCCGATGACAACGCCGCCAAAGGCTTTCATCGGAATGCCAAAGGAACTCTCGGACGAATAGATATGATAGGGGACCGTCTGCAAGAAGGTGCTCTGGAACCCCGAGAAGGGATCCGGCACCACGCCAGCAAAGGTGGGGTAGAAGGCAAAGAATAGCACGATCAGAAATAGCACGAGACCGCCGGCGCGCCGTGTCGCCTCAAGCACCAGAAAAAAGAACACGACCGAGACGTATTGCGCGATTTCCGGCGGGGCGAACTCCCATCCCTGCGACAGGTTCTGCTGTGCGGTCTGGGCTAAATAATAGGTGCATCCAAGAGCAACCGCGAACAGTCCCCAGTCGAGCAGTGAAGGTTCACCGCCTTTGCCGCCACGCATTTGGAAAATCAGAAAGCTCAGCGCCAGAAAAAGGCCGCCAAGAACATAGAGATATCGCCCTTCAATGAGGACGATGCCCATCAACTGAAGATTGAAAAGCTGGTTGACGACCAGAACCAGCGAAAACAGCGTGCCGATAATCACGACCCAACGCGCGGGTCCGGCGAGGCGCTCTGCGGGGGTCTCGCCGTCGATGGCGACTTGCTCGATCCCTTTTGTCGCGGGGGAGGCGTTGGACTGGTCGGTCATGGGGCTACTCTCGTATGGGGGGATGCACAGAAACTTCCGGCCGGTCCAAGGACCGGCCGGTTTCATCGTCTCAGCACCGTTTAGAAAACGATGGTGAAGCCGCCTGCTTTGAGAGCCTCGCGGCGCGCCGTTGACCAGGCCGCCTCAAGATCGTCAGGCTTGGACGCAATCGTTGCTTCCCAAGCCTCCATGAGTGCCGCCTGACGCGAGACGAGCATATCGTTGTGCGCCTGTGCTTCGTCAGACCAAGCGCCTGCTTCGGTGAAGTAGCGGATTGCACCCTCATGATAAGGGACGACCCATTTCATGTTCTGCTTGTCCAGCGCCCAGCCGCCGATCCCCGGAGAATTGCCATCATAGGCGGGGAACAGCTCAACCATCGCTTTGGTCATGTTGTAGACCAAATCTTCGTCCGTTGCGGCCATGGCAGTCAGCACCGGATAGGCATAGCCCGCGCCCTGATAGCCGTCCGTGCCGTCGATCTTGGCCCCGACAGATGCAAGGTTCGGCTGGAAGAATGGTGCGATGTTCTGCAAACGGCCGAGCGCTTCGGCGTCATTAGGATCGATTGGGGGCCAGAACAGACCGCGCGGACCCGCTTCGGCCTCATAGGCCTTGCCGGAGTTTGTGGACGCGAATGCCGCGTCGACCTGACCTTCGATCAGACCGGTCCAGCTGGCGCCAAAGCCGCCAAAATCGACACGCTCGACGTCATCCCAGGTCAGGCCGCCGTAAGCGAGATAGGCCTCGGTGTTCACGTTAAGTGCAGGCGCACCCACGATATAGGCGACGCGCTTGCCCTTGAGATCGGCGTAGGTCTCGATGCCCAGATCGCCGGCCACACCTACAGAAAGGTTGATTGCACCACCGTTATTGGCCATCAGCACGCGAATGGGCTGCGGTCCCCAGTTCTCGGCGCCAAAATCAAACACGCCTTCTTGCGCCATGTAGCTGCCACCAACACCGGTAGCGGAGAATTCGACGCGGCCCTGACGCAATGGCTCGGTGCGCGAGATGTCATTTTTGCCAGGCAGCACGCGCAGATTGACGCCCACGGCATCCTGCAACGCGGCACCGATTGCGACTGCTTGGTTGTAGCCGGCGGAGCCCGTATCGTAGGCAGTCCAGTTCAGCTGCTTGGGCAGAACGATGTCCTGCGCCATCGCCATGCTGGCCGACAGGCCCAACACCGCAACAGTAGTCGTGAAATAGTTCATATTTTCCTCCCAAAAAATATCAGACCCATCAACGAGAATCGCCGCGGATCCATACCAGCGGTTATGAAATTTCGTGAAACATCATTCCGCTCTGTGGAACCAAGGTACGGAGAATTAACGTGAGGTGTCAACCGAACTTCCACGACGTAGTTGGCGAGGTTCGGCTGGTGGCTTGGCGCAGGTTGATCATAGCTGTGAAAACTAGAGATAGTGCTCACCTTGTGCGGGAATTTCAGGTCCGACCATTATCAGTTTATCAGAATTTCGGTGCCGTCATCGGCAACTTGCTGTGCGAGGCGGGTCAGCTTCGCGTACGACCCGCCTGATCCGTTCAGTTCTTTAGGCGTTGAACCACCAGCGCTCGGCGCACCGGTTGCCGTCAAAATCTCAGTTACCCGCGCCCGTTAATATGAATCTCCAATACGGGTGACAACTTAGTTCTGGCGGGCTACTGTTTAGTATTATTGAGCCAGTCTCGTGAGGCGGAGTGTTTTAGCCAAATATGCGGTCTGTTTTGCCACCCTTACGCGCTTTGCAGGCCTTCGAAAGCTTTGGGCGGCTGGGCTCGGTGAGCGGCGCTGCGCAAGAATTAGGCGTGACCGCCGGTGCGATCAGCCAGCAGCTCAAATTGCTCGAAGATCATCTGCAAATGGCGCTCATCATGAAGGACGGGCGGCGCGCATCACTGGTGCCCAAGGCCCGATCCTACCATGCTGTTGTCTCGGAAGGGTCTGAGAAACTCCGGCGCGCGCAGGCGCTTCTGGCACAGCAGAAATCCGCGCTGGATATCCATGTCTCGGGGTTGCCGACTTTGTTGATAAAGTGGCTCCAGCCTCGATTGCAAAGTTTCGAAGCACGAAGCGAAGGGGTCTCGATCAGGTTGGAGGCCACCCACGGAGAGCCGGAACCGGCTTTTCTGGATCACATGTTTCGCCTCACCTATGGCAATGTTTCCAATACATTTCCCCATTCACGTGCCTTGTTTCAAGATGTCTGCTTTCCAGTGTGTTCGCCTGATTTTCTAATGCGGCATCCCGAAGCGCTTGAGCCGGCGAACCTGCCCTATCTGCCATGGGTTGATATTGACTGGGGGCCATCCTATTCGACCGTGCCGACCTTGGGGACGTGGCTAGCAGCCCAAGGCCTGCCACGGCCGACGCGAAAGCCAGTATCGATACATTCGCTTTCCAGCTCGGCGCTGGAATCGGTTGTCAGCGGGCAGGGGATCGCTTTGGCGCAATTGTCCTTTGCCTCTGTCGATCTCGGCCTGGGGCGACTGATCCGGATCTCGCAGGAGTCGATTCAAATGCCCGAGCCTTATTATGTCTGCTGGGGGCCTTTGATGCTAGAGCAGGAAAAACCGCGCGATTTTCTTAACTGGCTGCTGGCGGAAGCAAAAGTTTTGAACACTTAGCAAAACTAAACAATATGCCGCGCGGCTTCGATTCTTTCGAGGGGTAAGCAGATGTATCGTCGGCGCAATCACGGCCCTCACCTTAGTTAGGAAGTCACATGTTTCTGAAGAATGCTTGGTACGTCGCCGCGTGGAGCGACGAGATCGTTAACGATTTGCAGCAGATCAAGGTGCTCGGTGAAAAGATATGTATGTTCCGCAATACTCAGGGCGAAGTGATCGCGATGGAGGATGCCTGTCCGCACCGCAAACTGCCGCTCTCCAAGGGGCGGATCAAGGGCGACAATGTGGAATGTGGCTATCACGGGCTGACCTTCGATTGCGCGGGCCAATGTGTCTGGGCACCGGGCGGCGGGCGCATCCCCTCGGCTGCGCGGGTGCGGCCCTTTCCAGTCCATGAAAAATACGGGCTGGTCTGGATCTGGATGGGCAATGCAGCAATCGCGGACCCCGAAGACATTATCGACATTCCAAATTTCGACAGCCCCGAATGGGGCCTCAATCGCGGCGCGGCGATGGAGCTCAACTGCAACTATCTGCTGATGTGTGACAACCTGCTCGACCCGACCCATGTGGCTTGGGTGCATGCTACGTCCTTTGCCTCGGCCCAGACGAAAGACGCGCCGCTGCGGGTGACCAAGACCGACAACGGCGTTATTGTTCATCGCTGGATGATGGACCATGAACCAGCGCCATTTTACAAAAAGATTGTGGAGTTCGCGGGTAATTGCGACCGCCTGCAGCACTATGAGGTGCGCTATCCCAGCCATGCTTTGATCCGCGCGGTGTTTACTCCAGCGGGCACAGGTGGTGTGGACGGAACGCTGCATGAAAACACTTTTGTCATGGACAGCTATAACTTTATGACCCCCACGACCGATAAAGAGACCCGGTATTACTGGTTCCAGTTGCGCAATATCCGCCCTGATGACGAAGCACTGTCAAAGATGATGAGCGAGGACGTACGCCACGCTTTCGAAGAAGACCGCGCCGTGCTGGATCAGGTCCAGATCGGGATGGACGAGAAAACCTCGCCACATATTGATCTGGGCATTGATGCGGGGCAGCTGCGGTTCCGCCGCCAGTTGGAGGCCATGATTGCCGAAGAGGCGCTAGTCGACGCGAAGATGAGATAATGAGCGGCAAAGCGAACGCGCGCTGCTTTATGTTCAGACGTTCGCTTTTGTCTTGGCACATTGCATTATGTCTAGATTAATAGCACATTGAGGTGAACGAGAGCTGCGAAGGGCCCGATGACCGATACACAAAGCAAGAAAACTGGCCCGCAATGAAAGTCACCTACAAAGAGGTCAAAGCCGACATTCTGGGCAAGATCATCAAGGGCGATTGGGGGCCGGGTGATTTGGTGCCAAATGAAGTCGATCTTGCCGAGACATATGGCTGTGCGCGGGCGACGGTGAACCGCGCCATGCGCGAGCTTTCGGACGACGGGATTATTGAACGGCGCCGCAAAGCCGGCACGCGCGTGCGCATGTCACCGATCCGTCAGGCGCGTTTTGACATCCCGCTTGTACGCGACGAGATCGAGGATAAGGGCGCGTCCTACCGGTATTCGCTGTCCAGTCGCATTGTTGAAGTGGCACCGGACTGGCTGCGGGCGCGGCTGCAACTGCCGGAAGAGGGCAGGGTTTTGCACCTTGTTTGTATGCATTACGCCGACGGCGTTCCCTATGAGCACGAAGACAGATGGATCAATCTGACTGCACTGCCAGCAGCGGAATTTGCTGATTTCGCGGAAGGTGGCCCAAGCGAGTGGTTGGTCGCGACGATCCCGTTTTCGGAGGCCGAGATTAACTTGTCTGCCGGATTGGCGGATCAGGGTTTGGCGGACTATCTGGGATGTTCTGTCGGCGATCCGCTATTCACCATCGAACGCTCGACATGGTGGGAAAGCGATGCGGTGACCTACGTCCGTTTTTCGTACCGTCCCGGCCATCGCCTGACGTCCCGCTTTTAGGCAAGGACTGCGCCGCCCCCGTGAGGTGGCAGCGCAGGCGTTAGTTAAAGGATGCCCGGCAGATTCAAGCCATTCTCGCGCGCGCACTCAAGCGCATCCTCATAGCCCGCATCGGCGTGGCGCATGACGCCGGTCGCCGGATCGTTCCACAAAACGCGGGCAATGCGCCGGTCTGCGTCCTCGGTGCCGTCGCAGCAGATCACCATTCCAGAGTGTTGCGAGAAGCCCATGCCAACGCCGCCCCCGTGGTGCAAGGAGACCCAAGTCGCCCCCGAAGCCGTGTTCAATAGCGCGTTGAGCAATGGCCAGTCTGAAACTGCATCCGAGCCGTCTTTCATCGCCTCGGTTTCGCGGTTTGGCGAGGCAACCGAGCCTGAATCGAGATGATCGCGGCCAATGACGATAGGCGCGGAAAGCTCGCCGTTGCGCACCATTTCGTTGAAGGCGAGGCCGAGCTTGTGGCGCACGCCCAGACCCACCCAGCAAATGCGGGCTGGCAGGCCTTGGAAGGCGATGCGTTCGCGTGCCATGTCGAGCCAGTTGTGAAGGTGTTTATCCTCGGACAGGATTTCCTTCACCTTGGCGTCGGTTTTATAGATGTCTTCGGGATCTCCAGACAATGCCGCCCAACGAAACGGGCCAACCCCACGGCAAAACAGTGGGCGGATATAGGCGGGGACAAATCCGGGGAAGTCGAACGCGTTGTCCAACCCTTCCTCCAGTGCCATCTGGCGGATGTTATTGCCGTAATCGACTGTCGGCACGCCTGACGCGTGGAAATCGCACATCGCCTTGACCTGCACTTTCATGCTGGCGCGGGCGGCTTTTTCGACCTCTTTCGGAGCGGTTTCGCGTTTCTCTTTCCACTCTGCCAATGTCCAGCCTTGGGGCAGGTAGCCGTTGATCGGATCATGGGCTGATGTCTGGTCTGTGACGATATCGGGGCGGATGCCGCGCTTTACCAGTTCGGGAAACACATCCGCCGCATTGCCTAGCAAGCCAACCGATTTTGCCTCGCCTGCCGCGGTCCAGCGGTTGATCATCTCCAGCGCCTCGTCCAGCGTTTCGGCCTTTTCATCGACGTAGTTTGTGCGCAGCCGGAAGTCGATGCTGTCAGGATTGCATTCGACCGCAAGGCAACAGGCGCCCGCCATTACAGCCGCCAGTGGCTGAGCGCCGCCCATGCCGCCAAGACCACCGGTCAGGATCCATTTACCCTTAAGCGAGCCGTCATAGTGCTGGCGTCCGGCCTCGACAAAGGTCTCGTAGGTGCCCTGAACAATGCCTTGCGATCCGATGTAAATCCACGATCCGGCTGTCATCTGGCCGTACATGGCCAGACCCTTTTTATCCAGTTCGTTGAAGTGGTCCCATGTGGCCCAATGCGGCACGAGGTTGGAGTTGGCGATCAGAACCCGCGGCGCATCTTTGTGGGTTTGAAACACGCCGACAGGTTTGCCCGATTGCACCAGCAGGGTCTGGTCGTCTTCCAATTCGCGCAAGGAAGCGACGATCATATCGTAATCCTTCCATGTCCGCGCAGCCCGACCAATCCCGCCGTAGACCACAAGTTCATGCGGATTTTCGGCAACGTCGGGGTGCAGGTTGTTCATCAGCATCCGCAAGGGGGCTTCGGTTAGCCAGCTTTTGGCCGTCAACTCGGTGCCGGTTGCCGGATAAACGTCACGGGTATTCTTGCGCGGATCGCTCATGATGTGCCTTTCTGTATCGGTTTTAGGTTCGGGGCCAATGCGGCCAGTTCGGTCAAAATGGTTGAGAGGTGGCGGCGAAGGCGGCCCGATTTCGCAACGTCGTACTCCCAAGGGCGCGCTTCGGTGCTGAGATATGTGCTCTGCGCCAGTTCCATCTGGATCGCGTGCAGGCCTTCGGAAGGGCGGCCATAGTGGCGCGTCGTCCAGCCGCCTTTGAAGCGTCCATTGGTGACGCAAGTATAGCCTTTCGCGGCAGCGCAGACCTGTTGCGTTGCGGTCTCGATCTCGGGGGCGCAGGTGGTGCCCATGTTTGTGCCGATGTTGAAGTCGGGCAGCGTCCCTTCAAACAGGAACGGAATGCCCGACCGGATCGAGTGGCAATCATACAAGATCGCGACGCCGTGGATGCTGCGCACGCGGGTAAGCTCGGCCTCAAGCGCGGCATGATAGGGCGCGTGACAGGTCTGGCGGCGGGCCTCAACCTCGGCGTCGTTTGGCGGGGTAGTCCAGATGTCATACCCGTCGAAATCGGTCAGCGGCACCAACCCGGTGGTATTCTGCCCCGGATACAGCGAGACACCGGAAGGGTCACGGTTGGCATCTATGACGTAGCGGTGGAAGGTCGCGCGCACCGTGCTCGCGCCGTGCAGCACGCCATCGTAAAGCTTGTGAATATGCCAATCCGTGTCGTCCAACCCACGGCCACGGGCATTCATCGCGGCCCTGATTTTCTCAGGCACGAAGGTGCCGGTATGCGGCAGGCCCAATACGACCGGCGTATCGCCTTGGTGGATTTCGACGGGCGTCACGCGATCAACTCAGGCATGTCGATGCCCGCGGCGTTCACGATATCACCGGAAGCGATCATCACCGCTGCACGCTCCAGATCGGGCGCGAGATAGCGATCCTCCCCCAGCGTTGCCACCTCTTGGCGCACACGGGCAACCACGCGTTGCAAAGTAGCGCTGGTGGCGAGCGGTGCGCGAAAATCGATCCCCTGCGCCGCGCAGAGCAGTTCAACACCCAGAATGCGTGCCAGATTTTCGTTCATCGCGCCCAGCCGTCTTGCGCCGTGGGCGGCCATACTGACGTGGTCTTCCTGATTGGCAGAGGTCGGCGTGCTGTCGGTGACGCAGGGGTTCGCCAGATGTTTGTTCTCGCTCATCAACGCCGCGGTGGTCACTTCGGCAATCATATAGCCGCTGTTCAGCCCCGGATTGGGGGTGAGGAACGGCGGCAGATTAAAGCTGAGCACCGGATCAACGATCAAGGCAACGCGGCGTTGGGCAATCGCGCCGATTTCGGCAATCGCCAGCGCGATCATATCGGCGGCAAAGCCGACTGGCTCGGCGTGGAAGTTGCCGCCCGACACGATCAGATCGGCTTCAATCAGCACCAGCGGGTTGTCGGTGGCGGCGTTCGCCTCAATCTCCAGCGTGCGGGCTGTCATGCGCAGCACATCCATCGCCGCGCCCGTCACCTGAGGCTGGCAGCGGATGCAATAGGGGTCCTGAACCCGCGCATCATCCACGATATGGCTGTCGCGAATTTGGGAGCCCTCAAGCAGGGCGCGCATGGTCTCTCCGGCCTGAATTTGGCCAAGATGGCCGCGCAGAGCGTGGATTTCAGGCTGCAAGGGCGCGGTGGACCCCATAATGGCATCGGTGGACAGGGCCGAGGTGATCAGCGCCGAATGCGCCGCGCGCCATGCGCCGAACAGGCCCGCCAGCGCAAAAGCTGTCGAGAACTGGGTGCCGTTGATCAGAGCCAACCCTTCCTTGGGGCCAAGGACAACCGGCTCAAGCCCCGCTGCGGCCAAAGCGTCGGCGCCGGGCCGTGTCTTGCCGAGATACTCCGCCTCGCCGTGACCCATCATCACGGCGGCCATATGGGCCAGCGGCGCCAGATCGCCCGATGCGCCCACGGAGCCTTGCGCCGGTATGACAGGTGTCACTCCTTTGGTGAGCATATCCTCAATCAGCGTCACAACTTCAAGCCGCACACCCGAGGCACCGCGCCCCAAGCTGAGCAATTTAAGAGCCATCAGCAGACGCGCGTGGCGGCGCGGGATCGCAGGACCGACGCCGCAGCAATGCGACAAGATCAGATTGCGCTGTAAGGTTGCGGTGTCTTTGCTCGCGATCTTGACCGAGGCCAATTTGCCAAATCCGGTGTTCACCCCGTAAACCGCATCGGTGCCTGCGACGGCCTTAGCGATCCGCGCATGGGCGCGCTCAATCGCGGGATGACTGGCCGGATCAAGCTGCACCGATGCTTCGTTCCAATAGATGTCAGCCAGATTATCCAAGGTAACGGCGCCGGGGGTGAGGGTTAGTGTGGTCACGATGAACCTCCGAAAATGCGGGAGTGAAGGGGATTAAAGCCAATGCGGTATGACAGTTCGGCAGGGTGCTTGATGTTCCAGACGGCCATGTCGGCACGCATGCCAACAGCGAGGGTGCCAACGTCAGCCAGCCCCAAAGCCCGCGCCGCATTTTGCGTGACCCCGCGCAGGGCTTCTTCGGGGGTCATCCGGAACAGGGTGCAGCCCATGTTGAGGGTCAGCAGCAGCGAGTTGAGCGGGGAGGAGCCGGGGTTGATGTCTGTCGCCAAGGCCATCGGCACGCCGTGTTTGCGCAGCAGCGCGATGGGCGGGGCTTGTGTCTCTCGCAACGTATAAAACGCGCCGGGCAGGATGACCGCAACCGTACCCGCTTGCGCCATCGCTGCTACGCCAGCCTCGTCCAGATATTCGATATGATCGGCTGAAAGCGCGCCGTAGCTCGCTGCCAGCTTTGTGCCGCCGATATTTGAAAGCTGCTCTGCATGCAGTTTGACAGGCAGGCCCAAGGCGCGTGCCACATCAAAGACGCGGGCAATCTGGGCGGGCTGGAACGCGATGCCCTCGCAAAATCCGTCAACCGCATCGACCAGCCCTTCGGCATGGGCCGCACGCAGGGCAGGGATGCAGACATCATCGATATAGTCGTCATCGCGGCCCGCATATTCCGCCGGTGTGGCGTGCGCACCGAGGAACGTGGTTCTGACCCGGATCGGGCGCCTCTCGCCAATGGCGCGGGCGACGCGCAACATGCGCAATTCGGTTTCGATATCCAGACCATAGCCGGACTTGATCTCGATGCAGGTGACACCCTCAGCGATCAACACGTCGACACGGGCAAGTGCTGTCGTCAACAACTCCTCGGCAGTGGCCGCGCGCGTGGCCTTGACCGTCGAGACGATGCCGCCACCCGCCCGCGCGACTTCCTCGTAGCTGGTCCCGTTAAGGCGCATCTCGAACTCGACCGCGCGGTCGCCGCCGTGAACGATATGTGTGTGGCAATCGATCAATCCGGGCGTCACGACGCGCCCGCCAAGATCGTCCTGCGGCAGGGTACTATAGGGGGAGGGTAAAGCACCGAGCGGGCCGAGCCAGTCAATTAACCCGTCAATCACCACAACGGCTGCATTCTCGATCCAACCATACTTGGCCCCCGAGTCGTCGAGGCTCGCCAGGTTCAAGTTCACAAAAACTTTGCTATTTTTCGTCATCCCGGCCCACCGCAGCTTAAATTTCACTTTAATGGTATGTATAAGTGTGCTTTATGTCTAGACATAAAAACTGAGGAACGCGAAATGATTTTTGCACGTCAAGCCAAGCTTTCAACGGGGTGGGCCAGTAACGTCCGTTTGGACATGGCGCATGGCCGGGTCGTCGGGGTTGATGCCAACCAGCAGGCCAAGGTCGGTGACACGACGGTCGACACGCTTTTGCCCGCGCTGGCAAACCTGCACAGCCACAGCTTTCAGCGGGCGATGGCGGGGATGACCGAATACCGGATGGCGGGTAAAGACAGCTTTTGGACATGGCGCGATCTGATGTACCGTTTTACCGCGCATCTGACGCCCGAACACGTCGAGGCGATAGCGGCGTTTGTCTTTCTGGAAATGCAGGAAGCGGGCTACGCCAGCGTCGGGGAATTTCACTATTTGCATCATCAACCCGGCGGCATGCCCTATGACGATCTGGGCGAACTTTCTGCCCGCATCGCTTCGGCTGCGGCAACTACCGGGATCGGGCTGACCCATCTGCCCGTGCTCTATACCTACGGCGGGGCGGGGCAGGCGGCGCTGACTGCGGGGCAGGCGCGCTTTGGCAACTCCGTCGATCGTTTTAACGAACTTGTCGCGCAGGCCAGAGGCGCCATTGCTGGATTGCCAGAGGATTGCCACGTGGGTATTGCGCCGCATTCCTTGCGGGCCACCTCACCTGATGATCTCAAGGCGGTTCTGGCAGCCCATGACGTAGGGCCGGTGCACATTCACATCGCCGAGCAACCTCAGGAAGTAGCGGATATTCAAACTGTTCTCGGGGCGCGGCCAGTCGAATGGTTGTTGGCAAATGCTCATGTGGACGCAGATTGGTGCCTGATCCATGCAACCCACATGACGGAGGCGGAAACCGTGAATTTGGCAAGCTCCGGTGCCGTTGCAGGGCTTTGCCCGATCACCGAGGCGAACCTCGGCGATGGCCCGTTTAACGGTCCTGCGTATCTGAACGCGGGCGGGGTGTTTGGCATGGGCTCGGACTCAAACGTGCTTATTTCGCTGACCGAGGAATTGCGCACCTTGGAATATTCCCAACGCCTGCGCGACATCGCGCGCAATGTCATGGTGGTGGGCGAAGGCTCGGTGGGCGACACGCTTTACACTGGCGCGGCCAAAGGGGGTGCCCGGGCTTTGGGGCGCGGTGCCGGCGACATCTCGGTCGGGGCTTGGGCGGATCTGGTGGCAATCGACAGCACCGCCCCCGCCTTATTCACGTTAAAGCGGGATCAACTGCTGGATGGCTTGGTTTTCGCCGCCAATGACGAGGTGGTCACGGATGTTTGGTCCGCGGGGCGTCATGCGGTCAAACAGGGCCGGCACATCCACCGCGATGCGATTACCGCCGCCTATCGTTCCGCGATGCACAGCGTGATGGCCTTGCTGTGATCCAGATAGGTCAGCCGGATCTCTAGCAGGGCGTCGCCTTCTGCCAATGTCAGGGCCGCGTTCGGCTGCGCGACAAACGCGGTGTCGCCGATAGCGATAGCCGTTCCGTTCACCTTTGGCATCCCTGCGAGGCCGTGAAACGCCAGCAATCCTTTGTTGGGGCGGGGCAGGTCGCAGACTAACGGTCTGCGCCGCGTCCGCACCTCTCCTTCACAAAGCTGCGGATTAAACATCAGGTTGAGATCCGTAAGGGGTCCATCGGCCAGACGGGAATTGACCTTAAGCCCTCCATCAAAACGAACCGGCTCCCAAGGGCGTGCGTCGATAGAAGCTGTCGGCGTCTCCAGCGTCATGATACTGCCGGAAACCACAGTCAGCACCCGCACCATACCCGCGAAATCGGAAAACGGACCGTCCTGTGCGACATCAGCGCGGCTGATAGTCCAAGCTGCCTGATCGAGGTGCAGGCCCTTGGCGATGTTGCGGGTGATGCCGCCGCCGTTTCTCCACGGGACTTCAATCAAATCGTCGAACTTCAGAATTTGCATGGACCGACTCCCGCTACGTCTCTCAGAGATATCATCTCGGCTGTGTCACAAGATGTGCACCAAAGAAATAGTAGACCTGAGATACGCCAAGTTCCCACGGGTCCGTCTGGCAGGACGAAATCTCAGCCTATGTTGCTTTGTAGAACAACAAGTTCCGAATACGGTCAGAAGAACACTTTCGTCAGACTTAGTTAACGCAAGACATCGGCCAACTATGAATCCTGTGGCGACCGCCTCACGCTCGTGTGTCAAACAGAGTGACTGAAATAATGTCTGAGTTAGAGAGGTAGTTTGCTGGCGAGGCGGCTTAAACAGGCTCGGAAGGCTCATTTTGCATCTCAAGCCACTGGATCACCGAGGCGCGCTTGGCATCCATGTGATCAAGCAAGGTGCGTGCCAAACTCTTGCCGTCCTTATCAATCAGAAACTTTAGGATATTTTCATGCTCCTGCACGGCGGCGTACCATCTGCCTTCGGTCATGTTCGCAAGGTAGCGGGCGCGCTGCATCCGCAATGAGAGCGCCTGACATGAGGTCGTCAGGGTATCGTTGCGTGCCGCGAGCAGGATTGCGCGATGGATTTTCTGGTTAATGGCGAAATAAGTGTCCAGGTCGCGGGTCTCATAGCTTTTGATCATCTGGGCATGCAGTTTACGCACAGCATCGGTTTCGTCGCTGGTAACGCATTTGCACGCCAGTTCACCCGATAGGGCTTCGAGCGCGCCGAGAACCGGAAAAACTTCTTCAACTTCGCCAACTGTGACTGAAGTAACCCAAGCCCCGCGGTTCGGTTCAAGCCGCACAAGTCCGTCCGACGCAAGAACCTTTAGCGCTTCGCGGAGTGGGGTCCGCGACACGCCAAAGCGAGTGCAGAGCATCTTTTCCGGGACCTTTGTGCCCGGGATCAATTCGCCACTGATGATCAGAGGCTGCAAGCGGTCCACCAGTTCTTGGTGCAGGGATTTGCGGGTGATGGCATGCGGCGTCAAATTCTGCATCATCTGGCGGATACCTCTCCTTTTTTCAGCGCCATCTCAAGCAGGCGGGCAACATGAATGGGCTTGCGCCCGGTAATATCGGCAACCTGATGCCTGCAAGAGGTGCCGTCGGCCACGATCAACGTATTGCCATCGGCCCCGCGCACGGCGGGGGCCAAATCGGCTTCGGCCATCCTACGCGAGACTTCGTGGGTGTCGACGCCATATCCGAACGATCCTGCCATACCACAGCAGCTTGTCTCGACGATTTCGACCTCGGTATCCGGCAGGCGGGCCAATGTTTTCTCGATGCTGGACATCACGCCCATTGCTTTTTGGTGGCAGTGCCCATGCAGTAGGACCTTTGGAGCAGGAGACGACAGTGGCAGCACGAAGTCAGGGTTGCCCTCCTGATCGGCGATATATTCCTCCAACATGCGAGCCTGTTTCGCCAGCAATGCGGTGTCCGCACCGGGCAGCAGCGCTGGTATCTCATCGCGCAGGGTCAACAGGCAACTGGGTTCGAGCCCGATGATCGGCAAACCTTGTTGCGCGAAGGGCAACAGGGCGTCGACCAGCCGGCGCGCCTCGGCCTTCGCCTCATCAATAAGGCCCACTGAAAGAAAGGTGCGTCCGCAGCACAAAGACCGTTCACCCTCGGGTTGCGCAGCCACGGCGACAGTGACCTGCGCGGCGTCAAGCACCACAACTGCCGCGCGCAGGTTTTCGGGCTCAAAATAGCGGTTAAAGCAGTCGGCAAAGATCACAGCCTTGGGCTGATCATGCCGTGCGACCTCATCGTTGCGGAATGGTCGATTGCTCCAGGTGGGCAGGTCGCGCGTGCGGGTAAACCCGGTGAGCCGTTCGGTCAGAGTAGCAAGCCCCGGCACGCTATTGCGCAAGTTTGCCAAGAAGGACAGGCGCGAGGCCCAAGGCGCGTAGCGCGGCAAATAGCCGACAAGCCGGTCATGCAGGCTTACACCGTGTTTTCTGGCCCGAGCGGACATTACCTCGATCTTCATGCGCGCCATGTCCACGCCTGTCGGGCATTCGCGTTTACAGCCTTTGCACGACACGCAAAGCTTCATCGTTTCGGCCATCTCGTCCGAGGTAAGCGCATCCGGGCCAAGCTGCCCGGTGATCGCCAACCGTAAAGTATTGGCACGGCCCCGTGTCAGATCTTGTTCCTTGCGTGTAACGCGATAGGACGGGCACATGACCCCGCCCTTGAGCTTGCGGCAGGCCCCGTTGTTGTTGCACATCTCGATGGCACCTTGAAAACCGCCGCCGCTGCCGGTCCAGTCAGACCAGTCGAGTTCGGTTTTGATCTCGGGGGCGGCGTAATCAGGGCCATAGCGAAACAGGCGCCGGTCGTCCATTTTCGGCGCGTTTACGATCTTGCCGGGGTTGAACAGCCCGTCTGGATCAAAGCGCTTTTTCACCTCGGCAAAATTGGCCACCATGCGGGCCCCGAACATTTTTTCATGGAACTCCGACCGGACCAGCCCGTCGCCGTGCTCGCCTGAATGCGACCCTTTGTACTTGGCGACGAGGTCAAAACATTCCTCCGCGATAGCGCGCATCGTCTTGACGTCTTTGTCGAGCTTCAGGTTCAGCACAGGGCGTACATGCAGACATCCCACCGACGCATGCGCGTACCACGTGCCTTTGGTGCCGTGTTTGTCAAAAATCTCGGTCAGCCCGGCAGTATATGCTGCGAGATCGGGCAATTCGACGGCGCAGTCCTCGACAAAGGACACAGGTTTGCCATCGTCCTTCATCGACATCATGATGTTAAGCCCCGAACTGCGCAGATCGGCAATCCGGCCCTGCATGGCTGCGTCGGTTACCTTCGTGACACCGCCCCAGTTCCGGCCTTTGCCAGTCCATGAAAATCCCAAATCCCCCATCATCTCCTCCAGCGCTTTCAGCTTGGCGGGGTGGCGGGTCGCATCTTCTTCGGCGAATTCAACCAACAGCAGTGCCTCGGGCGTGCCGGTCACCACCTCTTCAATCGTGGCGCGGAACATTGGGATATCGCGGGCAAGCGCGATCATCGTGGCATCCACCAACTCCACGCCTTGGGGGCGCAAAGATACAAGATGTTGAGCGGCATCCATTGCTTGATGGAAGGTGGCAAAGTGGCAGACACCCAGCACCTTTTGCGAGATGATCGGCCAAAGTTTCAACTCGATGGCCGTGGAATAAACCAATGTACCTTCGGATCCGACCAATAGCTGTGCAAGATTGTTGGGCGATTGGTTCGGGGTTAATGCGTCGATATTGTAGCCGCCCACACGCCGCATGACCTTGGGAAACCTTGCGCCAATCTCTTCCGCTTCGCGGTGGCCGAGCCGCAGCATATCGTCTTTCAGTGCTGCAAATGCTGGCGATGGGGCAGGGCCGTTCAGGCCAAAGTGGTGATGGCTCCCATCGGCCATGAAACCGTCAATCGACAGAACGTTGTCGCGCATCATGCCGTAGCGCAGCGATTTGCCGCCGCAGGAGTTATTGCCCGTCATGCCGCCGATTGTGGCCCGCGACGCCGTGGAGACATCGACCGGAAACCATAACCCGTGTGGCTTTAATGCGCGGTTCAGCTCGTCCAGCACGATGCCGGGGCGCACCACGCAGCGTTGGTTTTCGACATCCAGTTCCAAAATGTCGTTGAAATATTGGGTGTTGTCGAGAACCAGCGCCTCATTCACCGTCTGGCCACATTGCGACGTGCCGCCACCGCGCGCCAGTATCGGCACCTGCTGTTCGCGGGCGATGTCGATGGCGGCTGCGACGTCATCTTCGGATTTTGGGCACAGGATGCCGAGTGGCATCATCTGATAAAGCGACGCGTCGGTGGCGTATCGCCCCCGCGAAAAACGGTCAAACAACAGGTCTCCCTCAACGCGAGATTGAAGAAGGTCAGGGAGATGCTGAGGCATGTTCGATCCCGTTTGTTTGCAGAAGGGGGCAATATTTTCGATTGACATAATTTTGAATTCAAAATTAAGATTAAGCAACCAGAAAAGGATGTAGCCGTGCCAAACGCCGGTTTCATCGATAATAGCGGGGGTTTCTTGTCTTGAGAAAAGCTGGTCGTCACTTCTTGCAGATCCCGGGGCCAAGTGCTGTCCCTGACCGGATTCTAAGCGCAATTTCTCAGCAGACCATTGACCATCGTGGCCCTGACTTCGCCAAGGTTGGGCTAAAGGCACTGAACGGATTGAAAACGATCTTCAAGACAGAAGAGAACGTGTTCATCTATCCGGCGTCCGGCACCGGCGCGTGGGAAGCGGCCTTGGTCAACACCCTGTCGCCGGGTGACCGCGTTTTAATGTTTGAAACCGGACACTTTGCGACCCTTTGGAAAAAGCTCGCGGAAAAGCTCGGCCTTAAGGCAGAATTTATCGAAGGCGACTGGCGCGGTGGCGCTGATCCCGACCGGATCGAGGCCCATCTTGCCGAGGATAAGGGGCACGAGATCAAAGCGGTTTGCGTGGTTCATAACGAGACCTCGACCGGTTCCGTGTCGCCCATCGCTGCTGTGCGCAAAGCGATCGACAATGCCAAACATCCGGCCCTGTTCATGGTAGATACGATCTCGGGACTTGCCTCGCTCGACTACCAGCATGACGCCTGGGGCGTGGATGTGACGGTTTCAGGCTCCCAGAAGGGGCTCATGTTGCCGCCTGGCCTGTCCTTCAATGCAGCAAGCGCCAAGGCAATGGCGGCAAACAAGACGGCTGCACTTCAACGCTCCTATTGGGATTGGGCCGAGATGGTCGGTCCAAACAAGACCGGATACTTTCCCTACACGCCCGCGACAAACCTGCTTTACGGTTTAAACGAGGCTGTTGATATGCTGCACGAAGAGGGTTTGGATAATGTCTTTGCCCGCCACGCCCGGCACGGCGCTGCGGCGCGTGCTGCGGTCCGCCATTGGGGGCTTGAAGTGCTCTGCGCCACGCAAGGACAGGAAAGTGGCGTGCTTACGGCGGTCAAAATGCCCGACGGGCATAGCGCCGACGCATTCCGTGCTTCGACGCTGGAGCATTACGACATCTCGCTTGGCAATGGCTTGTCCAAGGTCGCTGACAAGGTGTTCCGCATCGGGCATTTGGGCGATTTCAACGATCTGATGCTTGTCGCAACGCTGGCGGGTGTCGAAATGGGACTGAAGAAAGCGGATGTGCCCCACGAGGAGGGTGGGGTGCAAGCCGCGATGCAGATGCTTGCCTGAGATTGGCTGGCATCTAAGGGCGGCGGCCTGAAATAAACGCGAAACTCTGGGAGGAGAAACCATGAAAGTGATTACAAGACTTCTGGCGGCCACAGCGGTCGCGGGCATGGCAACCGCTGTGTCGGCGGCTGATATGACGATGAAGTTCGGCCATGTCGGTGCGCCGGGCTCGCTTTTCGAAGCCACGGCAGAAAACTTTGCCGAATGCGTTAACACGTCGATGACCGACAAGGTCGAAATGCAGACCTTTGGATCGTCCCAGTTGGGCAACGACAAGGAAATGCTGCAAAAGCTTAAACTGGCGCAGATGGACTTTTCGCTGCCCTCGTCGATCATGTCTTCGGTTGACGATTCCTTCGGTATTTTCGAAATGCCCTACATCATCACCAGCCGGGAGCATATGCGCCGCGTGCAGGATGAGATGATGGATGTGTTCCAGACTGCGGCCAACGCAAACGGCTATCACATCGTCGGGTTGGCCGAAAACGGCTTCCGCCACATCACCAATAACGTCCGGCCGATTAACGTGCCTACGGATCTCGAAGGGATCAAGCTGCGTACGCCGAACGGTGTCTGGCGCTTGAAGATGTTCCAGGAGTATGGCGCTAACCCGACGCCGATGGCATTTTCGGACGTGTTCACGGCGTTGCAAACCGGCGTGATCGACGGTCAGGAAAACCCCTATGCGCAGATCGCTTCGGCCAAGTTTCAAGAAGTGCAGAAGTATCTCTCGATCACTGGCCACGTCTATACGCCTGCCTATATTCTGACGTCCAAAAAGAAGTTCGACAGCCTGCCGGAGGATATTCAGGCTGGCCTGACCGACTGCGCCAACAAGACGCAGGATTTCACCTATGAAACCGCCGCCGAGATGGAGAGCGTCTTGCTCAAAGAGATCGAGGATGCGGGGGTGGAAGTGAATACCGCCGACAAAGCCGCCTTCATCGAGGCGTCCAAGCCGATCTACAAGCAGTTCGCCGACGAAGTCGACGGCGCGCAAGAGATGATCGATAAAGTGTTGGGCTTGGGTCAGTCGGGCTGATCTCGGACAGGCGGCAGGGACATCCTGCCGCCTTATCTTATTCTTTTTAATGCTCATCCACCGCTTTGGCGTGCGTCTTTCGTGCGACCTGTCGGGGTGATGCCAACAGGTCTGGCCTAATGGAACATGCTTCGTACCCCGTGCTGTCGCGCCTTAACCGGCTGGTCAGCCAGATCCTTGAATGGATCACCATTGGGCTGATGATCTTGCTGACGGTGGTTGTCAGCGTTGCCGTGATTGCGCGCCTGATGGGCGAAAGCTTCTCTTGGTATGACGAGATCGCGGCCATCATGCTGGCATGGATCACCTATTACGGCAGCGCACTTGCTGCTTTGCACCGCCGCCATATCGGCTTTGACACCGTCCTGCTGGCGATGCCGCGCGGCTTGCGAATTGCGGCGCTTTTGGCAGGTGAACTGATTGTCCTGACCTTCTTCTTTCTCATGGCACGCGCCGGGCTTCAGGTGCTTGAGGTGCTGGCCGGTGACACGCTGGTTTCACTGCGCTGGATGCCGGTGCAATTCACCCAGTCTGTCATCCCGATCGGCGCCGTTCTCTTTATGCTGGGCCAACTTTTGAGTTTGCCTGCCTATCTCAAGCTGACTTCTGAGGGAATTTCGCTGGAACATGCGGAAATCGAGGAAGAAGTCGAAACCGAACTCGAAAAGAACAAGGATCGCATCTGATGCTGATGGGTGCCATTTTTCTGGCGATGCTGGTTATGATCTGCATCAATATCCCGATTGCCGTAGCGCTTGCCATGTGCGGCGTGCTTGGCCTGCTCGCCACCGAAGGGTCTGGCAGCTTGGTAACCATCGCGCTCGATATGTACGATGGCTCGACCAAGTTCTCGCTGATCGCGATCCCGATGTTCGTCCTTGCCGGTGCCATTATGAACGCGGGCGGCATAACCGACCGCCTGATCAACTTTGTCTCCGCGATTATCGGTTTCATCCGGGGCGGTTTGGCGATGGTTAATATCGGCGTGTCGCTGTTTTTCGCCGAAATCTCCGGATCGGCTGTGGCGGATGTCGCGGCGATGGGGTCAATTCTGATCCCGCAGATGAAAAAACGCGGCTACAGCAAGGAATTTTCAGCCGCCGTTACCTCGTCCTCGGCCTCGCTCGCCATTATCATTCCTCCGTCGATCCCGATGATCCTCTACGCGGCCTCTGCCAACACCTCGGTTGAACAACTATTTGTCGCAGGCTTGGTGCCGGGCATTTTGGGGGCTGGCGGCTTAATCCTCGTCGCGTATTTCTTTGCCAAGCGGTACAATTTTCCCACCGAAGCCGCCTTCAGCATGGCGCGCTTGCGCGAAACTTTCGTAGATGCCCTGCCAGCTTTCACCCTGCCGGTAATCATTCTCGGCGGTATCTTTGGCGGCTATGTCACCGCGACCGAAGCTGCGGGTCTTGCGGTGATTGCATCGCTCGCCGTGTCGGCTTGGTACGGCAACCTCAACATGCGCCACCTGCGCCGCGCCATGCTCGACGGCGGTATGCAGACAGCGGTCGTGATGCTTTTGGTCGCGGCCTCGGTGCTGATGGGGGGCTTTTTGACCCGTGCGCAGATACCACAGCAACTGGCCGAAAGCATTCTTTCGGTCACGACCCAGCAATGGGCGATCCTGCTGATCCTGAACTTCTTTTTCCTGATTATCGGCTTCTTCCTGCATTCGGCCGCTGCGATCATTCTGGTGATCCCGATCGTTATTCCGCTGATCACCGCGGCTGGCATTGATCCGGTGCATTTCGGGTTGGTCGTGACCTTGAACCTCGCCATCGGACAACAGACGCCACCCGTGGCTTCGGTGCTGATCACGGCCTGTTCGGTGGCCCGCGCCAATATCTGGGAGGTGTCAAAGGTCAATATCTGGTTCGTCGGCGTGCTGTTGGCGGTCCTGATGATCTGCACCTACGTTCCGGCCGTTCCGATGTTCCTTGTGGAGTATTTCTACCGATGATCTCTGAGACCCCCGACCTCTCTGAGGAACTGCGCAACGGCGTGCTCTGGATCACATTCCAGCGCCCTGAAACCCGCAACGCGCTGACCTTTGCGATGTACGAACGCCTCGCCGCTCTTTGCTTGGAAATGCCAACCGACGGTTCGGTACGCGCCGTAGTGATCTCTGGCTCAGGGGGGAAGGCCTTCGCTGCAGGCACCGATATGACCCAATTTCGCGCTTTCGAGACAGCACAAGATGCACTGGACTATGAGCACCGCATTGATGCCGTACTTCAGGCTGTCGAGCGCTGTCCAGTGCCGACAATTGCCGCAATCAACGGCGCGTGCACGGGCGGGGGTGGTTCGATCGCAGCGGCCTGCGATATCCGGATCGCCTCCGCCAGCCTCAAATACGGCTTTCCCATTGCACGCACGCTGGGCAATTGTCTCGCGGCGGGCAACCTTGCGCGGCTGTCGGAGCTGATTGGGGCAGGGCGGGTTCGTGAGCTCATATTCACGGCGCGTCTGATCGAGGCGAACGAGGCGTTGCGTGTCGGGCTTGTCAGTGAAGTCCTGCCCGACGAGGCCAGCTTGATGACGCGGGCGGAAGCGCTTGCTGATCTCGTGGGATCGATGGCGCCGCTGACCCTGCGCGCCACCAAGGAGGCCATGCGCCGCACCCGCGCGGCTACGGTGGTAGACGATTCCGATCTCATCACCATGTGCTATATGAGCGAAGATTTCCGCAACGGCATCGAGGCCTTTCTGGGCAAGCGCAAACCGGAATGGAGCGGCAAATGAGCACCTCATCAGGACCCCTAAAGGGGCTGCGCGTGATCGAACTGGCACATATTATGGCAGGGCCGGTGTGTGGCATGATGTTGGCCGATATGGGCGCCGACGTGATCAAGGTCGAAAAACCGACCGGCGACGATAGCCGAAGGTTTGTGCCGCCCGAGATCGAAGGCGAAGCGGCTGCCTTTATGATGATGAACCGCAACAAGCGCGGCATCGCCCTGAACCTCAAAGACCCCGATGCGCTGGAAATCCTGCGCCGACTGCTGGCCAAAGCGGACGTGGTTATCGAGAACTATCGCAAAGGCACGATGGAAAAGCTCGGCTTGTCCTACGAAGAACTGGCGAAGGTTAATCCGCGCCTCATTTACTGCGAAATTTCGGGGTTTGGGCGCACTGGCCCCTATGCGGAGCGCGGCGGCTTTGATCTGATAGCGCAAGGCATGGCCGGGCTGATGTCGATTACCGGCGAGGGCCCCGGACGCCCGCCGGTTAAAGTCGCGGCGCCAATTTCTGACATCAACGCGGGCATACTAGCGGCGATGGGTGTCTGCGCGGCATATGCGAATGTGTTGCAGACTGGCCTTGGCCAAAAGGTCGATACTTCCCTGTTCGAGGCCGCAATCGTGCAGACCTATTGGCAATCGGCGATTGCCTTTGCAACTGGCGACAAACCCGAACCGCTCGGGTCTGCACACCCCCTTAACGCACCTTATCAGGCATTCCAGACCAGCGACGGCTGGATCAACGTCGGTGCCGCAAACCAGAGCAACTGGTTGCGGTTTCTCGGGGTTATCGGGGCACCCGAACTGAATGAAGATGCAAGGTTCGCGTCGAATGCCGAGCGCATTCGCAATTTGCCTGCGTTGGTCGATATCTTGAACGGATACCTCTCGCAGGAGACAACCGAAACGTGGCTGGATCGCATGGAAAAGGCGGCGCTGCCAGCCGGACCGGTTAACGACATCTTGCAGATGCACGCGGATCCGCAGGCGCGGGCGCGGGACATGATCGTTGAACTGGATCACCCCACAGCCGGGAAGGTTGAAACCTTGGGGCATCCGGTGAAATTCAGCCGAACCCCCGGTAGCGTCGAACGCGCATCCCCGCTGCTGGGAGAGCATACGAAGGAGGTTCTGTCCCAGCTCGGCTTTAACAGCAGTGAAATAGACGCTTTGATAAAGTCGCAGGCGGTGATTGGCGCCTGATCGTCATAATCTCGGCGCACACGAAACAACGGCCAATGGTCGCGCTACCGTCACATGCATTTCGGCACATCAATGAACGCAAGGCAGGGAAAAAGCCATGAACGTCAGCCTTGATCAGGCGCAAGCCATCGTAAAACATTGCCTCGATTGGCGCAAAACGAACGGGCTGAAGCCGTTGACGATCGCTGTTCTGGACAGCGGAGGGTATCTGGTGGCGCTCTCAAGAGAGAACGGCACCAGTAATTTGAGGCCGGAAATTGCTCGAGGCAAAGCGCGCGGTGCAGTGGCGATGGGGCTGGGATCGCGTGCGCTATTCGAAAGGGCCAAGGCGGAACCGTTCTTCATTCAAGCAATGAACGCGCTTTCGCAAGGCTCATTGGTGCCGGTTGCCGGCGGCGTCTTGATAAAAAAGGATGGTGTCATTGTTGGAGCGGTTGGCGTTACAGGCGATAGTTCAGACAACGACGAGGCCTGCGCAATTTCAGCGATCGAGAAGGCTGGTTTTGTCGCGGACGGTGGCTGATAGGCTGTAGTTCCACCCCTCAGAGAGGGCGAATTCTGTTTAAAAATTGTTTTTGATTTAAAGGTCCGCCCCTGAATCAATTTCCTTGTGAATTTAGGGAGACTGGGAGGAACGCCGAGTAGAAGCGTTCTGCTTGTGCGATGTCTTCTGCTCCAACAGTGACGTAAGCAATCATATTGTGTCTTCCTGAATCGCCCGGAGTTTTTCGGAGACCATCAACTTAAGTAAGGAAGATGGTCTCCGACAAAAAAGCGAAATGGCAAATCGCTACTCGCCAGAGGTCCGGGCACCTGCGGTCCGGATGGTGTTTGAGCATCAAGGTTCATACGAAACGCAGGCGGGCGCGATTGCGGTCATTGCACCCAAGATCGGCTGTATTCCCCAGACTTTGAGCGAATGGGTCAAGCAGGCTGAGAAAGACAGCGGCATGCGGGCTGGCGTGACAAAAGAGGTGATTGCTGCGCGCCAGACCAACATGTTGCGGTTATTTCGATAAGACAATCGGGGACGGTTTCCTTGCCGTCTTCGGCGTGCAGGGCGTGGAGGCCTGCGCGCTGCGCGCCGTGGCCGCAGCCCTCGAAATTCTTGCGGCAGTCGACCTTGCCCGTCCGGTCATGCGTCGGCTATACGGGATCGACTTTTCCGGCCGCATTGGCTTGCATTACGGTGAGGCGCTCATCGGTGCCTTAGGACCACCGGGGGTAGATCGGCTCACGGTCGTCGGAGACGTGGCGAACATCGCTAGCCGGGTCGAACAGGCCAACAAAGAAGCCGGAAACAATTTGTTGACCAACGAAGAGCTTTTCGCCGAGGTTCAGGGCGACGTCATATCGCCTGATTTCCTCCGCGTCAGTATCCGGGGCGCATCGGCACGGCGCACACTTTATGAGATCGCAGAACTGACCGAAGAGGCTAAGGTCCGTGTGGCCCATTTGATCACGACCCCTTTATCCGATCTGCCTGGGCGACGTTGGATGCGGCTGCTCGCGTCCGGAACGCATCGCAATACTTGGTGGCGGAACACAAGCGAGGAGCCATGCAGATGCAATGCGCAGGCTATACCCAGCCGCTGAATTAGTGATCTGGTCCCGCTCGAACGGCGTAGAGATCGCCGAGCGGCTAGGAGCAACTTATGCTGCAACAGTTGAAGATGCTGCCAGAAACGCACAGGTGATTTGCACAGTGACTGGAGCAACTACACCAATTCTCGATGCTAGGAATGTAGCGCCGGGCACCCATATCAACGCGGTTGGAGCCAGCCGCCCTGTAGCTCGGGAAATTGCAGGGGACCTCGTCGCGATTTCTAAGCTTGTGGTCGACTCACGCGCGCAAGCTGAAACTGAGTGTGGAGAATTACTGTTGGCTAGATCGGAGAAGGCCATCGCCATCGATTATCCAATCGTCGAACTGCAAGACATCTTAGCCAAAACCCATCCTGGGCGTATGAGCGAACAGGAAATCACCATTTTCAAGTCACTCGGAATAGCTGCGGAGGACCTCGCGTTGGGCAAAGAAATTATAAAACTAGCCCGCGCACGAAGTATCGGAGTTGAGGTTGAAATTGGCAACTGATATCTGAAGCGGTCCTGCTTTTTAGGACAGGTTTGCGGCTCAGCTAAGATGTAATCTGGTTGGTTTCATGCGGCCTTCTGCGTCCGTTCTGTTGAGAAGAATGCGTCGTCGGGTGATCGTTTGTCGAGAGCGGTGTGAGGCCGCTCGATGTTGTAGAAGCTGATCCAATCTTTGATAACGCGTTTGGCTTGGAACCCGTCCTGCAATTCATGCAAGTATACGGCCTCCTGTTTGAGGGACCGCCACAGCCGTTCGATGAAGATGTTGTCGAGATAACGGCCACGCCCATCCATCGATATTTTGACTTCAGCCTCAGTCAAAGTGGTGATCCAGGCTGAACCTGTGAACTGCGATCCTTGATCGGTATTCATTATCTCGGGCTTGCCATATTTTGTGATGGCTTCTTTCATTGCCTCGACACAAAAGCTGGCATCCAATGTGTTCGACAGCCGCCATGCCAGCACCTTGCGCGTCGCCCAGTCCATGATCGCCACCAGATATAAGAAACCACGTCGCAGGGGGATATAAGAAACCACGTCGCAGGGGGATGTAAGTAATGTCACTGCACCAAACATGATTGGGTCGCGTGATCGGCAGCTTTCTCAGCAGGTAGGGATAAATGCGATGCTGAGGATGCTTCTTGCCCCCTCTCACACATGCTTTGCATGTGCTGCCGGGCAGCGGGTGTTCGGGCCTTTGTAGATGGCCTGTAGCCCCCTCTCGGGACATCGCTTTGCGATGCCCTGCCGGCCAAGGCATGATACCCATCAAGCGGCGCACACGATGCCGACCTGCATGGAACCCATTTCTGGGCAAATAAGCTGCGATCTGGCGACTGCCCACTGCCCGACAGGGTTATGCGCAGCATGATCCCGAAAGGGAAAGAACGGGTATTTCGTGAAGACCCGATCAATCTCGTTCATCAATTCCAGCGTCTCAGCATTCACACCGACCGGCGTAAAATAAAGCGACGACCGGCTAATCTTCAGCAACTTGCACTGCTTGGTCAGGCTCAGTTCTGTGCGGTCAGCGTTGATCAGCGCCTTGCGTTCGGTCGGGCTCATCGCTTTAGCCCTTGTGACAAAAAAACGTTTTCGACCGCCAGCTTTCCGATCTTGGCGTGAAGTTCTTTGACCTCAGCTTCGTTATCTTCGGCCCGCCGGACCTTATCGGAAAGTACCCCGGTCAGCCCATCAATGGCCTGTCGCTTCCACGTCGTCACCTGCGTTGCCTCTCAGTGTTTGCATGCAAACACTTGCCGGTATTAGATGAAACTTGTGCTTCGCTGCAATCTCTTGCGCGATCTTGTCACCACGCAGCGTCTCGAGCGCCACAGTAGCTTTGCACTTGTCTGGAAAACTGCGTCTCATGGTCATTGGTGTTTCCTGTCTTCAAGGTTGGATACATCTTAGCACGCTGTCCAGTTTTGCCGGACCATTTCAGCGCTGACGGGGCCTGAAAATCAAGCCTATGTCACCCGCATCTTGCGCAATTTGGATGCCTCCTCATCGCGGCTGGACCAGGCAATGACCGATTTCTCGCAGATCAGCCGAACCGTTGGTGATGCGACAGACCAGGTATCCTTGTTCACGGGCAAGCTGGACAGCATCGGCGCTGCGGTCGCAATAACACTGGAGAATGGCAACACGGCCTTGGCCTCGGCGCAGCGCACCTTTGAATCTGCCGACGCCGCGCTGATGGCATCCGGCCCAGTAATTGACAGCGTTGAAAAGACGTTCACCGAAGCCCAGACCATCCTGCGCGACACCCTCCCGCAAATGCTCAATCAGATCGCGGCGGTCGGGTAATCAGCACGCGCAACTTTGAACAAGCGGCGCACACGGCGAATGATAGCCCTACAGCGATCGTATCCGCGTTTCAGGCGGTGCTGGATCAACTCTTACCTGCGATGGCGGATTGGGTTTTGCAGAGCGCGTGAGGTGACGGCGGTGTATGCGGGTCATGATCTTTACGGTGCCTTAAACGGGAAAGTTCTCTTCTTCCGGCACATTATCGTCCTGCCGCGCGTCGGCATTGAGCCAAGCCTCAGCAGCCTTAGCATCGGAAAGTGCAAAACTTTTAATCTTCAGGGACGGGATCACCGCGCCCTCCAACTCCGACGCCATTCGGATCCACGCCGTGTCCGAGAGCACGGCACATCTGTCGAACTTTTTGATCAGCGGCAGTAGTTGCGGCATGCGCTGCAATTCAATCGCCATTGCGCCCAAGGTCGGCATCGCAAAATCACTGATCCGGTAGAAGAGCTTGCCGTGGACGATGTCTTTGCTCACTTCGACAATCGCGTCGAGCGCTGCGGACATTTCATCTGCATCCAGAGCACCGGATAAGCTGATGTCGACACGGTCGGTTGATGGTTTCGATACGTTCAGCATTTTCTCTATCCTTCTGTTTGATGCTGAAAATTATGCGCAGTTTAACGGCTGCGGTTATTGATGCAGGTCAACACCTTCGCAGGTGTTGCCGGGCAATATTAGGCAGCCCGGTTTGATAAAGATCAACGCCGGCCCTAAATTCCGTGGTAGTTTGAGATCACACTGGATGATTGGACAATCGGCAGATGGAATTCAAAGATTACTATAAGGCGTTGGGTCTGGCCCGAGAGGCGAGCGCGGACGACATCAAGAAAGCGTTCCGCAAAGCGGCGCGCAAGTATCACCCTGATATTAACACAGATGCGGGGACCGAGGCAAAATTTAAAGAAGTGAACGAGGCCTATGAGGTTCTAAAAGACCCCGAGCGCCGCGCGGCCTATGATCAGCTGGGGAAAGAACCTCCCCAAGCGCAGGGCGGTTTTCGGCCCCCGCCGGACTGGGACAGTAATTATTCCTTCTCGGACGGCGGCCCGCAAGGCGAAGCGGATTTCAGCGATTTCTTCGAGACGCTGTTTCGCCGCGAAGGGGGGCAATCGGCGCGAATGCGGCCCCAGCAGGGCGCTGATAGCCACGGGCGTATCGAGATCTCGATTGAGGAGGCCTATCTCGGCGGTGAACGCACACTGAGTCTGCGAACGCCCGTTGTCGGCCCCAATGGCACAGTGTCCCAGCAGGACCGAAAAATCTCCGTGAAGGTGCTAAAAGGCATCGCTCAGGGCCAGCATATCAGGCTTGCAGGTCAAGGCGGGCAGGGCAGCGGTGGTGCGGGTGATCTGTTTCTCGAGGTCGTCTTTGCGCCACATCCCGTCTATCGGCCGGACGGCAAAGACCTCTATCTGGATTTGCCGATCGCGCCATGGGAGGCCGCTCTCGGCGCTCATGTGGTCATGCCCATACCGGGCGGCAAGGTCGATCTGCGTATCCCTGAAAATGCGCGGTCCGGCCAGAAAATGCGCCTCAAGGGAAAGGGGCTGCCCGGTGCACCGGCGGGCGATATCTATGCCACCCTGAAGATCGTCAATCCAAAGGTCACAACCGAACAGGCGCGTGCTTTCTTTGAGCAGATGGCCGAGAAAATGCCGTTTGATCCGCGCGCCCATCTTGGAGGGAACGGGAGATGAAACAGACCAGATCGCACAGCGATATCGTTGATGCCCTGTCTTTGCAGGATCTGTGCCGCTTTTGTCAGGCCGAGGAGACTTGGGTAATAGAGCTGGTGGATTACGGAGTGTTGGAGCCCGTGGGCAGCTCCCGCGGCAACTGGCGCTTTGTCGGAGCCAGCATTGCGCGGGCTAAAAAGGCCCAAAGGCTCAAGCGGGACCTTGGCATCAACACAGCAGGCGTCGCGCTCGTGCTGGAGCTGCTGGAAGAGCGCGATCATATCCTGCGCCGACTGGCGCAACATGAGGCGCTTTAAGCGCGGTGTCCGAACCGCCTGTAACGGGAAGGGCGCGCCCGCGCGCGACTTCTGCCGGACCAATCACTGAACTGGTCCGGCAACGTGTCGCGCTGTTACTTACTGAACAACACAGGCAGTTTTTGATCCCGCAGCAGCGCGTAGGACGTGGCGCCGAGGACAAAATCATACGTCCGCGAGTGGCCAAAAGCGCCAGTGACAATCAAGTCCGCGCCTTTTTCAAATGCCGCCTTGTTGAGCACGTCGGCAATGCTGTGCCCTTCGGTATTGCGGTATTCCAAAGTGGTTTTCAGTCCGTGCCGTGCAAACATCGTCACGATGTCTAAAGCGTCACCATCGGTCATCGGGTCCTTTGGCGCGGTGCCGACACGCAAAACGGTCAGATTTGCGCCCGCATCGGCGACCCCCAGCATATCATGGGCAGCACGCGCCGCTTCTCTGGTGTCGCTCCAACCAAGCAGCATATTGGCTCCGATCTCGGGGCCGTCATAGCCCAATGGCACGACGATCACGGGCCGCCCGCTTTCGCGGATCACCTCAACCTGCGCATGGCGTTGATCAACACGGTCATTCTCGCGGTCCTCATGCGCCATGATCACAAGGTCAGCGGCGCGGGCGCTTTCGACCATCCGCTCGTTGGCGGAAACTGCCTCGGCGCGGATCAGGCGAAATTCGCTTACGAAGTCTTCGTTTTTGGTGTGTTTGGTAAAGATCTCCTTGATCGCTTCGGATTCCTTTTTCTGGCTGTCGTTAAAGGCCGCGAAGGTTGTTTCAGGGATGTGCATGGCGATGCCGGGATAGACCAGCAAGGCTTCGATTGTATGAAAGCCCACCAGATGCGCGCTATGTTTGCGCGCCATTGGGACGGCAACCTTCAGGAGCGTTTCAGTGTTCTCCGGCGTGGTCAGACAGACCATTATTGTCTTGATACCCATGGTCGCGTTCCTCTTTATCCGCTTGGTTTGGCATGGGGCTAGGTTAGCAGGGTCTGCGGCCAGCCTAATTGATCCCGGTCAATAAATATCAACATGGCTGGTATGACCTGCCTTCTGGGCCGGGAGGCTCTATCTCCGGCGGGATATTAACCACGCGCGCCAAGGCCGCAGAGGATGTGGTTCCCGGCGCCTTTATCTCAGCTCGGCTGCATGAGCGCTGTTAACGGGCATCGCCCCGCGCCAAGCCGTTCAGGGCTGTCGGGCGCTGAATGATCACCGTATGATTGTTGTCGATGGCAATGATCTTGCTTTTGCGCGGCGGGGTGAACGTCCGGCTGATGGTCTGGGTGGTCAGCCCTAGAAAATCGGCAATGTCGACATTGGCAGGGTCACGCTGTGGTAGCGCCAAATAACTTTGGCGCAGATCACCTGTCACCGACTTCTTCATGTCGTACTGCGCTTCGGTCAAAAATTGATCGCCTGGCGAAAGATTGCGCGTCGTGACGAACCGGGCAAGCATGGTGGCGCTGGCATGGCCGAGCAGGTCGTCGATGCAGGCAAAAACACAAAGTTTCACCTCCAGACCCGTCAGAAGGCTGTGGCGATGTAACTCAGGTTTCCATTGTTCGGGGTGCGACCACTTGTTCCATCAGCGCATTGTTCCATTCTCCGCCGACATTAAAATGCGCCGTGGCCCCTAAAAGCGCGCCTTCGATGAGGTTGTGGTTCACGTACGCGTAAACCCCCGGCTGCTCAAACGTATACATGGCGGCTACGGCGCTGCCGCCGCGGACGAACCAGGTTTCCATCTCTGTCAGTGGCGGGTCGGAGAAGGAACTTTCCCAGACATACGCGCCATGTCCTCCAATCAGGTGTGGACGGCTGTCGCGATTGCATTGGTTGTGGATCATCAGCAAGGTCTGACCAACCTCGGCGGTAATTGCTCGGTTACCGGTGAGTGCGCCGACAGCCCCATTGAAGACGACGTGAGTAGGGGTGAGGGTGCGCATAGCGGCAAGGGAATCTGCGTAATCTTCCCCAGCGTCGCGATAAGTCCGGTAGGTGCCATTTTCATCCATTGGCAGGTAATAGTCCTGTTCCCCGATATAGGCGATCTTGTCGTAGGGCAAAGCATTGCGATCACGGTCTTTCAGGCCATCGCGCGGCAGCACCATAACGGCGCCATTCATGCCGTGGCAGACGTGATAGGGGATCATCGCGCCACCGGGCGCACAGTGGTAGGTGAAGCATCCGGCTTTCGTCGCCTTCCAGCGCAGGACGGTCTCTTCGCCCGGGTAAATATGGGTCAGCGCACCGCCCCCCAATGCGCCGGTCGAGGCGTGAAAGTCGATGTTGTGTTCCAGAACGTTACGCGTATGGCTCCTGAGTGTGAGTTCGACATAGTCGCCCTGATGGACGATGATCAGAGGGCCGGGGACCGAACCGTTGTATGTCATCGCCCAGATCGACGCGCCGGTATCCTCATCGACTACCATCAGGCGTTCATCGACGGTCAGTTCGATTTCGACGATTTTCGGCGCACCTTTTGCGATCTGATCGTGCTCTGGCGCGTAGGGCGGCCTGACAAGATGCTGCTGTATACGCTCATATCCCGACAGGTCGACTGGCTCTGCTTTGGCCATTTGTTGTGCTTGGGCCTGTACGAACGCATTGTCCGGCATGCGCATGGTCGGCGGCGACACCCTGCTGTGCATCGGGCCGGCAGAGGCGAATGTGCCCGTTATCGCCGCTGCTCCGGCCAATGCAGTTCCCTTTAAAACGTTGCGGCGGCTGGTGTTGATTGTCCCGGCGTTCATGTCATGTACCATTGTGTGTTCCTTAAGATTGGATCTGGAAGTACCGGGGCGTCGTCTATGCACCCACGCGGATGAGATCAGAGAGCTTCAAGCTGTGCGGCTAGTCGTGTTTTCGCACGCGGAGGCAGGCGTCCTTCGAGGTATCCCTCGGGCGGGATCTCGTCCGTGCCGACAGCAATGGTCATCACCATCCCCATTGCGAAGTGAGGTAGGCATTTAACTGCATAGAAGCCCTCAACATCCAACTGGACCTCGATTTCTTCGTTGATCTTTCCCTGAAAGGGCTCAGCCCCATCGGGGATCATGCCGCTGATTATTTCCGCGTTATGTCCCTTGTCGGTTGCGATGAACTTGACTGTGTCACCGGGGGCAATCCGCAAGAAGGCGGGTTCGAACACCATTGTGTCCGTGCCGCTCCTATTGAGCATCTGCACTTCGTAAGACCCGGCGAAAGCACTCCCGGCAAGCAACGCACCTGTTGCGAGACCAATAATAAGTTCTTTGAGCATTTCGAATACCTTCCAAGTTTGACTTTCAACACAACGATAGGCAGTCGATGCAAAGCCACGTTGATCTAGCTCAAGCATTTAAGAGATTTTTTAAATGGGCTCGTAGTCCGATGCGTAGCCGCGGCCATCGCCCGGCACCGCGAAAGAAAATCGGGAGAACCAGTGATGAAAAAGGTTAGTGATATCTTGCACTTTCCTTTAAACGCATGAAGCGGACACATGGGCCTTCGCAAATTGGCGCGTCCACAGACAACGGCCGCACGTTTTCTTTTCAGATAAAGTACGTGTGTTAAGGCTATCGCCATATAAGGGGAGGTTGCCATGCGACTCGATATACATAATTCCGATATACCGCTGCTGTGCCGGGCCTGTGAGGCGCGCCACAAGGGCATTTGCGGAGCGCTCGATCCAAAACAGTTGCAGCAGCTTGGACGCCAGACAGGTCGACGAGAGGTCGCGGCTGGGACCGAACTTGTCGCTGCAGGTGTTCAGACCGATGGATACGCAAACATCCTCAGCGGGATCGTCAAGCTGAGCAAGCTGATGGCTGACGGTCGGCAGCAGATTGTCGGACTTCAATTTGCCCCTGACTTCGTGGGACGCCCATTTGCAGCAAGTAGCGATGTCAGCGCCGAGGCGGCGAGCACCGTGCGTATTTGTACTTTCCCACGCAGCGCTTTGGAAGACATGGTCCGTCAGTCGCCGGGCCTGGAACATCGCCTGCATGAACAAGCCCTGCGTGAGTTGGATGATGCGCGTGAGTGGATGATGACCCTAGGTCAGAAGTCAGCAGCGGAGAAGGTCGCAACGTTCTTGTTACTTTTGTCCCGCCATGTCGATCCTCTGGTGGAGGGCTATTCAGATCATCTGGAAATTCCTCTCAAGCGATCGGATATCGCGGACTTTCTGGGACTAACGGTTGAAACGGTCAGTCGAAATCTGACGCAGTTGCGCAAGGCAGGTGTTCTGACGATCCAGAAAAACCGTCTGGTTACGGTGAATGATTTCAGTCTTCTGGAGACCGCGGCTGGTTTGTGATGTTTGAGGCCGCGTCTGTGCGGCGGTACAGCGGCAATACATAGTCCCGATCAAAAGCCAGATGCCGTCGCAGCGCCACGAAAAGGCCGCGCAGCAGATAACCAAACTCTTCGACGTCCTTGCGTTTCTGCCGAATGACGAAGGCCATAATCGCATCCTTCACTTCGCAAGCCTGTTCTTCATCTTCGACATGCTCGGCCCGCAATCGTGTGATGGTAGCAAGCATGCCCGGGCGTGCAGTCAAAATGGCCGGAAAAATGAAGTTCTCTTCTATCTGGTGACAGTGGTGCAACGAATCCTCGAGTGTTTCCGCCAACAGCGTAGCGGCCTTCGTATCAACATGTGATGGGAGGGCATCGGCCAATGTTTCGAGTGCGCAGCAGAGGTCGACCTGTTGCGCCAGACACGTCTCAAAACGCGCGGCCCCCCTGTCGCTGATTTTACTGCTGGGTCCACGCAAGGTTGTTACTCCTGTGCCTGACCGGACGGTGCCGGACGGGCTGACAGCCTACTGTCATATTCCATGAAAACTTTGATCCATATCAATCGGTGCCCTGAGTCTTCGTCTAAAACTTGGGGCTAGATAAAGAGTAATCAGGAGTGGATAGGGTGTCAGGGATCGGAACACATCCGCAGACATGCAGCGGCGATCAATTACAGGTGTCATCGCGTGAATGGCGGGAAGCCGAGGCCCGTGCCGGTGTGCGACTGCTGGCCAACGGTCAGGGGCACTGCGTGTTGTCGATCCCGGATCTGCGATGTGGCGGCTGTGTCGCAAAGATCGAGCGTACCCTGAATGCACGCGCTGATGTCGTAACTGCGAGGGTAAACCTGACCCTGAAGCAGGCGGTTGTAACCTTCGCCGACGCAGACACAGATCCCACCTGCGTTATCTCTGCGCTTGCCCTGCTTGGATATCCGGCAATACCTGCGGATGTGGCGCAACAGGACGAAGACGATACCGACGACGTGGGTCGCGGCCTGTTACGCGCGATCGCCGTGGCCGGGTTCGGGGCGATGAATATCATGTTGTTGTCCGTTGCCGTCTGGTCAGGTGCGGCAGGTGAGACGCGAGATACTTTTCACCTGATCTCTGCACTGATCGCCATCCCTGTCGTGGCCTATGCCGGCCAGCCTTTCTTTCGTTCAGCGTTCCAGGCCTTGCGGATGGGACGGCTCAACATGGATGTGCCGATCGCTGTTGCTGTCGTATTGGCATTAGCATTGAGCCTGGTCGAGACGATGCGGGGCGGGGAGCAAGCCTTTTTCGACGCCGCCGTGACCTTGCTTTTCTTTCTTCTGTCCGGCCGCTACCTCGATCACCTGATGCGGGAACGTGCGCGCAGTGCGGTCTCTGGGCTGGCGCGACTGTCACCACGCGGAGCGATGCTGCGCCAACCCGATGGGACGCTGACCTACATGCCGCTAAGCTCGATCACACCCGGTGCGATAATTACCATCGGCCTGGATGAGCGCGTCCCGGTTGATGTGCGGATCATCTCGGGCTCCACCGATCTGGACCGGTCCCTCGTGACCGGCGAGGCGATGCCGGTGCCGGCTGGGTTTGGTGACACGCTGGAGGCCGGAACGCTGAATCTGACCGGTGTCGTGGAGGCAGAAGTCCTGCGGTCCGCGGACGGGTCATTCCTCGCGCAGATGATGCGCATGCAGTCGGAAGCCGAGACCGGTCGTGGCACCTACGTGCGGATCGCCGACCGCGCCGCGCAGCTCTATGCGCCGGTTGTGCATCTGCTGTCACTGGCAACATTTGTCGGTTGGTTCCTTGCCACAGGTGAATGGCACACGGCGATTTTTATCGCGATCAGTGTTCTGATCATCACGTGCCCCTGTGCGCTGGGTCTGGCTGTGCCCGTGGCGCATGTCGTGGCCTCCGGACGGCTGATGCGCATGGGCATCCTGATGAAAGATGGTTCCGCGCTGGAGCGGCTGGCGGAAATCGACCGGGTAGTCTTCGACAAGACGGGCACGCTGACCATGGGCACAGCTGCGATAGGATGCGGCCCCGGTGATCCTGCGCTCCGCACCGCGGCCAAGGCTTTGGCTCTGAAGACGGTCCATCCTGCCGCCCGTGCGATCGCGATGAGTATCGCTGAACAGCCCTGCCAACTGGACGATGCAATCGAAGTTCCGGGGTTTGGCATCGCAGGTTGCGTTGGCGGACGTGCCGTGCGGCTGGGCCGCGCGGACTGGGTCGCGGACATCTGTCTGCAAGCCAAAGGTAAAGCGAGTCCTGTATGCGCCTTTGCGGATGGACCTGCGATGTCGTTCGACCTGATCGAGACACTGCGCCCCGGTGCGGTTGATGCGATCAGCTCATTTGCCGAGGCAGGCATTCCTGTCGCCATGCTCTCCGGAGATATCGCGGCGCGGGCAAACAGCATTGCGAACCAACTGGATATCGCCGACGTGAGGTCGGACGAAACACCCGCCGACAAGATCGCGGCGCTCAATGTCCTGCGCGACGCGGGCCACCGTGCGCTGATGGTCGGTGACGGATTGAACGATGCAGCGGCGCTGGCGGCGGCGCATGTGTCCATGGCACCCTCCAGCGCGTCGGATGCGGGCCGGACGGCAGCTGACTTCATTTTCCTGCGTGATGGACTTGATGCCGTAACGGCCGCCTGGCACATGGCCCGCGCTACTGCGCGGATCGTACGGCAGAACTTTGCTCTGGCCATCACCTACAACTGCATCGCGATCCCATTGGCCATGGCCGGTCTTGTGACGCCTCTGATCGCGGCACTCGCGATGTCGGGCTCGTCGCTTCTCGTGATCGGCAATGCCCTCCGACTGAACCGCGCCGCGAAGCCACGCCCGATGCCTATGCCCCGCGCTGGTGGAATGGAGGTGCCCGCATGACCATTCTCGCGTTCCTAATCCCGGTGACACTGAGCATGGGCGCCATCGGATTAGGCGTATTTTTCTGGTCACTGCGCAGCAACCAGTACGACGACCTGTCAGGGGATGCCGAACGGATCCTCTTCGACGATGACCACCCGCTTCTGGCTGCATCTGCACGCCTGTCCAACACAACCAAGGAGACCGCGCCATGATGTCGAACCTCACCAGCACCGAACGCGCAAGGGCTATGCTAATCACGGTAGCGGGTGTGCTGATCGGCCTGACGATGGCAGCCGTGGGTCGCAACGACCCCATGGGCGCACATGGCTGGATTGTCCTGCTGTTCTGCGGCGTGCTGTTCTTTCTTGTGGCCCAGACGCTTTACGATGCGGAGCCTGTCGAGGACCGCAGCACATCCTATTACGACGATCCCACGAAGGTCGGGATCCTTCTCGCACTGTTCTGGGCGGTCGTCGCGATGGGCATGGGTGTGTGGGTGGCGTCGCAGTTGGCATGGCCGGACCTGCGGTTTGATGCGGCCTGGTCCAGCTTTGGCCGCATCCGCCCGGTGCACACGTCCGGCGTGATCTTCGGCTTTGGCGGCAATGCCCTGATTGCCACATCCTACCACATCATGCAGCGCACCAGCCGTGCACGGATGCCGGACCAGGTCTCGCCTTGGTTCGTGCTACTGGGATTCAACCTGTTCTGCGTAGTCGCCGCCAGCGGCTATCTGATGGGCATCACGCAGTCCAAGGAATACGCGGAGCCGGAATGGTATGCCGACCTTTGGCTGGTGATCGTCTGGGTGGTTTATTTTATTCTTTATATCCGCACACTTGCGCGCCGGAATGAGCCGCATATTTACGTCGCCAACTGGTATTACCTGTCGTTCATCCTCGTCGTGGCGATCCTCCACATCGTCAACAATCTGGCAGTGCCGGCATCCTTCTCCGGTGCCAAGAGTTATTCGGCCTTTGCGGGGGTACAGGATGCAATGGTGCAATGGTGGTATGGCCACAACGCGGTCGCCTTCTTTCTGACGACCGGCTTTCTTGGCATGCTCTATTACTTTCTGCCAAAGCGGGCAGGGCGGCCAATCTATTCTTACCGCCTGTCGATCCTGTCGTTCTGGGGGATCGTCTTTTTCTATATCTGGGTCGGATCGCACCACCTGCATTACACGGCACTGCCGCAGTGGGTCCAAACGCTGGGTGTCACGTTTTCGGTCATGCTTCTTGTGCCAAGCTGGGCCTCGGCCGGCAATGCGCTGATGACCCTCAACGGGGCGTGGCACAAGGTCCGCGACGACGCCACATTGCGTTTCATGATGGTGGCGGCGGTGTTCTACGGTTTGTCGACGTTCGAGGGCTCGTTCATGGCGATCCGCCCGGTCAACGCCTTGTCGCACTATACCGACTGGACTGTCGGTCATGTCCACTCCGGAGCGATGGGGTGGGTCGCTATGATCACGTTCGGGTCAATCTATGCGCTGACGCCCATGCTATGGCGGCGCGAGACAATGTATTCCTGGAAAGCAGTCGAATGGCACTTCTGGTTGGCCCTGTCGGGGACGGTTATCTACATCTTTGCGATGTGGAACAGCGGCATCACTCAAGGCCTGATGTGGCGGACATATACTGAAAGCGGCACACTCCGCTTTTCATTCGTCGATACGCTGATTGCGATGCATCCTTACTATATCGCGCGGGCCTTTGGCGGGCTGCTGTTCTTTGCGGGCGCCTGCATCTGCTTCTGGAACGTCGTCATGACGATCCGGCGCGTGCCAAATCACGCCCCGGAAGCCGACTACCCTACCATCCCGGAAGCAATGGAGCCGGCAGTGCCGGCGGCGGAGTAAACCCATGTTGAAAACCCTTCTCAAGCCGTTCGCGCGTGTTTTCGAGTTTCAGGCCAAGACCCATTACCGGATGGAACGACACTCAATGGCGCTGACCGCAGGTATCATCCTAGCCGCTGGTGTTGGTGGCTTTGTCGAAATCGCACCCTTGTTCACCATCGACGAAACAGTCGAGGATGTCGCCGACATGCGGGTCTACACACCGCTGGAGCAAGCCGGGCGCGATATCTATATCCGCGAAGGTTGCTATGCCTGCCATTCGCAGATGATCCGCACGCTTCGCGACGAAGTGGAGCGCTATGGTCCCTATTCGCTGGCCGTAGAATCGAAATACGACCACCCGATGCTGTGGGGATCAAAGCGCACGGGACCAGACCTCGCGCGGGTCGGCGACAAGTATTCCGATGACTGGCAGGTGCGTCATCTGATCAACCCGCGCGATCTGGTGCCTCAATCCGTGATGCCACAGTACGCATTCCTGCAGGAGACCCCGCTGCGCACAGATGATCTGCCCGGCAGGCTCAAAGCGCTGAGCATGGTCGGCGTACCCTATACGGATGACATGATCGCCAACGCGGCCGACGATGCGCTGGGTCAGGCGCGACCCGATAGCGACCGCGCGAGCGGTGTGCTGGACCGGTATGGCGAAGCGACTGCGGTGCGCACCTTTGATGGGCAAAGCGATCGCCTGACCGAGATGGATGCGCTGGTCGCGTATCTTCAAATTCTAGGCAATCTGACCGATGTGGCGCAGAACACCCAACTGATGACAGAGGAATAGGCGATGGATATGACCCACGAATGGTATGTTGCGCTGTCCAAGTCGTTTGGCCTGTTCTGGCTGCTTGGCCTGTCTGTCGCGATCACAGCCTATGCCTTCTGGCCCTCGCTTGGTGGACGCTTCGACAAGGCTGCAAACAGTATCCTTGACGATGAGGACGGGCCAGCTCAGCCCACTGCGGGCAAGTTGGAGGGAAAGGTATGTCGGTGAAGGATCGCGACCCCCTCACAGGCCATCAGACGACCGGGCATGAATGGAACGGAATTACGGAGTTGAATACCCGTGTGCCTCGCGTCGTGTGGTTCTTCATCATCGTGACCCATCTGTTCGCGCTACTCATGTGGATACTGCTCCCGGCGTGGCCGCTGGTTACGACCTATACAAAAGGTCTTCTTGGTGTTGATCAGCGCAACGTGGTTAAGCAGGACATCGAGCTTGCAAATATCGCCCGTGCCGACTGGGCTGACCGCATCGCGACCTTGCCCGCAGATGACATCCTAAAAGACCCTGAATTGATGGCCCGGGTGACGGGGACCGCTCACCAGATATTCGGCGATAACTGCGCCGGCTGCCATGGAACCGATGCGGCCGGTGGACCTGCGTTTCCCAGCCTCGTCGATACGGCCTGGCTTTGGGGGGGTGACACCGAAACCGTCATGGAGACGCTGCGCGTCGGCATCAATTCGACCCACCCCGACACGCGCTATGCGCAGATGCTGGCCTTTGGTCGTGACGGTATCCTGCCGCGCGACGATATCCGGCTGGTCATTGACTACGTCCAGTCGCTGTCCGGTACCGCCGCACCCGCTGACCGGATCGCCGCGGGGGGAGAGATTTTCGCGAACAACTGCGCGGCCTGCCACGGCGAAAATGGCCACGGTGATACGGATCTCGGCGCTCCAGACCTGAGCGACGCGTTCTGGATTTACGGAGGCGACGACAAGACACTTTTCGAAACCATCTGGGGTGGCCGGCAAGGCTGGATGCCCAGTTGGGAGGGTCGGCTGTCCCTGACGGAGCGCAAGATTCTCGCTGTTTACCTGCAACATCTCGGTCAGGAGGTACCGCAATGACGGACATCATCCGCTCGCTCCCGGGCAGTCGAGAACGCTTCTGGACGGGCCCGCGCCTGTTTGCAATCGCGACGGTTTCCGCCGTGATACTCCTGTTCATTGGGGCCAACGCGCATCTAATCGCAGTGTCTTTTGCATCGAAACCAGATTGTGTCCTGAAACCAGCTAAGGAAGGCGTCGTGGTCTATAGCGCGGCGAAACCATCATGCTGAGCGATCACACCGAAGACAAGGACGCCCCTCAGCCGCCAGACAATCGACATGCCGACGACAGGATTCCTAGGATTGTGCCACCGTTGCCACTGGAAAACCGGCGTGCGCGGGAACTGCCTTGGCACACTGCGTTTGACTGGTTGCGGGCCGGGTGGTCCGACCTTTGGCATAACCCTTTACCAAGTCTGCTTTACGGCTTTGGGGTCTTCGTCGTTTCAGCCCTGATCGTGTGGGCGTTGTTTCGTTTTGATTACGGCTATGTCCTTCTTCCCGCCCTTGCCGGTTTCATGGTCATCGGTCCGTTGATCGCGAATGGTCTATTTGAGAAGAGCCGCCGGCTTGAGACGGATACGGCGATCGGCTACATCGCAATGATCTTCGTTAAGCCACGGTCAGGCTATCAAGCCTTGTTCATGGGCGTCCTGCTGCTGTGCCTGTTTCTCCTCTGGATGCGCGCGGCCGTTCTGATCTGGGCATTGTTCTTCGGGATAGTGCCGTTTCCCGGAACGGATCAGATTCTGCAGATGTTGTTTCTGACACCAACCGGCTGGGCTGTCTTATTCGTGGGCAGCGCTGTCGGTGCACTCTTTGCGGCATTTTCCTTCGCCATCAGCGTCTTCGCGGTGCCGATGCTGCTGACCGAACGGACTGATGCCATGTCCGCTTTGGGAAACAGTATGGCGATGGTGTGGAACAACCTGCCCGTTATGCTCGTGTGGGGGGCCATTGTCCTCGTGCTGTTCATCCTTTCAATGCTGACGGGATTTCTGGGTTTGATCCTGATTTTTCCACTTCTAGGACACGCCACTTGGCACGCGTATCGCGCCATCCGCGGTGACATCGCTCCCGACGATGACGCCGAATGCATGTTTATTCGGCCTGCATAATAGTTCCCCATCGAAGCACTTCGACATTCCGTGGCAAGGACACCACACCCTGGATATTGCCAAGTTGTCTTCTGTATATAGAGGGGCGGTGGCGGGGGTGGGTCACGCGGCCATTTCGGCTGATAATCGGCCCATATGTTGAACGCATCGGAGCGGGCGTGGCGGAATGAGGTGGCGGTGAGATTTGAACCCGCCGTGATCAAAGAAGTCCGCGCAATCACCGGCCTTGGCCTCAAAGAAGCCAAAGACTTGGTCGAAGCCGGTGGCAAGATCAAAGAAGGCGTCGACAAAGCCGAAGCCGACGACGTGAAAGCCAAGCTGGAAGCAGCTGGTGCCGAAGTCGAACTGGCCTAAACTGCGTGAAGCGGGGCGTTTTCCCGCAAAAGGAGCCGGACTGGAGATATCAAAAGACTTCGCTTTCCGTCGTAAGCAAGCGCGTGGCGCGTCGGATACGACTATCGACTACCTCGATACGCAAGTCCGGCTGGTTGAGGACATTCTCGCGCCCTACCAAGAGAGTGGGCAGATCGAGACCGTGCAGAGCATCATCGGCGTCGGTAGCGGCACCAGTGCGTTTATTGTGGTCCGCCTGCCGGATTGGGCTGAGCGCGACTTTACCCAGCAAGAGCTTATCATGCAGATCAGTGGCCAGTTGGCGTCCGTTCCCGGCGTGCAGGTCAGCGCGCGCTCTACCAACAGCCTGAATATTCGTGGCGCGGGCGGCGGGCTGAGCTTTGCCGTGACGGGCACCAATCTTACGAACATGACCGAAGCCGCCGACACCCTTGTCGCAGCAATGGCGCAGGATGCGACTTTCCTGAACCCGCAACTGTCCAACAATAGCGTCAATGCGCAATTGGAAGTGACCGTGGATGACAGCGCCGCGGGGGACATGGGGCTAAACAGTTCGGATGTCACGAGCCTGGTACGCGCCATGGTCCAGGGCAATGTCGCGGTCAGCGTCTTTTCCGATGACGTTGAAGTAGACGTCAATGTCGTCCCCGGCGGGCCGCCGATTGATGATCCGTCTGACATCGCCTCTATGTCCATCCGGCTCGACAGCGGCGCTTACGTTCCGCTCTCTACCGTTGCCTCGCTCGACATGGTGGTGAGCGAGGCACAGATCGAACGTCTGGGCGGTGCCTTGTCTGTCTCTCTGCAGGCAAACCTCGGGGAGGGCGTTGACCTGTCGACCGCGATGAACCGAGTGATTGCGATTTCTGACGAGGTCCTGCCCGACGGTATGGGCATTACCTTTACCGGTGAAGCCGCGACGCTCGACGACTCCCAAAGCGGCATGTACATGGTTTTTGGTGTGGCTCTGATCGTCGTGCTTCTGGTGCTCGCGGCCCAGTTCGAAAGCTTTGCCAGCGCGGTTGTCATCATGATGACGGTGCCCTTTGGACTTGCCGCAGCACTGCTGGCGATTTCGATGACGGGCGGTTCGCTGAACTATTACAGTCAGATTGGCCTTGTCATGCTGATCGGGGTCATGGCCAAGAATGGCATCCTGATCGTCGAATTCGCAAACCAGTTGCGCGAAGCGGGCGAGGACATTGATAGCGCGATCCGAAGCGCGCTGCGCCTGCGTATCCGGCCAGTGTTGATGACGATGGTTTCAACGGTTTTTGGCGGCCTCCCTTTAATCCTGACCTCCGGCGCAGGCGCCGAAGCCCGTATTGCGGTAGGCTGGGTGATCGTCGGCGGCTTGGGCTTTGCGACTGTGTTTACCTTGTTCCTTACGCCAATTTTCTATCGCTGGATCGCAGTTTGGGGCGCGGCCCCCGGAGGGGCGGCGCAGAGGCTGAAGTCAGAGGTAGAGGCGACTGCGGGGGTGTAGTGGGGCGGTGCCAGTAGTTGCAGCGGATTTGATCCAGCTGCCACGCCAAAGCGCCCGCCCGCGATGGGGAGACCGATCGCATTTGCTTCCCTGCGCGCAGAAGAGACGGGGGCACCATAGACCACTCGCCACTGTGCGGGTGATGGCAAACAATCGCTCAGTTGCAGCGACAGAAATATGCGCACCAAACATTGAATAGGCAGGTAACAATTAGGAGCGACGAAAATGCAGAACCGGATGAAACGATGCGCAACTGTTCTCGTCTTGGCGATAGCTACAACCGCTGTCCTGCCGGGCACCGCAGTGGCGGACAGAGCAATTGTCAAACAAAGTGTCCATAAGCACGGCGCTATGGTGAAAATCGTAAAACGGCAACGGCATCGGCATGCAGTTGGCCACCGGTTCAGAAAACAGGATGTCGTCGTGGTCAAAAATTGGCGAAACTCAACAAGGTGGCGCAATATTGGTCCGGCAAAATCCAGAAAGGTGGCGCACTTTTGCTCCGGCGACTGGTGCAATTTTAGTCCGGCGTTGACAGTTTTTGTGGCGGAAGAGAAACATATAACTGCCTCCGGCGGCACGGCGACAGCAGACCTGATGCTGCACCTTATTGAACGCGATCATGGCTATGACCTGTCTGTCGCGGTGGCCGACCAGATGGTTTATAATGCCGTGCGAAATGCGACCTCGGCGCAAAGGTTCTCGCTGCAATCGCGAAACGGGATGCGCAATGCTCATCTGGCCCGTGCGCTTGAATTGATGCGCGACAATCTCGACGAGCCGATCCCGCCCTCAAACATCGCGCGTAAGGTCGGCATTTCCACCCGTCAGTCGGAACGTTTGTTCGGGAAATATCTCAATTCGTCGCCAAAAAAATACTATCTCGAGATGCGCCTTGAGCGTGCTCGGCACCGGCTTTTGCAAACTGAAATGTCGGTGATTGATATCGCCATCTGCTGTGGCTTCCAAAGCCCCGGCCATTTCTCACGGGTGTTCCGCACCGCATTTGGCGTCACGCCAATGATGCAGCGCGGTCGGTTGGGGTGAGCGCATTCTCCCCATTTTAATGGGGGTTTCCGCATGTTATATTGGTCCGCTTTGCGGGCAAAGCAGCAGTTGATACTCCAGAAATCGCGGCAATATCTTTTGGTTTTACCGTTCAAACCATTTTTTTCCTGCTATACTCGTTCAACGGCGTCAAACGCTGCAAGCGCTTCATCAGATTGGAAGAGCTCTTCCAGCGCATGCAGTGTCTTGGTAAAGTGAGCGTCAAGTAAGTTTTGTGCCGGTTCTATATCTCCGCCGAGCACAGACTCAAGGCCCTCGGTGGGCTCACGCCATACGAATATATCAGCAAGATCTGGACATCTGAGCCAGACAGATTCATCTTAAATCCGATCCACCAGATGCCGGGACTAAACAACTAGTCAACTACCCAACATGCGACGACACGCCGGTGCCTGCCACTTGGGGAATCGCTAAATGCAACAGAAACCTAGAAATCTGAGCCTGTATTGCTCACCGTATATCGTCGATATCCCCATGAAATTCGTCGGAACAAAAGGGTCCGCCTTGGAACGCAGCCTCTACTTCGCCTTCTTGAAGGGCGTCTCCGCTTAGACCGTATGCATACTCTTCCGCGGAGTCTTGCGGCTGATAACCGATCATCTCGTTCCCTGAATTTTCGTACCAGCCGCGCTTGTTTGCCGAGATCCCATACACAACTTCAAAATGGATCTTTCGGTCGGTGAGGCAGGAGACCACCAGGCGCCCCATGTCAGCCGGACTGAGCCAGAGGCTCAGCATTCGGCGGTTTGTGGGTTTGGGCCGGAATTGTCCAATTCGAAGGCTGATTGTCTCCAAACCGTGCTTGTCAGCGTAAAGGCGGCCGACCGCTTCCCCGAAGACCTTACTAACCCCGTACCGGGAGTCAGGTCGTGTGGGCTCGTCTTGCCCGACAATCGTCTCCCTGCGATGAAAGCCCATTGCGTGGTTCGAACTGGCAAAGATGACGCGCTTTACACCATTCAGGCGCGCAGCTTCGTAGATATTATAGGTCCCCTCGATATTTACGTCGCGGATCGCCTCCCAGTTATCTTCCGCCGGGATTCCTCCGAAATGATAGACGATGTCGATACCCTCCATGGCTTTCATAGCTGCCTCACGATCGCGGAGATCGAAAGCAAAAGACTCCTCATTTGCAGTCGCGGGCTGGACGTCGACGATGTCGCTGCTCCGAAGGAGATTGCAGTGAGGATGAAGAGCGGACCGCAGGGTGCTTCCAATGCCGCCTGCCGCTCCAGTGATAAGAATTTTATTGAATTTGGTCATGGTTCCTGGTCCTTTTTTTTAAAGGTTCTAAAGGGCGGTGGGCTTCAAGTTCTTCACCAAAGAGGTGGACAAGAAGTGCGCTTGCGCGCATCGCTATTGGTTTGGCTCAAGAGCGCCTAGTTAGGCCCAATCGACTTCTCCTGCCTTGGTCTGTGGGGTTAATCGTGGGGGAACAAGGAGGCTCCAGCAGTCGGCACCCGCGCTCTCTGTATGGAACCACTTTCCGCTTCGGTGAAATAGATCATGGTTGGATCAATTGGATCATAGGCGACATTGGTCGTTTTCATGCCTTCGGCGGACCGGACCCGGAATTGAGGCTCGCCCAAGTGATTGAATATCCAGACCGTTCCAAGGTCGATATGCGCGATGGCCAAGCCTCCTTCTTGATCGAGAGCCATGCCGTCGGGGCCTCCGAGGCCCGAAAGCTGGATGAACAGCCCCACTTTCGACGGCGTATCGTCCAGCATAAACGGAACGCGCCAGATTCCGTTTGCGCGGGTCACGGCAACGTAGAGCGCTGTTTCATCCGAAGACAGCACCAGGCCGTTCGGACTGGGAATGTTAGAGAGCAACTTGTCGAGCGTTCCGTCCGGAGCAAGGCGATAAACAGCGCCGGTCGGATCGTGGAGGCCCGTCTGGCCTTGATCGGTGAAGTACAAATCGCCCTTCTTTGAAAACGTCAGGTCATTGACCCCTTTGAAGCGTTCTAGGCGAGGGCGGTCGAGAAAGGGCTCAATCTTTCCGCTGTCGGTATCAAGCAGCATGATCCCATTTTTGTGGTCGGCGACATACATGCGACCGTCGCGGTGCAGCGCAAGCCCGTTCGGTTCACCGTCATATTCACATACTAGATGAAATGTGCCGCTACGGTCGATCTTGAATATCCGGCCGAATGCCACATCCACGACAAAGAGGTTGCCTTGCCGATCAAATGTTGGCGCTTCTAGCAGACCCGGGAGGCTATTACCCCGGAGCTGTGCGTTCAGCCAATCAGAACTTCTGTTCGTTCGTCTCAGCGCATCCGACATGCGCGAGAATACTTCAGCTTCGATGTTCTGGGGGGCAGGAAACAGTGAGTGAGAAGGCATAATCGCTCGCTTTGTTAATTTCGGTCGGTAGTACTTCAACTGAGTGCCACTAGAGAAACTTGACACTCTTTCAACTTATCATATAAGCATCTTACATGCCCTGATGCGGCGTGCAACCGATTGACTTGCGAAAATCGTCGTGTTGCAGGGCGCACAAGGGTCTATTCGGGCCTACAGCCGGGGGGAAATGCTGTGCTGGGGGCGGTTATTAAATGGGAGGAAATCACTTGATCAATCGTCGTTCACTTCTGATACGGGGCGGGGCTGCTGCTTCAGTTCTATGTGCGCCTAACTTGTTGAGGGCCGCTTCTAACCGCGAGTTGCGCCTTGCACATATCTTTCCAACCACACATCCCTACCATCTTGGGCTGGCGAAATTTGCGGAGGAAATCGCTGCGCGTACTAACGGCGCGGTTACGGCGCAAGTGTTCCCTTCCGCCCAGCTCGGGGGTGAGATTCAAATTCTGGAGGGCATGAACTTCGGATTGGTTGATGGGGGTGCGGTCGCTTCAGGCTCGATTCCGTCGACGCACGGTGTAAACCGCTTCCACTTGCTCGATATGCCCTATCTTTTGAAGGACTATGAAGCAGCGGAGCGCTTTGCCACTGGCGAAGTCGGACAGCAGTTCCGCGAAGGTCTGCCTGAGGAAGCTGGCTTCCGCATTCTGGGGTACGGTGCTTCAGGTTTCCACCAGATGGTCACCCGAGACCAGTCTGTTATTGAACCCAAAGATGTCGAGGGACTCAAGCTGCGTGTCTGGGAGGCACCGGGTGCTAAATTGGCTCTGGAGCTGCTTGGGGCGAACCCCACGCCAATGGCTTACGGGGAAGTGTTTTCCGCACTACAGCAAGGCGTTGTGGATGGCCTGACAAACAGCCTGACCACGCTTTATCAGACCAAAATGTATGAGGTGACAAAGCACCTTGCGATCACGCGTCACGCCTATGTTTGGGTGCCGATGGTGTTGTCGGAAAGCGCCTATCAATCCGTTGGTGAAGCCGAGCGTAAAGAAATTGACGCTGCAGGTGAGGTTGCGACTGCCTACTGGCGCGGCCTTTTCCCTCAGCAAGACGCGGAATACGAGGCGCAATTCAAGGCTGAGGGCCTCAATGTCACACAAGCTGATCAGGCAAAGTTTAGAGCGCATGTGGAAGGCGGGTATGATCGCTATGCTTCCTTAGTGGATGGCGACCCCGACGGGCTCATTCCCAAGCTCGCTTCGATCGGCGGATACTAAGCTCCAGCCTGTATAACGTCGAGGGATGCCCAGAGCGGCATTCCTCGGACCGCGTGATGCTACATCTTACTGCCATGGCGGCACCTTTGGTCAGTTGACCATTGCCGAAGCGATGGCTTGAGCACCTAAGTTGGGATCGGAATGCAAATTCTAAGTTACTTGTCAAAGGCGCTGCTGGCCGGAACTATGATCGCCATCATTTTGGCGGTCGGTTTGGGCGTTGTTTTCCGGTACGTATTGAACTCTCCGCTTTTTTGGTCGGATGAAATATCACGCTATGCGCTTGTTTGGATGACCTTTCTAGGTGGAGCTTCGCTGGTTGGACGTGCGGATGGCCATGTTAAAGTCGACTATTTTGTAGACAAAATGTCCCCTCAGATGAAAAAATTTGCGACTTTGTTTGCCGCGTTTGTCGTGGTGGGTCTGCTATGTCTCATCACGATCGGAGGAGTGCTTTGGATATTAAAAAGCACCCACGCTTCCAGCCCTGCAATGGGCGTTCCCATGATTTTTGTGTACTCGGTTATCCCCATATCCGGAGTGATCGGGATCGCGCGTCTCATTCGCTACTTGCTTAGTGATGCTACCCCGACAGTGAAGGACTAATCTTATGGAAGTCTTCATCTTCTCCCTTGTCATGTTTAGTACGATGATTTTCGGCGTGCCGATTGCCTTCGCGGTCGCGTCAGCAGCTTTAGCATTGTTGCTATTTTTCGGTCCCGGCCTACCTCTCGAAGCTGTTCTTGTGGTGATGAGCCAGCGCATGTTCTCCGGGGCGGATTCATTTCCTCTATTGGCGATCCCGCTGTTTTTTCTTGCAGGCAATATCATGGACGGCGGTGGGCTTTCGGCGCGCCTCATTCGCCTTGCCGACGCGATGATTGGCTGGGTGCGCGGCGGCCTTTCCATGGTTGTGGTCATGGCCGAGATGATGCTCGCGGCGATTGCAGGCTCTCCAAGCGCGGTCTCGGCTGCCATCGGCTCCGTCATGATCCCGGAGATGAAAGCACGAGGGTATAACGAGAATTACGCCGCTGCATTGGTAGCGGCGGGGGGGTCTGTCGGTCCGATTATTCCGCCCAGCATCATGCTTGTGGCGTTTGGGTCGCTCGCGAATGCGTCAATCGCAGATCTATTTCTCGCGGGTATTGCACCTGGTGTCATCATCGGCTTGAGCTTGATGGCGCTGTGTTATGCCACGGCGCTAGTCCGCAACTATCCTAAAGGGGATCGACCGTCCTTCAAGAACATAACCAATGCCTTAGGCAAGGCAATTTTGCCGATATTTGCGCCGGTGATCATTCTCGGAGGCATCTTTAGCGGGGTGTTTACGGCGACTGAATCGGCAATGATCGCCGTGGTCTATGCTTTGATCGTATCCATGGTGTTTTATCGGACCCTGTCCTTTAAGGACGTACTTAGGATCTGCTACGAAAGCGCAATTATTTCGTCTCAGATCATGTTCATCATCTCTATGGCAGCCTTTGCCGGTTGGGTTCTTGCGAGCCAGCATATCCCCCAGGACATCGCGAGCTTCTTCCTGTCGGTCTCCGATAATCCGCTGATCATCCTGCTAATGATCAATCTGATGTTTCTGGCATTCGGCTGTTTTATTGAAGGGATCGCCATTATGGTCATCCTCCTTCCAACCATCCTGCCAGTGGTGGAGGCTTTGGATATCAATCTGACCTTCTTCGGCATTATGATTGTCATAAATCTCGCAATCGGGACGATTACGCCCCCCGTCGGGACATGTTTGATCATCACATCCTCAATCGCCAAGACCCCCCTGCAATATGTCATACGTGAGATCTTGCCCTTTATCGCGGTTATTTTGGCGGTTCTCGTTTTGATTGTTCTCTTTCCCGGTATTGTCACCTTCATCCCCGACTACTTCAGCTAGTGACAAGTTGCTTCGGAGAGTATTTTGGAAAGCGGTTCGACGGCCGCACGAGAGGCTGGAAAGATTGAATGTAGGTGAGAGATTTCTTAGGCGGAAGTCAGGAATCTAGGATAGAGATGCTCAATTTAAAGCGGTTGGGCGCGTCCTCAATTGAGCAGCGTCATGATGAAGTCGGTCCTTCAGAGTCCCCAAAGGACGTACAGCGGGACTAGGATTTTGATCATATTGCGGGGCGAGGTAGACCGGTAATAACGTGCCGCCTATCTTCCTAACCTACTACTTAACTGGTAAGCTGATATCTATGAGCAAGAATTCTTCCGTTGATGCGCCTGTTATGAGTGCAAAAAGACAACCAAGTTTGGTGGACCAAGTTGCTGAGGGGCTGAACCTGCAAATTAGGCGGGGCGACTATGAGGTTGGCGCAATGCTGCCTTCTGTTCAAGCGCTCTCAGAAACTTGGGGTGTAAGTCGGACGGTGATGCGCGAAGCGCTGTCACGACTATCTACCGAAGGGTTAATAACCTCCCGTCAGGGGGTTGGCGTGTTCGTGGCTGCGGACCTTCCTCCCCAAAGGCTTGTCTTCGCCAATGATCCGAGTAATGCAGGGCTGATTAGCATCCTGGAGATCCGCCTTGGATTGGAGGCGGAAGCCGCGGGTCTTGCGGCTCTGCGGCGAACACCGCAGGATATAGCGGATATGGAAAGTGCTCTTCGCACAATGGAAGCCTGTTTCGATGACGGTGATATTGAAAAGAGCATTGCAGCGGATCTCGCGTTTCACCGTGCAATATGGCTGGCGGCCCGAAACCCGCACTTCGGTCAACTATTTGAATTTTTGAGTCAATTTCTGCTAAATAACATTTCGGCTTCCCGGCGTAGTTCAGCGAGTGTTGAAGGACGTGCAATGGATGCGCAGAATGAGCATTCGACGATTTTTTCCGCAATCAGGCTTGGCGATAGCGCAGCGGCCCGCGCGGCGGCCCGCCAGCATGTGGTAAATACGACGCGCCGTCTGGATTTCCAGCTCGCTTTAGAAGCTGCAACAGATTTCTCAGCGTAGCCCAATTCGAGATCGGTTGAACCTATGCAAAAAAGGGCGAACATTCAGCTCGATTGGGGTAGGGAGGCGCGAACCGGCGTTTGCGAAGCTGTGCTTGCCGAAAGTAAGGCTTTAGCCCAGATGGTCGATATTGTCCTTGCGACCCTGGAGCGTCAAGAGCGCCTCTTTGTAACACGCCTCTCTGCGGACAAGGCAGCAGAGCTCAAAAATAAGTTCCCCACTGGCTTCCACTACCACCCACCCTCTCTTACGGCTGTGATCGGAGAAGGCGCGCCGGAATTGGCATATATGGAGGGCGTGTCAATCGTGGCCGCAGGAACCTCTGATGTGCAGGTGGCCATGGAGGCCGCGCAGACCCTTCGCTTTAATGGATATGAAGCAAGGCTCATCGTCGATGTAGGGGTCGCCGGTCTTTGGCGTCTTATAGAGCGTTTGGATGAAATTCGCCAATCGCGCGTTATTATCGCGGTGGCTGGCATGGAAGGCGCGCTTTTTAGTGTGCTTGGGGGATTGATTGCTGCGCCTGTGATCGCGGTGCCGACGTCCGTGGGGTATGGCGTGAGTGAGGGCGGAAAAGCGGCGCTATCATCTGCATTGGCCAGCTGTTCTCCGGGGATCGTTACCGTAAATATCGACAATGGTTTTGGTGCAGCCGTTGCCGCCACGAAAATCCTTCGGCTGAGTGGTGAAGGCACATCATGAGCCGCTTGTATTGTCCACATCGGCAATTGCCAAAATCTGTGCCGCACTGCGCTTTCAGTTCGGAAATGTGGGGTATCACCCAGATCGCGCTTGAATGACCGCCGAACTGGCCGTCAGTTCCTGCAGGAAACGGCGCGCGTACAATGAACATAATTAGGAAATAACGATGAAAAAATGGTTTGCGATATTCTTTCTGGCTGCATCCCCGCTGAGCGCGCATCCGGGCGCACATGTGAATCCGCACGGGGATGATCTGTTCTGGATCATCGCGGTGACTGTGTTGGCGCTCGCGGTCCTTGCTGTATTAGGTTTGCGGCGAAAGTGATCTGAACATCTTGCGGTGATCGCCGTTCGGGTTCTCTAAATAGGGGCAAGGCCGCGTCCGGCCTCGATCCTCGCGGGCCTCCCTGCGGGGGAGCCTGCGCGAGGGTGTGACATGCGCGCGGCCTCAAGCGACATCTGACAGCGAGAAGAATCGACTCTTTGCGGCCTCGGTACCGCGCAGCGGCCACATCGGCGCGGTGCAAATTCAACGTTGCCGCCACTAGACATGCTTACCTGCTTATCATACAAGTTGATTGGCAAATGAGCACTATTGTGGAGCGGTTGGTGAATGACTGATAAGAAGACTGGAATGGCAAAGGGGCTGGCGAACTACGGGGACGCGGGATTTTCTCTTTTTCTTCGCAAGGCATTCATCAAGGCGATGGGGTATTCCGACGACGCACTGGATCGTCCGGTTATCGGTATTACGAACACCTATTCGGGCTTCAATGCTTGTCATCGCAATGTTCCTGACATCATCGAGGCGGTGAAACGCGGCGTTATGCTGGCGGGCGGGCTGCCGATCGAATTTCCAATTGTTTCAATCCACGAAGCCTTTTCCCATCCGACTTCGATGTTTCTGCGCAACCTCATGTCCATGGACACTGAAGAGATGGTGCGGGCACAGCCGATGGATGCTTCTGTGCTCATTGGCGGGTGCGACAAGACAGTTCCCGCTTTGCTCATGGGGGCCGCAAGCGCCGATATTCCTTCGATTCTGACCGTGACGGGACCGATGATCACAGGGAGCCACCGGGGTGAGCGCCTTGGGGCTTGCACGGATTGCCGGCGTCTTTGGGGTCAGCACCGGGCCGGTGAGATTGACGAGCGTGAGATTGAAGAGATTAATGGCAAGCTGGCTCCTGGGGCAGGGACTTGCATGGTGATGGGTACTGCAAGTACCATGGCTTTGGTCTCCGAGGCTATGGGCATGATGTTGCCGGGCGGGGCTTCAATCCCTGCAGTTCACGCAGACCGACTGCGCCATGCAGAGGCCACGGGCGCCCGTGCGGTTGAGCTTGCCGCTGAAGGGCTGAAACCCACCGAGATCATGACGAAAGAGTCGATGGCGAATGCGGTACGGGTCCTTCAGGCGGTTGGCGGGTCGACCAACGGAATCGTCCATCTCGCGGCCATCGCTGGCCGGCTCGGCTTTGATCTGGACATGGAAGACCTTGATCGCATGGGCGCAGAGACACCTGTTCTTGTGGACCTGAAGCCATCGGGATCCCACTATATGGAAGATCTCTTCAAAGCGGGCGGATTGACAACGGTCTTGCGTGAGATCGAGCATATGATGAACACTGACTGTGTGACAGTCAGCGGAAAAACTCTTGCCGAAAACATTGCAGAAGCGCCGGCCTCTTGGCCGCAAGACGTTGTAAGGTCACTGGATAATCCGATCCATAGCGGCGGCGGGCTGCGGCGTCTTCGCGGCAACCTCGCGCCAGGTGGGGCGATCATCAAGCAAGCGGCGGCGACAGAGGAACTGCTTCAGCATACGGGGCCGGCAGTGGTCTTTTCCTCACTTGCGGACATGGCTGAACGGCTCGATTCGCCTGAGTTGGACGTAATGCCTGACAGTGTACTTGTCCTTCAGAACGCCGGGCCGAAAGGCGCGCCCGGCATGCCCGAGGCTGGCTACATCCCGATTCCGAAGAAGTTGGCCGCGCAAGGGGTCAAAGATATGGTGCGCATCTCTGATGCGCGCATGAGCGGCACTGCCTTTGGGAGTATAGTGCTCCACATCAGCCCCGAGGCAGCCGTAGGAGGCCCGCTTGGCCTAGTGCAAGACGGAGACCTTGTAAAACTTGATGTAGCTGCAGGGACTATTGATGTGCTCCTGTCGGAAGATGAGCTGCAGCAAAGGAAAGCTGTGTGGAAAGCGCCTGAGCATATTGGCGCGAAGCGCGGCTATGAAAAGCTGTATTTCGATGAGGTTCTGCAGGCAGAAGATGGCTGTGACTTTAACTTCCTGAGAGCACATCCCCGAGACAAACCCGTATCTTGATACCGAAAGGTGCCCTATGAACCATGCTCAATTTCCATCGCTTGCCTTTCCGCACCTCGACAAGGTTGAATTGCCAGACGTGACCCGCGTACGGTTCAAGCGGCAGGCCTCGAAGGCAATCGAGAATGTCGAAGAAGCGGTTAGGGGTGAGATTCAGCGCAGCGACCGGCTGAAGCAAATGCCTAAGGGGGCCTCTATAGCTGTCGCGGTCGGGAGCCGCGGCATTGCCAAGATTGATTTAGTGGCAAGAGCGACGGTCCAATGTCTCCGCGAGATGGGACATTCCCCCTTTGTTGTCCCCGCCATGGGAAGCCATGGCGGGGGCACAGCAGAGGGGCAGAAGGAGGTCTTGGCGAAGCTCGGTATGACCGAAGAGAGTTTGGGAGCCGAAATACGCTCCTCGATGGAGGTGGTCGATTACGGGGAAACTCCGGACGGCGCGCGCTGCAAGTTTGACAAGATCGCTGCCGAGGCTGACGGGATCGTGGTGATCAACCGGATCAAGTCGCACACCACCTTTGACCGGCCCATCGAAAGCGGCTTAGTCAAAATGGTGGCTGTGGGCCTTGGTAAAGCGGAAGGCGCGCGCGCTGTACACCGAACCGGTCCGGATGCCTTTCTCAGGACCCTGCCCAATCTTGCAGCCATCGCGCTGGATAAGGCCCCCGTTGCGCTTGGGATCGCTCTTGTTGAAAACGCTCAGAAACAGCTTCATATAATCGAAGGCGTGGCGCCGTCGGATTTCTTCGCTAGCGATGAGCGTCTGCTCAAGCTGGCCAAATCATTTATCCCTCGTTTGCCATTCGAGCAGCTGGACGCTCTTGCAGTCGAGCAAATCGGCAAAGATATCTCCGGGGCCGGAATGGATTTTGCGGTCACGGGCCGCGCGGATTTGCGATCCATGCCTAACCCCGCACCTTTCATTGCGCGAATAGCGGTTCTGGGCCTGACAAAAGGCACGGGCGGAAATGGGTTGGGTGTTGGGTTGGCGGACTTTACGACATTAAGCGTAATGGAGCGGATCGATATACAGCAGATCTATATGAACTCGCTGACTTCCACGATGGTGGAAAAGTCCCGGATTCCGATCGTCCTGCGAAATGACAAGGATGCCCTGCGCGCCTTGGTTTCCACCTCATGGTCCAAAGACGATAGATCGACGCGCTTTTGCCAAATCCGTTCAACCTTGCATTTGGACGAGGTCCTGATCTCGGCATCTTTGCTTGAGGAAGCGCGCCAGTCCCCTCTTTATGGCGGGGAAGAAGATGTAGGACCGCTTGCCTTTGACAGTGAGGGGCAGCTGACCTCCCGCGCATACGTGGCGGGGTGAGGACAACTCGGAGCGTGATGTAGGCGCTCTTGGATGAATGGTTGAAGTGTGACACGCACATTGGGGTGAACGGCATGAGTGATGAAGCGTCAACGCAGGATTGATAGCCTCCACGGGGGATCAGATGACCAAGTATAAGCCTTTGGAAAGATTGCGCGAAATTCTGGCGCGTCACAAGCGCCTCGCAATTGCTGTGTCTGGCGGTGTTGATAGTTTGACCCTTGCCCATGTTGCCCATGACCTGATTGATGTGCGCATTCTTCATGCGGTCTCCCCAGCGGTCCCGCCTGTCGCCACGGCGCGGGTCGCGGACCACGGGAGACGCTTTGGCTGGGACGTCAGAATGATTGAGGCGCGTGAGTTTGAGGACCCTCAATATCTGCGTAACCCCGCCAACCGTTGCTTTTTCTGCAAATCGAACCTCTATGCGCGCATATCGGCGTTTACTGATTGGCAAATTGCATCGGGCGCTAACCTCGATGACCTGAGTGATTACCGGCCAGGCTTAGTCGCGGCAAAGGATCATGGGGTGGTTCATCCCTTTGTGGAAGCGGAAATCAGCAAGAAGGACCTGCGCCAAATCGCTTCTGAACGCGGTTTGGCGGATATCGCGGAGCTTCCAGCACAGCCATGTCTGGCAAGTCGTATTTCCACAGGGATCCCGGTCACCGCCGAAGATCTTGCGTTTGTCGACAGCGTGGAAGCCGAAGTCCGGGGTTTTTCTCCGAGTGCTGAAGGTGTCCGGTGCAGAATCCTTAACGACGGCGTGGTGTTGGAGCTTGCCGGGGTCAGGCAATCAGAGTGGGAGGAACTTGGGCGCATTGTCGGGGAAAGAGCGTCTGTATCAGGGCGTGATTTCTTAGGCGTTCGCCCTTATAGCCGTGGTTCCGCGTTTGAACGCTCTGCGGAGGACAGTTTCTTGTCAAGCTTCGCAACGGACAGCGGCGTTTGAGCATTTAATTTGCAGTCCGAATCCTCCATAACATACAGCGGAGCATTGTAGTGAGGGCGGCGCCAATGTAGGTGCGATTTTCCGGCAGATAAAGCCAGTACATCCAGCGCTTCCCGGCGCACGAACTGGACCGAGCAGGTTCCAACGTCGTTCACCAGCACGTAGAAACTTATGGAGAGATCCAGTAGCCGATCGCGTAGATCACACTCATGCCTGCAAGCAGTACAATCCAATCGTAGAAGACCGACTGGCATTCGGTTTCATCGTGTGCGGACCTGTCTTCCGGTCCAACTTCATCAACGCTGTCCTTCTGACCGGGTGAGTACTCGAATTGCAATTGGATGTATTCCAGCTCGGAAATCGCCGAGCGCGAGGTACCACTCAATGCACGCAACTCTCACGAAGGACAGTCTCGATGCACGTTGTATTGCTGATATTGATGCTGGTAGGTCACTTCGCAAGTGGTAGGCGCGTCCCAAACGATAAATATTTGTGACTTGGATCAAGGAGGGAGCGGCCCCAGAAAGTCCACCGGAAGACTCGGAAACAGCAGATCCTCATTATGCGCTCCCAAATGTATTTAGGATATGGGGGCGAAATTATGCACCTTGACCGCAGCGCAATCCGCCGCCCGAAAGGGGTTGTGGATCGTCGCAAAACTCTGCAACCCTAAGTGGACATCCTCATCGAGATTTTGTTGTGTACGAATCTTTGATTGCCGATTGCTGGCCAGTTGATAAGTTCTAAACATTTAACTCTGCCTGCATGTTTGCAGCCCCTGCGCTGGCCAATTATGTTCGTTGTGGCTGCATAGTTAACGCGCTACCAACTATCTAAATTAATGTGAACGGCCGACCGCACGCCGTAGCGGATTTCGCTGGAGAACTGCCTCACCAACTAATCGCCTCTAAGGATGACGTTCCATCAGAACGCGAATTTTTTTCATTTAGATTTCCAGAACTTTTTGCCCATGAATATCGTATTAATCACTGCAGTCATCGCTTCGCTCTTTCTCGTCATTGGCGCGGCTGAACCGTTGGCCGCACGGCTGCGGCTACCCTACAGCGTGATCTTGGCTCTTGTCGGTATTCTAATTAGCGCGGGCGCCATCTTCTTTCTCCGTACTGAGCTGACGGATGCACTAAACCCTGTCGCTGAAGCGATCCTTGGTTTGCCAATCCGATCCAACGTGTTCCTCTATGTGTTTCTGCCAACGCTGTTATTTCAGGCAACTCTGGAAATGAATCTGCTTCGTATGCTCGACGATTGGGTACCCATTATAGTGCTCGCGGTGGTGGCCGTCGTGGTGGCTACGTTGGGCGTCGGATATTCACTGGCATGGGCAAGCACACTGCCGCTCGCTGCCTGCTTTCTGATCGGGGCCATTGTATCCACGACAGACCCGTCGGCTGTCGTCTCTATTTTCCGCTCGATCTCGGCGCCCCGCAGATTGGCGCGGATTATCGAAGGCGAAAGCTTACTCAACGATGCCGCCGCGATCGCGCTCTTCGGTTTATTCATGGGCTTTGTCATGCTGGGGATGCCCGACCCCACGTTGACAGATGCGTTAGGACAATTTCCGCTGCTTATTGGCGGCGGCGTCATCGCAGGGTGGGTCGCCGCACGACTGTCTGTATGGCTCATGTCAATCATCGCAAACTACGAACGCGCGCAGATTTCTCTGTCGGTCGCCCTGCCATATCTCGTCTATATCGGCGCGGAGCAAATCATCGGTGCATCTGGCGTCATTTCAGTCGTCACAGCCGGGATCACGATGAACCTGTCGGGCCCTCGCCGATTGTCTCCGGAGACCTGGAAGAATTTGACCGAAGTCTGGGATCTGCTCGCGCACTGGGCCGGTGCACTGATCTTTATTCTGGCAGCACTGCTTATACCGAAGCTGTTGGGAGAAGTGCGTGCGGAAGACCTCGTGCTGGTCGGCGTCGTAATCTGCGCTGCTGTAATAGCACGGGCGGTCATCCTTTTCGGCCTGCTGCCACTACTAACTTTGCTGCGCCTTTCACCAGTCGTTGAACGGCCCTACCGCGCCGCGATCCTTTGGGGCGGACTAAGGGGGGCTGTAACCCTTGCACTTGCTCTGGCAGTCACGGAGAGCACGAGCGTCCCGATTGAGATCAAACGTGTAGTTGGGATATTGGCTACCGGCTTCACATTGTTCACTCTGATTGTGCAGGGGACAACATTGCGGTCTGTTATCAGGTGGCTTGGCCTCGACCGGCTGTCTCCGATAGATGAGGCACTGTCACGGCAAGTAGTCGCGGTTGCCCTTCAGACTGTGCGTGAGGACGTTGAACGGACCACCGAAAACTATGAACTAACCCGCGAAATAGTCCGGTCCGAAGCAAAGAGCTTTGGCGAACGCTTGGACGAAACTGTTCAGGCTGCAGACAATGGCGCGGCAATCCTTGATCGTGACCGAATTACCTTGGGATTGATCGCATTAGCCGGACATGAGCGTGATACCGTGCTCATTCGGATGCGCGAAAACACAATTTCGCAGAGGATGGCGGAACAAGTGCTGTCTGATGCCGACCGCCTGATCGAAGGCGCGCGTTCTGGCGGTCGAAACGGGTATCAGCGCGCAGCGCGAATGAGCGTGTCATACGGCAGGGGTTTTAAGATTGGCGTGGCTTTGCAGCGACGACTGAACCTGTCGGCACCTCTGGCCCGAATGACGGCCGACCGATTTGAGCTGTTGCTGTCGCAAAGGCTTATTCTTAAGGACCTTGATACATTTATCGACAGCCGGATCCGCCGCATTCACGGGCGCCGGGTCGCGGATCTGCTGCACGAGTTACTGGCACGACGGGTCGAAACGATGGAAACCGCCTTGGAGGGACTGCGCCTGCAATACCCCGGATATGCGGAAAAACTTGAGCGCAGGTTTATCCGCCGGACGGCGCTGCGGCTGGAAGAGCGCGAATACAACAATATGCGTGAGGATGGGCTTATCAGTGAGGAAGTTTATACCACTCTCATGCAAAGCCTAAACGAGCAGCGCTCAGTAGCTGAGAAACGCCCATCCCTCGACATCGCCATTCAACGGTTAGAACTCGTCCAGCAGTTCCCTTTGTTTGCTGGGATTGATGATGCAGCGCGCAAAAAGCTGGGTCGTGCGCTTAAGACTGTATACGTGAACTCTGGCGAGCTGATCATCGGCAAAGACGATTCGGCACAAAGCGTGTACTTCATCGCATCTGGTGCGGTGGAGCTGGAAAGCGCCGGACAGACTTGGCGTCGAGGCGGCGGCGAGATGTTCGGCCAGATTGCCATCCTAACCAAAAAAGCGGTTCGCACACAGGTGCGCTCTATCGCTCCTTCGACTTTACTCGTGCTCGATGCTGAACGCTTCCACCGTCTGCTCGCCCGAAGCCCCGAGATCCAGCAGGCCATCCGTGCAAGCGCAAAAGAGCGTGGCATAGACCCAGAGGCCCTCATTGCGAGTGACTAATCGCGTCATGTCCTATGGCCTGTCGTCGTCCTATAAAACACCCCTCACTTCCAATCTGCTTGAAGGTTTGCTTCACAGTATTCGTGGATAAACGGCTCGCGTATGCAGCGAATTGCCGCTCTCCGCCCTTGTCTCGGATTGGCACGAACGGCCCTATCCGGCCATTGGACCAGCCTTCCAATGCCGCAGCGCGGCTTCTCCAGACCGGCCGTTCGTGCATCGCGCAGCATTTTCGGCAGCTGATAGATCGCAGCGCGCATAAAGTGTGATTTCGCAGCAAATGCACCACAGTTGGCCTTGGCGAGGTCGTTCAAAGATACTCACTCGTAGACCCCAATACGAAATCGGCCGGGGCGGCTGGCTCACAGCACAATGGTTCCTGCCCTTTTACTACGACAACAACTCCCCGTCGTTCCAAGTGGACTGGCACTTGATTATATTTCACATACCAAATCCATATGTGACGCCCGACTTCCGGGGGTGGTTTAGTGCATCCTTTGTCATGGCACCTGACATCACCAAAATGATCCTTGATGGGAAGCAGCCGCTCGGGTTTACCTCCGACTGGTGCAAGCGACATCAGTTGCCCAGCAGTTGGCAAGACCAGCGCGCGCTATTAGCGACTCTCTAACATCGTAAAGCCGGACACTGCTACCGTCGGAATGCGGTTTGCAGACACAGGGCGTTGTCGTGCCAGATGTGCAGGGCAAAATGAGTCTGCAGATATTATGCACACCCGTAACCCACGGACAACGCGCCGCTATATAGAGCGACCCTTGCAGCGTCTGTATTTGCGGAAGTGTTTGGCTGGGATGGTAGGATTTTTTGCCATAATAACAGTCCCTTGATAACATTGGGATATATGTCCGTCGTTGTTGATCGAAAATCAAGTTTGAATTGAACGAGCGTTACAGTAAAAATTTCAATTCGGTCGGAATCATAAACGTGCTCAAGCAATTCATATAGCGCCAAAGTGTTCGCTATGGTCCGGTACGAAAACCCACTTTTATGCTGCAGATCCTCAGCCAGTTGTTCAATTCGGCGCACATAGGTGCTCCCGCCGAGTATATCCGCGGCGTCTTCATCGGTGGCCCGGAATTGTGCAATGTTGCGCCCGCTCCGATGCTTGCGTTCGCAAAGTTGGTCCAAGAGGCCGGGGTTCCCGGCTGGCGTGGTTTCGGTCATCACAGGGGACGCGGAGAGTTGCGCCATCCCTTTGACCCGTCATCCTGATGTCGACCGGATCGCCTTTACCGGCGGGCCTGAAACCGCGCGCCATGTGGTGCGCAACTCGGCCGAGAACTTTGCCGTGACCTCGCTTGAACTGGGCGGGGCGGCGAACGGGCTGATCGCGGGCAACTTCGGGGCATCGGGACAGAGTTGTGTCGCCGGATCGCGCGGCCTGATCCATCGGCCCATCCTCGAGGCGCTAATAGAGCGCATTGTGCAAACGGCCCAAGCGATAGTTGTCGGTGATCCTCTTGATACTGCAACGCATTTGGGGCCGCTTTGCACCAAGGCACAGATCGACCATATCGTTGCAATTCTGGCGAAGGCGAGGGCGCAAGGCGCGCATATCCGGTTTGGCGGCGCACCGCTGGAGCGGCCGGGCAATTACATGGCACCGACGCTGGTAAAGTGTGAAACGCATAATATCGAAACCGCGCATGTTGAATTGTTCTTGCCAATCATGTCGCTGATCCCTTTTGATACCGAAGAAGAGGCCATATCCTTAGCCAATAGTACGCCATTCGGGCTTGGATCGGGAGTGTTCACGCAAAACCTTGCGCGCGCGCACCGCGTATCAAAGCGGCTCAAAGCCGGGATTTGCTGGATCAACACCTACCGTGCTATTTCACCCATCGCGCCCTTCGGTGGATACAACCACTCAGGTTACGGACGCGAAGCTGGCGTGGATGCGATCTATGACTATACCCGCACGAAAACGACTTGGATCAATACGTCGGACACGCCGATGGCGAACCCTTTTGTGATGCGGTAACGCGAGTGAAGCCGCTTGCCAGATGAATCGTGCATTCGACCCAGCCTTGTGGCGGCAAGATTTCTCTGTCGCTGTCCTGGGCCAAGTTATCGGCTATTTAGTATTGGCTACCAATTATATATGATTGCAGCCAGCCTTGATGTCGCTTGTCTTAATCACAGTCCATGACACAGTCCTTCGATTGCATCCCCTGTTTGATCCAAACAACAGCCTGATGGGAGGATACCAGAGCCCCCGAACTGTTTGAGCTAATGACGCAGGTCGAAGCATGTTGGATACAAGTGCAGCTTTCACGGTTTAATATACTCGGCGCCTTTCAATTCAGATTCCGAGATACGCGCGACGAATTCGATCATCTTGGGCCAACTCTGTCGCAATTCCCTCAAACTCAATGCTGCCCGAAGACATTACATATGCCCGTCCTGCGCTTTCAAGTGCGAGGGAAACGTTTTGTTCTACCAGCAGGACAGAGACTCCGCTGTTGTGGATCTCGTGAAATCGATCGTGCATCTCTTCGACCACAATTGGCGCGAGGCCAAGGCTCGGTTCATCCAGAATAAGCAGCTTGGGGTCCAGCATCATGCCACGCCCGACGGCCACCATCTGCTGCTCGCCGCCTGAGAGCGTGCCCGCCAGCTGGGTGCGCCGCTCTTTGAGACGGGGGAACAGGTCGAAAATACGCGCTATTGAGTCGCCAACCCCAGAGGATTTTCCCCGCGTGAAGGCCCCCGTGCGGAGATTTTCTTCTACGGTCATTTCCGTAAATACATGACGGCCTTCGGGGACGTGAGCGATGCCTAATGTCGGCACGCGGTGGGCGGGAGTGTTCAGCAAGTCGTGCCCCAAAAACGAAATGTTTCCGCTGGTCTGAGGCATCAGACCGGAAATCGCCTTAAGTAAGGTACTTTTTCCAGCAGTATTTGCGCCGATGATCGCCAGAAATTCGCCTACCTGCATGGTCAGGGACACGTCCTTGAGTACCCATGCGCCCCCGTAAGACGCGCAGAGGTTTTCGATAGTCAAAAGCGGGGCACCGGTTGCCGATGGTGTCGTCATGCCAGAACCTCCGGCGCTTGGTGTTGGCGTTTCTTGGCGAAGGACGATCCCAGATAGGCTTCGATAACCCGATCATTCTGGGCAATGTCTGTGGGCGTGCCATCGGCGATCAACTCGCCGAAATTGAGGACCAACAACCGTTCGCACAATTTCATCACTGCTTTCATGTGATGTTCGACCACGACAAAGGTAATGCCCTCGTCGCGCAAAGAACGCACCAGCGTGATGACGTCCTCCATTTCGGCGGGGGTAAGTGCGGCCATGACCTCGTCGAGTAATAAAATGTCAGGCTCGGTGCATAGGGCGCGGGCCACCTCTACGCGGGCGCGCTCGGGGAAGGACAGATCACCGGCCTTTTTGTCTGCGATGCTGGCAAGTCCGACCCGCTCCAGTATAGCGCGGGCTTTCTTGCGGGCCTCGGGGAGGGTGTTTTTCAACAGCCCGCCGGTGACCACATTATCAAGTACCGAGGATTCCATGAACAAGGCGACGTTCTGGAAGGTTTTTGTCATCCCGCGGGCAGCGATCTTGTGCGGCTTCAACCCGCCACTTGGTGCACCGCGCAGCAGGATCTGCCCCGCACTCGGGGGGTAGATGCCGGTCAGAACGTTGAAGAGGGTGGTCTTACCGGCACCATTGGGGCCAATCAGGCCGACAATTTCTCCGGGGTCCAATTCAAAGCTGACGTCGTTGACGGCTACAAGGCCGCCAAACCGTCGGGTCAGGTTCTGGACCTGAAGGATGGGGGCTGTCATTGCGACCCTCCTTTCGAGAAAATCCGGTTCTTGATCTGTCCGATAAGGGCCACCAGACCTCGGGGGTTGATCAGGATGATCACCACGAGGATAACGCCGTAAGCGAATTGCGACAGCCCCGCGACAGAGGCTCCGAAGTAGCTGTTGGCAAACTCCTCCATCGGAATGATGAACGCGGCCCCGAGCAGTGGTCCAAGAAGCGTGCCGACGCCGCCCAGAATTGCGATCAGTGCCATCTTAACCGAAATCGTCGCCACACCGAACACCGTATCGGGGTCAAAAAAGAACTGGAATTGCGCATAGAGCGTACCCATAAAGGCAGTAATCGCGGCCGAGACCGTGCTTGCGATCAGTTTGGCGCGATAGGTGTCTACGCCGATAACCTCAGCGGCCTGTTCGTTTTCCTTTATGGCCCGCAACCGGAACCCCAAGGCGCCAGTCTGGATCTTCCAGAACACGAGGCAAATGATCACCAAGGCGATCAAAAATAGGTAATAGTTGGGCAAGACCGTGGGAAATTGCATCATCCAAAGGCTGCTCTCGCGGGAGTAGGGGACGGATATGCCGACCGGACCGCCTGTGACGCTGGCCCAGCTATTAGCGATGACGCGCATCGCCTCTCCGGCTCCCAATGTTGCCAGAGCAAAGTAGTGCCCCTTCAGGCGCACCGTCGGCACGCTGAGCAGCAGGGCGAAAAGCACGGCCAGCACCATACCCAAGATTCCACCGAGCCAAGGCGAAAGGCTGAACAACCGCAACAGGATGGTTGAAGTATAGGCCCCGATCCCGAAATAGGCCGCATGCCCCAGCGAAATCTGGTTGGCCAGACCGCCTACAATGTTCCAGGCTTGGCCCAAGGCCGCAAAAAGCATCGCAATACACAAGATGCGAATCTCATATCCTTGTGGGTCGAGTGTCAGCGGCAAGAGTGACATGACTGTAACAGCCACCACTGCCAGGGAAGGATAGAAAAAACGGGTCATGAGCGTCTCCGTGCGGTCAGCCCTTCAGGCTTGAGAGCGAGCACCAGAATGAAAATTACGAAGAGCGTCAGGTTTTGGAGCTGGATCGGCAATATCAGTGCCGAGAACGACTGGATCAGCCCGACCATGATGCCGCCAACTACGGCCCCGGCAACCGAGCCCAGCCCGCCAAGGACAACGGCGGTGAACATCAGCACCACAAACTGCGACCCGACGGTCGGAGAAGCGGTGATATAGGGCAGAATAACCGCACCGCCAAAAGCGGTGGTGCCGACGCCGAGGCCGAAGGCGATCATATACATCTTGTCGGTGTTGATCCCCATCAGCTTGGCCGCCATCGGGTCTTGGGACGTGGCGCGCATTGCGCGCCCCCATGAAGTGCGGTTAAGAAAAAACCAAAGCGAGGCGCCGCTCAGGAGAGCCATCAAGAAAGCATAGAGCTTATCCAGCGGTACGAGGATTCGACCGGACTCGCCGGAAAAAAGGGTTAAAGCCTGTGTCTGGTAGGAAGTACTGACAGACCGAAAATCGGCCCCGAAGAGCAAAAGCGCACCGTTTTCCATGGCAAAGAGTAATCCGACGGTGAGGAAGATTTGTGCAACTTGAGGGGCGCCGATGATCGGCTTGATCAGCACCCGCTGCATGCCCATGCCGATAAAAAATGTGATGATCAGGGCAATGAACGCGCCCAGCATTGGGTCGATTCCGGCGTAGGCCCAGGCAAACCATGCAATAAACATACCCAGCATGAGAAACTCTGCATGGGCAAAGTTGACGATATGCATCACGCCAAACACAAGGCTCAGCCCGATTGAAATGACGGCATAGACGCCGCCGATCAAAACGCCGTCGATCAGCGTTTGAAAGAAGGTGGTGATCGATTGCATAGTCTGCGGGATCCTGCTGCCACTGGTCCTGAACGGCTGAGTACCGTTCAGGACCCTGAGTTGGAATTGGAGTGATTACTTAGCTGTTCCAGACGACTTCGCCGGTGGCGTATTCCTTAGGATAAACGGTCACCAGTTCCCCACCGCGCCATTGCACCATCAGAGGCGAAGCATGGATGTTGCGGCCCATTTCGTCGAATTCAACCTTGCCGCCGGACATGACGGTCGCCCAGCCTTGGTCAAAGACACTATTCTGTAGTTGTTCTCGGATTGCCGCATGATCGGCGGATCCGGCAGCCTCGAGAGCGGAGTGCAGGCATCCCATGCAGGCCGCATGCTCTTGCGCTTCATGCACCATGAAATAGCCGAATTTCTCACGGAAACGCTCGGTATAGTCTGGCGCCTGATCATAAGCCGCCGGAGAGATGGACAGAACATTGTCCGCCAGATCGCCCAGACCTTCGCGGAAGTCGGGGATGATATACCCTGCAGCGCCGCCGATGGTGGGGATGTTGATGCCTTGCTGGCGCATCGAGCGCACGATCAGCAAGGAATCGTTGAGATAAGATACGGGGAATACTACTTGCGCATCAGAGCGGCGCAACTGGTTGATAAGCGGGCTGACGTCAGTGATGCCGAGAGGGTATGCCTCGTCCATCACCACTTCGATACCTGCGTCCTGTGCGGCTTTGCGTAGACCGGCTGATTGTGACGTTCCATAAGCCGTATCTTCGTACATGATTGCGATTTTTTCGAGTGTTTGGCCTGCTTCTTGTGCCAGAGCACGTGTGAAGTCGAACGTCGCGGCACCAATCTGGCTGCCCGGCGAAACGATCTGGAACACATTTTGGAAACCGCGATCGGTGATTTGGTCCGAGAATGACATGGTCAGGAGCGGCACACCGCGCCGTTCGGTTACTTCGGAGATGGCCAGCGTCAGTGACGAGGCAAAAGCGCCCAACACAGCAACGACATTATCTTGCGACATCATGCGCTGTGCCACGGTGGCCGCCTGTGTCGGGTTCGAGGTTGCATCGGCTATGACCAGATTGATCTGCGCTCCGCCCATCGATTTGATCCCGCCGTTGGCATTGATCTCATCGGCGACCAGCTGGATGCCATTGCGCGAGTTAATACCGAACTGTGCATTGGCACCCGAAAGCGGGACGATCACCCCTACATTCACGGCTTCTTGTGCAAAGCCGCGCCCTGTCAGCGCTGGCATGGCAAGGGCAGCGGCCCCCGTGGCAAGTACGGAGCGGCGGGTAAGTGCGGCAACCGAGGTCGATAGTTTACTACGCTTCATTTTTCATCCTCCCAATGATGACCTTCATTTTCAAATAGCGTAGTGTGACGTCAGTTTGTTTGTCAACTATATTGACAGATTGTTAGACAATATGATTGATTGCTCCTGAAGGATAACGCAATGACCTCGAAATACGCACTGGACCGAGAAGACCTCACATTGAACGCACGTCTTGTGCGCGGTCTGCGTGAAGCCATCCTGTCGGGAGATCTCAAAGGCGGCGCCCGTCTTGTCGAGCGAGAGATGACTGAGATGTTCGGGGTCAGCCGTGGGCTGCTGCGTGAGGCGATTCAAACACTTGCCTCCGAAGGGCTGATCACACTGGTGCCTCACAAGGGACCCGTCGTCACTCTCTTAGGCCGCGAGGAGGCTGCTCAGCTTTACCGTGTGCGCGGCGCTCTCGAAGGATTGGCCTGTTCGGAATTTACGCAGCGGGCCTCGGACGAGCAGCGCCAAGAGCTTTTCGATATCTTCGCCCGACTTGAAGCGATGGTGGTTAAGGAAGAGCCCAATGCCTTAGTCGAGGCAAAGAACGATTTCTATCGCTGCCTGCTGAATGGCGCTGCGAACGAAGTGCTCGAGTTGATGTTTACCCAACTTAACAACCGTATCGTTCAGCTCAGGCGGCTGACGTTATCGGCTTCGGGCCGTTTTCCCGATACGCTCAAGGAAATTGGCAGGGTCGTAAATGCGATCCGTGCAGGCGACGGTCGTCGGGCCAGAGATATGGCTGAGGCGCATGTTGCAGCCGCTGCCGAGGTCGTTCAGCGCCGTTTCTCAGAGCTTGATTTAGATAAAGAATAACCAAAAGGACCCAAACATGGACAAGGCTACCTACGACAAAGGCATGGAAATTCGGCGCGCAACCTTGGGCGACGCATATGTAGACAAGGCAATTGAAAATGCTGATGATTTCACCAAGGATCTTCAGGAACTTGTCACGACCTACTGCTGGGGCGAAGTCTGGGGTCGTGACGGGATTGACCGTAAAACACGCTCCACGATCAACCTCGCCATGATAAGTGCGCTAAACCGTCCGCATGAATTGGCCGCTCATGTGCGTGGAGCCGTGAATAACGGGCTGAGCCGTGCTGAGATCAAAGAGATTTTGCTTCAGGTAGGGATCTATTGCGGCGTGCCAGCCATGGTCGACAGCTTCCGCATCGCAAAAACTGTGCTCGACGAGCTGGAGGCAGAGTAGCGTGCCCAAACTTGGCTTTATTGGAATCGGCACAATGGGCGCGCCTATGGTGCGGTGCATGGCACAGAATGGCCATGCACCGCTGATCTATGACGCGCTTCCCGATGCCGCACGTAAGGCTGGCAAGGGCAGTAAATTGCAAGTCGCCTCCAGCCTTGCCGAAGTGGGAGAGCATGCCGAAATCGTCATTTTGATGTTGCCAAATTCTAAGATTGTCGAGACCGTCTGCCTTGGTGCGGACGGCGTGGCGCGTTCAATGACGCAAGGCGGGATCATCGTCGATATGAGCTCTTCTGATCCAATTGAAACCAGAAAGCTTGGCGCTGCCCTGAAAGAGCATGGCATCGTGCTGTTAGATGCACCTGTATCGGGCGGGCTACGCAAAGCAGTCAACGGGTCGCTTGCGATTATGTTGGGCGGTGATGATCCCGCTGCTATTGATCTTGTGACGCCCGTTCTCGAAAGCATGGGCAAGGTGTTCTCTGCGGGGGGGCTGGCAGCGGGCCATGCCACCAAGGCACTGAACAACTATGTCTCTGCCGCCGGTCTTGCCGCTGCTTGCGAGGCGGTGCTGATCGGGCAAGAATTCGGGCTTGATCCGGCGCGGTTGATCGAGATCATCAATGCTTCGACCGGGCGGAACAACTCGACTGAAAACAAGATCGTGCAGTTTATCCTGTCTGAAAACTTCAAAGGTGCGGGCTTTGGTCTTGGATTGATGGCCAAGGATGTTGGTTTGGCCGCCAGCCTGTCGAGACACGTGGGCCAGCATCTGCCGGGCGTGCGTGCTGCCGCGGAGACATGGCGCGCGGCAGAGGCCTCGCTTGAGAAAGGTGCGGACCATACCGAAATATTTACCTTTCTCGCAGCTAACGTTAAATGACTGACCAGATTAAAAACTGGCTGCAGCAAGCCGCCGAAGACACGATTTTCTGCTGGTCTTGTCGCGGGCTGGACCTGCCGCTAACCCTGCGCATTGCCGATCAGTCTTGGACGCTTCACCTTTGTGAGGAACCTCTTTTCCTCGACACTCACGGGGGCGGCATTACGCTCGAAGCCCCAATGGCACTTTGGGCTGAGGTCTTGCGTGCCGATCCGGCCCCGGGCCTTCATTCCTTCGGGGCTCTGATCCGCAATGAGCAAGGTCCGGCGGTGACAGGCTCGCCTGTTGCGCTCGCTCAAGCGCTTGCTGCATTGGAACGTTTGATTGAATTAGCCCGTCCCGCGCCGACTCCTTATACTGGCTTTAACTTTCTCCATGACGTGTCGAATGTCACAAGCCGCCATCGGGTCGTTGCCTTGCCTGACGGGACGTTTGCCCGTCTTCATTATATGGAGGCGGGGCAGGGCACGCCTGTCGTTTTTTTGCATACTGCTGGAGCTGATGCGCGGCAATTCCTGCATCAACTTGCGGATACAAAGCTTCAAAAGAACCACCGGCTTTTGGCATTCGATATGCCGTGGCACGGGTTATCTTCCGGCGCGGACAATGTCGAAACAACCGCCCAGTACAAACTTACCGAAGCACGATACCTTCAATGGGTGGTAGCCTTTATAGACGAAATAGTACAGGAGCCGGTCATTTTGGTCGGATGTTCAATGGGGGCATCCATGGCGTTGACTGTGGCCGCGCAACGTCCTGACCTCTTGCGCGGGGTCGTGGCGCTCGAAGCGCCTCTCATCTCGCCGGGGCGAAAAAGTGAGTTGCTCACCGACGCCCGTATTGCCGACAGCCAACACAATCCGGCCTACGTACGTGCCATGCTCGGCCCGGGTTGCCCGCAAAAGCAACGCGACGAGGCCTGCGCGATTTATGCACAAGCCCGGCCTGGTGTTTATATGGGCGATCTGGGCTACTACTCCGAGGAATACGACGGCAAGCGACTTGCACCTGCACTGCGTACCTGCGGAGTGCCGATCGAGTTGCTGACGGGCAGCTATGACTATTCTGCCTCCCCTGCAAATACGCGGCAATTGTTGAACGAAATTGGCGGCAGCACTGCGACATTTCACGAGATGGACGGTCTGGGCCACTTCCCGATGATCGAGGATCCGGACCGTTTCCGGCCGCACTTTTGCGCCGCACTGGCACGGATAGAGGAGCGTCGTCCATGAAAAAACCTGCACAATACGAGGTCTATGCGATCAAGTACGCGCAGTCGATGCGACCCGCGTCGGACTACTTCATGGGAGCAGACCCCCACGACGGGCCGCTCCCGATTTTTTACTATGTCTGGCTCATTAAAAACGCGGGTAGGGTACTCTTGGTCGATACCGGCTTTAATGCCGCACGTGCTCAGACTCGTAACCGAGATTTCCTGCGCTGCCCGATCGAGGCGCTTGCGGGTTTGGGTGTTGCGCCAGAAGATATCGACACCGTCGTAATTACTCATCTGCACTACGATCACGCTGGCAACATGGATAAATTGCCCAATGCGCGTTTTGTTTTGCAAGAGAGCGAAATGAACTTCGCAACTGGGAGATACATGCGCCACACGCTTATGCGCGCTCCGTTCGAACTTTCGGACGTCCAGCTCATGGTCGCCCTAAATTATGGTGGGCGGGTTGATTTTGTGAGCGGGGATATCGATTTAGCCGATGGCATCCGGTTGCACCATGTGCCCGGGCATTCTCTGGGGCTTCAGGCTCTGACAGTTGAGACGGCGAGAGGGCGGCTTTGTCTGGCCTCGGATGCCGCGCATTTCTACGCGAATATCGACAGCGGCAAACCGTTTCCGATCATCGCTAATGTCGGGGACGCACTCGACAGCCAAGACAAGGTGTTACGACTTGCTGGCAGCCCGGATCGTCTGATCCCCGGTCATGATCCTGCGGTCGCGGAAATGTACGACTCCATAGCGAACGACAGTTTAATCTTTGATCTGACATCGCGGTCTTAGATTGCAAACAAGATGGCGGTGTCTGTATCATGTGCAGGTCCACATCGCGGACGGTGGCTCAGCTTGGTTGGAGATTACTAAATATGCACTGTGTGGCAAAGAGTCGCCGCCTATACACGTCGTTTAGCACTTCATTGCGCGCCATCATCCTGTCGAGCTGCACATGGACTTGCACCGCTCAAAAAAAGTTTTGCTGCAGCAACATACCGGCTGAATAGTACCTTATTTCGTCTATTAGATTGGGTATGCAACACTTTCCGGGAAGACGATTACACCATCTTCGTCAGCAACTAAGAAGGCGTTTTTGCTGATCCGTGCCTCTCCGATGCGTATCGGTACGCCAGTCTGACCTTCGCTACATCTGATAGACGGGCGCATAATATTGCCCAGAGCCATGATGCCGAGGTCGAGTTTTGCGAGTTCCGTGACGTCTCGCACTGCACCCCAAATTATCACGCCGGCCCAGCCATTTCTGCTGTAGTTTCCGGCGATCATGTCACCCATCACAGCATAGCGCAGCGATGCGCCGGCATCCACGACAAGGACACGGCCGTTTCCAGCGGTTTGCGCCAATTCACGAATGCGAGAATTATCCTCGAAGCATTTCACCGTTTCTACCGGCCCTGAAAAGGCCGAGCGACTTCCATACGAGCGCAGGCCGAAGGGTATAATTTCGAGCACTTCGCCAAATTTGTCGTGCAGATCACAAGTGTTTTTCATCGCTGGAAGGTCCTTTTTGCAAATGCAATTGGCGCCATTTCGGCGGTTCCGTCGAAAATTTTAGCTTTAGCTCTGGTTTGTCTGCGGCGATCAGTCTGGTCTTGGTTCAGGTTTCAAAGGCACTCGCCAAGCGGATGACCCAAGGTGTTTGGCTTCGAAGGCTACGATGCAGTCCTCCAGTTCCAGTGTCGCTGACAATTCATCCAGTCCACGTTCCAAGCGGTATTTGAGCCGGGCATCTATCTCAAAACTGATATTGATCTCACCGGCACAAAGTCGCTGGCCGGGCAGATCAATGGAGATCTGCATCTCAGGGTCGACGTGCAGCATTGCGAAAATTTCACGAATGTGGGCAGCAGGCAATATGATGGTTAGAAGCCCGTTCTTTCCGGCATTGGATTGAAAAATGTCGCCAAAACTTGCGGCGATGATGACCTTCACGCCAAAGTCCATCAAAGCATACACGGCAGCTTCGCGCGATGATCCACAGCCGAAATTCTCTCCCGCGACCAGTACTGTGGGACCCTCGGACAAGTGCCTGAGTGGCCAGTCTGCCCGGGGCGTGCCTTCTTGGGTAAATCGCAGATCATAAAAACATTGGCTGCCGTAACCATCTGCGCGTGAGCGGCTCATGAACCTGGCGGGAATGATTTGATCGGTGTCGATGTTTGCGCGGGGCAGGGCGCTCGCCACACCGTTGATCGTCTGCATGCCGCTCATGACGGGTCTCCAAGGCAGTCCTGTGGCGCCATGGTGCGCGCGTCCGTGATGCGCCCAGTGATTGCTGCTGCGGCGACCATTTGCGGACTCATAAGATGTGTCCGCGCACCGGGTCCCTGCCGGCCTTTGAAGTTCCGATTAGAGGTCGAGGCACAGCGTTCGTTGGATGCAACTAAGTCTCCGTTCATACTGACACACAAAGAACATCCGCTCGCGCCCCATTCCGCCCCAGCGGCGCGGAAAATCTCTGCAATACCCTCGGATTCTGCTTGGCGGGCGACGTCATCAGATCCAGGCGAAACCAACAAAGGGACGACGACACGGCGCCCGCTTAGGATGACTGCTGCGGCGCGCAGGTCGCTCAACCGACCATTTGTGCAACTTCCAATGAACGCGCGGTCGATGTTGATGGTGGTTAACGGCACCCCGGCGGCGAGTCCCATGTAATCCAAAGCATCTGGATCCGCATCTGCTGGAACAGCGGCGTCTACTGGGGCCACCTGCTCCGGGCTGGTTCCCCAAGTGACCATTGGGCTGACATCATCCGCGTCGATAAGTATTTCCTTGTCGTAGGTTGCGTTTGGATCGGGCCGCAACGCACGCCATTCAGCAACAGCGCTCTTCCAGGCTTTCCCTTTGGGGGCCATTGGACGCCCCTTGAGCCACTCAAATGTCGTGTCATCCGGTGGAACAAGCCCTGAACGCGCGCCCATTTCGATGGTCATATTGCACAATGTCATGCGTTCTTCCATTGAAAGGGCGGCTACGGCGCTGCCGTCATATTCTACGGCATGACCAGTTGCACCGCCTGTCCCGATCCGCCAAATGATCGTCAGCGCCAGATCCTTGGCAGTAGCACCTGTGGGTAACTGCCCCTCAATGCGGATGCGCATGACAGGCATGGGCATCTGCCACAGCGTCTGCGTCGCCAGTACGTGGGCCACTTCGGAGGCACCGATGCCAAACGCGAAGGCCCCAAAGGCACCATGTGTGGCCGTGTGACTGTCGCCGCAGACGATCGTGGTGCCGGGCAGGCTTAATCCTTGTTCCGGCATAGCAACATGCACGATGCCGCGGCGGGGATCACCGATACCGAAGCTATCTATGCCGAAGTCGCGCGTATTGCGATCCAACCTATCGATCATAGTCGCCGTCACTTCGTTAGCCCGTTCCGGACTTGAGGGGACGTAGTGGTCTGCAACACCAAAAGTTAGCGCTGGCTGGCGGATGCTGCGCCCTGCTTCGCGCAAGCTGGCAAATGCGTGATGCGACCCTTCGTGCAAAAAGTGACGGTCGATATAGAGTAAGTCGGTACCATCCTGCGCCAAGATCCGGTGCGCTTCTCGGATTTTTGCGACAGTGCCGCGGGGTTCCGTCAAAGTTCTCGTATCAGACATCGTATTTCACCTCCGCCCGGCTGCGTTTGCGGCTAATAAGCACGAAGGTGATCGTGACCAGCAGCAATGCGAACATTACCAGTGTTATCGGGCGGTTGAGAAGAAAAGTCGGGTCGCCGCCCGAGATTTGCCAACTTCGCGTCAATTCGCCTTCGGCCATCGGACCGATCAGCAGACCAACGACAGTTGCCGTCACTGGGTAGCCATATCGACGCATTACCCAGCCAAGGGCTCCAGCTCCGGCAACAGTGAGCGGACCGACCATAGATCCGGTGATAGCAAAAGCCCCCATCATCGAGACGGTAAGTACGAAAGGGATCAGGTAGCTGAGCCGGACCTTCACGATGTAGCTGGCGCCAAATACGAAGATAAGGCCGACGCCCATCAGCAGGATCGCCTGCACGATGTTTCCCAAGATGAGGGCATAAACAATATCTTTGCTTTCTGAAATGAAACGCGGTCCACCGGTGACATTGTGCATGGCAAAAGCACCAAGCAGAATTGCAGTTCCCGCGCCGCCAGGCAAGCCAAGCGCGAGAAGCGTAACCATACCGCCGCCTTCGGATGAAGAGTTGGCGGATTCCGATGCTATGACGCCTGCCGGGTTACCCTTGCCAAAGCTCTCGGGGTTGCGCGCCAGGCGCTTTGCCGCGGCGTAGGAGGCGAGATTCGCCACACTTGCACCGACCCCGGGAATAATACCGATCGCTGTGCCGATTGCCGATCCGCGCAGCACTTGCGGCCAAGCGCGTAGCGACGCCTTAACACCTTTAAGAATTGGACCAAGCCGGATTTTGCGGAGCTCGCGGTCGGCGACGAGGTAGTCACCGCAGCCGGACATATTGATCAGTTCTGAGGCCGCGAACAGACCAATCAACGCTGGAATCGGGGGGATACCGTCTAACAGATACATGCTGCCGAAGGTGCCGCGCATCATGCCAGTGTCAGAGTAACCAATGGTGCTGATCAAAATCCCAAGAAGGCCAGCGGCCACGCCCTTGGCGATGCTGGCATCATTTAGCACCGCAATCAGCAATAGGCCCCAGATTGCGACGGTCAGCATCTCGGTCGGTCCCAGCATGAGTACCAACGTGGCAACAGGGCTGACGATGAACAGCAAGATAACATAGCCGAACAATGTCCCGACTGCCGAGGCCACGAGACCAGTGCCGAGCGCCTCGCCATGAAGTCCTGATCGTGCCATCGGATAGCCGTCAAATGCAGTGGCGACAGCACTTGAGGTGCCTGGAATATTCATTAGGATCGCAGGCACGGCCCCGCCAAACCCACCACCAGTGAAAATCGCTGTCAGGAACAGAATTGCCGGAAGAAACTCCATGTAGAGCGTCGCGGGCAGGAACACTGCCATGGCAATTGAAATAGACAGACCAGGGATCGCGCCGAAAATCAGACCAATAAAAAGGCCGGGAATGACCACCAGCCAAGCCATAGGATCGCTTCCCAAAAGGCTTAGTGCGGAGGAGAACGCCGATAGGTCTATCATTTAAACTGTGCTTTCATCGTCATCGGAAGGGAACTCTACCTATAGAAAAATTACCGGTAAGCGGACCATGAGTAGGTCCACAAAGACCCAACTCATCACTGCGGCGCCCCCGATTGAGGCCAAAGCGAGTTTCCACCAGCACCGCTCTCCCTGCACCAACAGACAAAGCAAAATAAATATCCCCGAACCCAGATCAAAGCCGATGAAGGGAGCCGCACCGGCAAAAACGCATGTTAGTCCTATGAGAATGACCGGTTGCGCCGCTTCGCTGCGTGCCTTCACGGCCAGGTCAGCGACGTGCCGCTTGATCCGCAAATCCACAATTCCCGCATAGATAAATGCGAAGGCCGCAATCATAGCCCCAGGTGCGATCAACAGCCAGTCTGTCGTCCGCCGAGCCGTGCTGACCACGGACCACGCGAAAACCAGAACGGCAACGGCAAGCAGGCAGGCAAAAATCAGAGCACCCCAGTCGGGGCGGCCATGAGAGGCTTCTGTCTGGTCGTGCGGCATTTGGCTCATTAAATTATCCTCGCAGATCAGCCGGGACGCAGGTGCGCAATAGAGCGATGCCCCGAGCTACACTCGGGGCATCGCTCTCAGTTGGTCACTTAATGACATCGCTGAGCTCGGACAGTGCCTGATAGGCACTATCTACCATCGCCTGGCTGGCTTCTGGGCCTAACCAGTCCGACCCAATTCCGGCCTCGACTGCCGCCGCTTTATAGGCTTCGCTTGTCACAACTGTTTCGTAGGCAGATACCAGCCGTGTATATCGATCCGGGTGATCGGCCTTAAGGGCGGATGGAACCAACAGACCGGTAATATTGCCACCGATGATCGGCTGGGGGTCTGCACCGAGGGCAGAAAGCGCATCATTCAACAATGGCGCTCCCATGCTGTCCGGATCATTGTCATTCACCACCGACAAGACACGCAGGTTGTCCATCACAGAGGCGGCACCGCGGGCAGCAAGCACCTCGAAATCAACCTGATTGCCTGCCAGCGCTGTCCGGAGAGGGGCACCGCCGTCATATGTGACGAAGCGGACATTCGTCTCGGGGATATTCAAAGCCTGCATTGCAAGGAGTGTCTGCAGGTGCCCGCCATTGCCGTAGATGATGCCCGAAGACACCTTGCCCGGCTCCTTCATCGCCTCGGCCAATTGATCGAATGTCTGATAGGGGCTGTCCTTGTGGACGGCCCAAATGGCATAATCGTTCCACTGGGCGTTTAGGAAGCTGAAATCCTCCCACTTGACTGGTGCCCCGCCGACAAGGATCGCATTCGCAAGGTATGGCGTCGCTTGCATTAGCAACATTGTGTTACCGTCGGCGGGTTGTTGGCTGACATATGTCGCCCCTAAACCTCCTGCGCCGCCGGGTCGGTTTTCGACCACAACTGGAACGCCAAGTTCCGCGCTCAGAGGCTCAGCCAATGTGCGCGCCATTCGGTCAGCGGACCCGCCCGCTTTGAACGGAACTACTATGTTGATCGGATCTGCAGGCCAATCATCGGCCGCCTTGGCGACACCTGCCCCCAAAGTAAGCCCGACAGCGCCAAGCGCAGCTGCAGCAGTGATGAAACGACGGCGCGACTGACCGGAAAATTTTAACATTGGGTCCTCCCGAGACACATTTTAATAAGGTTTGTTTGACAAGCGTGATGCTACTCAGTGTTAATGTTATGTCAATAGAACATTTAGCTTGGATCAGCACGGGACACCAGCTAAACATGTGAAGGTGCTGGGATTGGAAATTTGGGGACTTGAAGTGACGCAGGGTGACAGTTCGGCCATCATTGGCTCTCAGGCCGACGACAATCTGTGGCCCAAGCACCATCGCGTTTATCTGATCCTGAAGCAGGAAATAGCTGATGGTGTATATTCTGGAACCGAGCCCATGCAGGGAGAGATTTGGCTTGCCGAGCGTTTCAATGTTTCCCGCATAACGATACGCAAGGCCATGGGTCGCCTGACCACCGAAGGGTTGGTCGAGCGCCAGCGGGGGCGGGGTACTTTCGCGCGGCATCAGCATGACCATTCGTCACCGGTTATGGCAAGTCTTTCCGGCAACATCGAGAACCTCGTGGCTCTTGGGCTGGAGACAGATGTGGATCTGATCGAACTGACCTATGCCGTGGCACCGCCGCATATTTGTAGCGTCATGGTCAAACCAGAAGGCTCGGTTATGCAACGCGCTATCCGGGTGCGCAGTCTGGATGGCGTTCCGTTCAGCCACCTGACAACTTGGCTTCCCGAAGATATCGGCCGCAGTTTCACGGATAATGAAATGCGTGACACGCCCTTGTTGCGTTTGATCGAGCGGGCAGGGCATCGCATTGCTAAAGCCGAGCAGTCAATCAGTGCAAAGTTGGCAGCTCCTGAGGTCGCGCAACTTCTGCAGATTGAGCCGGGCGAGCCGCTGCTCTCAGTTCAACGACTGGTGTATGACGACGTCGGACTGGTCGTCGAATATATCAGCGGGCTTTACCGCCCAGACACCTATGAGCATCGTATGGAATACGACCGCAGCCCAAGCTCGACCGCCGAAATATGGACTACAAGAACAACGACGCACGGAGATGTATCATGACCGACCTGAAGGCACTGCTATCCAACACTGGACAAGGCATTATCGCACCTGGCGTTTATGATCCTTTCACTGCGTTGTTGGCCGAGCAGGCTGGATTTGAGTGTATCTATTTATCTGGAGCAGCGATTGCCTATACCAGGCTCGCGCGGCCGGACCTGGGCCTGGTGTCTGTGTCAGAAGTTATCTCAACCATCGAACTCATTGCAGATCGGGTTCAACTTCCCTTGATCGTTGATGGAGATACCGGCTTTGGCAATGCCATGAACGTGCAGCGTACTGTTCGGGGGTTTGAGCGCGCAGGCGCGCAAGCAATCCAACTTGAGGATCAAAGCTTTCCCAAGCGATGCGGCCATCTGGCGGGCAAGAAACTCATTCCGGTCGGAGAAATGGTTGGCAAGATCCGCGCTGCTTGTGACGCCCGCCATTCGGACAATTTTCAAATCATTGCCCGGACAGATGCTATCGCTGTAGAAGGCTTTGATGCCGCGCTGGACCGGGCTGAAAAGTATGCCGAAGCTGGTGGCGACGTACTATTCATTGAGGCACCGCGCAACCTTGACCAAATGCAGCAAATCTCATCCCGGTTTGCGGGTCGTATTCCGCTGCTTGCGAACATGGTTGAAGGTGGTATGACCCCAATGAATTTCGCACAAGACCTCCACGACATTGGGTTCAAATTGGTCATCTTTCCCGGTGGTATTGCTCGGGCGATGTTGCGTCACGGGCAGGCCTATTATGCCAGCCTCAAGGGAAGTGGTTCGAATGCTCCGTTCCGGGATAGAATGGCGAGCTTCGACGAGTTGAACGATGTAATCGGGCTGCCAAGGTTTCTGAATCATTCGAGCCAGTACGAATGACTTGAGAGATCTTAAAGCTCATTTTCAATAACCGCAGCACAGGTAACGAGCCATCTCCAAATACATCGCTTGTTAAGTGTCATATAAAGGTTTGAGTGTTGCGACGACCCTTTGAAACCGAAACACTGACCGGTCATTCGCCGCGCTGAGCCGAGCATAAAGGTCCGCTTAGCGCCGTGTGGGCGGATCACCGGTTGAAAGAAATTACATTTGATCCGCCTTTGGAATACGTCTGAGCACCTTCTGCGCGAATGGTAGCAACCGCTTCCTCATACGCTGCATGGTCGTCGTCAAATAGATCGTCTCAGACGATGGACGTTCCATCTTTTTTTACCACTTCGAGCGACCAGCCGTTCCCGCCCTCGAGTTTGTAGATGTCCACCTTAAAGGGGACGCGGTCTTCGACGATACGCTTAGAAGCGCCTGAGAGTATTAAGTTCGGTTCACGTTCCATCAAGGTCCCCTAAGTTGTCGGGCACATCTTACGCATTTATTGCGGTGCCGCCAATGTCGGCAATGCAGAAGCTGCACTGTGGTGTTGGACATTCAGGTGAACGGCCGGTGTGCTCGACTGATCGACACAACACACTCAGCGAACTTCTCCGCTAAGATTTGATATTGCAAGGTGTTGCGGCGGCACTATTCACCGCTCACGCGATCGACAAGCGCCCTTCTGCCATTGTGACAAACCAACTGCAGCCTGCGGGGATCACCTCATCGTTGAACTCATAGGACGGATTGTGAAGGTCCGCGCCATCGCCGTTGCCAATGAACAGATAAGCGCCGGGACGTTCCAACAACATCTCTGAAAAATCCTCGCCAGCCATTATCGGATCCAAATTACGGTGGGCCACGCCAGACACTGCCAGAGCTGCCTCGGCCGCCATATCTGCTTCCCGCGCGTGGTTGACCAGTGGAGGTGGCCCAGACATATGCCTGACTTCTGCCTCCGCACCATAGCCAAGGGCAGTTGCCGCCGCCAAGGCGTCGATACGCGCACGCACTTGGTGCTGAGCTTGTGTATTGAACGTCCGTACTGTCCCAAGCAACTGGACTGAGTCAGGGATCACATTATAGGTGGCGGTTTCGGTGCGAAATCCGCAAACCGACACGACGACCTTGTCCATTGGGTCAAAGTTCCGCGATACGATGGATTGCAGCGCGACAACGATCTGGGCGGCGACCAGTGTCGTATCTACACCCTTGTGTGGCATCGCGCCGTGGCCCCCTGTGCCGCGCACGGTAATCTCAAATTTATCCGGTGACGCCATTTGCGGTCCCGTGCGCACGGCGAATTCCCCAGCTGAAATTCCAGGCATGTTGTGCATCCCATAGACCTCTTCAATGGCCCAACGGTCCATTAAGCCGGCCTCGATCATCGCACGCGCACCGCCGCCGCCCTCTTCGGCTGGTTGGAAGGCCAGCACGACCCTGCCGGCAAAATTGCGTGTCTCAGCCAAATACTTCGCCGCGCCCAAAAGCATCGAAGTGTGTCCATCGTGGCCGCAGGCATGCATCTTTCCAGGAATGGTCGAGGCATGCGGCAAGCCGGTCGTCTCTTGGATCGGCAGAGCATCCATATCAGCACGAAATCCAATGGTCTTGCCCGCAGATCCGGATTTGCCGTTGATAACTCCAACCACGCCGGTGCCGCCAAAGCCAGTTATCACCTCATCACAGCCAAATTCTTCAAGTTTCGAGGCGACGAACGCTGCGGTTCGATGCTCCTCGAAGCGCAATTCGGGATGGGCATGGATATCGCGCCGCCATGCGGTAATTTCCGGCAACATTTCGGCAAAGCGATTTATGACAGGCATCAGTTCCCTCCAGGCAGGTCTACTCCCAGCCTGCGTCGAGACCACAGCACAGACAAGAGACCACAGTGGTCAAACCCGTTCAAATTTCTGCCGAGTCCAAACAATTCACAGCGCGTCGGCTGGAGATGATGCGGTAAGTGGTGGTGCAGGCGTGCAGAATGTGGATGCCATAGTGTCGATGCCAAGATGTCGAACTAACGTGTCTCGGAAGGCGACATTGGGACCAAGCCCGAAATTTTTCAACACGAAGGGCGGAAAGTGTGCATTCGCTGCAGGTGCGAGGATGCCGTGCGTCGATGGCGACAGCCGACATTCAATCAGCCACGAATTGAGGGTACTTTCTGCACCGCGGAAGGCAACTCCGAGCCCATTTTACGAGAATTCTGCTTTTCAGCGAATGGCGGCTGTCGCAACGCAACGAGAAAACTGCAACAAGCACTTGGGTTTGGAACGGAGTTTTTGGTAGCGTGAAATTGCCCCGTTGGCGCACGTCCCATAAACGAGCGCTTGTTGATCCGTTCTGAAGGGCCATCAAAGCCCAAAAACGACTCGGCGGGTCTTACTTACTGGCCGTAAGGCATCACTGCGCGAAGGCTCGTCCAAGACTCTACCTCCGCTTGCAAAATCACCTGCATAGGGTAAGCTATTGCTTCCGATCGCATAGAACTATGATTGAGTCTCAGCAGACTGCAAAAATGCGTCGGTGATATTTGACATATCTGGATGCATCTCATAGATAGCGGTTATAACCTTCAGGATATGCATCATGATCACTGGCCCTCAAATGCGCGCAGCGCGCGCCCTGCTTTGCATTGATCAGAAAACCTTGGCTGAACTGGCCGGGCTGTCGGTGCCGACGGTACAGCGCATGGAGGCCAGCAGCGGCAATGTCCGTGGCCTCATAGAAAGCCTGACCAAAGTAGTAGCAGCGCTTGAACTTGCTGGCATCGAACTGATCAAAGAGGGCTCCGAAAGCATTGCGAGCGGATGCGGTGTGCGGCTGAAGATGCCTCCCCCAACTTACTGACCTCTCAACCCGCGACGGCGACCGCCGACACCAAGCCGACGATCCCGCCGCTACCTTCAAAGGTGCGGCCCAAATGAATGACCAGTCCACCAGACAGCGCGACGCCGCGAGCTTCGCCGAGCTTTTCACTCCAAAGCTCGTCACGGTCCTGCGCGAAGGTTACGGGCTAACGCATTTGCGCGCCGACGCCGTCGCCGGGTTAACTGTCGCCATTGTCGCGCTGCCGCTCTCGATGGCCATCGCTATCGCGTCCGGCGCGACTCCGGCGCAAGGACTTTATACCGCAATCGTCGGCGGATTTCTCGTATCACTACTCGGTGGATCGCGCTTTCAGATCGGGGGCCCAGCGGGGGCCTTCATCGTACTGGTCGCGGTCACCGTGGCTCAGCACGGGATTGACGGGCTGATACTTGCGACGTTTCTGTCGGGGTTGATGATGGCAGCCGCAGGTTTTCTGCGGATGGGAACCTTCATTAAGTTTATATCGTTTCCGGTCACGGTTGGATTTACTGCCGGGATCGCAGTCATCATATTTGCCAGCCAAGTCAAAGAACTGTTCGGCCTGACGCTGGAGGAAGAGCCCGGCGCGTTATTAGAGAAGATACCCCTATTATGGGAAGCGCGATTGAGCCTGTCGCCCGCTGCCCTTAGCGTTTCCGCAGCGACAGTGTGTATTACCCTCGGTTTGCGACGCTTGCAGCCACGCTGGACAGGCATGTTGATCGCCGTCGGTTTTGCTGCGGCCGCCACGACACTGCTCACGCTGCCAGTGCAGACCATCGGCTCCAAGTTCGGCGGCATTCCTTCATCGCTTCCAGTGCCAAGCCTGCCAACGCTTTCGATGGCCAGCATCCCTGCTGTCCTTCCGGCCGCTATCTCCTTTACCTTGCTGGGCGCCATCGAGTCGCTCCTTTCTGCTGTCGTCGCGGATGGCATGAGCGGCCGGCGGCACCGATCGAACTGCGAACTCGTGGCACAGGGCGTAGCCAACATCGGCTCTTCGCTTTTCGGCGGCTTTTGCGTGACGGGCACCATAGCGCGCACCGCTACCAATGTGCGAGCCAGTGCGCATGGTCCGGTTGCAGGTATGCTTCACGCCGTGTTCCTGCTCTTGTTCATGCTGGTCGCCGCACCGCTCGCCTCCTACATCCCGCTGGCCGCACTCGCCGGTGTTCTGGCAATCGTTGCATGGAACATGATCGAGAAACCGGCCATCGCCGTGCTGGTTCGTTCAGGCTGGGGGGAGGCGACTGTATTGGGCGCAACCTTCTTCCTGACTATCTTCCGCGATCTGACCGAGGCCATCGTCGTTGGCTTTGCGCTCGGGTCGGTCCTGTTTATTCATCGAATGAGCCAGACAACAGAAGTAGCGACCGATAGCGCCTTCGTTGGCCGCGACGAGGCTGATACTGCCCAGCCGCGCGGCAAATACCGAGAAGAGCATGGCGCAAATCCCGACGTGGTCATCTACCGGATCACCGGTGCGCTTTTCTTCGGCGCGACCGCCTCCATTGGCTCGGTGCTTGACCGTATTCAGGACACCCATAAGGCGCTGATTGTCGACTTCTCATCCGTTCCTTTCCTCGACTCGACTGGTGCTAATATGATTGAGAGCCTTGCTAAAAAAGCCCAAAAACAAGGTGTCGCAATCTGGCTGACCGGAGCGACCCCCGATATCCGAAACGTATTAGAGATCCACGGGCTGACGCGCCAACTGATCGATTTTGCCGCCACAGTCGACGATGCACTTGAGCAGCTGCGCGAACGCGCAACAAGCAAACACGAGGTGCACTGATGCCCGGAAACAGCGAGCTCCGTCGCTCCGCCCAACGCAGGCACGGCAGGGCTGAAGAGCGGCGAACATATGTGTTCAAAGCGCTCGCGCGTCCACGAACTCAAGCGGAGCTACGGGATGCCCTCGGGATGAGCAACAGCGGTATCTTGCACCTGCTGCGGCGGATGGAGCGCGACGGGTTGGTGCGACCTGCTGAACGGATCTGTTGCACGCAAATTTGGGAGCGCGTGATTTTCTCGGCAGCGGATCGGCGATCATGACGAACGAAGCGCCCGATCGCCACTTAGCTCAAATCGGGCACCGCAGTTGCACCACATGACAAGGGCAGGCCGTAACTAAGCCCACGCCCGATCCTATGGGCCAATACTGACCATGCTTGTGCGAGGGCAGGCGGCAACTCCTGCTTAAGAGCCTTATCGAACAGCGAAAGCCATACCGCAAAATGGTCGGATCTAACGTCGCCCGCTGCCGCATGAACCTGCATCGGGTTGCCGTCGTAACACCGCTCAAGCAACAAGGCGTTTCGCCAGAAACGCACGATCTTTGCCTCGTGCTGCTCCCAATCCATCACATGCGCGGCAAAGACCGGTCCAAGCACGGGGTCAGCGCGGGCACGGGCGTAAAACTGCGCTACGACAATTTGAATTTGATCTACAGTGACAGGAATGCGCGGCGGTATACTCACACCACGACGATCCAGACGAAAATCAGGCCTACCACCAAATAGACAAGCGTATTGACCAGCCAGCGTAGCAGTCCTGCCTCGCCCTCTGGATCAATGCCAACTTTCTCGCAGGCTTTGGTGCCAGGCCATAAAATAGCTTCGGACAGTGTCATGAGAGACCTCGTTAATAAGTAAAATCAATGCGCATTATGTAGCACTTTTAATTGCGTAATTCAAATGCTAAATATCACACCATGCAGTTAGACAAGTTCACTGATTATGCCTTACGAATACTGATGACGTTAGCAGTGCGCGCACCTGCGCGGGTGCCGACGTCGCAGATCGCCTCGCTCTACGGTTTGTCGGAGCATCATCTGTCAAAAGTTGCGACACAGCTTGTAGCTGAGGGTTTTGCTGCGTCCGAGCGCGGACGCAACGGCGGCTTGATCCTTGGGCGCAGCGCCGATCTGATCAGCATTGGCGAAGTGGTGCGGGCGATGAAGCGCAATGATCAAGTCGCCGAGTGTTTTGGAGCCGATAAATCTTGTCTGATCCTGCCAGCTTGCGGGCTAAGAGGACCGCTCGCTCTGGCGCAAGAGGCGTTTTTCGCCACGCTCGATGGCTACACATTGGCAGATGTGGTGCAGCCTCGTAGCGCGCTTGCGGCGCTGCTTGAGGCACAAACGGACCGATAACAATCTATACCAGAGCTGGCGGAAATCTGGCTGGCAGTTCGTTTTTTGCCTTCGCATCGAAGCTAAAATCGCGGCGAATGCTAAGGGACGGCCACAACTATACGGTTGCATCCGTCCACCAATAGGATACGTGCCATCCTGAAAGCGACATCACATGTCGCAAATCTACATTCTTCTGTTTCTGTAAAAATAGTGAGCAGTTCGGCTGCTTGAATGGCGATTGCGACGTTCATGAGCTTTGCGTGGGTACGCCAGAAGTTTGGCTTTGACCCGCCTCAATACGAAAATCAAAGGAGATACGCCCTATGAAGAGCCTGATAATAGGCGCTGCATTCGCAGCACTTGCGGCCCCCTCGGCGGCCTTGGCGCAGGAACAATGCGGTGAAGTCACGATCACTCAGATGAATTGGGACTCAGCCGCCATTGTGACGTCAGTATCCAAATTTCTGATGGAACAGGGGTATGGCTGTGACGTGACCGCTGTACCATCCGACACCACACCGGCAATGACGTCGCTGTCCGAAAACAACGAGCCGGACATCGTGACCGAGCTTTGGACCAATTCGGCGGGTGATGCGTACGAAAAGTTAAAAGCAGACGGCAAGATCGAAGAGCTTGGCAGCGTGCTTGAGCCCGGGGGTGTCGAGGGCTGGTGGCTTCCGACCTATTTGGTCGAAGCGCATCCGGAACTTGCGACAATCGAAGGCGTGATGGCCAACCCCGAATTGGTTGGTGGCATGTTTAACAACTGTCCCGATGGCTGGGGCTGCCGTATCGTCAATGATAACCTGATCCGCGCCTTCAACCTCGAAGACAGTGGCATCGAGGTCTTCAATCACGGTTCAGGCGAAACGCTGGCAACGTCAATGGCTGCGGCCTATGAGAGCGAAGAACCTTGGTTCGGCTACTACTGGGGCCCGACGACGCCGCTTGGCATGTTCGACATGACCAGCGTTGATCTGGGCGGTTACGACGCCGAGGCATTTGCGCCTCTGCAAAACGCCGATGCGCCTGACCCCAAAGCTTCGTCCTTTCCCGCAGCACCTGTGCTGACGATTGTGACCAAGGATTTCATGACGTCGCATCCTGACATTGCCGCCATGATGGGCAAGGTAACGTTCAAGACGGAAACCATGAGCCAGCTCTTGGCTTGGAAGCAGGACAACAACGCCTCAAACGAAGAAGCGGCTGTCTATTTCCTGAAGAACAACCCTGATGAGTGGAGCGGCTGGATCAACGAAGCCGCCACTGCAAAGCTGGCAGCCCTGCTGAAATAAGCCAGTCGGAGCGGCGCCAATTGGTGCCGCTCTTTGCCCGGTGTGATGTCTGCGCGTGATTGCCGGCATCTTAGGCAACTATTCGAAAGGGCGGGATCAGCTGATCCGGCCCTTTCGGCGATAAAACATATCAATAGGTAAAGGGCCGCAATTCACGCCCGGATGAGGGATGGATGGCGACGTACGATTTTATATTCGACGGGCTCGGCCTGCGAAACTGGTGCGGTAGCAGCGCCGACGATGGCGGCATGACGTCGATGGCGCAATTGCTTGCCCAAACATCTGGCGGCGACGTTGAAGTTTCGCCTTGGGAAACGCCGTTTCCCTCAATGGACGCGCTTCATGATGCCTGCCCGTCCTTCCCGCAATCGCGCGAATTGACCAGCGGGCTTGAGCAAGGGTTTCTCGCCATCAAAGACAGTCTGAAAGTGGTCGTCGACCCTTTGACGCAGCCGCTAAGCTGGGCGCTGAACGAAGCGCTTTGGGTCATGCAGGCAGTGCCATGGTTCGTCATGATCCCGCTGTTAATGCTTGTCGCATGGGCGGTGAGCCGGCAGATGAAGCTTGTCGGGCTGGTGGTGATCTGCTTCGGGTTCTTGGGCTTTGTTGATTACTACACCTACACGATGCAGACGCTTGCGATCATCTTTGTCTGCGCGGTGACCTGCGTGCTTCTCGGGGTGCCGATCGGCATTGCCATGTCTCGAAGTGACCGGGTGCAGCGCATCATGATCCCCATTTTGGACATGCTCCAAACCCTGCCGCCCTTTGTTTACCTGATCCCTCTGATCTTCCTGTTTTCGGTGACCGAGCCAAAGCTCTACGGGATTGCAATCATCCTCTACGCCATCGTGCCAGTGGTCCGTTTGACTGACCTCGGTATTAGGCTGGTCGATCCGGATGTGATTGAAGCAGCCGACGCCTTTGGCATGACGAAGCGGCAAAAGCTTTTCAACGTGCAGATCCCGTTGGCGCTTCCCAACATTATGGCGGGCGTAAACCAAACCATCATGATGAGCCTTGCGATGGTTGTCATCGCATCGCTGGTGTCCGCGCCCGGTCTGGGTGTGCTGGTTCTGCGCGGCATCCGGTCGCTTGAACTTGGCGTCGGTTTGCTTTCGGGGCTGGGTATCGTCCTTCTTGCGATCATTCTGGATCGCGTCACCAAGGCGGCACTTGCCCGCATCAATGTCAGCCAATCGCGCTAAGGAGAACGGATATGACCGATACGGAAATCAAGATCTCGATCCGGAGCCTCTACAAGGTTTTTGGCGACGATCCATTGCCTGCATTGCAATATGTCAAAGGGGGGTTGAGCAAGGCGGACCTGCTTGAGACGCACAATCATGTGTTGGGCCTCAACGACATCAATGTTGACGTGCCTGCGGGAAAGACGACTGTAATCATGGGGCTGTCAGGGTCGGGTAAATCGACGCTGATCCGTCACCTCAATCGTCTGATCGAACCTACGGCTGGTGAGGTCTTGGTGAACGGTGACAACATTCTCGACTATAGTGAAGCGCAGCTGAGAGAGTTGCGCAAACACACAATGTCGATGGTATTTCAGAAGTTCGCTCTTTTGCCGCACCGGACCGTTTTGCAGAACGCAGGGCTTGCGCCCTCGGTCGGGGGGCAAAAGGAAAGGCAATACGCTGACGAGGCCCGAAAATGGCTGGATCGCGTTGGGTTGCAAGGTCAGGGGGAGCAATATCCACATCAGATGTCAGGCGGCATGCAGCAGCGCGTTGGCATCGCCCGGGCGCTGACGAGCAATTCGGATATCATGTTGATGGACGAGGCATTCTCAGCCCTTGATCCGCTGATCCGCACAGATATGCAGGGCCTGCTGATCGAATTGCAGGCAGAGTTGCAAAAAACCGTCGTGTTTATCACCCATGATTTGGATGAAGCGCTGAAACTTGCGGACCATCTGGTGATCCTAAAGGACGGCTCGGTCGTTCAACAAGGGGAACCACAGTATATCCTGCTGAATCCGGCGACTCCCTATATCAAAGACTTTGTCAGCGACATCAATCGCGCACGGGTGCTGCGGGTACGGTCTGTCATGACCAAGGCACCAGATGCGACAGGTGAACGGGCAGGGGAGATTGACCATGATGACACGCTTGAATCTGTCATCGCACTGTCGGAAGGCGACACATCGCTCAGCTATCGCGTAATGAAGGACGGCAAGTTAGTTGGTGTACTGGATATGCGTAAATTGGTCCGTGCTCTGGTTCCGGTGGAGCAATCCGACGATCCGGAGAACGCCCGCCTGAGTGGCTGAATTGTAAAACTGTTTGGCCTCAGCCTTTCAACGGGCAGTTCTGCGAGCGCCCTTATTCGAAGTATCGCATCAGCGGATTGGCTGAACGAAAAATATCGACTAACAGATCAATCACGTCGTCGCCCAGCAAAAGGGCGTCAGGCAGAGCCTTGCGGCACCCGAGCCCGACCATTTTCAAATAGGGTGCTGCAGGATCGCCACTGTCAAACCCCTCCGGCACAACACTCAGCGCCTTCCGAGTCACAATGCCCTCTGGGAAAACCTCTGTGAATTCGGGGTCGGCCACGATGTCGTTCAGCCCCTGAGGGTCATCAATCAAACGTGCGCGCATTCGCGCCAGTGCCGCCTTCGACGGCTGGAAAAGTCCAGCCCCTGCGTGGCAATTCCCTGGCTCGATGTGAAGGTAATATCCGACGTCCTCGGCGGGGTCGCCTGCGTTGGCAAACACATCAACGTCCGTGCGATATAAACCGGGGCCGACGCGATCGCGTGGCTCCTGAAAGAACTTGGTATAGCTTTGCTTGGGTCTGATCTTCGCATCAGCCACGTATGGATCGAAGCGATCAGCGTAATCATGCAAGGAAGTCGCAATGCCAGTGAAATTACGTAAAGCGTCATCACGCTCCTCACGGTGCGCGTCCATCCATGTTTTGCGGTTGTTCGTTGAGAGATTGGTAAGAAACTCAAACGTCTCTGACTCTACCATTGGCACCGCTCCTGATTTCGGAACGGTCAGGAGGCTTGCCTGCGTTCCGGCTGGATCAGTGTATGCCAATGTGGGAACATCTTCCATGGATATGTGGCCCGATTGCCTTGCACTTTAACGCCGGCTCCTGAAATTTTTGAAGAAAATTTGGCAGGCCAAACATGCGGTTTTGCCTGTCGCGGTTATCGGCCCGGAGAGGTGGTTGCGACTTTTCGCAGGCGGTTTTCCACTGCTTAGCAGACGTTAAAGCTAAGCGGAGCATCTGGAATTGGGGGTTCGTTGTGGTCGTTCGCTGCGATCTGCACGCACGGCGCGTCGCTACTTTTAGGAACATTTATCAATCATTTCGAGTTCAAGGCGATAGGCGATGGTGATTCCAATACGCCTTTTTTCCAGCGCGCCACTTGAGAACGGAGCACCCGATGCCAAACGAACCAGATCACGCAAAAGAAAAGCGCCCGCCGCACCGCGAACGTCGTAACTCACAAGACGACCAAGAGGGAGCCGCACACCGGCCCGAAGAGTTTGATCCAAAGAACCCTCAGAAAGTTATAAAGAATAACGACTAAGCTCCTCAGGTGATAGCGGTGGATACGGAGTTGCGCGATTTCCCGCCCGCATATTACGCGGCCGGAACCTCTTCGTTCTCGGGCGGGTTGAACTTCCATCAGGAAACATTGACCAAAGAGAGGCCGTAATGGACCATTCCAAGCACACACCCCTCCGCGCTGAAGAACTGACCTCTACGAACGTCGACGGTGTCAACGTGTATGGGCCGGACGATCTCCACATTGGTGACATCTCCCATTTCCATGGTGCCGGTGCGTCCGCGCAAGTCGTAGTGGATGTCGGTGGGTTTCTCGGTCTCGGCGCAAAGCCGGTGTCTCTGCCCGTCTCTAACCTGAATTTCATGCGTGACGAAGGCGGCAAGATTCACGCGACGACTGCCATGACGAAGGATCAGCTGAAGGCTCTCCCCGGGCATAAACACTGAACATCTTCGAGTTTCGTTGATGGTTAGGGCCAGCATGCGTTTGTGTGCTGGCCCTTTTCTGTTCTGAGCATACCATTGCTGTCGCTAAACCAGCTGGACATAAACGGCTGTTAGGGACGAACTCGAAACGGCGTAGGATCAGCCATGTGTAACCTTTATTCAAACACCATGCCGGTCGGAGCGATGCGCCAGCTTTTCGCAGTCGAACCCGGAAGCGATGACCTTGGCAATGCGCAGCCGCTTCCCGCGATCTTTCCAAAAGGAACTGCGCCAATCATTGGTTTGGACGCCGACGGCACCCGGTGGATGAAGAACACGCACTGGGGCTTCGTGCTCCCACAGGTCTCGAAAAAGACCGGCAAGCCTATCCAGCCCAAGGCGGTCAACAACGCCCGCGACGACAAACTACGCACCTCTTCATTCTGGAAAAACAGCTTCGTTGAGCGACGGTGCCTGATCCCCGCGACAAGCTTCTGCGAGGCGAAGGGTCGAAATCCAGCCACCTATGTGTGGTTTGGCGTCAAAGGCGACGATGCACGGCCACCTTTTGCCCTGGCGGGGGTGTGGCGCGCGTTTGCCGGCAATTACGGCGGAGAATTCCGCGAGTTAATCACATCTTCGATGGTAACCACGACGCCGAATGAGCTGGTGAGGGACACCCACCCGGACCGGATGCCCGCAATTCTGCATCCGGAAGACTACGAAGAATGGCTGACAGGTGATCCCAAATCGGCATTTTTGCTAATACGCCAGTTTCCGGCAGATGAGATGGTCATCCATCAAAGCGGCGAAGGACTGAAGTCTGACAAGGGCGGCCTGTAATTTTCGATGCAGAACCGGATCAATCTTGACACGAGGGGTCCATCTGACCGATGGAGAACAAAATAAGAACACGTTAGGATTCCCATGCCCCTGCACCGCATCGAGCAACCTGTCACTGCCAACGGTTTTCCGATGCGTCTTGTCGCCATGCCAGCAAGTGCCGGGTTTCCGTCACCCGCCGGCGATGATCTGGAAGACGAGATCGATCCGATAGCATGGGTGGTGCGGCATCCGGCTTCAACCTTCTGGTGGCGTGTCGAGGGGGATTGTCTCTGGGATGTGGGTATCCGCGACGGTGACATCATCGCTGTGGATCGCGCTGGAAAACGACGCATCGGGCGTGCGGTCCTTGCTGTTGTTGAAGGCGCGGTGACAGCGAAGATCTTACGGAAACGTGATGGCAGGTATTATCTCGCTCCGGCCAACAACCGCGAACAGTTTCCTGACATTGAACTGACCGAAGACAGCGAGATCTGGGGTGTGATCGCAGGCGTTGTGCGGCGCTATGACCTCGCATGAAGCGTCCGATCGCAATCAGTGACAGTGCAAACTTCTATGTGAGCGCCGAACGGATCTTCGATCCATCTCTAAAAAACGTGCCCGTAATCGTCCTGTCAAACAACGATGGCTGCGCGGTGGCAAGGTCGGATGAGGCAAAGGCGCTCGGGATCAAGATGGGTGAACCGCTCCATTTGATCCGCCACAAGATCGAAGCACATGGCGTGCGCGTGTTCAGCTCGAACTACACGTTATATGGCGACATTTCCCGCCGCGTCGTCGAGGTCTATGAAGACTTTACACCGAACGTAGAGATTTACTCTATCGATGAGTGTTTTCTGGATTTCGGCGGCTTTAACAATCGCACCGAGCATGCGCGTGCCATGCGTTCAGCTGTCTTGCGGCGTATTGGTGTGCCGGTGCGGGTTGGTATCGCGCCGACAAAGACGCTGGCGAAATGCGCGAATGATATTGCGAAAAAGAACCCGATCTTCGCAGGCGTGTTAGACATGATGGACGACACGCTGGCCGACTGGTTGCTGCCCATGGTTCCGGTCGGAGACATATGGGGGATCGGGCGTCGAACCGAAGTGAAGCTCCACGGTCTCGGTATCCGCACAGCGGCAGAACTGCGCGATATGCCGATCCGGCAGGCGCGCGCCCTGGGCACGGTCGTGCTTGAGCGGACCGTGTTAGAACTCCAGGGTGAGCCCTGCATCGCCTTTGATGATGTTGAGCCGCAGCGCAAGGGCATGGCTGTGACCCGCTCGTCCGGAACGCCCATGACGGATTTCGACACGCTTTTTCAGGCGATCACAGCGCATGCAACGCGTGCGGCGGAAAAGCTACGCCAGCATGGTTTGGTGGCCGGAACGCTGACCGTGTTTTTCCACACCAACCGGCACCGGCCGGATCGGCCGCAATACTCAGGCTCACGCTCAACTCGGATGATGCCCATGTCGTCCGACACCTTCGATCTTATCGGTGCTGCGCGGCGCTGCGCGCAGGCCGCGTGGCCGAAGGGGCAGGCGGGGCCATTCGGGTTCACGAAGGCGGGCGTCATGCTTGATGATCTGCTACGTATGGAAGATCGACCATTGACGCTTTTCGATGTCCCAAAAATCAAATCCCAAGCGCTGATGGCAGCGCTCGATCAGGTAAATGACCGGTTCGGCAAAAAGACTATGGTGCTGGCAAGCGAAGGCATGAAGAGGTCTTGGAAGTTACGGTCCGACCATCATAGCCCGCGATACACTACACGGTTATCGGACCTGCCGGTCGTTCGATGAATCACAAACTGCACGCCCTGTATTCGGCAGTTAATTTACACCTTTGGTCAGACGAGGGCTTAGATCAATCTACCCTCACCGTGGGAGATTATCCAACTGCAGATCATCATTCATAAATGACCGTTTTAGGACCGAGAGATTGCTCTACGGAGCGCACGGTTTCCGGGATCTTCTGGTTCGGCCCCAGGATGTTGGCCGCCACCCTTCCAATCATCGGTCGCGAGCCAGTCTTCGAAATAGAAAAGCCACATGTAGGTCCATGGAATAATGGTCTGGTCGATCCGCTTTGTAGGATCCCAACCTTCGTCCCCGGGGAGGTGAAGGCAAAGCCGCAGCGGGTTGTTGTAGACATGAGGAAGAGTTCGACCTTGCGCCAAAATCTGAAGATCGGGCTCGCTTATCCGGACCGTCGGCGCTTTCCCAAGTAGGTAGGCAATATTTGCCTGATAAGAGCGTGCTAATGGTGTAGGTTGAACAGGGGTTTGCCATGCCAGCATGTTTCCCCGCACCATGCCTGTGCCTCCGATGGCTGGATTGGCCTTGAGAAACAGTAATTGCTGCGACAGCGTCAAGTCCTGTTTCCCGCCGCGCCCTTTCATTGGTCTCCAAAAAATGTGTTTGCGGGCACTACCGTTGATGCGGCGACTTTCGATGTCGTCAGGCCTATCAAGGGCGCGACAAAAAGTAGGCCAGATTTGCGGCCGTCTGAAACCGCGCCTATGCGGCTATCAAGGACTCGGCCAGTGACACGGGAGCCGAACGAGCGCTCCATGTTCAGCGACAGGCGGTCCTGACCAACGGCATCGCGAAGGGCCTCGAAATCAGCCACTGCCCGCGCGTGCCACGTGTAGAAGGCCGGCGCGCGGCGTGCATCCTTGTTCCAGTTATCCGCGAAGTTTTCTCCATTGGTGGTCTCATTCAGGATGGCATAGCTTTGGTGCCCGTCCAGAATGGGCCGCTCGATAAAGTGCGGCATCATCCGGATCGTCTCGACCAGCACATCCATTTCATCTTTGAAGACATGCCGTCGCACGCAATACGCGTAAGCCTGCATCGCGAGCGTGGTGATGATAACGGAAATTGGAGCGACGTCTTCCGTGTTGTTTTCATAAAAGACGTCCCGGTGCCGTTTGAGCAACTGCACAATACGGCGCAGGATGCCCTTCACCGTTTCGCGGACGGGGAACGGCTCTACCGTTGCTTCATCCCGCTGCTTGGCGACGAGTTTGCCCACAAAGGTGGGCCGGAGCGCGGCACGCTCATCAAACAGTGTCTTGTAGGCACGCGGGTTCGTCGGATGCCACTCCTGCAACGTTTGGTCGGGAACCAGTTCGCCACGGTTGGCACAAAACGGGTTTACGATAGTCGGAGACAGGTCGAGATGAAAGTCTCCCGCGTAGTTGAGGCGCCAGCAGCGTTTCTTTTCTTCGAGGAGCCGCGCATAAGTGACGTGTTCCTTCAGTCGATTGCCGACAGCCTCCTTCAGGGTCGCGGGTGAAATGCCCGATGCGACACCCGCACAGAAGCAGATCAGATCCACATCAAATTCCCGGCGGCCGATCGGCTTCACAGCCGTTCCAAGCGCGCTGGACCCCTGAAGATAGACAAGAACGCTGACCAATAGCGGATCGTTCGAACTCGACAGCCAGTCACCCACCGCGCCGTAGCTCTGGCGAGCGCGATCAAACTGGGTCTCGGTCAGATCCAAATCTTCGCCGATTTCGTTCAGTATGGAGAATATATGCGTGCGCCGCCGAATGTCACTGTCGGTCAGCGGCTGTCGCAACACTTGGTTCATGCCGCATCCTCCTTAAGTTGATGAACTGGCACGAAGACATCGGCGGGCTCAGTAAAAAAGATAGGGGTAAGGTGAGGTTTCGCCTTTCGGGCTTCGGACATACCGATACCCTTGAGCCGACCGATTTTCGTGGTGTCATCCAGAGTGAAGAACCCACTCGGGACGGAAGGCGAATACCGATAGATTCGGTCTCCATCATAGGAATGCCCGGTTAAGAGCTTTGCCATGCCAAGGGCACCGTGTGATTGACCATCGGTGTAGAGATTCAGAGCCTTGGGTCCGAGCCCCGCAATTCCCGGACTCTCGGGCAGCATGTAAACTTCGTCCAAACAACCCAGACTTAGAATGCGCAGGTCTGAAGCGTGCCATCCCAGAAGGGTTATGGCTTCGACGACAGCGATGGCCGTGGGGTTGTTAGCCCATGTTCCGCCATCGGTCAGGCCGATATCATCAACCGTGCGATGCCGCTTGAAATACGTGGGCGCGGCCGCTGTGGCCAGAGCGGCATCTAATGCCGTTTTACGATAATCCGTCTGAAGGCGCGCATGATGCGCGGTTTTGTAAATATAGGGGCTGCGCAGATCTGCATCCCATGCCGGAATAACCAACCGGGTCTGCGATTGCCCGATGAGGCTGTCGTTCAGAACCGCCTTGAGTTCCCGGGCAAGAGTTGCCGAGTCATGCTTTGGTCTGACAACGCGGCGTCCAATAGCTGTGAGGTTGCGCCAGAACCGACCCATCTTCCCCTGCGGTTTATCATCTATCTCATTCTGACCAAAGATGACGGGTCCGCGGTGTTCATAGAGTTCGAGCAACTCCGCTGCCGTGCGCCCCATGCCGAGGCCCAGTGCGATGATACCGCCCGTCGATGTGCCCGCAATGAGATCGAAATAGCGCCCGATGGGCTCGCCCAAATCCTCTTCCAGCCCCGCAAGGAAAGCAGCGGGCATCGTGCCCTTAATCCCACCGCCATCGATGGAGAGGATGCGACGTATCTGCCTATTGTTCCCGATACTGCTCATACGGATTCCACCTCGTCGTTATCGCTCAACCCTTCGGTGGATACGGGTCATTGCCGTAAGTGTTGCGCTCGCGGATACGGCCATTTTCACCGTGGATCAGCATTTCGCTCCCTTGGCGGATAGCGGTTTCGCGGGCCGCGCTTATTGCTTCACTTTGCGTGCCATGGACGGAGGAAGCACGCCCGTTGCCTGCACCTCTCACAGCCCACCCGCTCTTATGCGGCACAACATGTTGATTTTTCTTTATCATTTTAGCTTATTAACCCCTATTCTCGTTGACGATTCTTAAACCTTGTGTTTATATATACACAACTATATGGCGCTTATCAACCGCTGAAAAATCGACGGGAGAAAACCATGTTCGGACAAAGACTCAGACTTGCCCGCAAGCAGGCGGGATTATCTATGCAGGCGCTCGCAGGGAGCGTTACCCCCGGCATTTCGGCGCAGGCAATCAGCAAATACGAGGCGGACAAGATGATGCCGTCCTCGAGTGTGCTGGTCGGCTTGAGCCGGTCCCTCGGAGTATCGCTCGACTTCCTAATGGGCGGCCAAGTGGAGGCCCTTCAATCACTCGAATGGCGCAAAACTTCGAAAGCCTCGGCTCAAGATCGCGCCAAGGCAGAAGCGGTCGTGATCGGAAAGCTGGAAGACTATCTGGCCATCGAAGATATTCTTGACCTCCAACCTGCGGGCGATCCCTTTGCAGAGGTTCGGATCGACCATGTAGAGAATGATGCTGCACTGGATATCAAGGCGCGTGAAGTTCGCAGGGCATGGCAGCTGGGCATCGATCCTATCCCCAGTATGACCGCCCTGCTCGAGGACAAGGGATTGAAGGTCATCGAGACCGATCTGCCGGAACGGATCAACGGTATGGCGTGTCATGTTGAGCGGGCAAATCGTCCGCCAACCGAAGTGATCGTTGTCGCGCGACAAACCAACGTCGAGCGCAAAAGATTCAACCTTGCCCATGAATTGGCGCATCGGATCATCGTCAGCACCGGCAATTCGTCAATCCGGCTGGAACCAGCGATGAACCGTTTCGCTGGGGCATTTTTGATACCTTCTGAACACCTCATTGCCTTGGCCGGTGAAAACCAGCGTGGCGTCACCTATCACGAAATCATGCGGCTCAAGCAGACTTATGGCGTTTCAGCTGCGGCAATGCTGATGCGACTCCGCCAAGTCGGCATCCTGTCAGAATCGGCCGTAGAATATGCCTTCAAGACCTACGCACGCAAATGGCGAACCGCTGAGCCCGAGCCAATTGAAGATGACGAGGGGTTTGCTGCGTTTGAGTCCCCGCAGCGCTTTGATCGCTTGGTCTGGCGTGCCCTTGGCGAAGAACTAATCTCGCCAGTCAGGGCGGCACAAATGCTTAGCCTGCCGCTGAACATCATCGAGCGTGAAATCCGGGGGCCCCGCGACCAGTGACCTGCGTTATCGTTAATGATGCCTCCTGCCTTATTGACCTCAGAAAGGGGCAGCTACTCCATGTGCTGTTCCGGCTTCCCTACCAGTTCATCGTGCCCTTGCCGATCCGCGAGGAAGAACTTCTCGATTTCACCCCACAGGAATGGCGCATGCTCGAGGATGGTGGGTTTACCACATACGACCTGCCCGGCGAGGAAGTGGCGCAAGTGTTCGCTCTTAAAAAGAAGCACAGCGGCCTATCGGCAAACGATTGTTTCGCACTGGTGACTGCAACCTGTCAGGAAAACGGAATCTTGCTCACGGGCGACGGCCAACTGAGGAAAGTCGCGGCCGCCCGCGACGTGCGGGTGCATGGGGTGCTCTGGATCATCGACGAATTATGTGAGGCCATGGCATGCGAAGTCGAACTTTTGATCTTTGCACTCGAACTCTGGCGGGATGACCGCGCTGTGTTTCTTCCCCCGCAAGAAATCGATGATCGGCTGCGCCGCCTTCGCGGAACATAGCAGTTTAAATGTCAGATGAATTCTGTGAGCGCACTTCACTGTCAGGCAAAACGTGTTGGACAGGCACCCGCGCGCCGCCACAATGCGGGTCTTCCAGAGACGAGAACTTAGCGATCCAGAGGTTGTCGCGGTCCTGCACATTTGCCTTCGGTCGGGCATCGTCAATCGAGCCGCCAGCGCCTGCGAGCAGGCGCAGATCCTCGCTCGACATCTCGCGGCGTTGCTCGATCCTGACCGCAATGCCCCGGAGTGCGTCAATCTGCATAAGGTTAGGCACCGGTGCGCGATGTCCACTGATGATCCCGCCGTCTTCTCCGATGAACCGGAGTGCGCCCTGGCGCGTCGCATCATCCAACAGGGTAAGCATGTCGAATTCACTGAGGCCCGCGCCGTGAACGCGCGCCATCAAGAGATGCCCCCATGCGTCAGGGGTCGCATCCTGAAGGACGGAAAGCAGGCTGTCGCGCTGATCGCCTGTGGATGCTATGGACGTATAGGAGGGCGCGTCAACCGAGGTGCGATCGCGAAGGCAAGCGCATCGTTGATCCAGCTCTCGAAATTTTGAAATTCGGAATACTGGCGGCGCGGCTCCTGCGTGAACCGCAGCTTACCGACCGGCAAGAGTGCGTTCCCAAGGCAGACATGGGTGACCTTCTGTTCTGCGCGCGGGGCCATCAGAAGCCTACGCCTTCATCGTCATCACCTTCGGCCTCATGGCGGCTATCCGGAGCTCGTGCGCGGCCGCGCTTTACATAGGATATCCCCCTCTTGGGAATCCCGTCGAGCGCGCGGGATAGGCCCACAGCATCATCTTCTATCCGCAGGATCTTCGCGAGTGCATCGGGCTCGCCGAGCGCCGCAAGCACTGCGGCCAGATTCCCGATGCCCACGCCAGCATCGCCCCGCTCCAGACGCTGGATCGTCTTTTCCGACACGCTTGCGCGTTCGGCGAGATCAAGCATGGCAAGACGACGCGCGAGGCGCGCTTGCTTGACGTTGCGGCCAAGGTTCACCAAAGCCCTCTGGGCACGAAGATTCGACATTAATGGTCTCATATGGCTTATAATATATGAATACAGGTCATATATGTCCTATTGGACTTTAATCAAGATCGTTAATCCGAGCGGCTGGCCACAGGTATCGAGATTTACCAAGAAGAAATCGACGTCCATGTGATAAACTCGCACGAGGGAGAAATCATGAAACCCAAGGTGCCAAGCTTTTCATTCCAGAAACGCGCGTCCGAAAAAGCTGCGGCGCGCGCAAACGATGAGGAGAAGCTACAGTCTGGTCAAGTTTCCCCCGCCGTCATGGCGCGGGTCAATGGTGGTAACTTGCACGCAGTGCGCTACAAAGGCCCCTCAAAGCGTATTCAGGCTATGGCAGAACACACTGAATCTTGGTTCAACGAACCCGACTACCTCGACCTAACCGCATCAGGATATGACTGTCGCATCAAGCGTCAGAGGTTTGGGGTTTTGCACGCTTATATCCAAATCCCCAATGACCACCCCCTATCCGGCTCGGACCTTGAAGATTTGCATGGGATTCAGGTGCATAACGGGTGGACATATTCAGGGCAGGGAACACACGCAACGGTGGACGGCGGCGGTTGGACACTGGGATTTAACTGTAATCATCCTGATGATTGGGCACCCTACGGCCGAGACTCAGCAAACTCAGTCGGTGCGGTATATCGAGACATCCATTTTGTCCGATCGGAGATTGAGCGGGTTGCTGCAGTCTTGGCAGGAATGACTGCTCACGATTAGATCCGAGGTGGCGCTACGCCCGTATCGCGGAACCTTAGCGAACCGGCTATGATGACCTCAGAGGCGGGCAGCTTTTGCTGTTATACTTCTGTGGAAAATCCGTTAGGCACTATGACTGGCGCTCCATATTCTATCCCTACCATTGAGGATGGTTCTTAGAGAGGCCCCAGATCCCTGATATGTTCAAAACGCCCGTATTTATAGACTTCGAAGCTTCTTCTCTCGCTGAAGACAGCTGGCCGATCGAAGTTGGCTTAGCATGGCTCGACGGGCGCAAGATCATTACGCATAGTTCGCTAATCCGACCTCGGCCAGATTGGTCGCCGAATGCATGGCACGAGGACAGCGCAAAGATACATAAAATTCCGCTTGTTGATCTGAATGACGCTCCGGTTACTGAGGAAGTAGCGGGTTGGCTTTATAAACTCATCGCTGGCCGCCCGATCATATCCGATGCTCCTTCGTTCGATGAGAGGTGGTTGCGGATGTTAGCAGGGGAACAGAGTTGGTGCAAAATTCATTCCCTCGATGAGGCATTGACGTGGGCGTTTTCGTCACAAGGCAAAATTGAGCCAGGGAAGCTGGGGTTGGCCTACCGCATTATGGCGTCTCAAGATACGCTGCACCGAGCCGGCCCGGACGCGGCGGCTCACGCTCAGCTTTGGCGCAAATTGATGTGACACCCGGACGAGTCACAGCGCCTCTATGATGCCCCTCGCGCTCTGTCTCTCTTTCTTTTTCCAAAAAGCTGTTTTTGGTTTGAAACTTTAGGCCATCTTCTGTTCAGAGGACCAAACGATGTGCATCCCGACCAAATCCGGTCCCGACTTCGTGCGGGCCAGATTAGGACGGAACGCACTAAAAAAGGAATACGACAATAACAAAATTCAACAACTCCGACAGCACCATCTTCCTCGCCTCTGACGCCGGTGGACTTGTGAAAGCTGCACAGGAAACTATCACCGCTCTGCGCGAGCACGGTTACAATGATCACGCAACCGAGACCAGCCGATCAATGGCGCGTTTTACGAATGGTGGCTCGATGGTCAGGATCAAGACGCTGCGCAAATGGGACGCACTGTTCGACAAAGCATTTGACCTGCTCTGCGACAGCCCGATCTCCGATCCTGGCATTGCTGACACACAGCGGACATTGCGCATTCTTTCGTCAGACGAGAGCTGAACGCACTGGGCGCCTTCGAACACAAGACGACGACATCACTGCCTGAGCACCAAGTCAGTGGAGGGATGAAGTTGGTTACAAGATACGGGCGTAGCGTAACCAAGGACTATGCGGTCGGGCTGACAGAATGCGCACCAAGTCAGGGAGGGATGAAGTTGGTTACAAGATACGGGCGTAGCGTAACCAGGACTAAGCGGTCGGGCTGACAGAATGCGCATGAACTGACACTTCGAGGCAGAATAGTGGAATGAAACCCTGCCGAATGTTCACGATTTATTCTAACCTTGTATGAGCATAGATGCTTGATCCGCGTTCGGATCAAAGTTCCCATCATTCCCCATCAGGTCCGCCAAGATTGGATGGGGAATGCACGTGTGCATCACGCTGCGCATCCGCTGCTACGCCAGCGATGGCCACTATACACCTGATAACCTTCAACTCGTTGCAAATTGGATGGCAATGAAGGGGCCGCTCTCGGGCAGGCGGTCTCTGGCATATTGTCAGAATATATCCGGACCCACAGGGATGAGCCGGAGTTCTTTGAGGCAATCTCGCTGATTGATCATGATGACATCCTTTGGGTCCCGACCGACAAGCTCGAGCGCTGGCGCGTCGTCAACAATGGGATCTACGATGAACAGGCCGCCTATGCTATGTTTAGCAATGTAGCACAGAGTGCGCGGTCCGTCGCGAACTCGCGTAAAGGAGAGCGTCATGACGATTGAACCGGATGAAGCGGACCCAAAGTGGTTTGACTGGTTTGCTGAGCAAATGGTTCAAGCCAGCCCTGAGGAAGAAGCGTTTTGGGAACGACGCAGGCGCCTTGGTCTTGGCGTGGGTCTCGATGAGAATGGCAACATCGCCTATGGAAAGGATACGCCCCCAGACGATGGTTATGCTGGACAGAACTTCGCCCCAAAAGGGTAGAGTTGGTAGGGTTGGCCCTCAACAAAATTACCGCCCCTGTGAAGGGACGGCAGACGCAGCTGTGAAAATGGGGCTTATTTCTGCGGTGACTTGTTGCCGGGATTCGATGGGTTTTTCGAACCTGTCTGATCCGATTGGCCCTTTTTGGGCTGAGGTTTCTGAGTCGGCATTTACGTTACTCACATTTGCGGGACGCGGCACCACGCCGGCCCTTTCTACATGCCCCGCGTAAATCGGATGTCCGATGCACACGTGCTTCACGCGACACATTCGAGATTGTAAGCTCCGCCAGATCGGATGCCCCGATGCACGCGTGCATCAAGCGACGAGTTCGAGATTGTAAGCCTCCGCCAGATCAGATGTCCGATGCACGCGTGCATCAAGCGACGCATTCGAGATTGTAAGCTCTGCCACCTCCCATGAGATTGCTCTTCTTGCCAATGCGACAGATGGCGCAGTCAGGAATGCTCTTTCTAACAAAAGCGAAAGTGGGCTCACTTTACAAATTCACAACTGACAAGATAGCCACAATTAGGTGCGTTTCCCGTCTGGCGGTTCTTACAGGTTACAGACAATTTCCGTCTTCTCCCCCACGTCCGCCTATCAAACCTAATTCTTTCTGTTCCACAGCCTGCGGACGCACCTCCTGTTTAACGACAGGAGACAGCATGACAGACCAGGACAAGGCCACGAGCTATTGTCGAGTCTGGTGTTTGAGGCTTGTCGGTCATGCGGCGATCTGGCTGGGTTTGGTAGTTTCAATTCCGTCTTTGAACGTAACGCCTGTGATGACTTTGGCGAGGTAGTCAAAGCCGCGTAGCTTCCGCCAGTTTTCCTCAGCGCATTGTCCCAGCTTGAACATCATGTGCAGCATTCCGTCGCGTGACAGGCAGCCTTTTGAGCGCTTGGTGCGGTGCCGGATCGTGGCAAAGGCGGATTCAATTGGGTTACTGGTGCGGATGCTTTGCCAATGTTGAGCAGGAAAGTCGAAGAATGCCATGAGTTCTTCGCGGTCTTTTTG
>NZ_FOMW01000032.1 GCF_900112755.1 Sulfitobacter brevis | reverse complement strand
GGGGTAGATTCCGGTAGGGGGCAGGATGACACCCTAAGGCCCTTGGGCACTGTTTTTCGCCGCCTGTATTTGCCTGTTGAGCGCGGTGTGAGCCCGCCCAGGGCGTCACACTGGACGGATGCCTGCAACAGCCTGCGAAGTTGGCAAGATATAGGGGGTGATTACTTCACATGACAGTACGGGGCAGGATTGTCTCACAAGGCGGCCACGGTGCGCTTTGTCCACCTGTATTCGCCTGTGAGGAGGATGTGGGCCCATCCGAGAGGCGAGATGTGCCCCAGAAGCTCGTCAGAGTCATCGAGTCCGACGCGTTTTCGTGCCGCCACTGCCTGCCCGAGGCGTTTGGTGTTCCAGTAGATGATTATGGCCGCCAGCAGGTTCAGCCCTGCCATACGGTAGTGTTGACCTTCGACGGTCCGATCGCGGATTTCGCCCTGCCGCCCGATGCGCAGGGCGTTTTTCAGGGCGTGATGGGCCTCGCCCTTGTTGAGACCAATCTGGGCACGGCGCTGCATGTCGGCATCAAGCAGCCAGTCGACGATGAAGAGCGTGCGCTCGATGCGGCCGATTTCACGCAGGGCAAGTGCCAGCTCGTGCTGGCGTGGATAGGCTGCGAACTTTTTGAGCAACTGACTGGGCGGCATGATGCCCGCTGCCATCGTGGCCACGGCGCGTAGGATATCCGGCCAGTTCTGGATGATCAGGCCCTCTCTGATCTTACCGCCGATCAGACCGCGCAGCTCCTTTGGCGCGGCGGCCGGGTCGAAGAGATACAGCCGTTTCGAGGGGAGGTCCCGTATGCGCGGAATAAACCGGAAGGCCAGCAGCGAGGTGACGGCAAAGACGTGGTCGGTGAAGCCACCGGTGTCGGCATACTGCTCTTTGATCTTTCGGCCCGCTTCGTTCATCAGGAGCCCGTCCAGGATGTAGGGTGCTTCGCTCACGGTGGCGGGAATGTTCTGCGTTGCGAAGGGTCCAAACTGATCGGAGACATGCGTGTAAGCCTTTAGCCCTGGTTCAGATCCGTATTTGGCGTTGATCAAATTCATCGCTTCACCTTGCCTCGCGGCGGGGAAGAATTGTCCGTCGCTGGACGCGGTGACGCCGCCACCCCAGAACTTGGCCATGGGCAGGTTCGCTTGCGCATCGATCACCACTGCGAGCGCCCGGTTGATGGCATCGCTTTCGATGTGCCATCGCGACAGGCGCGAGAGCTGCATGTAATCGTGGGTGTTGGTGGCCTCGGCCATTTTGCTCAACCCAAGGTTTAACCCCTCGGCCAGCAATACGGTCAGCAGCCCAATGCGATCCGTGCAGGGGGAGCCAGTGCGCACGTTCGTGAAGGCATCCGTGAAGCCGATGTCTTCATCGACCTCCTGCAGCAAATCGGTGACACGCACGGCGGGCAGACGGTCATAGAGATCAAGCACCAGAGCCTCTGCTGCCTCGGGCACGGCTGCGGGCAGCCGGTCAACTTTCAGAACGCCGTTTTCTATGGAACCGCTGGGAATGGCCCCAGACCGCGCTGCCTTGGCCAGCCGGTCAAGCCCATCAGTCAGCCTCGCTTTGCGATCTGCAAGCCAGCTTTCCGGATCGAATGGGACCGTCAATCTTGGCGTTACCCGTGCGGCCTCAATCGGCACCAAAGCCTGTTTCAGGTCGGCATAGCGCCGTGAATGCGCCAACCAGATATCACCCGATCGAAACGCTTCGCGGAGATGAGACAAAACGGCCACCTCCCAAAGCCGGTGATCATCATCCGCCTCAGTGTTGAGGTGGCGGTGCCATTTTGAACTCCGCCGCAAAAAGCTGGTGGACTGGTGTTTGCCATTTCGGCCATCTGCAACAATTCGTCCCGCTTGCATCAAAGGCAGCGCCACAGGGGCCGCGTGGATGTCCAAAGCTCGCAGCATGCGTGGTGCGTATCGCCGGAACCGATGATACCCCTGCACGACGTGGGCGATTGGATCAGCGGCCATCGTATCCGTTAACTCTGCCGCGGTTGCCACAAGGCCTTCCAGCTGAAGCCAACCACAGGACGTTTCGGTCGCCACATCAAGAGATGCCTCATCCCCCTTGGCTTCCAAAAGCGCCGCCCCCAGGTTTTTGAAGGAGCAAAGCGTGTCGCGCAGGGCGGATTTCGCTTCCGTGATACGCGCGTCGCAAAGTCTCTTCGCTTCCTGCCAGGTTTTGCCTACGATCCGGTCATGGGTCTCAACCACCGCATCGGCGATTCCCGCGTGCCATTCCACCGCGCAGACCGTCAAAATGGCAAGGCGCCGATCGCTGGTGATGTCCCTCAGACCGTCCGCAAAGTACCTTTCGCCCTGACGACGCAGGCGTGTAATCCGATGGGGCGGCACTCCTTCCAGAATAACAGGCGACACCCCCAAACCCTGCAAGAATTCCAGACGATCCAGAAGGCGGCTGGCACCCGCTGAGTTTTTCCCCACCTCGAACTGCCGGAGCCAGATGAACCGGCTGACAGTGCCATCAACCATGTCCGTCAACAGATTATCCAACTGGCCCTTCAACCCCTCATCGAGATGAGCCACGATCCGGCCATCTATCCGCCGCTCAGCGGCAACAAGCGCGTCAGCGCAAAGGCGTTCGATGACAGACACACCGGGCAGGACCGTTTGGGTGCGGCGGCATTCCTCGATAAACCTCCGGGCAAGGTCTTCATTTGATCGAGCGGTTTCTGCCTCGCGTTCGAGCCAGCCTTTCAGATCACGCGCGCCACGACCAGCGAACATCTTGTAACCGTATATCGCTCGCAGGGCGTGCAGATGTTGCTGCCGAGTTTGACGCCGCGCTGCATAGGGCAGGATTTCATCACCTGTCAGACCCAGTTGGGCACCGATAAAGCGGATGACCTGCTCTGGGATGACTTCACCGGAAGATAGAAATCGACCAGGATAGCGCAAGGCGCAGAGCTGCAAGGCGAAACCAATCCGGTTTTCCGGCCGACGTCGTTCGTTGATGTGGTCAAGGTCATCGTCGGCCAACGTGTAATTATGCAGGATCGTCACCTCGTCGGTTGGCAGGTCGAGCAGGCTTGTGCGCTGTCGTTCGGTCAAAATGGAGCGTCTTGGCATGGTGCATTGTCCTTGTTAGTCATTAGTTTGTTTAGGACAATTTTGACCTCAACAAAATCAACGCCTTACAAGACCTAAATCCAAGGGGGTTCAATTGGGACAGCGCGCCGCCATCTATGCCCGGGTTTCCACCTCGGATCAGTCCTGCGAACGGCAGGTGGCAGAGTTGACAGCCTTTGCCGAACGCGGTGGCTTTGACGTGATTGGCATCTTTAAAGAAACCGCCTCTGGGACGTCCTCAAACCGGAGCGCCCGTAATCGCATCATCGACCTTGCACAAGCTCGTAAGATTGATGCAGTTCTTGTCACCGAACTGTCCCGCTGGGGCCGCTCGACCCAGGACTTGCTGGACACCCTCAACAGATTGGTAGGCTGGAATGTCTCTGTTGTCGCTATGAGCGGCATGACCTTCGAACTCGCCACGCCCCACGGCCGGATGATGGCTACCATGCTGGCTGGCATTGCCCAGTTCGAGCGTGACTTGCTGAGCGAACGCGTCAAATCCGGCCTCGCCGCCGCCCGCGCGAGGGGTAAGAAATTAGGCCGTCAACCAGGGCAGCGCCCTAAATCCGATAAGCTTGCACCAAAGGTCATTCAAGCCGTGACAGATGGTCGATCATATCGTTGGATTGCACGGGATCTCGGCATCAACAAAAATACCGTCCTGGATATCATGAAACGACATCGCAAAAACCCTTAGGGTGTCATTCTGCCCTCTACCGGAATGGACCCCAGTACTGGCCTGAAGATCTTCGGTGAGGGCGAATGGCTGGAGAAAAGGCATAAAACAAAGCGTAAACGGCGCTCTTGGCGCAAGCTCCACCTCGGTCTTGATCTTGTCAGTGGTGAGATTGTCTGCTCTGATCTCACCAAGGACGACGTCGGCGATCCGACGGCGCTGCCAGGTCTTTTGGATCAAATCGACGGCCCGGTTGATCGGTTCCTTGCAGACGGAGCTTATGATGGAAAACCAACATCTGATTTGCTTACTGCTCGGTTTGGATCGCTGATCGAGCTGACGATCCCACCCCCCAAAAACGCATTACTGAGCCTAAATGCAGCCAAAGATCCGACGGTACGTGACCGCCATATCGCCGACATCGCAGCCCGCGGGCGGATGGCCTGGCAGAAAGCCACTGGCTACAACCAACGCAGCCGGGGCGAAACCCTCATGGGCCGCTGGAAGGCGGTTATTGGGCCAAAGCTAAAGGCGCATACCTTCGAAAATCAGAAAACAGAAGCCAGGATTGGCGTTCGGGTTCTCAATCAGATGACCGCACTTGGCCGCCCAAGTTTTGAACGTACCGCCTGAATTCCGTCTCGGGTAGGGCGCGCTCTGAGGTGCAGTTGATCTGTGCAACACGGCCGTTCTGCTGCCCGTCTGTCTGTGTCGCCGCCTCACCCGGCGTGCCGAGCCGCGCCATCAGGCGCGCGCAGCTTTCGCTGAGCAGGCAGATGTCATGAACGGCGGGATCCGCCGGGTTCAGAAACATCATATCCATCGGACCCTCTTGTCCGATATCCTCCAGCGCGAGCAGCCGGTGCAGCCAAGTCAGTCCGCGGCGCTGGCCGGTGTTAAAGCCGGGCGACTTTGCCAACGACTGACGCAACCGCTGCAACCGCCACAATGCCGGCGCTCCGCCGAGCATCAACACCGCGTTCTGGAGGTGAAGGTCGTTGCGCGACAGAAACTGGAGCGCCAGGGCGCGTTTTTGAGATTTGGTCATGTCTTTCTTTCTTTTTACATTCCCGGGGCCTGTTGCCCGGACAAGCTGCCGCGCAAGACGCAGCACGAAGAGACATCCAGTCAGATTTAAACTCACCGCTTTCCTTCGCTCATAGGAAGCCGGTCAGCCCTGCCCTCTGGATGCTCACACAAAAGCGAGCATCCAGAGGGCAGGGCTGACCAGGTAATTTACTGCCTCATGGTCAAGCCGATGACCCAAAGTTGCGCCTTTGGAAAAATAATCTGCCAAACCGGTTTCCGTGTTTTGAAAGCGAGACCCACGTTGGGGTCATGGACGCTGACATTGGGTTTGCGTGCCCTTACTAAACAGGAAATATTCATGACTCCCACCTCGACCAACCACGCCATCCACGCCCTGCAAACGGCGTATTCGCCATCTCACTTTGAAACTTTCGATTCCCTCACCGGCTTGATGAATGCTATGATAGAGACTGGTATTCGCCTTGCACTTGAGTCTGGCGCAGATCCCGTAGCCGAATTGCGTGCCCTGGCCGCGGGGCACGAGGAACTGATGGCATCCTCCGACTTTACCGCGTTTCGAGCCTTGGTGAGCCGTACAAGAGCTGCCGGGAACGGATACGGCACCAATCACAAAATTCCTAGAACAAGGGTTGGTAAAGCCGATCGGTGTCGGTCAGAACTTGCACGTCTGGCTCTCGGCAATGCCTGGGACTCGCAGACCACAATGCAATTTTGCTTTCGACAGCTGGCTGTTCTGATGTGCGCCGCCATGTCCCCAGGTGAGGAAATGGATTATTTGAACGAAATCATTGCCGACGTTCAGCGAATGGTCGCGACACATAGCGGGATCTGGACGACGCAGATGCCTTCCACAGAGACCGAGGGAGAAATTCTGCAGATAGATGTTCCCGTGTTGCCGACCCGATTTACGCTCGGCGCCAATTTTGAGAACATCACCGCGCAACTGTTCGCGAAGTTCGGGGCGGCGCGCGAAGGTGATCTTTTGGGCATTCTAATGCATCACGCATGTCGCGATGACGGGCCAGAGCCTGCCTCCAAGATTGTGGCGCAAATCCGGCAGACTGCCGCTGGACCAGCGCTGTGTAAATTTGACGCAACAGAGTGGAACGGCAGTAGCGACATTCTCGCCCTGCGAGGGCTTACGGGGTCGCCCTATTTCACCCAAAGTATGTTTGAAGCTATTGAGTACGATACCTGTTGCGGCGAATTCTATAGTGCTCACTTCAACGGTTTTGGCATGGTTGTATTTGGCGAGAACAGCTTTGACTTCATCTTTGACTACGAAGAAGATTCGCTGCCTCCCGTAACACTGCTGACAGAACACGTCCGAATGTCACCAAATACCTCCAGCGCGGTCCAGGGCGCGATAAAGATTCTGCGTCAGCATCCTGAACTGAAGTGGGTTGGAGAGCTCGAGCACGTCGCTGCGCCCTTATGCTGGGCAACTGCAGCTGAGTAATCATCTTGATATCGAATGTTAGCTCGCGCTGAAATCGGCTCGGTCTGGAGGACGTCAAGAAACTCTGGGGCGCATCGAAAGATGTGCCCCAAGATTAATGACGAGTGCATGTCGATGCGGAAAACAACTTGGGCGGCCAATAACTGGGTCTTTCGTCACGAGCCTTGTCGGCGCTGGACAAGGGTTTCGCTCTTATGTGCAGGAACTGGCATTGCAGACACTGTTGGGCTGCACCTTGCACTGTTAGTCCATGGCTCAGGCGATGTCGCCCTATCAGGCCTATCAGGCCGTTGTTCATGCCGACCAAAGGGCCGCGGATCTAGTCACTGAAGAGACCCCTGCCCCGCGCACTATTAATGTCCACCGCGCCTTCACCTGCCGGCAACATAGTGAGCAAGAGAAGTCGGGTATCGGATGGCCTCGGGGTGTACCAGCGCGTTCTTGAGTGGTGAGATCATGGCAATGAAAATCGACCCAAAGCGTGCGGTAGTGCCTTTTCACTGCTCGAGAGAGTTGGATCACCACGTCGCCGCAGGTGTTGCTATTATCAGCCCAGTTAGTCATCCCAATGCCCGTGTTTCGCGATCCTATAACCGCGTGTTGAATTTGTGCGACACCTCGCGCAAAAAGCCCGCAAGTTCGCTATTTGGACGTACGCCCCGGTTCACGCGCCTCGCAACAAGTCCTGAACGACTGATGGCTTTTTGGCGATAAGTGCTAACAGAACCTGTGCCGGTCCAGTCGGATGCCGACGTCCGTGTTCCCAATTTAGCAAAGTTCCCTTTGCCACACCAATGCTTTTGGCGAACGCGGCTTGTGACAGGCCGGTTTGCTGTCGGACCTCTGCGACATTGACGCTAGTTACAGTAACGTCATGCACCTTCGCATCAGCGGTATCACCGTTAGCAAAGGCTAGAGCCTCTTCCAGTCCATTTTTTACGCTCTCAAATGCGCTCATGTTCCATCTCCATATCTTGAGACAATCGCTTTGCTCATCTCCACGGCCGCAGCTTGCTCTGTCTTTGACAGGTTGGCCTTCTCATTTTTGGCGAATACAGTGATCAGAAAAATCGGCATGTGAGTTCCGCCAAATACATAGATCGTCCTGAATCCACCACTCTTACCGCCTCCGTCCCGAGGTATACGTACTTTGCGCAGACCACCGCCGAGGGACACACCCGCCTCAGGATTGGCTGCAACGAAGCTTATTGCAGCTTCGCGTTCTTGGTCAGACATGATTGCCTTGGCGCGCCTCTGAAATTCGGGCAGCTCAACAACAGTCTGCAATCGTGTCATTGCTTCAATCCATTTATACGTCATTGGCTTATGTGTCAATGACGTATGTCATCGTGAATGCGCATGCAAGTCATAATACGGCTGATTTCGACGCCGTCTTGCCGACTCTGAGAGATCGTTCATCTGTTGTTTGGTTTTTAGACTTTTGATCATGAACATTACAATGCTCTATGCCCGTCCGACCGAGAAGTTGAGCAGCCTACTATGACTAGTGAAATCAATTCGGGTCCCCGTGGTTCAGAAGCTCCAGAGTAAAACTCACTAGATCGGCTGATTAGATGCAAGGGCGTTCAAGTAACAGTCTCGGGACGCCTATAGGCGTCGAAACGCTAAGCGTCGCTGATCGTTTTTCTTGAATTAGATTAGTAAGAAGAGCCTGCCTGTGCGGGAAAATCCAATGAGAAGCTCACAAGTCCCATTGCGGCCATCTGCTTTCTCCTGATGTGTTGAGTTGCTCGACAATGCTGGTCGCAGCTGTCGTCCCGTTCACAAAGGTTGTTCCCGCTTTTTCCCCTGCCCCTGCCCCTCGCCGCTGACGCTTCGCCTTCGGTGTGCCCGAGCCTTAGCCAGCAGCAACCCCATGGTACCGACGTACCGTGTCCTTGGCCGCTCCCTCGCATACCTCGCGGCAAATTGGTCGAGTGCGGTGGCATGTGGAAGAAGCAGAACAGAGTCACCGGCGCTTACTACTTCATCCTGACGGTCCGCGATCACGACTTCATTGCCAATCTCGGCAAAGCCGCGAGCTAGGATGACATGCCCCTGCAAGCCATCATTCCTTCGGGTTCTAAAGAGGCGGCATAAACCCAAATCTTGGTCGATCCTTAGGATCGACAAAGAACATCAAAGGTCAACTATTTCGAGTAAATCGGGTCAATAATCAAAGAGAATCGGGACTCGATAATTTTGCGATGCGCACTGTTAGGCGAGACCTATTTTTCACTCACACGAAGTTTTTGAAGCTCAAGTTCGTGCAATAGTCAGAAGCTGAACACTGCTCGTCTGCATGCGCAAAGTGTTAAGTAGCCACCTACTGTAACGACCACCGCCATCAATTTGACAGCCGTGCAGACGTAGAATTATCGTTTATATCGATATAGTTAAATAATTTGCTCTAGGCGAAATTAAACGCGCTATGCGTTTCACTCCAGCAGATGCGGCGAAAAATTGCGCCAATGGATTGGATACCACAAGATGTGGGGCTCTCGCCGAAAATCTAAAGGCATAATTCCCATTGTGGAAAACATGTTGCCCGACTCGCCGTTCCACGTTAATGACACTTATATAAGAGAAATCGTGCTAAAAGCGATATTTGATGAGAGCGGGCGGTGACTATGAGGGAATTTGAGAACAATGGGGCTACTATACCCTTCGACGAGATCATCCTTCAACAGGGGGAATTGATTTCTGACAGACTCAATATGTTGCGCATGGAGCAGTATCCTCCCGACGCTCAGAAGAGTTTACGCCAGTTCAGCTTGGCCGAAGTGGCGTACTTTCTCGGGGTAACCCAGTCAAACATCAAGAAATTGCATCTTGAGGGCAAAGGCCCTGAGCCAACAACTTCAACTTCAGGGCGGCGTAGTTATTCTGGGGAGCAGATGCTGGAGCTAAGGGCCTACCTTGATAAGCACGGTCGTTCTGGGAAAAAGCGATATGTGCCACATCGGCAAGAAGGTGAAGACCTCCACGTCATATCGGTTGTGAACTTCAAGGGTGGCAGCGGAAAAACGACAACCGCAGCCCACCTCGCCCAGCACCTTGCGCTGCGCGGTCATAGAGTTCTCGCGATTGACTTGGACCCACAAGCATCGTTGACAGCGCTTCATGGAATTCAGCCAGAGTTGGATGAGGTGCCCTCCCTATACGAGACATTGCGTTACGATGAAGAACGGAAATCTATAACTGAAGTAATCCGTAAGACGAACATTCCAAACCTCGATATCATTCCTGCAAGTCTGGATCTTCAAGAGTACGAGTACGATACGCCGGTCGCCTTAACGAGCAAGGACCCGCAGGCTGGCCGCGCGTTCTTCACACGCATCTCAGAGGCATTGAAAGAGGTCGATGATCGCTACGATATCGTTGTAATCGATTGCCCCCCGCAACTCGGATATTTGACCCTAACTGCTCTTACAGCGTCGAGTTCAGTCCTGATCACCGTGCACCCCCAGATGTTGGACGTAATGTCTATGAGCCAGTTTCTTCTCATGTTGGGCGGTATCATGAAGACAATCCGCGATGCGGGTGCTCAGATGAACCTTAAATGGTTTCGCTATCTTGTGACCCGCTTTGAGCCAACAGATAGCCCGCAAAAACAAATGGTCGGCTTCATGCAAGCCATGTTCCCCGGCCAAATGTTGCAATCTCATATGGTCAAATCCACAGCAATTTCTGATGCTGGGATTACCAAGCAAACACTTTATGAGGTTGAGCGCGCCCAATTTGTACGCGCCACGTATGACCGTGCAATGGACTCACTTAACGCCGTGAACGACGAAATCACTGACCTCGTTCATGAAGCTTGGGGACGCTAAAAATGACAGTTTTTGACAGCCGTGCAGATTTAGAAATTTGGACTATGAAAATCCTCGTCGCAGTTCGTTTGGAGGACCATCATGGCACGTAAAGACCTCTTGAAAAGCGTGATGGAGCCAACCGCCGATAAGGCATCTGATGGCGGGCGCACGAACTACGCAATGCGCGGCGCATCTAAGTCCATGAAAGTTTCCATCGATAGCCTCGCCGAAGATGCACGCCGCATGATGGATGGCGAAACGATTGTTGAAATATTGCCAGACCTAATCGATAGCTCGTTTATTAGCGACAGGCTTGGGCTAGATGACGAAGCGTTTCAAGAACTCAAGGCCTCTATAGAAAAGGGGCAACAAGACACACCGGTATTGTTGCGACCTCATCCCGAAACATCTGGTCGATTTATGGTGGTTTTTGGCCATAGGCGTGTGCGCGCAGCCGCCGAGTTGGGTCGTATGGTTCGCGCTGTCGTTAAGTCCATGGACGACGTTGCTCATATTCTTGCGCAAGGCCATGAAAACACAGCTCGAGCTGACCTGTCGTTTATTGAAAAAGCGGTCTTTGCGAGAAGTCTCTCAGATATTGGGCAGCCTAAAGATGTAATCATGTCTGCGCTCACCGTGGATGGAACACTTCTTTCGCGTATGCTGTCCGTCGCGCAACAAATCCCACGCGACGTCATCGATGCCGTGGGTCCCGCGAAACAAATTGGCCGGGATCGCTGGGAAGGCTTCAAGAAGCTGATGACGGTACCAGCAAACATAAAGTTGGCGCAGCAATTGGTGAGTGACCAAAGCTTTGCCGAGTTGCAAAGTGACGCACGGTTTGAGCTGCTTCTGAGCAAGCTTTCTGAAAAGGGCAGGGCGCTTCGTAAGAAGACGAAACGTGCGACCTTAGAAAAACGTACTTGGACCGCCAATGGCGGACGGATCAAAGGTGTTGTTGGGAAGTCTGGCAAAGCGTTCAGCGTCTCACTGACATCAACAGACGCCTCGGAGTTCGGTAACTATCTCGCCGAGAACCTTGATGGCCTCTATGAAGCATTTCTCTCGTCAAAACAGGAGAAGACCAAGTGAATTAACGGCAAAAGAAAAGCCCCCAAACCAAGCGGCCTGAGAGCTGATCTAATCAATCTGAACACCTGATAGATACCTCTCCCGCGAATCGCTGTCAACAAAGCAACACCGATTTGGTGAACGGATTTCTTTTGCCTCCACATAAAGCGGAGGTGGAATACAGGCATGAAACAATCAGGTTGGCGCAAGCCGACACCGGGTCTTGGCATTGCTGAACAGCTTGCCCAAGCCGGTGAAGGGTTAACTATACCCAAAAACAAGGCACTTCTTGCCTGCAAACGCGTGGCCGCGCACATCGGGCTTAAGGCCAGCGATATGATGCTGCTCGATACATTCGGGGCATTTACCCAGCCACAGGACTGGGAAGAGGGCAGGCGGCCCATTGTCTGGGCATCTAACGCCTATTTGATGGAACAGACGGGGTTTTCCCTTTCAGCGCTCAAACGGCACGCCAGGCGGCTCGTTGACGCCGGTGTTATTGCGTTCAAGGACAGCCCTAATGGTAAGCGTTGGGGTCACAGGGACGCTGAAGGACATATCATCGAGGCCTATGGCTACGATTTGGCCCCAATGGCTGCGCGCGCCGAAGAATTCGAGATCCTGTTTGGGCATCTAAAAGCTGAGCGGCAACTCTGCGCGCGTGCCAAGCGTCAGATTACGATCGCACGCCGCACCATCCGCGCAAAGATCGAGATCGCAACGGAGCAAGCTCTAAGCGGCCCCTGGGATGCCTTCACAGATGCCTTCCAGTCGTTGTTAGACCGTCTCCCAAAGCGCTCGGCCAACTCTGACTGGCTGTTTGACCTTCTTGAGCGCTTTAATGCACTAAAAGACAAGATCGACTGTCTGTTTGCGGATCGCGACGAAGCTGTTGAAATTACTGTGGAAAACACAGAGATTATCGCAGTCCAGTCTTCCAGGAATACTAAAGAAATGAACCCCAAGGGGTCCAATTATGAACCTCACATACCATATACAAATCAACTTCATCCTGTAATTAGTAATTCCTCTGAACACAAGGAGGCGGCGGATGTGGTGCCCAGAGAGGCAACCGAACCGCCCGTAGAAACCAAGCAGGATAATTGGAGCACAATCGCCAAGAAACCACGGGGAACTGTGCTGGATTTGGGCACGGTGATGCAGGCATGCCCTGGATTTACCCAAATGGCCCGCGATCTAGGTGGCTACATTGAAAACTGGAGCGAAATGCACCGTGTTGCCGGACAGGTTCGGCCCATGGTCGGTGTTTCGGAACACGCCTGGGCTGTTGCGCAAGAACGGTTAGGCGCACAAGCGGCCGCTGCCGCAATGGCGCTGATTTTCGAGAAGTTCAGTGATGGCGAAGTGGCATCACCCGGCGGGTATCTGCGAGGCATGGTCGAGAAAGCCGGGGCAGGGGAGCTGCATCTGGAACGGAGTTTCTACGGACGTTTGAGCGGGAAGGCGGCGTGATGCATCTTGCGCGATCACAACCCGGCAGCTTTGGTCAAATTCACGCGGAACCTGTCTCTGCGCCGTTGGTATCTGCGGGTCATCTCAGCCGAGACCTGACCGAGGTGTTTCTGGACGAAACGCTCGTCAACCTCAGCGCTAGAGGCAAGGCCGGCCCGCAGGGAATGGCCGGAGTACAACGCAAGACGCTTCTTTTCTGGCAGGTCGCTCCGAATGCCAGCGTCCAGTACAGTTTGGTCTTGCCACGGTTTAGTTCCGGTCTCTTTCGAGCAATGTTTGCTATGAAGGAGATAAGGAATGGCAAAGAGATACACAGACGAGTTTCGACGTGATGCAGTGCGCATTGCGGTTACAAGCGGCTTAACAAGACCGCAAGTTTCATCAGATTTGGGCGTGGGTCTTTCGACTTTGAACAAGTGGGTTCAGAAGCATCAGCATGACGATCTGATGTCGGGCCCGCACGAGGACGTCGAAAAGGAGAATGGACGCCTTCGCAAGGAAGTCCGGCTGCTGCGCGAGGAGAGGGAAGTGTTAAAAAAGGCGGCAATCTTCTTTGCGGGCCAAAGCCGATGAGGTTTGCTTTCATCGATGCCTGGAAAGAAGTTTGGCCTGTAGAATTTCTCTGCCGCATCATGCAGGTCACATCGCGGGGGTTCCGTGCATGGCGAAGCCGTCCAATGAGCCGCAGGCAGCGCGACGATATGGTGATCTTGGCACATGTCCGCGAACAACACCGTCTGAGCCTGCAAAGCTATGGTCGGCCTCGTATGACCGAAGAGCTGCAGGAGCTGGGACTGAAGGTCGGACACCGGCGCGTAGGTCGTTTGATGCGTGAGAACGACATCAAGATCATCAGAACCCAAAAATACAAGGCCACGACTGACAGCAACCACACGTTCAACATTGGGCCCAATCTACTGGATCAGGACTTCTCAGCTGATGGCCCCAATCAAAAGTGGGCAGGAGACATCAGCTACATCTGGACCAGTGAGGGCTGGCTTTATCTGGCCGTCATCCTTGACCTGTACTCTCGCCGCGTCATCGGTTGGG
>NZ_FOMW01000020.1 GCF_900112755.1 Sulfitobacter brevis | reverse complement strand
GGAAAGAAAGCCGGGGCGGATCATAGGCATAGCTGAATCGTTTCAAACCCAGCCGTCAAGCCATCAAAATCGGATTCCGCAGGACTCGGAGTATAGCTCATCAACCTCGCGCAAAAAAGCGGGTTTTGCCTCGGCACCAGCCTCCGCTGCCTGTGTTTCAAGCTTTGCAATTTGGGCCTTCCATTCGGCGAATTGGCTTTCAAACTTCTCAAATTTGGTTTCTGGCGTATTCATGTGCCTGTCTCCTTGGTGATATCGGCCTGAGCGCCAAAGCGCGCCCATCGGCGTCTCCTACTCATAGGAATTTCTGACGGTAACACGCCGATCATGCCCCGCACTGATGTCGATCATGCCTCAAAGACCTTGGTTTGGACCTGTCACCGTCAGAGTAGCATCGCGCGCCGCGAGCGGTTGACGCGATATGGTGAAGGGGACACCAGACCCACGTCATCACAACTAGTTTGGCGGACATTATCGGGCCCGGTGCCCTGATCTGGGTCAGTATACGAACTACACGCGTAATTTACCGTCTAAGAAAAGTTGACGGGATTGCGAATTGCCTTGTGGTGATGCGCCGATCCGGGTGCAAGAAAACAACCACGGGCGCCGTCTTTTCAAGAAAATTGTTGTAATATTCAATTGGAACAAGGTCTTGGCTGCATTTTTGGTGCGACCGATGACTCACAATTGACCAGGCCAACGATCGCACGGTGCAGGCGAAGCACATTCAGCAGGGCTACCTTCAAGACAAACGCAACGTACTGTCCAATTATGTCAACTAAGCCGCAGAAAAAGCCGGAAAACGGGTAGATCCCAGCTGAAGTCGCCACAAGCCCACCAATAAATAGCGATATCGCCATCTCCATCCGACGACAGTTCTACAGTCGAACTTAGCGTTCTCCTATCGCGCAGGAACGGAGGTCGTCGTCAGCCCGAGAACAAGCCAATCCTGCATGCCGCCGCGGTAATAATATATCCTCTCAGGCGGAAATCCGTCGCGTACCATTGCGTGGAAGGCGGTTGGGCTCTGCGGACAAGCGGGACCGTTGCAGAACGCCACCACTTTTTTCGCAACGGTGCATACCCATCCCTTTGCGTCTCGTGTGCAGCCCAGTTCTTCAAGCCGCTGCGTCACTTCGCTAAAGGGAATTGAGACGCTCCCTGGAATGGTCGCCTTGAGTCGCCACTCGGGCTCTCGCATGTCGACGACGAGAAATTCAGGATCCGCGAGCGCCGCAAGAACCTCGAGTTCTCCCACAGGAATAACGCCCGGAACGGGAACCATCGACTGCAGCACCCCGGTGATAAGTTGCATATCGTTTTGCTGGCGAACGATCTCGACAGGGCCGTCCACGGTTTCGATGACGAGCTTGGTCTTGTCCCCTGTGATCTTGAGCAGATCGGGCATGGGCGTACTCCTTTTATTTAAGGCTTATCCGCAATGCGGTGGCGCTTTCCAGTGAATACGCCCGAAAAGCACCACTGTTACTATTTAAAGTAAATTATCAGTTTAGTGTTAGGTTACCCCCCGGATGCGGTCGGCCTCAACTTGAAGCACCAAGGCTGGTCCTCAGTGATGAACTTATAGGACAGATGCACCGAAACGGCCGTCGGCTGAGCAGAGACGATCTGCTCGAAATTATTGAGACCCCATTCTGGTCGCCAGGAAGGTGCAGTGACCGCTACTCCACTACACGCGATCGCAGCTGCTCGTAGTCGAAGTTCTCGATGGGATCGACCTCTGCCCCACCGTAGGGCATGTCGTAGCGCGGGCTCGCGGGCGACGATCCGCCGCGGTAGTAGGGATAGGCATAGTAGCCACGACGGCCATAGCTGGCCGCGTCGATCACGATGGCCGAGATCGCGCCGTTCTCGACGATGATGTCCGAAACGTAGCCGTAGCGCGCGCCGTCATTGAGGTGGACGAAATCGCCGATCAAGTCGGTGGCCTTGAAGATTTCGGCACCAGCCACAAGATTGTCGTCGACGTCGGTGGTTGCGTTAGTGTCGGCCTCGGTGATCACCTGTTCTTCGCCCCAGTAACCGCTAAATCCGTCATAATCTTCAATCGCCGCCTCGGTTACCGGCACCTGAGCCTGCTGGATCGTGTCGCCGATCATCACCTCATCCCATGGCACGAAGACATGGGTGTCGCCAATGTCCCAAAAGCCACCGACCTCTGCGACAATGCCAAGCACCTTGCCGTCATTGCTGAAGATGACGTTCTCCACATCGCCGATCTCTTCGCCGGTGGTGTCGATGATCTCGGTCGTGTCGAACATATTCTCGACACTCCAGCCGCTGGAGTAAAGCGTGCCGTAGGTCCAGTCGCTAAGAATCTGAACCTCGTCCTGCGCCATTGCGGGGCCCGCCACCATAAGGGCCATAATGCTTACTGCGAAAGGGAAGGGTGTGGGTCTCATTGTATAGCGCATTGTAATTTTCCTCTCAAATTGAGTTTGTCATAATGCGGGAAGTCGTCTCCGTCTAAATCCCCACAATGAACATTGAAGTGCTGTTAAATAGTATACAGACAGTGGAATACTGGTGCCTTGATACAGGTTAGCCTTGGCGGCATTGCGCATAGACGACAGGGGGATCCCTCCCCACAGTTGAGCCGACATTCCCCAAATAGAGTGCCATCTCCGGCATGTTGCTGCTGATTTTTGTACCCCAATCAAGCCTTTTGGGCCCGCTGTGCCGTCATAGTGGCATCTGACGTACGACCTGAGCGCGATTTCTGGTCTCGATGGCCGGTTTGGTGCAGGTTTCTCGGACGCCACGCGCGGCGTTTGAGTGACGCGTTGCGTTGCCTGGCGTCGGAGAAGCGCTCAAGCGGGAAATCGCGGGGTTGGTCTGGGTGGATCAGCGGTGTCTATGGGGATTTACGAGGTGCGCGTGCTTTGTATCTTGCTGGATAGCACGCGCTCGCTGGGCTTTCGCCTTTGAGTTTAGTTTGCTTTTGTGAGGGTTTGGGTCGATATGCGCCGCATCCCACTGGTTTGGGAATCTTTTGGACCACATTGCTAAATATTTCCACAGGGCTGTTGGGCCGCGCGCCGTGTGGCATGCGGTTGAGGGAACAGTTATCGACCTATCGCGCATGTATGTCATGCGGCGGATCTCGTTCTGACAGGCGGCGCTCTGGGGTGCTGTAGTGGGTCGAACGCGTCGACGATAACCAATTTGCCGCCGCAGCATGGACAAGGGATTGCAAGTGTTCGGGGCTGGTCATCGGTGCTTTCGCTGAGGTCGCCATCGGCCTGATCTGTACTTGGCGCTTTGCCTCCGAGCAAATTCCTGATCGCAGCGATATTGGTCGCGCGGTTGCCGTTTCCGTAAAACCCGTAATGGCGAATGCGATGCTGTCCTCTGGGGAGCACGTGGATCAAGAAGCGGCGGATAAACTCTGGGGTTGCCAGCCTCATGGTGGTTTGGCGACCAGCACCTTTGGCGCGGTAATTCTTGACCCGGAAGGTGACATGATCTGCATCGGCCCGGATTAAGCGTCTATTAGAGATCGCGACACGGTGCGTATAGCGCGATAGATATGCCAGCACTGCCTTTGGTCCAGCGAAAGGTTCCTTGGCATAAACAATCCAATCGATTTTGCGCAATGGGGCGAGGACTGCTGCGAACTTTGTCATGTCGACAAGATCCGCGTGATCGCCGAAGAATTGTAGGTTCCCTGCTTTGTGCAACTTGATCAACCCATCCAGGATGAGACGTCGGTACAAGCGGGATAGAACCCGGACAGACAGGAAGAAGTTCTTGCGGCAGGCGATCCATTTCGTGCCATCAACAGACAAGCCACCACCTGGTACGATCATATGCACATGGGGGTGGTGCGTCATCGCTGATCCCCATGTATGAAGCACCGATATTATGCCAGCCCGCGCGCCGAGGTGCTTCGGGTCGGCAGCGATCTTGAGCACGGTGTCGGCACTTGCCCGCATCAACAGATTGTAAACTTCGCGTTTGTTTTGATGCGCGATGTCAGCGATGGGTTTGGGCAGGGTGAAGACAAGGTGGAAATATCGCACGGGCAGCAGTTCGGCCTCGCGCGCCGCCAACCAGGTTTTGGCAGCACCGGATTGGCATTTGGGACAGTGACGATTGCGACATGAGTTATAAGCGATGTGCTCGTATTTGCAGTTGTCGCAACGCGCAACATGTCCGCCAAGCGCCGCTGTGCGACAACGTTCGATGGCAAACATGACCTTCATCTGGTTCAGGCTTACATGCCCCTTGTTGGTGCCGCGCCACGCAGCACCATGGTCGCGCAAGATGTCCGCAACCTCTAGCGATGTACCTGACATGGTGGCCTATTAAGGCCTGACCTTGCCCTTCTTGCGCTTAGACCCGTTCAGGTCGTCTAGCGGGCTGTCCACCGCAGCGATCATTCCGGTTGCCACGCGAGCATATCGCGCCGTTGTCGTGAGCTTGGAATGCCCCAGGAGGGCTTGTATCACCCGAATATCGACGCCGCGCTCCAGCAGATGGGTCGCAAAGCTATGGCGCGATGTATGCAGCGTGACACGCTTGCTGATCCCAGCTTCCCGCGCAGTTTCCTTGAACAACCGCGACAACTGCCGAGCCGAGAGATGTTTGCCACCATATCCGGGGAAAAGAACCCGTTCGGGTGCGGACACATCCTTGTCCTGACCAGTCGGGCGCTCTTTCCACCACGCGCGCAGCAGGCCCAAAATGTCCGACGGCAGCATAACATTGCGATCTTTACGGCCCTTCGATTGGACAATACGGATGATCTGTTGAGGGCTGTCGATGTCGCCTACCTTCAGTCGAACGACCTCACCCGCACGCAAGCCACAGCCATAGGCCAGCGACAGCATAACGCGGGCTTTCAAGCTGAGAGCCATGGCGAGAATGCGTTTGATCTCCTTTTGGCTCAACACCAGTGGCACCCGGTCCGGCTCTCTGAGATGGAAGATCTCAGCCACCAGATCGTGCCGACGGAGGGTCACGCGGAGCAGAAATTTAACACCTGTCATCGTTTGATTGCGCGTGCAGATGCTGGTTCCGCTCTCGATCAGATGCCGTTGGAAATACTTCACATCGTCTGGCGTGGCAGTCTCTGGCGAGCGCCCGAGCCAAGCCGCAAAACGTTTACAGGCGCGCAGGTGACTTGTCTGGGATGCGGGGCCAAGATTGCGCCCCGACATATCGGATATCATGCGCGCACGAAGGGGTGTCGTTGGGGTAGGATGCTGAATGTTCATGGAAATATCCTCTGTTGATCGAGGCAAAATCACCTCGATCAACAGCTCACACCCAACATCAAAATCCGCGAAGCCAATTCTTATTCAGCGCAACACCCGCCACGAGCACCCCTATCGCGGAGCGATTTTTGGTGCAGGTTTCTCGGACGCCACGCGCGCGGTTTGAGTGACGCTTGGCGTTGCTGGCGTCGGAGAAGCGCTCAAGCGGGAAATCGCGGGGTTGGTCTGGGCGGATCAGCTGTGTCTATGGGGATTTGCGATGAGTGCCAGCTTTATATTTGGCTAGATAGCACGCGGTCGCAGGGCCTGAGCATTCGAGTTTAGCAGGGTTTTCGCATGTTTTCTGACGATATGCGTGGCCTGGCGTAGGGTTCAGCAACTTTTGGGCCGTTGATATTATAGACTTGCACAGGGTTGTTGGGCCGCGCGCCGTATGGCTTGCAGTTGAGGGAACAGTTAGCGATGTATCGTGCATGTATGTCATGCGGCGGCCCTCTTCTTGACAGGTGGCGCTCTGGGTTGCTGTAGTGGATCGAATGCATCGACGATGACCAGTCGCCCGCCGCAGCACGGACAAGGGATTGCGAGTGTTCGGGCGTGGTCATCGGTGCTCCCAGCGAGGTCATCATTGCTTTGATCTGCACTTGGGGCTTTGACACTGAGCAGCTCCCTGATCTTGGCGATATTGGCCGCGCGGTTGCCATTTCCGAAGAAGCCGTAGTGGCGGATGCGGTGCTGGCCTCTTGGGAGCACATGGATCAGGAAGCGGCGGATGAATTCAGCAGTTGTCAACGTCATGGTAGTTTGGCGGCCAGACCCTTTGGCGCGGTAATTCTTGACGCGGAAGGTGACATGATCGGCGTCTGCCCGGATTAAGCGGCTATTGGAAATCGCGACCCTGTGGGTATAGCGTGACAGATAAGCGAGCACCGCCTTTGGTCCGGCGAAGGGTTCCTTGGCGTACACGACCCAGTCGATTTTGCGCAGTGGGGCGAGGACTGCCGCAAACTTGGTCATGTCGACAAGGTCCGCATGATTACCGAAGAACTGTAGCTTTCCAGCTTTGTGCAATCGGACCAGCCCTTCCAGAATGAATCGGCGATACAAACGGGATAGAACCCTGACGGAGAGAAAGAAGTTTTTGCGGCAGGCGATCCACTTTGCCCCGTCCACTGACAAACCTCCACCCGGCACAATCATGTGGACGTGGGGGTGATGCGTCATTGCTGAGCCCCACGTATGCAGCACGGATGTTATGCCGACCCGGGCACCAAGGTGCTTTGGGTCAGCCGCGATCTTTATCACCGTGTCAGCACTCGCCCGCATCAGCAGGTTGTAGATCTCTCGTTTGTTTTGATGCGCGATATCGGCGATGGGTTTGGGCAGGGTGAAAACGAGGTGGAAATACCGCACTGGCAGCAGTTCGGCCTCGCGCGCCGTCAACCAGGTTTTGGCAGCACCGGACTGACACTTGGGGCAATGGCGATTACGGCACGAGTTGTAGGCGATGTGCTCGTGTTTGCAGTCGTCGCAACGCGCAACATGTCCGCCAAGCGCCGCTGTGCGACAACGCTCGATGGCAGACATCACCTTCATCTGGTTCAGGCTGACATGCCCCTTGTTGGCGGCGCGCCACGCAGCACCATGGTCGCGAAAGATGTCCGCAACCTCTAGCGATGTACCAGACATGGTGGCCTATTAAGGCCTGACCTTGCCCTTCTTGCGCTTGGTCCCGTTCAGATCGTCCAGAGGACTGTCCACCGCCGCAATCATACCTGTGGCGACGCGTGCATATCGCGCCGTTGTCGTAAGTTTGGAATGCCCCAGGAGGGCTTGGATCACCCTGATATCGACGCCGCGTTCCAGTAGATGGGTTGCAAACGAATGGCGCAACGTATGCAGCGTGACACGTTTGGTGATCCCAGCTTCCCGCGCAGTCTCCTTGAACAACCGCGACAATTGCCGCGCCGAGAGATGCTTGCCGCGATATCCTGGGAATAGGACCCGCTCGGGCGCTGGCACATCCTTGTCCTGGCCGGTCGGGCGCTCTTTCCACCACTCGCGCAGCAGGCCCAAAATATCCGACGGCAGCATCACGTTGCGATCCTTGCGTCCCTTCGCCTGCACGATGCGGATGATTTCTTGGGCACTGTCGATGTCGCCGACTTTCAGCCGAACGACTTCGCCCGCGCGCAGACCACAGCCATAGGCGAGCGACAGCATGACTTTGGCTTTCAGGCTGGGAGCCATGGCCAAAATGCGCTTTATCTCCTTTTGGCTCAGCACCAACGGCACCCGGTCCGGCTCTCTGAGGTGGAAGATCTCTGCAACCAAATCATGCCGCCGTAGGGTCACCCGGAACAGAAATTTGACGCCTGTCATCGTCTGGTTCCGCGTGCAAATACTGACACCGCTCTCGATCAAATGCTGCTGGAAATACTTCACATCGTCTGGCGTGGACGCCTCGGGAGATCGCCTCAGCCAAGCCGCAAAACGCTTACAGGCGCGCAGGTGGCTGGTCTGGGATGCAGGCCCCAAATTGCGCGCACTCATGTCCGAAATCATGCGCACGCGAAGGGGTGTCGTTGGTGTCGAATGCTGGATGTTCATAGGAAAATCCTCTGTCAATCGAGGTAAAATCACCTCGACCAACAGGACACTCCCGACACCAGAACCCGCGCAACAAATACCTACTCAGCACAACGCCCGTAAAAAGCGCCCTATCGCGTAGCGATTTAGCGCTTGGCCCAGTTTTTGGCCTGATCGACATCCGTTTGGGCAGACCCGTCGCGCCGCATTCTTTTAGGTTTTGCTGCAGACACCGTCATGGAAGAGTCGGCGGTGCGCGAAGTCGATGGATGGCTGCAAGAATGCGGTTGTATCACTGCTGCCGCACATTACCCGCTTTTACTGTCAGAACAGCGCAATGGGCATCTGATGCTAATTGCTGGGACACACTGCCAATGAGCATTCCTTTCAGATTGCTAAGGCCCCGACGTCCAGAGACAATCAGGTCTGCGCCTTTCGTGTGAGCCACTTCAAGAATGGCTTGCGCGGTAGGCCCAGTCAGCAACAAGGTCGAACTGAGCGGTTGCCCTGTTTCTTTTGCTAAAGTTTCGGCACGCTTTATTATGACGTCACCAGCTTGATGCAGAGCATTTTCTTGGGAAAGAACACTTACTGGCGTTCCGGCAACCCCAGCGGTTGGTTTGTGCAATTCGGGGACGTGAATGACATGCAGGCTCGCTTGATATTTGGCTGCCAAGTCGCAAGCGACTAGCAACGCAGACTCGGAATGATCTGAGCCATCAAAAGCGACAATGATCTCGTTAAACATTTCCACCTCCAGTTGTCAAAATCAACGTTTTCTCAAAGTGCACAAAATGGGTAACGTCTAATAAAGTTTGAGCCACTTTAGACAAAATCACATATTTCCCAACTGTACGCACCTTGACAATTACCCCCGGCCATATCCGCTGCTTTGATCACTTGGATGTCCCTGCAGGTCAAATGCCAACAACAACTTGAATAATGGCCGTTTCACCACCTTGCCAAACGTGCCTATCTCAGTTGCTCATGATCAATTCTCAACATCGCAACCCTGCGGGCCATTCACCTGTCACGCTCGGTGCTGACGTAGTTCGAGTAGCAATTCATCAGCTTGCCGCACCAATTCGCTCTTATCTTCTTCGCCATTCAGTTTGTTGACGCCTTCGAGGAAGATTTTAATCCGTTGCTGGATGGCCGATAGTTCCTGATTCTCAGCTTCTGAGGTCTTGGTTCGTGCGACTTCACCCATACGTTCGTTCAGGGCTTCTTCCAGTTCATGAACTTTTTCATTAAATTCGTTCGGTTTCATCGGTGGTCTCCTTTTGCTGCTGTAATGATTGTAAACATCAACGCTGATGCTATGCGTCCAGAATTCATGCAGCCATCTTATCAATAGTATTGGGTCCATATGAAGAAATACGTGGCGTGAGGCGAAATGCAGTTGTCGTGCACGGTAGCCTGAGAGTTTTCTCCCCTTCCCCAAAAACGACGCTGGATTGCGATGGCCGCTGTCTCAAGGTCTGCGAACCGAATTGCCGCCAGCAATGATCTGATTGATCAGGGATGCGACGTTGCCGTGCGTTTCCATTTCGGCATCTGAACCGCTGGCGTTTTCATGCGATACAGCCGCGTCTTTAAGAATGCCCATGATCTCGCTCTCGGGCAGAACCTTTGCATCATTCAGTGCAAGAAGCAGAGCCTCGCAAATGGACAGTGCCGCAATTCCTGAGTCTGTGTTATTGTTGGACATGTTATTATGCTCCCTGTTGAGGACCGCGCCCATCCGGGGCGTCCGAACAGCACTTGTTGCATGGTCTCAAATAATCACCTGAGAAGTGCTGATCTACATCAGCTATTCGGGAACTTTCATGATACGACTTCTTTGAGTTCCGTAGGAAAGGCTGTCGAAATGAGAAATAACGCCCTAGAACGAAAGCTGGGGGCATTTGTGGCCCTGTCCGAAACTGAACTCTCGGTACTTGACGAACTGAACAAGCGGCGGCGGACTTTTGTCGCTGGGCGTGATATTGTGGAGCAGGGTCAAACGGAACAATCGGCCTATGTCCTCGCCTCGGGTTGGGCCTGCTCCTACAAGCTATTACAGGATGGGCAGCGACAGATTGTCGATTTCCAAATTCCGGGTGATTTTTTGGGACTGCGCAGCTTGTTGATGCATGTATCGGATCACAGTGTCGAGCCGATCACCGATGTCGAGGTAACAGAAGTTCTTCGAGATGATCTTTTGGGTGCTTTCACACAGACCCCTCGGCTGGCCACGGCGGTCCTTTTGGCTGCATCTCGCGACGAGGCAATGGTTGTAGAGCATCTGGTCGGCATCGGTCGTCGTAATGCGGCGGAACGCTTAGCGAATTTCCTACTGGAACTTGGGGCGAGATTAACTTTGGTTGGTCTGGGCAGTAAGGCGGGTTTTGAGTGCCCGTTGACGCAATATCTGATGGCTGATGCTGTTGGACTAAGCGCTGTCCACGTCAACCGAGTGCTGCGCCAATTGCGAGAAGATGGTTTGGTTACAGTTCACGAAGGTTTCGTCTCATTCGACGACTATGATCGCCTGGCTAAATTTGCAGAGTTCGACCTCACTTATATGGATCAAATTGGACCACTGCTTAAGTAGAGGAGCGCTAAGAAACTCCAATTGCAGTCAAATAACTGAAGCAGTCTCTGCTAGTCTGCAACATGAGCTTTCGCCGCAGTTCCTCTCACTCGGTCGCCCGTGGTCCAACTGTGGCGTTCAAGATCGATAGGATCACAGCCCTGCCCCCGGTATAGTACTGATCTCCGAAAACATTTTGGTCGAGCAATTGGGCGACGATCTTTGCCCTCCCATCCTGCTGGACCCCGCCGTTGCGCAGAAGGTCCGCAACCAGAAGATCGCGTTCTGCGTCTACGTTGGGATCGATCCGATGTGTCAGTCCCGACTTGCTTCCGACATCAAAACTTACGGTGCCTACAAAGACCACAAGATCGGATGACTCCTGCATGCGAATCCTCCAGAAACGCGCGTAATGGCGTCGGCGCAGACCTTCGGAGGTCAAGGCCTTCTGAAAGCCAAAGTCCTGTGGCCAGCCGTTCAAAAAGACGGATGTGATTGGTGCCGTCTCATAGGGTCTGTCCAGCCAGGCTGCGATTGCCGCCCGTGAAAGCGTCACGACCCCCGGTGGGTCCGCGTGCTGCCAGCCAGCCGCCGCCATTGCATCAAGCAATGTCGTATCGTCCGGGAAATAAAGGATTAAGCTGACAGGTTCTTGAGACGTTCCGATCATGCTTTCGGAACGGGTTGGCAATATACCCTCCCTCAATGCCTTATCGATTGGCACGCTGAGTTGCGCCTCGCACGTCGGTACATTATGTCTGAGCGTCCGGCTGTAATCTTCTAGCACAAACCCTAGTAAGATGGTCGTGACCGCAATGACGCCAGCCGTCGCCCACCAACGTCCCGCGCCTGTCACCTGCATTCCCGATGAGGTCTGACGCAAGCCCAATCGTTCGGCCAAAAATATCCCGGTAATCGCCCAAAGGGTCCCTACCAAATAGCCATTCAGTACATCGCTTAGGAAGTGCTCGCCAAGATAAACACGGCTCAGGCCGACGAGGAACACGAGAGTAAAACAGGAGAGTATCCAAAACAGGTCTTGCCCGATGCGCTCTCGGACAAGGACGTAGGTCAGGAATACGCTCAAAGTGGCAATCGTGGCGCTATGCCCGCTTGGAAATGCGTAACTGCTCTCAACATACAGCGCCACATCTGGCCGTGCACGGGCAAAGACCAGTTTCAACAGCCATACCGAAATCACGTTGCAAACCAGTGTGAACCAGAGGGTAGGAATGTAGTGGCGGCGGTCCCAAATCCACATCAAGATGGTTGCTGCCAAACCCACCAATATGGCCGCTTGCCAGTATCCCAGCCCAGTGACAATAGTGAAGAACCGCGTCAGGCCATCACTGCGTACGGTCAATACGAGGCTTGAAATGTGCGAGTCTGCTTGGACCAGCGATCCATGATCAAGAAGTCGCAGAACCGACTCGACGTAGAGTCCCAGAAAATAAAGAAATGCTAGTCCCAGAAATGTCGCCGGCAGACCGGAAAATGTTTGACGCGATACCCGTCTGGTAAGGAAATAGAACAGTTTCGGGCACCGAGCGAAAAGGGCCCGGAAGTCCTGATTATCACGGACTGTAAGGGCTACCGAACCCAGGACGGAGGACAAAAAGGACCAACTCCGCCGGAGTCGTGAGATCAGAAACCACAGCAGCAGCAAGACCGACATCAAGCCAATGACCCAATACACCCAGAAGCCGATAGCCTCAATGTTGGAGAGCAGGTTACTCACCATCGCATAGGGCTAAGTACTGCCGACATTAGTCCACACCATACTCCAGCATCCTTTCCAGTCCTTCGGCCAGAAACTCTCCGACCTCTGGCTGTCCAAGAAAATAGCGACTTACAGAGCCCGCGTGCTGTTGCCGGGCGAGCACTTTCGTCTGCTCCCATGCTTCAGGTTCCGCATCGCCTCGGCCGATCCAGAATAGGGCGACCAGCCCATCCTGCTGCTCGTTATTCATGCTTTCGATTTCTTGGCGGATTTCATCACGGCTCAGATCACCTGCAGTCTCTTGCAAGTTTGCGGCCACCTCGTCGTCCGAGGCATTGCCGCCAAGGTCGGAAATATCCGTCCCCTCTTTCGCCATGACGGCGTTGAACCGCAGCACCAGTTTCTCGATCTCGGTACTGTTAAAGGGAAGCGCAGCCATTGGCATCTCCTGCTCATAAAGTCGGTACGACAGCACGCCCGCCAGGCCCCACACTGATGTCGATCAATAAGGGGTGGCACGCATGCGTTTTGGTCTGGGGCCACAACAAGCGGCCCACCAAATACCGGCACCTATGCTGAACAAAGCGGGCGCCACTCGGAGAGAGCAGCGTCACGGTTGAGCTTGGAATTGGCGCGTGAGTAAAGGTGGCTCCAGGTTGAAACGCTTGTGAAGGGAAGAGTGCACGGCGGCGAATTTCTGCAACGGTCCCTTACTATGGAAGCCCAACATCGCTTGTTCTCGTCGTCGAAATGGCTGGTGAGGATTTGCACCTCGGTTTTCAGCCAGCGCCAAATTTCCTGCCTGTTCGCATTTCCGATGACCTTCACCGCATAGCCATAAGAACGCAACATATCCGCTACCACAACATGCGGCTGACCGTAGAATTCCAACGCCGCTTTGCGATCATGGCGTTTTGTGATGAAAGATTCCTGAACTTAACCTTCGTAGTGTACAGCCCGTCAAAGGTAGCGCGTTTCACAACTTATTTTTACAAAAATCTCGTCCAGAAACCGTTGTCAGTTCCAGCATGCGCGCAGTTGTTAAACGCGTTTCCAACGGATTTCGGCTGCGAAAATCGGGCCGTACTAATTCCGCCAAAACCGAACGGTCTCCTGACTGATATCGATGCTGCGCTCGTGCAGCGGCTTAGACAATTCGAAGGGAAAGTCGAAATTTGACATGCGTCATCACGGCCAAGCGAATGACCTCGGGGCTGGTTTTGAAGTAGCAAAATGGCGAAGGTTTTGTCATCCGCAAACGCTACGAAACCGCCCTACCCTGCTCAAGTCAGTTTCTTCTGTCACGGCCGCCCGTGCCGATCTCGAGCCCGACGATCCGACCGGTCTCTTCTCCGGGCATCATTACATCCAGTATAATCAGATCGTATTGTTCGTCCGCAGGCTTTGCATTCATGTCGTCGGCAGCGCGAGTTTCGCGATGGTCATCTACAAAATGGATATGGAGCTGATCTGTCATGATGTTCTTTCTTGCGATTGCCGCGCGGCTTTCCTGGAGAGATCTGTCAGGAAATGTAACAACCCCCGCTTTAGTTACCGAGCGATACAAATTCGCTGATTCACATCAGTGCGTAAACATCTAGCTCTGCCATATATAATCTACCGCAACCATATCACGAGGTGTTATCATGAACCGCAGAATTATTCTCGCAGCGACTGTCCTTGCCGCCACCGCAATCGGTAGCGTCGCTTTCGCAGATTCCAATCACGGACATCAAGGCCAACCTAGGTCGAATGACCGACAGGGCATGATGATGCAGGACCGCGGTCCCGGGATGATGGACATGATGCAACGTTTGCATGGTAACATGATGGGCGGTGGCATGATGCAGATGTTCGACGCGGATGGCGACGGCACAGTGACGCCCGAAGAGTTGCGTACGCAACTGCAGGCTAAGCTGGCCGAATATGACGGCAACGGTGACGGGTCGCTTTCCATCACCGAGTTCGAGATCCTCCACAGCGCGATGATCCGCGAAGCGATGGTTGATCGGTTCCAGTACCTTGATGCGAATGGAGACGGGGCTATCACTGCCGAAGAAATGACTGCGCCCGCGACCAAGATGGAACGCATGAATATGATGCGCGCCGGTCAGGGACAGATGCAGGGCCAGCCCGGCAGCGGCCAAGTAATGGGCAACGGCACCATGATGAACGACAACTAAGCACGTGGGCGTCGGCATAAGGCCGGCGCCGGAATCGCTTGGTATGAATGGAGGTTATCATGATGGGTTTCGGCATGGGCGGTATCTGGATGCTGCTAGTTATCATATTGATCGTGCTGGGGATCCTGGCGCTGTTCAAATACCTATCAAAATGATCGAGAGGAGATCGAATTGGCCTATAGCGCACTTGGCTTGACCGGCCGGATGTTTCTGGCGATCCAAAGCTGTCCAATCGTCAGCGCGGTGCTGTCAGTTGGTGCCCTGTGGATTGCTTTATATCATTGCCGTCGTCACGTAGCCGGTTGGGCTGCGGGTCAAAATCGCGACATTCCTTTAGGGAGAGGTGCATTTACGTGCAACGCACTTTGCGCGCTTCTGCTGCCAACAGATGTATCTGCCAACAGACGGATCGCCGCCACATGACAACTCTCATCACCATCTTTCTGGTTCTCGGTCTGTCGGTTCTGTTCACGGCAGGGTTGCGGACTGCAAGCGGAACAGACCTTGCCGACCATATCACCAACCCGCAGCAACGTCCGGTGCTGGGTGGCAGCGACCCCAAAATGCACGCATGGCAACGATTTCACGTCCGCTATTACACGATGACGTTGGTGTTCGTCGCCTTCGAGATGGAGATGATGTTCATGTATCCTTGGGCCGTCGTCTTTGTCGAGGAAGGTCCCAAGGCATTGGCCGAGATGGGCATGTTTCTCACGATTTTGTCGGTCGGCATCCTCTACGGCTGGCGCGAGGGGATATTCCGGTGGGAATAACATGGATGGCCAAACTGGCCTCGCAAGCCCCAGTGCCGGTGTTCGTGGCGCAGGGTGACGACGCACCAGCCGAAACGGCGCGGCTTTGCCTAAACTCGACGCTGACCATCGTCGAGACCCCTCGTGCAGCGGCTATCTTGCTTGTTGCCGGAACGATCCCAGCATCGCTCATCCCAAACCTGCACCGTCTGCATGACCAGCTCCCCCATCCCCGAGCGACCGTTTTCTGGCAAGCCGAGCCGACCGACCTGCTGTCCGAGGCCGTGACAGTTAGGAACGATGATAATCTCGTCTCCGTCCTGACCGATACCCGGAGTAGCCTGCTGTCCGGCAGCCACGGCACCGAGGCGGACCTGCTGCCGGACGCGCCGCCGAACGAATGGCGCGGCGTTGGTTCACATGGGCAGGGCGGCAAGGGGATGATGGGCGGCACGCCTTACGGGCGGCCGATGGCGATGACCGCCGCCGACTTTCGAGACGGCCTAGAATTGGATGCCTATACCGCCGATTTCGGACCGTTCCTGCCGATGTTCCCGCCCGGCCTAGTGTTGACGCTGACCTTGCAGGGAGACGTGATTCAAAAGGTCTCAGTGGTGCATCTGCCCTTCGCGGGCGAGGGTAATGCTGGCGCGGCGCTGTTGCGTCTTTTGGGCCTGCCCGCGCTGGCCAAACGGCTACTTCGAGGTCCGTCTGACGACGCAGATTTCAAGCGGCTGATCCGACTGTCGGGCGTGCGCGCCGCGATCCCGCCCGGTCTGGGCTGCGCCCCTAACGGCTCGGACGTACGCGAGCGGTTTGAGCGGCTGACGACCGATCCGGGAAACCCAAGCAAAGTGCACGTAGACGGGGTCGGCCTTGGCGATCTGCTGATCGGGCTGGAATGGCATGAGGCGATGCTGGTGCTGAACAGTTTCGACGACGAGTCCTTGCGCGCCATCTGCGCCAATACCTCCTCACCTGAGCTGGAGGAGAAAAACGGCGATAGCATGGACCATGAGGGGCACGCAGGGCATATGTCATGACCTTCGCGCCCGCCCTGACCACGCTGATCTTGTTTCTGGCTATCGGGATATGGATCGCCGCCATTCTCGACGCTGTGTTTTATCGCCGTATCTCCGGACAGGGTGGCGTGTCGGTCCTGTCCCCGTTTTACGCAGCGGCTGCGCATCTGTCCCGCCAGCGCCTGACGACCGAGGCTCCAGACCGGCTGAACTGGTATCTGGCCATCGCGGGTTATCTGGCTATTGCCACCATCGGCCTTGCCGTCGTGCCTTTCGGCCCCGAGACCGCGGTGATTGGCATCAAGACGAGCGTGGTACTTTGGGGCGCTTGCGAGTCGCTGGTGGTGGTTTTGGTGTTTCTTCATGGCTGGTCGCCAAATTCGCCGCTCGCCCTGATCGGCGCCTATCGCTATGTCGCTATCGGTCTGCCGATCATGTTGCTCAGCATGTTTGTGTTGATCGCCGCAGCTCTGCCGGCCCGGTCGCTCGACTTGCGCGACATCGTGGCGTCTCAGGAAGGGTTGTGGAACATCATTCGCCAGCCGCTCGGCCTGCCGTTGTTCCTGCTGCTGGGCCTGTCTCTGACCCTGCGCGGACCGTTCGACTATGCCGATAGCGCCGATCTGGCGGGCGGCACCTCGGTTGAGGATTCGGGTGCCAACCGGGCGGGATGGCAGGTGGCGCGGCTAGCCATGCTGGTTGGATTTTCAGCCATCGCGGCGTCAACCTTTCTGGGAGGCTATCTGGGGCCGATCCTGCCAGGCATCGTTTGGCTGGCGATCAAGACGCTGATCTTGATGGCCGTGGTCATTGGTCTCTCGCACCTGCTCGCGCGAATGCCGGTGGCGCGGATGCTCGGGTTGATTTGGAAATTTCTGCTGCCGATCGCCTTTGTCGATCTGCTGCTGGCTGGACTGGTGGCGCTGGCATGACGGATATCGCCTTTTACGCCCTTTCGGCCCTCGCGATCTGGAGCGGCTGGCGCGTGTTCCGCGTCGACTCGATGATCCGGGCGACTTTTGCGCTCATGGTGTCGTTCATCTGTGTCGGCGGCATCGCGTTGCTGATGTCAGCCGATTACATCGGCATCGCCACCGTCTTTATGATGGCGGTCGAGATGATGGTGATGGGACTTTTCATGGTGATGTTCATGATGAACCCCGCAGGTCTGAATCCGATGCAGATGGTGCACCAGCACCGCTTTTCGATAGGGGCGGGGATCGCGGCATTCATCGGGCTGACAGTCGCGGTGCTGGCGACGAACCTGCCGAACAATCCCCTGCCCGCGGGGCGCGACACCCTGCATGATCTCGGGGTTGAACTGCTCGGTGGGTCGATGCTGATCTTTGAGACGGCGGGGGTGACGTTGCTGGCGACCATGGTCGGCGCAGTGGTCCTGTCGAGCCGTCCCGGGCGCTTTGGCGACTCCGACGCAGGCGCTGTGCCGCCGGGCCTGCAACCGGGCGGCCAGCCCGCAGGGCGCAAAGTGGAAAAGAGTGGAGGACATGGGGGGCATGGCGGCGACAGCAGTCATGACATGAACATGAAGGGTGCGCCTAAAAGCGATGACGCGCCACACAAGCGCCATGGCAAAATGCCCGAAGAGGAGTCTTGAGATGACGCTGACCGCTATCCTCGTCGTTGCGGCTGCCTTGTTCGGCATCGGACTATTCGGCGCATTATCGCAAAAATCCTTTGTCATGTTAATGATGGGGCTTGAGCTGATGCTGAACGGCACGCTACTTGCTGCCGTCGGTTTCTGGGCCTTCACGCTCGAAGGCGCACCAAAGGGGCAATTGCTGGCGATCCTCGTCATGGCGGTTATGGCAGTGGAACTGGCGATCGGTTTTGCGCTGGTCGTCGCGGTCTATCGCAAGCGGCAGGCCGATGTGGTTGAATCGCTTGGGACGCTGAAGCAATGACGCTCTGGCTGCTCCCTCTTTTGCCCTTTATTGCTGGAATCACCATCGCCACCATGGGTGACCGGTCGCGCGCCTGGCTGGGCACGCTTGCCATTGTGGTACTGGGTGCAACGCTCACTCTTGCGCTACTGGCCGCGGCGCAGGGCTGGAGCGCGACACTGATCTGGTCAGATACGATCCGGCTGTCAGCGGAATTCATGCCAATCTCGGCCGCCGTCGCTGTGATGGTGCCTGCCGTAGCACTTGCCGTTACCTTTCACGCCACCCAGCACGAGGAGACGCGCGGCTTAGGTCGGCTGACCGGACTGCTGATCGTGTTCACCGGTGCTATGGAACTGGTCGTCGTTGCCAACGATCTGCTAACCTTGCTGATTGGCTGGGAACTGATTGGGGCCTGTTCCTGGGCTTTGATCTCGCACAAGTGGCGAGAAATCGAAAATACGCACTCCGGCCTTTATGCCTTCCTGATGACGCGGTTCGGCGACCTAGGCCTTTTCGCCGCTGTCATGGCGCTGTTCGCAGCCACCGGATCGTTTGATTACGCGGGGATCGCGACGCTGCAAGGACCGCTGCAATGGATCGTCGCCTACGGTATTTTGCTGTCGGCGGCGTCCAAGGCCGGACAGGTGCCGTTCGCGCCCTGGCTGTTCCGCGCCATGGCTGGCCCCAGTTCGGTCTCGGCGCTGCTGCACGCGGCGACGCTGGTGGCGGCGGGCGCATATATCCTTGCGCGTTTACAGCCCTCGCTAACGCTCGCGCCCGGTTTCGGGGCCACGACCATCGCCATCGGACTGGCCACTGCGCTGGCCGGCGGCGTCATCGGCGTGTTGCAGAACCACGCCAAACGGCTACTCGCGGCCTCCACCTCGGCACAGCTTGGCTTCATGTTTGTGGCCGTGGGTGCGGGTTATCCGGGGGTCGCGGCGCTGCACCTGATCGTCCACGCAACGTTCAAGGCACCGCTGTTCCTGTCAGCGGGCCTGGCGGGCAGTGCAATAGGCAGTTACCGGCTGGATCAGATGCGGTTGGGTCAGGCGATGCCGTTTATTGCTGGGCTAGCTGCGCTCGCGACGGTTGGCCTGGCCGGGCTCCCCGTGACCGGCGGCGGCTGGAGCAAAGAAGAGGTCGTCAAGGCTGCGGAACACGCCGGGTTCTGGCTGGCGCTGGCGGTGATGATCGGTGGTGGGCTAAGTGCCGCCTACGCCACACGGTTCCAGCTTCTGGCCTTTGGCCGCTGCGACGAGGACAATTGCGACCGGGAGGTTTCTGTGCCCAGCTGGCCCGAAACCCTCGGTATCGCCATTTTGGCTGTGATGACTTTGGCGTTGACCATGCTGTGGTTCTCACCTGTCGCCGACGCTGCTGCTGCCACTTTGGGCAGTTTGCTGCCCAAAGGCACGGCGCTGGCATTCAGTTTGTCCCTGGCCTTTGTTGCCACCGGTGTTGCGGGCGGGGTGTATCTGGTGCGGCACTATCCGGCGCTCGGCGCGACCGGCGCTGCCGCCGCCGCGTCTGACTGGCTGGGCCTGCCGACGCTGATTACCGTTGCCGTGGTGCGCCCGGTCGATGCGCTGGCGCGCGCTGCAGCTTGGGCCGACGATCACGTCATCGACGCAGGACCCCGCGGCGTGGCTGTATTGGGCCGCCGGGGATCGACATTTATTGCCGCTGCCGACAACCAAGTTGTAGATCAAGGTATCCGCTGGACAGCCGTCTTCGGTGACTGGCTGGCGCGGGTCAGCGACCGTTTTGGCGAGGCAGTGTCTGACGGCATCCCCGAAGGCACCGCGCGTCTGACCGGGATGATCGGCCATGACCTGCGCCGCCTGCAGACCGGTTTCTCGCATCGCTACTACGCCTATATCATTGGCGGCGTCTTTGTCGTCGTCGCCATTCTCGCCGCAGGAGCATGACATGCTGACACTCGCCATCCTCATACCGATGCTGGGCGCCTTGGCGCTGATCATTCTGCCTAGCTTGAGTCAGAGCAACGCGCGAATTTTGGCGATAGGGGCCTCTACCCTGTCGTTCCTCATGCTGCTGATCGTTTGGGCAAGGTTTGACACTAGCGTGGACGCCCCCGCCTTTCAGGCGTTCGCTGAGGCCGCGTGGATCCCGTCGCTGGGGGTCGCCTGGCGTGTTGGAGTGGACGGTATGTCGCTAGCACTCTCGCTGATGAGTGGGGTCCTGTTTATTGCCTGTATCTCCTGGCCGATGGAAAACCCCGAACGCCCGCGCGCCTACTACGCATGGTTCCTGTTTTTGGAATCGGTCTCGCTCGGCCTTTTCCTCGTGCTCGATCTGCTGATCTTCTACGTTTTCTTCGACCTTAGCCTCGTCGGCATGTTCTTTCTAATCGGGCGTTGGGGCCATGGCGATGCCGAACGTGCGGCGCTCAAATTCTTCATCTACACGCTGGCCGGATCACTCGCGATCCTGCTGGCGATCATTGGGTTGGTGTTGTCAGTCGATCCTATCACCTTCGACATGCGGGCGCTGATCGCAGCGCAGCCACTGGCCGGGATGGACCTGCGCGGCGGGCTGATCTTGCTAGGTTTTCTGGTCGGTTTCGCCGTCAAGGCACCGCTGTTTCCAGTGCACACATGGCTGCCACCTGCGCATGTCATGGCACCGGGTCCGGTGTCGGCGATCCTTGCGGGCGTGCTGCTGAAGATGGGCACCTACGGCATTGTCCGCATCCCTTTCCAGATGATGCGTGAGACCTTCGCGGATTATGCCTTGCCGCTGGCTATCGTCGCCCTCGCCTCAATCCTCTGGGGTGCCATTGTGGCATTAGGGCAGACCAATCTGAAACGGCGCATCGCCTACACTTCTGTCAACCACATGGGCTACACAGTGATGGGAATTGCGGCAGCAGGCGCGCTGCTGACGGGGGCCGAAGGCGCGCGCGAAATGGCGCTGACGGGGGCGGTGGTCGAGATGGTCGCGCACGGCTTGATCACTGGTGCACTGTTCCTAATTGCCGGCGGGTTCTGGGCACGGAGCGAGACCTACGATCTTAACGCCTTCGGCGGATTGGCCAACGTCGCGCCGCGCCTAACCATGGCCGCTGTGATCGCAGCCTTTGCAAGCCTTGGGCTGCCGGGGCTCGCAGGTTTTGTGGCTGAGGTGCAAATCTTCGTCGGTACCTTCGCGGTCTTTCCCTGGATCGCCGCAATCGGCCTTCTGGGCATCCTCATTACCGCCGCACTATTTCTGCGGTTGCTACAACAGCTTTTTTTCGGCGACCTCCCAAAAGACCACGAAGGATTTCCCGATGTCAGCCTACGCGAGGGAACCGTGCTCGCCGCGCTGCTGGCGTTGGTGGTCCTAATTGGCATCTATCCCCGCTGGCTGCTCGATCTGATCGGCAGCGCCACTTCAGCCATCATAGGGGGCTAGCCAAGTGCCGATCGGCGACGTAGCCCCAGAAATCTCCATCATCGTCGCGGCGGTCCTTGCTCTGCTGTTCGCCGCGTTCGCACCGCGCCGGATGCAAGCCGGATCGGCGCTCATTGCTCTTGCGGGCATCGCCATCGCAGTCGCCCTGTTGCTTGCGCAACTGGGCGAAACCCGGTTTACATTTTCAGGCACTTGGGCGCTGGATGGAGCGAGCCTTTGGGCGCGGTTGATGATCCTGATTTCGACGGCCTTCTGTATCCTGCTGTCGCCCGGCTGGTTTCGGACTGACCCGCGCCACGGCGAATACTACACGATCCTGCTGCTAGGGGCGCTCGGTGCCATGGCGATGGCCGGGGCGGGCGATTTGCTGCAACTTGTGATTGCCGTGCTGCTATCGTCGGTCACTGGCTACACGCTCGCCGCATGGCACCGAGACTGGGCATTGTCGGTCGAGGCCGGCATGAAGTATTTCCTGATGGGGGCGCTGGCGAACGCGCTGCTGATCACCGGCGTCACTCTGATCCTGGGCCTGCTCAGCTCCAGCGAATATGCCGATATCGCCACCGCACTAAAGCTCGGTAACGGATTGTCGCCACTGCTGTTCGTGGGCTTTGCCCTCACAATCACCGGAGTCGCCTTTAAGCTAGGCGCGGTGCCAGCACATGCGTGGCTGCCCGACGTGGCTGAAGGCGCGCCGGTGCCCTCGGCTGCGTTCCTGACCGTGGTGCCCAAAATCGGCGCGGCAATTGCGCTGGCCCGACTGGTTCAACTCGTGCCACCTGAATTCCTAGGTCTGCGGCCACTTATCGCCGTGCTGGCGGTGGCGACGATGACGCTTGGAAACCTTGCGGCCCTTTGGCAGGACGATCTGCGCCGCCTGATCGGCTGGTCCTCGGTGGCGCAGGCCGGCTATCTGCTGATGGCGATCACGGTGCTAGGCCTCAGTCCCGATGCCCTGACCGCGCTGCTGGTCTTCGTGGCCAGCTACGCCATCGGCAACCTCACCGCCTTTGCCGTTGTCGCACATTTGCGTGGTCGTACTGCCTTGAACGACTATGACGGACTGGCAAAGCGGCGACCGGTCGCGGCAGCGGCGCTCGTGATCGCGTTCCTGTCGCTCGTTGGCATTCCACCCACGGTCGGTTTCTTGGGCAAGCTCACGCTGTTCATTGCGACAATCGACGGCGGTTACACTTGGCTGGCGGTGGTTGCCGCGGCCAATACAGTTGCGTCTCTATTTTACTATGCCCGGGTCATGGGGCGGGTCTATTTCGGCGTCCCACCAGAAAACGTCGCAGTGATGGGGCGGTTAAGTTGCTCTGCGATGTGGATTGCGGCGATTACAGTGATCGTCAGCTCCGTTCTGGTCGAAACTGCCATCGTAGCTTTCGGCCTGAGCCAACTGTTGCCAATCTAGATGCTCCAAACGACAAACACACGCCCCATAAGGCGAGTAACTGTGGGTCCTGTATTTGATCGTGACACCAGCCAAGACATGGCCCATCTGTCTCCAGCGTCGATTGGCCGGAAACTGCCTTACTTGGAATCCTGGCGTTGCTGGGTTCGAACGGATTGCCCCCTACTCAAACTTCAGAAATAATTTGGTATACGGCACCATATTCGGCACATGCGAAGCGCTAGGCGGGGCCGCACGGAAAACCATCAATCAAACGTCGGTAAAACTCCACCATGTTGTGAACTTCCATCAAAAAGAATCGAATTTCATGAACCCAGACCAACCTACGTCAGTGTGGGAGAACGAAGGCGGTGCAATACTCCCTATTGTTCCTTGGGCGTTTAACCAGTCTGGATGAACATGAAACACGCGAGACAGAATGTCCCCCTCGTCCCCCCCTATCGCGCGTGTTTCATATCTCCGGACCGTCCGCGAAAAGACACCTCAATGACACGCAAAGCCAACAAGCCACTTGATGCCGCAAAGCAGACGCTCAAGTAACACTGCTCGCATGAGTTAACGGCGTGGTTGCCGGGCGACACTTGCTTGGCGACCGCGTTCAATTGAGAGAGCCGACGCCTCGTAGGGCTTATCGGTTCCTCCCTTACCTAAGGATACTTCAATGTACGTGAAAGCCATTATTCTCCTGCCGGTCTTGTTTGGTCTTGGCGGATGTCTCGGAAACGATACCGAACGCGGCCTTGCCGGTGCTGCGGGCGGCGCTGTGATTTCCGGAGCGACCGGCGGAAGCCCGGTTACAGGCGCTGTTATAGGCGGCGCTGCAGGTTACTTTTGCAGAGACCTGAACGTGCCCGGTTGCCGGAACGAATAGAGGGTTAGAACCCGTTGGTGCGAGCGGTTGATCCAATTTCCCTCGGACACCGACAGACACCGGTAAACTGCAGGGAATACGGTAATGAGTCGTAACTTCTTGTTCGTCTTGATTGGGGCGCTTATCGTTTGCGCCATCGGGATCAGCTATCTGTATTATCAGGAACACCAAAGCGGTGTCGACATCCAGATCGACGAAAAGGGTATTATGATCGACGGGAACTGATCAAACCAGTGCTGGCGAAACCTCGCAACGCTGATCGAAATTGAAACGCGCAGCACAACTTAACATCTGGGCCAATGAGTGCTCCGGTCGCGCACAACAGCAAAGGAAACGCTATGTCACTTGGTACGATCCTGATCATTCTGCTCGTCATTTTCCTGCTTGGCGGTTTCAGCGGACGCTTTGGCGGGTATGGCTACGGCTACGGTCATGCGGGGACCGGTGTGCTTGGCACAGTCCTCATTATCGTGGTCATCCTGATGCTACTTGGCCGAATCTAATGCTCCGCATATGCGCGGCGACATCATGCCAGCAACGGTCCAACCTGATCCAGATACGTCCGCTCGAATTTTGCATATTCGGCCAGACGATCATAGTCATCGAACGTAACGAAGCCATCGCGAAACGTCACCATTCCAGCTTCGCGCAGCGTTCGCAGGACCCGATTGACGTGTACAGAGCTGAGCCCCAGTGCATCTGCCAACAGATACTGGGTCAAAGGGCAGGCGTAGCCCGTCTTGCTGCCCAATCCGACGAGGGTAAGCCGCGCACCAAGCTCTAACAAGAAATGCGCCACACGTACGTCCGCCTCGCGACGCCCGATATTGATCAAATGCTCGACAACCATTGCCTCATCACGTGACGCAGCCCAAAGAACAGCAGTGGCCAGCCGCGGCGTGTCCGAAAACGTCTTCATAAGGTCCGACACATGCACTTCTGTCACTTCAATGTCAGTGACCGGCTCAACGCTGTGATCCGACAGGTGCAACACGACCCTGCGCAACCCAAGGAAATCGCCCGGGATCTGGAAATCGACAATCTGCCGCTGACCATCCTCCAGAAGCTTGTAAGAACAGGCCCAGCCAGAAATGAGGATGTACGCAGCCTGATCCGATTGCCCTTGATGCACCAGATCGCGCCCGGCGACAAAGGTGCGGCGACGTTTGTGCAGGCCTTCCAGTACGGACAGTTCAGCCTCTGACAAGGCGACGAAAGCGCCCAGTTTGCGCGCGAGTGGCGTATTCTTCATCATGGGCCCCTTTCCACAAATCGTGTTGGTCACTTATCCGAGCGAAACCGACCGGACTGATGTCGATCAGCTCAAAGGGACCGGATCTTTGACAGACTGTATTTACCGCCGCACACGCTTCCTGCGCGCGCGCAATAACCATGAGAGGCAACAGTATGTCTAACCATAGCACGACTTCTGGTGTGGCCGCCTTATCAATCTGCGAAGCGCTGCTTCTTGCGCTGAACGATGCAAAGGTCCTGCCAGAAAACGAGATCATGGGCGTCCTCAAAGATGCCGCCACCGCAAATGAAAATGCAGGGGGTTCTGACATTGAGATCAAAAACCATAAGGCAGTCGCCGCACTGATCAACCGGATCATCACAGGTGGAAATTCTGTCCGTAGACCCTGATTGAGGCGTTTTACCATTTGCGACAGTTTGGCAGCCAAAGCGGATTGGCGCCGTCATAGCACAGACCCTGACCACAGCCGCACTGACCCAACAATCACGCATCTTCAGCCACAGTTAGAACCTGAAATGCTGGCAAATCCACAAAGGAATATCGAATGTCTGAACTCATCGTCGTTGCCTATGACACACCCGCCAATGCGGAGGCCGCACGTTATGAACTCTTCGGAATGGCAAAAGAATATCTTGTGGAGATTGCGGATGCCGTTATCGCGACAGCGGACAACGACCGGAACATCAAGCTGGACCAGATGGTCAATATGTGGACCGTAGGTGCCACCGGTGGTGCGTTTTGGGGCCTTCTAGCCGGTCTTATCTTTTTCAATCCCTTGTTGGGCTTGGCCGTTGGGGCTGGTGCAGGTGCCATTTCAGGCGGTCTTTCTGATTACGGTATTGACGACGACTTCATGAAGGACGTTTCAGGTGCTCTGCAACCGGGTCAGGCCGCGCTGTTCATGATGATGCGGACCGAAGCCTCGGACCGCGTCATTGAGCGCCTGAGCAAGAAAGGCGGACGCATTCTGCGCACGAACCTCGATTCGGATGCCGAAAACCATCTTCGCAACCACTTCGACACCAAACACGCCGAGATGTCCGAGAAACTCTCAAGGGAATAATGCGCAAACAAGGCGGGCACCAGTTTTGTCAAATGAACTACCCACGCTTTGATCGAAAGCTCAATGGCATGACTTTTCGATCAAACCACAAAACGACGATCAGCTGGCTCGCGTATGCTTCTTGTCGCGTCCTTGTTCGTGCTTCTGGCGACCTTCGCCTTGCATGTCAGTTGACGGCATGTGCCCGATCCGACACGTACGCGCTTAATTTTCGCCTAGAACCGCTTAATGTGGTCTTATGTTGATTTATTTGCCGCAGCCTTTGCGCTGCAACCTAGTCTCGAGATGCACATATTTTGCACATAGGCGCCCGTTGTCATCATTAAAACTATGGCGAAACTGTCCACTCATCCACGGGGAGCTTCTCTTGTCGAACCGGACATTCACCGTCTCCGCCGGGATTCAGGCGGCGGGCCTTGTGATGGTGATCTGGGTCACGTCGCAGTGGCCGCCCTCGAACGCCCCGGCGCAAGAGGTGAGGTACAGATTCCACATCCGCCGGAATCGGTCATCGAAGCCCAGCCGCGAGATTTCCTCCCAGTGCTCGTTGAAGCTGTCATGCCAACGCCGCAGTGTCTGGCTGTAGCTGTCGCCGAACTCGATCGAACCGCTGACCTGCAACCCGGCACGGCGCACTTCGTCGCGCAGCGCGTTGGGCGACGGCAACATCCCGCCGGGAAAGATGTGTTTCTGGATGAAATCCACGCCCTTGCGGTAGGTCTCAAAGCGCTCGTCCTGCACTGTGATGATCTGCAAGGTGGCGTTGCTGCCCGGTTTCAAGCGGTCGCGAACGACCTGAAAGTAGGTCGGCCAGTATTTCTCGCCGACTGCCTCGAACATCTCGATGCTGGCGATGCCATCGTAAACCCCGCGTTCATCGCGATAGTCCTGCATCCTGATTTCGACGCGATCCTGCAACCTCTTGGCCCGGATCCTTTCCACCGCGTAGTCGTGCTGCTCTTGCGAGATCGTCAGTCCGGTCACGTGCAATCCACGCTCCGCCGCGGCATATTCCGCGAAACCGCCCCAGCCGCAGCCGATTTCCAGCACATGATCGCCAGGCTGCACGCCCATCTGGTCCACCATGCTTTCGTATTTTTGATGCTGTGCCTGTTCCAACGGCTCCTGCCCGCCTCGAAAGAGGGCTGCCGAATAGGTCATCGTCTCATCCAGCCAAAGCCGGTAGAAATCGTTGCCGAGGTCGTAATGCGCAGCGATGTTCTTACGTGCTTGCCGCTTTGAGTTCCCACGCAGCCTGTGCCGCAGGTTCTCGAAGGCGCGCACCAGCGCCATGCCGGAAAAGCCATCGTAAAGCGCGTCGTTGCTGACACGCAGGAGGTCCATGAATGCCTGCAGGTTCGGCGTGGCCCACCAGCCATCCATGTAAGCCTCGGAAAAGCCCAGATCGCCCTCGCGGATCAGGCGCGCGAACAGATCGGGGTTGCGCACCTCGATCATTGCCACCGGACCCGGGTGGCGGCCTTCGGCGCTAAAGACGCGACCATCGCTCAGCACGAAATCGAGCCGCCCGTTCTCCAGTGACTGCGCCACGTTGAACACCTGCGCGAAGTAGCGCGGCAAGTCGGTCTGGTTTTTTACACAGGTCAGCATCATGATCCCATCCCGCAGTCCATTTAACTTGCGGCCCCATGCTTGGCGTCAGGGATGTAGTGACGGGCCATCCGCACCTCGAACGCCGCGTCCACAGGAACGGAAGGGTCATAGGTTGGGCTGTCCATGACAGTTTTCCGATCAACATCCAGATTGACCAAACTCTCTGCCCATGACACGTCCTTGGCAGAGCGTGGCGAAATCAGGACGTGTTTGCCCGGCCACCAGTTCTTTGTATCCACGGTCAGGAAATGAATCGTCCAGTCTGTATCGTCGATCAGAAAACCATCGACATGACCGATGGTGCCATCGGTGGCCTGCAGATTATAGCCGGTCACGGCATCGATGCTGCGAAGATGGGGTTCATCGCCCTGATGCCGCCTGGCGTCAAGCGCGTCCTGACGCCGTCGTGAATCAGCGTAATGCGTCTCTGACATGCCCGCCGTCCAGCCGCCATAGCCGCCCATGTAGAAGCCGTTTCCCCAATAGGGACTCAAGTTGTAGTAGCTATACATGCGTTCTTCGTGCTGCCGCGACATAGGTTTATGCGTGTCGATGGCCGGGCTGTCCTTGACCGATGCCATTGTCAGGCGGACCGGAAAACTGCGGGCGGACGTATCCGGGTGACCCAGAACCGAAACCGGCAGCAGCACCTTGCGCCCAGACAGCCAAGTGCCTGTGTCGACGACGATCCAGCGGAGTGTCCAGCTTTCGTCATCGAACAGGAAATCCGTCACGGTGCCGATGCTGCCGTCGGTCGCGGTGATCTTGAAAATCTTGAGAGTCGAAGCCTCTATTAACATTGGGTGTTTTCCTTTTTTCTGACCAAGTTTGGCGCGCCTACGGCCGCAGCCGGTTTTGCGTCGTAGTGTTCGCCGCGTAAGGCGGGTTCGGAACCTGCACACAGCAAACATTTCTTCGGTAGCCGTATGTCGTGGCCTTGCGATCAAGACCGATGTCTCAGGCACATAATCGCGTGCTGCGGTGCGCCGCGCACTGATCCGTGTCAGTTCGCCCGGAGTTGCGATGGCTTATGCTTGGCTGTGTCGGTGGCCTTGGACCACTACCCTAGCAGATAGGAATGCAATGAACCGAATCGTGTATATCGTCGGCCTCGTGGTCATCGTCTTGGTCATTCTGGGCTTTTTTGGCCTGCGCTGAGCGCACAGACGCGGCAAAGCATCCCCAACTGATTAACTTGGGATGGCTCCACGGATCCGATTCCCATCGCGGTTACAGGTGCTTCATCCTTCATCTATCGGCCAAAAAGAGAGATATGTCCCATGAGTACAATTCTGATTATCATTGTCCTTCTGTTGCTGTTCGGCGGCGGCGGCGGTTACTACAGTTACAACCGCTATGGCACGCGGGGTCTTGGTGGTGTCCTCGGCTCAGTGATCGTCATCCTGATTCTCCTCTGGTTATTGGGTGTGCTCGCTTAATGCGCCCAAGATTGGCTGCGGCGACCGTTTGATTGATCGGACAATGTCGGACTAATGGGATCCCAATCAGTTTGGCTAGATTTATCGTTGCTGGTGACCTGATCTGGATCAGTACACGGATTGAACGAGCGACTTACCGTCCGGGGCAGAATGGCGGCATTTGGAATGCTTCCCCCTCGGAGGACCCAAGTTTCCCAGTGCCTCGCTCACTCAACAGCAAAAGCAACGGAAGACGAAAGCGTGACGATCCTGTGTGGGGATCGTGCCCGGCTACGATATTTTTTCTGAATTGAGGACCGCCCTTGACACATGGTGCCGATGCTGCAACTCCGGCAAAAATACCGTTTTCTGGCTGGAAGGACGTGGTCTTTCGCGTCAAGGACCAAGTCGCAAAGGACCGCGTGGGCCTGCTTGCCGCCGGAGTGGCATTTTATGGTCTGCTGGCCCTTTTTCCGGCCATCACCGCCGTCATTGCCATTAGCGGCCTATTGATCGAGCCGAGCCGGATCGTCGCACAACTCAACGGTTTTTCGGGGCTGATGCCGGAAGAAGTGATCACCATCATAACCAAGCAGGCCACATCTGTCGCCGGTTCGCGCCAGGGCGGGCTGGGGTTTACCGCCATCCTTGGCCTGCTGATTGCCTTCTACTCGGCGTCCAAGGGCACTGCGAGCCTGATACAAGGGCTCAATGTCGCCTATGACGAAGAAGAAACACGCGGGTTCATCGAGCGGGTGCTGGTGACTTTCGCTCTGACACTGATGCTGATCGCCGGGCTGATCTGCGGGCTTACCGCGACCTTGGCTGTGCCGGTCATTCTGGCTTTCGTGGATATGGGATCGGCCGTCGCGATGCTAGTCAACGCCGCCCTTTGGCTCGGGTTGATCTCGTTGACGATTGTCGGGCTATCCGTTCTCTATCGTTTTGCACCTTCGCGCGACACACCGGAGTGGCAATGGACGTCGGTCGGCGCGGTTGTGGGATGCCTTGTCTGGATCGCGGCATCGGCCAGTTTTGCGTTCTTTGTTAGCAAATTCAGTTACTATAACCAGAGCTTCGGCGCCTTGGCCGGCGTCGTCGTTCTGCTGATGTGGTTCTGGATTTCAGCCTATATTATCCTCATGGGCGCGGAATTGAACGCCGAGCTTGAGGCGCAGGCCCGTGCCGGCACGGCCGTCGGGATTGACGACGAGACTGGTCCGCGTGGCACCGCAAAAGCCGACAAGCCGAGTGCGCTCGCAGACACATGACACTCCAATCAATTTTCATATCAAGAGAGAGATTTTATGTGCTGGAGTGGTGAAGCGTCGGCCGTACTGGCCGTTGTAGGTATAGGGACAACTGCTTACGCAGCTTACAAGAAAGAACCGGCACCCTTGTGGATGGCCTTGGGCTATTTCTCGTCAATGGAGCTTTTGCAGGCGTTCACATACTCGGTCATTGATGAATGCGCCCTGCCCTCAAATCAGATCGCCACCCTGCTGAGCTATCTGCACATCGTGTTCCAGCCCTTCTTCATCAACATGATTTCCATGTATTTTATCCCAAGCCACGTGCGTGAGAAAATTCAGTGGCCGGTTTATGCAGTCTGTTTTGTTTCGGCCATAATCATGCTTCTACAGCTTTATCCGTTCGAATGGGCAGGGTCGTGTCCACTGGGAGAGGTCATGTGCGCAGAGCGACTGTGTTCCGTGTCCGGAGACTGGCATATCGCCTGGGAAGTGCCGGCAAACGGTATGCTGAACTTCATAACAGTCGATACATGGGCATCCTTCCTTACCGCATACCCCAGTTATTTCGTCGCGGCATTTTTGATGCCCCTTCTCTATGGGTCTTGGCGGCTTACGGTGTACCACTTCCTAATCGGCCCACGATTGGCCATGCTCCTGACCAGCAACCCCAATGAAGTGGCCGCAATCTGGTGCCTGCTATCCATAGGCATCCTGCTGCTTGTCGTCAAAACACCGATAAGACAGTTCATGTTTGTGAAATCCTGGTGGTTGTGGCCGAAACAAATCGTCCGAAAGCGAAGCGACGTATGATCAGCTCTTTTTTGCCCGGAAGGGCATAGGCTGCACGGCGGCGCCTTGCAGGTGCTAGGCACCGAGCGAAACTGCCTCAAAATTATGACCGCACGGACTAACCTGCGTCTGTGCGCACGGACTGGGAACCCATCAAGCTCCAACATGATCGTCAGGACACTTCGCGTGGGCGTTGTTGCACGGAGGGTAAATTGGCTGGAACGCGCCCTACCCGAG
>NZ_FOMW01000034.1 GCF_900112755.1 Sulfitobacter brevis | reverse complement strand
CAAAAAGACCGCGAAGAACTCATGGCATTCTTCGACTTTCCTGCTCAACATTGGCAAAGCATCCGCACCAGTAACCCAATTGAATCCGCCTTTGCCACGATCCGGCACCGCACCAAGCGCTCAAAAGGCTGCCTGTCACGCGACGGAATGCTGCACATGATGTTCAAGCTGGGACAATGCGCTGAGGAAAACTGGCGGAAGCTACGCGGCTTTGACTACCTCGCCAAAGTCATCACAGGCGTTACGTTCAAAGACGGAATTGAAACTACCAAACCCAGCCAGATCGCCGCATGACCGACAAGCCTCAAACACCAGACTCGACAATAGCTCGGAACTCGGCAAGGTGGTGCCCTACGGTGTCTACGACGTCGGTACCAATACTGGCTGGGTCAGTGTCGGCGTCACCGCCGATACGGCGGCTTTCGCCGTCAATTCTATCCGTGTTTGGCGTCAGCGCATGGGCCTGCAGCGCCATCCTGACATGCGCGAACTGACCATTACGGCTGACTGCGGCGGATCTAATGGTGCGCGCGTCCGGTTGTGGAAGGTGGAACTGCAGAGGTTAGCGGACGAAACCGGCCTCGTCTTGCATGTCCATCACTATCCGCCAGGCACATCCAAGTGGAACCGCATAGAACATCGGATGTTTTGCCATATTACACAGAACTGGCGCGGCCGACCGTTATCCAGCCGAATGGCAGTCGTAGAGTTGATCGGAGCGACGACGACGAACGCTGGACTGAAGGTAGAATGCGCACTTGACGATGGCCTTTACGAGAAGGGCGTTAAAATCACCAATGCCGAAATGGATAGCCTCGCCATCGAAGGAAACGCCTTCCATCCAGAATGGAACTACACCATCAAACCCCGCAACCTCGACTAAATGTAGCAATTATTGTTGAAGGTCTCCTTAGTCTCCGGCGGCCTCATTTCCGATCAGATGAAAACACAATAGTCGCATCTGACCGCCAGCAGGATTTCACCGGAGGGTCCGCTGATTTGGATCAGAGCGCTACTGTCTGGAAACCGGTACTGTTGTTAAACGTAGGGCACCCTCTGAAGAACCTGAGAAGCGTCGCAGTAAAGTGAGCTGCATAGCCTCTTTTATAACGCCTGAACGCAGAATGCTATTGATCGGGTTTGCCAAGAGATCGTGGACGCGAGCGCGGGCATGGTACCGGTTTCTATAGCAAAGGCGCAGCAGGCGATATGACCCTGATAGGGGCGCTCAAACTGAGTTTTGTTGGGCATGATCGACATCAGTGCAGAGTGTGGACGGCGTGTTACTTTCAGGAATTCCCATAAGTAGGAGTCATGATAGGCGCGCATTGGTGCTCAAGCCGATATCAGCAAGGAGACAAATACATGATTAATTCAGAAGCTCAATTTGAGAAATTTGAAAGCCAACTCGCCGAATGGAAGGCTCAAGTCGCACAGCTTGAAGCTAAGGCTGCGGGTGCCGCCGCGGAGGCAAAGCCCGCTTATCTGCGCGAAGTCGAAGAGCTGAAGGAAAAATTCGCAAAGAGCCAGAAGCAATATGACGATGTCCGCAAAGCACAAGAAAACGGGGCAACCGATGACCTGAGTGGACTGCAATCTACTTGGCATGATCTTGGTGTTGCGGTTGGCAAGGCGATGGGTCGTTTCGGTTAATTAATCTGCCTACCCAAGCAAATTTGGTAACAAAGGACTGAACCCAATGACCAAAAGCAATACCAGCAAGAGCATCGAGAACCTTCAAACCGCGCTGTCGATGGAACTGACAGCGATCCAGCAATATCTTCTGCACACCCATGTTTTGGACGACTGGGGGCTTGATCGATTGGCCAAAAGAATGCGCGAAGAAATGAGCGAGGAACTGGGCCATGCCGGTCGTTTTATCGATCGAATTCTTTATCTTGAGGGAATGCCCAAAGTAGAAGCCGCCAAGGCACCGATCCAGGCAAAAGGACTCGACGCGCTGTTTCGCGCTGATCTTGGCGAGGAACGCGGTGCGGTGCAGTTCTACACGCAGGCAGCACGAGACGCGGCTAATGACAGTGACATCGGCACCAGTCGCCTGTTTGAGGACATAGCGATCGAAGAAGAATGTCACGTTGATTGGCTGACCCGCCAGATGAGTTTGCTCGAGAAAATGGGCGAACCTACCTACATGCTTTCCCAGATGGAAGATCCCCAGGCGGCTTGACCAAAAACAGTCGTTTCAATGCTGGGCGGAATACAAACGATTAATACGAGGTCAAGACCACGGTTAGTTTACCGTAGCGTCCCATCTTTTCAACAATTGGCGGGGCCATGCGTTTTGGCTGCTGCAGGAAGGACATCGAAAAATGACAGAATTCGTATCGAAAACCGCAAACAACGCTGCAGATACCCCAGGGTCTCCGGTTCTATTCGCAATGACCGATATGCTGCGTCACAAGGCCTCCGCAAAGGACGTGCGTTTCCCAATTAAGGAAATTTTCTTTGATGCAGGGCAGGGCCTCTTGCAATTTGTCGCTCTCGACGTCGGCGGGTGGTTCGATGATCTCGAGGTGGTAGTTTCAACGCGTTTGATGGGCGAACCTGACGAAAGCAATCGTGAGTGGCCAGTTGAAATCAGTCCCGACGCCATCAAAGCCGCGCCGGAATGGTCCGACCCTAAAGTCTTCGGGCACACGGCAATGGCGGAGATGCCGCCGATCATGGTTGGTCCATTGGGCGGGGGCTACGCTGGTTTCGCCACTCTCAATTGGCATGAGACACAAGACGGTCCAGAGATCCCCGGAAATCGGAAAGTGGACGGATTTGCGCGCCTTAGTGACTGGGTGGGCTTGCCGGTCTTTGGTCATGACGACGAAGTCGGTACCGTGATCGATATCTTGTTCGATCCTAAGACTGGATCCCTATCGCATCTGGTGATCGACACCGGTGGGGCGATTTCTGCACAGCAGATGGTTGTTCCATATGATCGGCTGCTTCATCTGGCCAAGGGCGGCAGTCATGTGGTGATGAACGTTACTGAGAAACTGCTACGCGAAGCGCCGGCGCTCGAGCACTTTGATATGCTCAACCGTTCATGGCTGGACACGCTGCGGGCTTACTATCAGCTGGCACCAAGGCTTTGAATAGCGGGTCCTAATAGTCCTGACTAACGTTGTGATTTTCATGGTGATCGGCACACCATGGATTTTAGTTGGTGGGTAATTTACATAAACTCAACAGTGTCCCGCTGGTTCGTCTAGGGGCTGTTGACGTTCGGGATTCACAAATCGCCTAACTTCTGATTCAAGGTTGCAAACAGAGGAGAGCAGCCTTGACCCGAAGAGTCCTAACCAACGCGCATTGGGCAATTATCGAACCGTATTGTTTGGGGAAATCCACCGATCCGGGACAAACTGGTCGTGACCCCCGGCTATTCATTGAGGCGGTCCTTTGGATCGTTCGCACCGGGGCTCAGTGGCGCGAGTTGCCGGATGAATTTGGCAAATGGAACTCTGTGTTCAAGCGGTTCCGCAGGTGGGTTAAAGCGGATACTTTCCACCATATGTTCAAGGCATTAACTTCGGACGCAGATCTAGAATACGCCATGATCGATGGAACCATCGTCAAGGTCCACCGCTCAGGTCAGGGCGCAAAAGGGGGACTCTTTGCCAGGCCATTGGGCGTTCTCGCGGGGGCATAACGACGAAAATACTGGCGCTGACAGACGCGCTCGGCAACCTCGTTGATTTTTGCCTGATGCCTGGGCAGGCTCACGATCTGCGCGAGACTGATACGTTGGTCCGTGATCTGTCTGCCGGGCACTTGCTGGCGGACAGAGCTTTCGATGCAGATTGGTTGCGAAATGACCTGCTGGAACGTGGCATCATCCCCGTCATACCGCCGAAATCCAATCGAAAGTTTCCCGCAACCTTCGACAAGGAAACCTACAAATGGCGACACCTGATCGAGAATTACTTCGGCAAGTTGAAGGAAAACAGAGGGATAGCCATGCGCTCCTGCAAGACAGATCAGAGCTTCAAAGCCTTCATCTCGATTGCGGCAACAATTATTCAAATACGGTGAACGTCAACAGCCCCTAGGTTACAATCCGATGGTCGACCTCGGCCATACCAGCCGCGCCATTATCGGCCTAACCGGACCGAAGCTGTATTTTTGGGCGTCTTAAAGAACAAGTCGGCAACATCTTGGGTTAGCTGATGGTGTGGATGGCTCCTGCTCCAACCGACGTCGCAATGCGTCATACTGCAGATGTCACAACCTGCAAATGAGAGGAGCCACCCCATGCAAGTTACCACAATCGGCCTTGATCTGGCCAAGAACATTTTTCAAGTTCACGGGATCACCAAAGACGACGAGGTCGCCTTCAATCGACCTTTGAGACGGGCGCAGTTGTTGTCTTTCTTCTCCAAGCTTGAGCCCTGCTTGATTGGTATGGAGGCTTGCAGCAGCGCGCATCATTGGGCACGCGAGCTGACTAAATTCGGGCATGACGTTCGGTTGATCCCACCGATATACGTGAAGCCATATGTGAAACGCGGCAAGTCTGACGCCATCGATGCGGAAGCCATTTGTGAAGCAGTTACCCGACCTACAATGCGTTTTGTGGCGATCAAGACCGTCGAACAACAATCCCTATTGTCGGTCCATCGTGCGCGGAGCCTCTTGGTTCGCCAGCGGACCCAACTCATCAATGGTCTACGCGGAATGGTCGCCGAATTTGGTGTGTATATCGCGCGAGGTCTCGCACGGGTCATCAGTTTTTCCGAGGACATACTGGCTGGTGAGGTTTTGGATCTGCCTGATATCGCGAACGACGTGATCCACAATCTGTGCGAGCAGCTCACGGCATTGCATACTCGTCTGCGCTGGTACGAGGAGCGCCTGAAGCAGATTGCCAAGGAAGACGCGCGTGTGCGGTTGTTGCGTACCATCCCAGGCGTTGGTGCTGTGACGGCGTCCGCGATCATCGCCAGCATTGGAGATGGGCATCAGTTCAGCAATGGCCGCGAGTTTGCAGCATGGCTTGGTTTGACGCCTGCGAATAAATCCAGCGGCGGTAAAGAGAAGCTGGGCCACATTACAAAAATGGGTGATCAATACTTACGATCATTGTTGGTCGTTGGCATGACATCACTTGTCCGACAGACCAAATCGCACCCGGAGCGCGCAAGTAAGTGGCTGATATCGCTGCTGGAGCGAAAACCCGCGCGCTTGGCGACTGTCGCTATGGCCAACAAAACGGCAAGGATCGTCTGGACAGTTCTAACTCGCAACCAACCTTACACCCCACACAAGGCCTAAAGGAGAAAGAACAAAGAGTTAGCAAGACCCGCGAGATGATGGTGCATAAGTCTGCCGCCAAAACCGAGACACCCCGTCGAAGGTCCCGGGCGCAATTGCCCGCTAAGCTGTAAGGGACTTGGTTTGCGGAACCCATCAGGGCCAGCGGTCAAAACCGCGCAAACAGGCCGGACACATGACTGCTTCTGACAAATGCACAAATCGGATCAAAAATGTCTTGCTATGCAGGAGCCATCCACACATGACCTTCGCCGCAGAGCGCGCGAACTGTTTGATTCGGACTTTTATGCCATTCAGCAGATGTCCACGCTTTGAAAATTCAGTTAATTATCCAGCTTACATCACAGCGTGGGAGTGCTGGAGCATTCCCGACTCCATGGGCCAATTGATTGTGCAAGGCCTGTCCATGCAGATTTACATTGGCCAGACGATCAACAACAGCGGAATACTGACGACGACCACGATAACCTCGACCAGAAGTCCCAACCGCCAATAATCACCGAACCGGAAACCACCGGGGCCAAGGATGAGCGTGTTGTTCTGATGCCCGATTGGCGTGAGAAAGGCGCAGGACGCGCCAATCGCGACAGCCATCAGGAAGCTGTCAGGATTGACGCCAAGTGTTGCGGCAATGCCAAGGGCGATGGGACACAAGATGGCCGCAGTAGCGGCGTTGTTCATCACGTCTGACAGGAACATGGTGGTGATCAACACCACTGCCAACGCGGCGACAGGGTTACCCTGCGCGATGGTTTCGACCAGAAACCGCGCCAGTTGATCGGCGGCCCCAGTCGTCTGCATCGCCCCCGCAACTGGGATCAGGGCTGCTAGCAACACGATGATCGGCCAGTCGATAGAGGTATAAATCCGCCGCAAAGGTACAGTGCGCAAAAGCATCGAGGCCAGAACCCCAAGCGCAAAAGCCACGGCGGCAGGCAGCAGTCCCAGCGTCACAATACCGACCGCACCGAACGTGATCACCCCGGCGATGACTGCCATACGCTTGTCAGGGATGCGCAATTCGCGCTCGCCCAGCGGCACGCAGCCCGTATCTTTAATGAATTCAGCAATCATCTCGACCGGGCCTTGGATGAGCAGCAGATCGCCGGATTTCAACTTCAGATTGCGAAGCCGCGCCTGCGGCGGGCGCCCTTCGCGCGAAACGGCTAACAGATTGAGCCCATAGCGAGTCCGCAGCCACAGGTCACTGGACGAACGCCCGACAATGGTCGAGCCTGGCAGAACGGCCAGTTCTCGCAGCACAATATCCTCATCGCGATCATCGCTCTCGTCTGTGTCCTCGGCCTTGTCATCCTTTTTTGTAGCCGTTTCCGCTTTGGCCGCTTGCGATGTCTTTTTGGACGCGCCGTCTGTCTTCTCGCCTTCTCCGTCCGATGACGTTTTCTCCTCTTCCAGCTTAATGCCGAAGACCGACAGCGCCTCGGCCAGCGCGTCGACATTGGCCTGCAGCGCCAGAATGTCACCCGCGTGAATACGACGCCCGCCATGTGGCGCTGTTATGCGCACCTCATTGCGCACCAGACCGATGATCTGTGCACCACTGTCCTCTATTTCGGCCTCGAAGTCTCGCAAGGTCAGGCCGACTGCCTTGCCTTTCTCGGGTATGCGCACCTCGGTCAGATAGGCACCGGTGTCAAAACCGTCACCAACGTCAGATTTGCGCGCAGGCACCAGCCGCCAGCCAATGACAGCGACGAAGAGAACGCCCAAGGCCGCAACGACCACGCCCACAGGGGCGAAGTCGAACATGGCGAATTGGCCCAGCCCGGCCTCTTCCCGAAAGCCCGAAACGATAAGGTTCGGCGGCGTGCCCACAAGCGTGGTCATGCCCCCCAGAATTGTGCCGAAGGCAAGTGGCATCAGCACCTGTCCAGGCGTTAGATCTAGCCGACCCGACAGCTGCATTGCGATTGGCATCAAAAGCGCCATCGCCCCCACGTTGTTCATGAAGCCTGACAGCGCCGCGCCCAGTCCAATCAGCGCCAGCATAGTTGTCATCCGCCCTGCATCGCGCGGCAGGATGCTGCGCGCCAGCCAATCCACAGCACCGGTATTTCGCAACCCTTGGCTGAGCACCAACACACAGGCCACCGTGATCACCGCAGGGTGGCTGAAGCCCGCAAATGCAACGCCTGCCGGAACCAATCCTGTGATGACGCAGGTCAGGAGTGCCGCCAACGCCACCACGTCATGGCGGAACCGCCCCCACAGAAACAGCGCCATCATAGCCGTGAGAATGGTGAAGATCAGGAGTTGGGGGCCGGTCATGGAAATAGCTTTCTTGCTCGGGTTGCCCTGCGAGAGTCAGAACAAGGCTGTTGAATCAAAGGCGCGTTTAAAAGGCGGGGCGCGCCAGAAGCCGCCAGAATTGTTTCAGGCATGACCAGCATGAAAAGTGCACTGACCCGGATCGCCACTGCAGCCATGACGATGACTTTACAGGCTGCAAGGCTGTAAGCTCATTAGCCCCGAACTTCTCCTTTCGGATCATGTGCGCGGTTCCGATCCCGGCGAATATAGTGGTGGCCGAATGGAAGGCTTTGAAGTGAAGCATCGGGCCGGTGATCCGCATCGAGGATGTCCTTGAGGTATTTGACCTGCAGAATCTTGATGTCCTGTCCAGCTTTTGTGAGTTTCAGGATCACGTTCAGGCTCTGTAAGCCAGCCAGATTGTGGCAGCATTTATCAATGAAACCGCGCTCTGAAACGCCACTTCCTGCAATTGCACGCTCGAAGAACCGCTGAGTGGCGACCGTATCGAAGAGCTCAATGGGGAGAACTTTACCACTCGACGGTTCACGATGCATGACTCCTCCTGCCAAAGTGTGGACGGGTCCTGTGAGGAATCCCCCACATAGCACCGATCATGCTTTCAATGCGCAAGTGGGAGGTTTGCACGCATCTGATAAACGCCGCCCAGAGCGGCCCCGAATATGATGTGCAGTACCAACGTCATTATCGGTGCCATGACGCCTAGATTCATTCCAAACAGGCCTGCGCCCGCCATTGGCATCACAATGATCATCATGCCAAGCCATGCTGCCACGCCAAAGACGATGCCTTTGACGACCGCGTTGCCGCCAGGGATCAGTCCGTAGAGCAGGGCAAATCCAACGCCCCAGGCAATTGTGCCGATCATGAAATGCACGATCCATCCGACCGCTACGGACGAGCCCATCATGTTGCCGATCATGGCGGCGACATCCAGCTCGGGCATCACGCCCATCATGCCTTTTACAATCATCAGAGCCGATAAGACGACAGTCGCAATAAATCCGGCGACAAGGCCGGCTGAAATATTCTGCATTGTGGTATTCCTTTTCTAAGGGCCTTAGCCCGGTGTCCATTTCTCGCCGTGAAGCTGGCGAAAATTGTATTGATCCGGTTGTCATCACTCGCAGGTAGGCGATTATCTTCCGCCTTCGTGGCGGCAAGGGGTCGACAGCGCGGTAGCTCCAAAATCCCTACAGCAAGTTTCGCGACCGAGTGCTGATCGGTGTTAGGCTAAGGCGGCCTCAATTCTGATTAGATGGAGACATGGTGGGTGGATCCGACGGGTACATGCGAGCTTAAGCAGAAAGGAATTCTAGAATGACAATTAAAGGAAAAGTTGCGCTCGTGACTGGCGCTGGCCAAGGGATCGGACGAGGCATTGCTTTGCGCCTGGCAAAAGACGGCGCCGATATCGCTGTTGTCGACATCAATACCGACAAGATGGCAGAAGTCGCTGCCGAGATCGAAGAGCTTGGCCGCAAGGCCACAACATTCAAGGCCGACGTCAGCGCCCGTGCGGAGGTCTATGCCGCGGTAGAGCATACCGAAAAGACACTCGGTGGGCTCGACATCATGGTTAACAACGCTGGTATCGCACAGGTCGATCCAATCGCAGATGTAACACCGGAGGACGTAGAGCTCATCCTGAAAATCAATATCCAAGGTGTTCTCTGGGGGATCCAGGCTGCCGCTGCGAAATTCAAATCGCTGGGCCATAAGGGCAAGATCATCAATGCGTCTTCGATTGCCGGACACGATGGATTTGAGATGCTGGGCGTCTATTCGGCGACGAAGTTTGCAGTCCGTGCGCTGACTCAGGCATCGGCCAAGGAATACGCCAACGATGGCATCACGGTGAATGCCTACTGTCCCGGCATCGTCGGCACGGATATGTGGGTCGAGATCGACAAGCGGTTTTCTGAATTGACCGGTGCGCCCATCGGCGAGACCTACGAGAAATACGTGGGCGGAATTGCATTGGGGCGGGCGCAGACGCCGGACGATGTTGCCGCACTGGTCTCATACCTCGCCGGACCGGATTCCGATTACATAACAGGGCAGGCGATCATCACCGACGGCGGGATCGTCTATCGCTGACGCCGCGGGCGGGTGGAGCCGCAATTGACCCGCACCTGGTGTTCGCCAGCTAACAAAAGGTTCCCAGTATGCCTCAGATGCGCCCTCGGGTGATCGAACAAAGGTTTAAGAGGCAACTTTCGGACATTCCGGTCGTTGCAGCAGGCTCGTTCAACTGATGGTATCGGCCGACGGCGGATATTGGGGTGACGCCGAGTGATCGACCGTTCAGTCGAGTGATTGCTGGTCGCCAAGAAGCCTGTTTCTTGCTTCAGTAATCTGGGCCGTCAAGGCAGCTGAGCCGCCACGATCAGGATGAACCCGCTTGATGAGCCTATGATATGCCTCCCGGATATCCGCTTTGCTGGACCCAGCCTCAAGCCCTAGCAACCGATACGCTTCATCCCGGCTCAGCTTTCTTGAATGTGACGATGCATACTCGTCGCGAGCCGCACTCTGTTCCATTTGATCGCGCCAATCTGGATGGGCGCTGTCAAGGAAGGTCTCGAAAAGCTTCACAGTCTCTTCATCAGTCTGAACTTCGGCGTGAAATCGGAGTAGTTCCTGCAGCGCGAGGTCCGACAGGACTTGACCTTGGAAGGTCCCAGTCAAGATCTCCCCATCGATACTCCCAGTTTCATGGTCGAGGATCATTTCCAAATGCGCGGAACGCACTTGGGATGTTCGCGTCGTCGATCTCTTCGCAATTGCCGCATTTCTTGACAGCAGCAGAACAGCTCCCAAGATTAACATAGGAATTGCAAGTGCGACCAAACGAATGAAAATCAGCCAAATACCGGCCGTGATCAGCAAAACACCAAGTGAATTCTGGGTGATCGCAGGAAAAATAGAGCGCAGCACACTGCGAACAATCCAAAGAGAAATTGCAAAACCAACAGCACCTGCGAGGAAGGTCAGTAACGGTTGCATCAACGCATATCAGCAAGAAGCCGCTTCGCCGTTGCGCTGCTGGCCGCTTCCAGTGCCTTTCGACCGCCCGCTGCATATGTGGCCACGGCTGCGAGCAACGCCTTCAGGTCCCCAGCCGAGTTCCTGTCAAAAGGTAAATAGGCACCGCCGGTTAGCCGCGCGATCTCGCGAAATGCAATTTCGGCATGTGCGTCCCTACCATCATGAAAGACAAATGCTTTGACCCCGCGTAGGCCTAGTTCTCCGGCGATTCCGCACAATTCATCCATGTTTTCTTCCATTGAATCGCCGACGTAGACCAAAGCCGCCAACGGTTGTTTATCGGCTTCCTGCTTGGCATGCGAAAGAACCTTTGCGATCTGCGTCAGACCGCCGCGGCAATCGATTCTTTCCATCAGACCGCGCAGGCCTTCGGCGTTGTTGACCCAGCGAGAAGCCTTGGATTCCCTGTGACCGCGAAAGTAGACAAGCTGTACCGATAGATTGCCAACCGACGCAGCAGCCGAGAACATTTCGCCTTGAAGGGCGCAGGCGATGTCCCACGTCGCTTGGCGACTCATAGTTGCATCAAGGGCAAATATCATCCGCCCCCGCGCTGCGTCCTGAGCCGGCGCGAGTTGTTTTGCCTGTTTTAAAAAAGCATCAATCTCGGAGCCGCTCGACTTTGAGCGGGCCGCGAGCCTCCTTTCGCCTTTTCGTGAAAGTTCGGTCTTTTTCATAGCTCTATACCGCCTCTACTTCAAAACCCGAAAGTTTTTGTGGGTTATGACGCGGAAGTTGTCTGAGACCTTGTCGCGGAACTTCGTCCATTCCTGCGGGATGGTTTCACGCATGAATGCAAGGATGGCGTCGGCGAACTGCTTTTGACTTGGGTAGTAGCGATTGTGGGTAACGTATTGATGCAAGACGGCCCAAAGCCGCTCAATTGGATTGAGATGAGGGCAGTAAGGCGGCAGCTGGATCAGATGGATACGGCAAGCTGCCCTGGCGAGGAAGGCTCTGACATCGGGGCCTTTGTGGTAGGCCGCGTTGTCCCAGATGACATGAATGATGCGCTTGTCAGGGTTGCGCGCTTCGATCT
>NZ_FOMW01000030.1 GCF_900112755.1 Sulfitobacter brevis | reverse complement strand
CAAAAAGACCGCGAAGAACTCATGGCATTCTTCGACTTTCCTGCTCAACATTGGCAAAGCATCCGCACCAGTAACCCAATTGAATCCGCCTTTGCCACGATCCGGCACCGCACCAAGCGCTCAAAAGGCTGCCTGTCACGCGACGGAATGCTGCACATGATGTTCAAGCTGGGACAATGCGCTGAGGAAAACTGGCGGAAGCTACGCGGCTTTGACTACCTCGCCAAAGTCATCACAGGCGTTACGTTCAAAGACGGAATTGAAACTACCAAACCCAGCCAGATCGCCGCATGACCGACAAGCCTCAAACACCAGACTCGACAATAGCTCGCTTGTGTTCATACCGTCATTTGTATTCGTTCTGTGTCGAAGCAAGCCTTGAAGTGACATCCAAAACTTCTCTGGATAAAATAATCGAAGCTTCTGCCCTATTGAAATTGAAGCAACGGAATCATTTTAAATTCGATACAGGTTTAGAAATCTTCGCGATGGCACCAGATGGTGTGACCATCCGCAAAGTCTCGACGGGGCGGGATAACGGTGTCGCAAACGTCCCCAATCCGTTTGGGGCACCTGCGCTGAAAGGGACAGCCCGCCTTTGGGGGCGATAACTCGACAGCATCGTTTGCAGAAAGGGTTGGAGAAAAATCAGGGTCAGGCTCTAGGACAGCCCCCAACAGAACTTCGGTGTAGGGATGCGAGGTTTCTCCATAGACATCCTTGGTCGGCCCGATTTCGCACAATCTCCCTTGATAGAGCACTGCAACGCGATCAGATAGCACACGGACAACTGCCAAATCGTGGCTGACAAACACATAACTGGTGTCGTTTTCACGGCGCAGGTCGTCCAACAGTTCAAGTACGGCGGCTTGAACCGAAACATCCAACGCCGAAGTAATTTCATCGCATAGAACAAGATCGGGCTCTGCCGCAAAGGCGCGGGCCACAGCAACGCGCTGCTTTTCTCCACCTGAAAGCTGGCTTGGTAGGCGGTCCAGATAATGAGCACCAAGGCGCACCTGCTCAAGCAATTGCGCGCTCCGCTCATTCAGGGCTTCACCGGACAAACCAAAGTACAGCTTGAGCGGCTGGGCAAGGATTTGAGCGATTGTTTGCCGTGGATTCAGGCTTTCATCAGGGTTTTGAAAGATCATCTGAATTTGGCGCAACTGGCTGGCGCTTCTGTCCTCGACTCGGGCGGGCAGGGGGGTGCCATCTGCCACATCAACGCTACCGTGTAGGGGTGGCAACAGCCCCGCTAGAGACTTGAGGATTGTTGATTTACCGGACCCGCTTTCACCGACCAAGCCCAGCGTTTCGCCTTTGCGCAGGGCAATCGTAATTGCATCAACGGTTGCGGTGGCTTGGTTTTCACGGCCCGTCAATTTTTCAAACAGGTTGGGGCGGGCGTAGGAAATTGCCAGATCATCCAGATTTAGCGAGATGGTCTCTGGCAGGTTGCGTTGGCTGACTTCACGATGCCCAATAAGGGGGATTTCGTTGACCCGCTCCGCATGGTGGCAGCGCGTCTTGGCACCGCTGGGGCCTTGAGTCAGTTCAGGCCGCGCCGCGCTGCAATTTTCGGTCGCGATGACGCATCGATCCACAAAGGCACAGCCGTTGCCAACCTGCCCTGGCGCGGGGGGGCGACCATCCAACGCGCGCGGCAGATGTGTGTCTTTCAATTGGGGAATTGAGGCCAGCAGGCCGCGAGCATAGGGATGGCCAGGGTCGCGCAAAACCTGTTTTGCGCTGCCTTCCAGCACCACCTCACCAGCATACATAACGATGACGCGATCACAGACGCGGGCGATCGCACCCAAATCATGGCTGACATAGACCATCGCCATGCCAGTTTCGCGTGCCAGATCTCGCAGTAGTTCCAGAATATGGGCTTGGGTGGTCACGTCCAGCCCAGTTGTTGGTTCGTCCAAAAGCAGGGCTTCGGGCTCACCTGCAAGAGCCATGGCGATCGCGACACGTTGTTGTTGCCCGCCAGACAGCTCATGCGGGTAGCGTTCAGAAATTGTTGAGGGGTCTGGCAGTCTTACTTGACTTAACAGCTCCGTTACGCGCGCGCTGTGGGCGGTTTCAGGCAGCGATGAATGCAGTCTTAGCGCTTCTGCAATCTGCGCGCCGATACGCAAGGTTGGCGTAAGCGATTGACCAGAGTTCTGTGGAATAAGAGCCAGTCGCCCGCCCCGGATTGTTTCAAGTGACTTTCGGGCTTGGGTGAACATCTCAATGCCGTCAAAGGATGCAGACCCCTCGATCACTTTCAGCCCAGTCTTGAGATATCCCATCATCGCAAGAGCCAATGTGCTTTTGCCTGATCCGCTTTCACCCACCAGACCAATGCTTTCCCCTTTTTGGACGGTAAGCGAGATATTGCGGAGAACGGGCACCATTGTGCCTGCCCGGCCTCGGAACCCGATGCTCAGGTCATTTATGGCGAGAAAGTCGCGCTCTGTTGTTTCTGCAGATGTCATACGGGTGCCTTTTGTGCGCGGTCGATACCCAACGCCTTGGCCAGCGCATCAGCGGTAAGATTTATTCCGATTATCAAGGACGAGAGGCCGACCATTGGCGCCAAAACACCCAGAGGCGAGAACGACATAAAGCCACGTGCGTCAGCGATCATGAGGCCCCAGTCTGGTGTTGGCGGTGAGACACCGAACCCCAGAAATGACAGTGAGGAAAATGCCAGCAACATCCATGACCACCGCATCGCACCTTCAACCAAAAGTGCGTCTCGCACATTTGGAAGCAATTCGCGGCGGATGATTGTGCCACGGCTGTGGCCGCGCGCGCGTGCGGCTTGAACAAAGTCGCGAGCGACCACATCATGTGTCGCCGCGCGGGCAATGCGGATCACGGGGATGCCATAAAAGAATGCCAGTGTAGGGATCAGAACCTCGATCCCAGTGCCAAAGGTGACGATCAAGACCAGCATCTTGAGGATCCAGGGCAGAGACAGAAACGCGTCAACAACGCGCATCAGCACCTCATCGACACGGCCCCCCGCCAGCCCAAAGAAAATCCCCACAAGACCGCCCCAGAGCACAGCAAGCGGTGTCGCAATGCCAGTGACCAAAATGGCTTCACGCCCGCCTAGCAACGTGCGGGTGAGCGTATCGCGCCCGAGGTGATCGGCTCCGAGCCAATGCGCAGCGGACGGCTTGGAGAGCATCAGGCCCGAGTTCATTTCTGTGAAATCATACGGCACTATGAAGGGGCCGATAAACGCCAAAAGCAGGTGACCCAAAACCAAGGTCAGACCAATCGCTCCGGACGGACGGGCTACAATATCGGAGATCAAGGTGCCGAAGCGGGCAAGGCGACCAGGGCGACGATAAGATGTTGTGACTGTCATGGCCCTATCCTTTGCGCATATGCACGGTACGCAGGCGCGGGTTCGCCAGCATCGTCAAAATGTCAGCGGCCAGATTGACCACGACGTAGACGGAAGCGATGATCAGCGCGATTGCTTGGGTCACAGGGAGATCACGATCCGAGATGCTATCAATCATCATTCGCCCTAGTCCCGGATAGTTGAATACCGTTTCAATCACCACGACACCTCCCAAGAGCCATGCAATTGTCAGCGCGACGACGTTGATAGTCGGTAAAAGTGCGTTTGGAAGGATGTGGCGAAATACGATCTGCCAGTATGGGACGCCTTTTAGCGTTGCCATTTGTGCATAATCCGATGCCAAGGTTTCGATCACGGATGAGCGCACAGTGCGCAAGATATGCGCTGTCATCACAAGTGTCAGCACTGCGATTGGTAGCAAGACTTCAGGAAAAAACTCAATGAGCGGGGCATCTGCCGACGTGAGCACGATTCCGGGCACCCAGCCAAGCCACACGGAAAACACGAGTATCAGTAGAGTGGCCGAAACAAACTCGGGGATAGTCATCGCAAAAATGGCTGTGGTCGACACCACGATATCAACCAGCTTGTCCCGCCAAAGGGCGGCAACAACTCCAAGAAACAATGCCAAAGGAATACCAACCAACATAGCGCCTGACGCCAAGAGCAGCGTGTTGCGCAAGCGATACCCGACCAGTTCCGAAATCTGTTTTTGTCCGTTGGCAGACACACCGAGGTCACCGCGAACTGCACTGCCTGCCCAATCTGCGTATCGCACGAGAGCTGAACGGTTGAGTCCTAGATCTTCACGGCAATTTTCAAGTAGTTTTCCTTGGGCTTCGCGCTCCAAGAATGCCGTGCAGGTATCGCCAGGCAACATTTCGACGCCAACAAAAATAATGATGGAGACCAGCCAAACGGTGATCGCGCCAAGGCCAAGGCGACGTAGCAACATAGCAAGCATGGGGCATATCCAATCGCACTTAGAAAGCTAAGGGGCCACACTGAGTGGCCCCTAGTTCTGTCGTCTTAATCTACTGTTACAAGATGCCAACGCACTGAGTTGTTCTCGACAGCATCCAGATTGTCCACTCGCGAGGTTGTCCCAACAAGACGTGTCACATGGTAAGGGATCAGCGTTCCAGCAGTTTCAAGCAAGTGTGCCTGAGCCTGAACGTAGAGTGCACGCCGCGCCTCAAAATCCAGCTCTGATCGTGCTTGAGACAGGATAACGTCAAATGCTGCGTCTTTGTAGTAGCTTTCATTCCACTTCGCCGTGCTGAGATAAATCTCGTTCAACGCTTGGTCCGCGGGACGCTCGTTCCACCGTGTTGTAACAGCGTCTTTCTGCATCCAGACCTCGTTCCAGTAGCCATCCGAAGGCACTTGGATAATGTTAATACGAATGCCTGCCTCTGCCGCCTGGTTTTGATAGACTTCGGCCAGTACTGGCCAAGTTGGCTCAAGCGTTGCGACGTGCAAGTCGATATCTATGCCGTCCGGGAAGCCGGCTTCAGCAAGCAACATCTTTGCGCCCTCGATATCCTGTGGGCACTCCAATTCAGCATGATATTGGTCGGTTGGGCCAACTGGGCTGTCGCAAGCCACAACGCCGCCACCGCCCATAACCAGATCAACCATTTCTTGCCGGTCTGCCACCATCCGCAAGGCTTTGCGCACGCGCACATCGTCAAATGGTGCGACGTCGGTGCGGAAGATGAGCCCCCGCCAGTTACCAGTCGGGATGACCTGAATATTAAAGTTGTCCGACCCGTCCAGCATCACACGCTGCTGTGCTGTGATGCCGCGCTCCATGTCGATTTGACCGCCCAGTAACGCTTGAAGGCGCGCTTGCCCGTCGGTAATCCCAATGATCTCCATCGCCGCAACGCCGGGGGCGCCATCAAAATAGTTCTCATTGGCCACCAGTTTTGTTGTGCCTTCGGCATCGAAGCTTTCAACCATGAAGGGGCCCGTGCCGATGCCAGTCGTTGCGATTGTGTCGCCTGAACCTTCAGGAATCATGCGCAAGCGATAATCCATGAGCAACAATGGCAGGTCAGCGAATGAGCTCGTCAACGTCAACTGGATCGTATCGGCAGCGGTCGCTTCAACCGCGCTTACCATCGCAATTGCCGAGCGGGCAGGGCTATCCATTTCGGGATCCAAGACACGCTCCAAAGAGTAGACAACGTCTTCTGCGCCGAATGTGCTCCCATCGTGGAACGTCACGCCACTGCGTAGCTTTAGGGTCCAGACCGTCGCATCATCATTGGCAGACCAGCTGATTGCCAAGTCGGGTGACGGACGACCTTCCATGTCTGGACGCACCAAACGGCTCATGATTTTTTCAGTGACCTGAAAGACGCGTCCTTTTGATATTGGATCAAGGCTTGACGCGGCCCCCGAGCCAACTTCATGCGCTTGGCGGAACGTGCCACTTGGTTCCGCAATGGCCATAGATGCCATGATGGCAAGGCTTGAGGCGACTCCGAGTATATTCTTCATTTTATTTCCTCCCTTTCAAGTTCTCGTAGGGCTGCTTTATCTGCAGCAATTTTGACGTGAGTGTCCAAGCGGAAAGCGCTTTACGTCAAACGAAAAAAACTAAGCCTATACCATAAGAATTTACCATCTATGAGGCTCCAGAAGCCCCTTGCGCACTGGGCTTGAGTTGAAAATAGTGTGTGTGCCAGAGCAAATGTCATGGGGCTTTCATGGAAAGATCAGGGGCTATTGTCGCCATCGGAGGGGGAGGGTTCACGCACCAATGTGATCCTGTGCTTGACGACTTTTGCTTAAGCCTTTTGCCAGCCTTGCCGAGTATCGGGTTTGTGGGCATGGCCAGCGGCGACGCTCCAGAAAAGATCGAGCGGTTTTATGACAGGTTTCGCGGCCATAGCGAGACGCTTTCACATCTTCCTCACGGTGCGTCTTTTGCTGAGACCAGTGACTGGCTTGCTGGCAAGGATATGGTTTACTTCGGAGGAGGCAACTCAGAGTCGCTTGTTCGCCAGCTTCGAGAGCGAAACTTGGCCTCTCTCTTCCAGCGCGCCAATAAGCAGGGCCTTGTCCTGGCCGGTGTGAGTGCCGGTGGCATATGCTGGTTTGACTGGGCCTTTTCTGATGCAGGCGGGAATGGCTATTCGGTGTTGAAAGGACTTGGGCTCGTTGCTTCTGGTGCATGCCCGCATTACCGCGAAGAGCCCGAACGCCGCCCCGCATTTGAAACTTTGATTACAAGAGATGCCTCACTATCAGGCTATGCCATCGACGACGGTGCTTGCGTGGTCGCCTATGCAGGGCAAGTGAAAGGTTATTTTTCAGCGCGCGAGGGATCCGCGGCATACCTTGTCAGCAAGAGCGATACTTTCGGCGTGCGTTCCAAGACACTGCCGCAACTCACCTAAACTAAGGCTGCCGCCTCTGCTTCAATCCAATCGCATACAGCGCGCACTTCTTTACGCCCTCGTGCATTTATACGAGTTAGCAAGTGAAAAGCACGATCCGGCATAAGATCGATGTCAAATGGCTTGACCAAAGTACCGTCTTCTACGTCAGTGTCGTGAAACGGGAAAACGCCCAATGCGACGCCTTGACCGTCTTTGACCGATCGTTGCACAATATTTGAATCGATCACCACGATTTCACTTTGGAACACCTGATTAGGATAACCAGCCAAAGCAAACCAATTGCGCCATTCGCTGCGATCATGTTGGTGAATAAACGTGTGTTTTGTAAGATCAGACGGTTTAATAAACGGGCCGGACTGTGCAATTAGTTTGGGACTGACGATAGGCGAATAGCGTGCCTCCATCAGTTTGGTGACCTCCAGATCGGTCCAATCCCCCATGCCCCAATCCACTACAATATCTGTCGCCATTTGCCCGGCACTGGTGATCCTTGAACCGTGATGCACAATGAGATCGATCTCCGGATAATCCTTGCCAAACTTTGACAAGCGCGGACCAAGCCAGCGAGATCCAAAAATTGGGCCAACAGCGATTGTGACAGTCTTGCGGGTTGCGGCCATATGCAGCTCGGCTTCGGCGCGTATATCATCAAAGGCTTTTGACAGAACCCGTGCGAGGGACTTCCCAGAGTCTGTGAGCACAACAGCACGGGTCCTTCGGTGAAACAGCTTGCAGCCCCAGTCTTTTTCCAGCTGGCGAATTTGATTGCTGACAGTTGTAGAGCTTACGAACAGCTCTTCGGCTGCGTTCTTAAAGCTGAGATGTCGCGCAGCTGCTTCAAACGTACGCAGGGCAGTCAGTGGCAATCGTCGGGTCGCAAGGGCCATGGCTGCGCCTTTATAGATAAAGAATATCTAATCTATAAGCTTTGCAAATCTCGTTTGTCAACGACCATGAAACCCATGACTTTGGTCTACGTCGCATGTGGTCAAATACAAAATTTGAACCCCAAAAAGCAGGATTGAAGTGCCCATGAAAATAGCTGTCGTCGGAGTGGGTGCCATGGGGTCGGTCTATGCGGCACGGTTTGCCATGGCCGGGCATGCCGTCGTGGCCGTTGACCCATGGAGCGAGCACGTTGAAGCTATCAATGCCGTTGGTTTGCGCATCGAAGGGCCTGATGGACAACGGACAGTCACAGGCATCGCGGCCTCGGAACATGCGGATATCGTTAGCGGTTCAGAGTTGATTATCATTGCGACGAAGGCGTCGGCTGTGGGTGCAGCTGCTCATGCCGTGCGTGATTTTGTTGGCCCTGACACATCCGTTATCACCATTCAAAATGGGTTGGGTGCGGGCGCAGGCATCGCCAAGCATTTGCCGCCTGAAGCCTGCCTGTTGGGCGTTGCTGATGGTTTTGGTGCCTCCATGAAGGGGTCAGGGCATGTCCATCATGCTGCCATGAAACTGATCCGCCTTGGTGAAATGTCGGGCGGGTTGACGCCGCGCCTGCAGGCAGTGGAAGCTATCTGGCAAACGGCTGGTTTCAACGCGCAGGCCTTTGCAGGTATTCACCAGCTGATCTGGGAAAAGCTATTGTGCAACGTCACCCTGTCCGCGCCTTGCACTGTTTTTGATTGCACTGTTGGCGAGTTGCTTGGCGATCCTAAACGCTGGGCTGCGGCACTTGATTGCACCCGCGAAGCATACGCCTGCGCGCAAGCTGAAGGTATCCATTTCTCGTTTGACGACCCGATTTCTTATGTCACCAAGTTTGCGGAATTGGTTGCTGGGGCGAGCCCCTCGATGCGGCTGGACCATATGGCGAAAAGGCACTCTGAGATCGATTTCATCAACGGAGCAATCCCACCGCTTGGCAAAAAGCACAGCATTCCAACACCACAGAATGACAAAATGTCTGACGCGGTGCGCAAGCTTGAAGCTAATTTCTCGGGGGCCGTAAAATGAGGATTGCAAGCTTCGTCCATCAAAATCAGGCTAGCTACGGGCTTGTGCAGGGGGAGACTGTATTCCCCGTTAGCACCGCGTTCATGGACAAGTATCCAACCTTGCGGGCGGCCTTGGAGGCCGATGTTCTTGGAGAACTCGCTGATGGTCGTGATCGCAAAGCTCTCCATCTGTCGGATATCCACTTGCTGCCCCCCATACCCGCGCCATCCAAGATTCTATGTGTTGGGCTGAATTATAAAAAACCTTATCCTGTTGCTGGTGTGGCCGTCCAAGCAGACGGTATCGTTATTTTTGGTCGCCACGACGATACTCTTGTAGGCCATAACGCCCCTCTGGAAATGCCCATGGGTGACGCCGCAAAAACCTATGATTTCGAGGGTGAGATCGTAGCGGTGATCGGGCGTCCGTGCCGCCATGTCGAAGCGGCAGACGCGATGGCGCACGTGGCCGGATATGCCTGCATGAACGAAGGCTCGGTGCGAGGATGGCAAAAGCACTCGATACATGCGGGAAAGAACTTCTTGGCTTCCGGCGCTTGGGGGCCATGGCTGACAACTTCTGACGAGGCCGGACCGCCCGAGGAAATGCGTCTGGTCACACGCGTCAACGGCACTGTCATGCAAGACACGATGGGTGCCAAGATGATCCATGATTTGCCCAAGCTGATTTCTTACCTGTCGCACATGACACGGCTCAACCCCGGGGATGTGATTGCCACGGGGTCTCCTGATGGGACCGGCGGCAGCTGCACACCGCCAGCCTTCTTGTTACCCGATGATGTCGTAGAGGTCGAAGTATCGACCATCGGTACATTGCGCAATCGGGTTTCCAAACCTTACTCTTGATCTGACAAGGACACTATCGATGCACGATGCCCTGAAGAAACTCCGCTTTTCTGTAAAACCCATTCCTGTTGAAGGGTCCCGCCCCGTAGAGTTGGCCAGAACAATGGCCATTCATCCGCTCACCTACCAAGAGTTGCCCTACGACCCTGAATACTCCCTTTATGCAGGACGGTTGACGCCAGAAAAAATGTCCAATGCCACACCTGACGAGATGTATTGGAAAGCGCGGCAGGAAATCATCTTTCGCCACACAGGCGAGCACCCCTACGAGATAGCTGGTCCCGATGCACTAAAACTGCTGCAGCGCATATTTCCGCGCGATGTGTCCAAGGTGAAAACGGGGCGTTGCTCTTACCAATTCGCCTGCTACGAGGACGGTGGCATGATTACGGATGGTCTATTATTGCGGGTCGAGGATGACAAATTCTGGTTCGCACAAGCTGACGGTGATTTGCTTTCGTGGTACCGTGCGCATGCCATTGGCCTTGATGTGAAAATAAGTGATCCTGATGTCTGGGTCAGCCAAGTTCAGGGCCCACGCTCGATGGAACTGCTTGCGCATCTCCTAGACGGCCCCATGCCGGATCCGTGGCGATATTTTGACTGGGTCGAGGTGTCGATGGCGGGCCAGAATGTCATCATCAGTCGGACAGGCTTCACCAACGAGCTGGGTTGGGAAATCTACTTCAGGCCAGATAACGATACCGAGATGCTGGGCGATCTGATCCTTGAAGAAGGGGCCAAAAAAGGCATGATCCTGACGGCCACGCCCGGTTTTCGCTGTCGTCGGATTGAAGCAGGGTTGCTCTCAGCCGGGCAGGATTTCACCTCGGAAACGACGCCATTTGCAGTCGGGCTGGGGAAGTTTATTGATTTTGAAAGCGGGGACTTCATTGGACGCGAGGCTTTGCTGTCTGCTGATAAAACCAGCCGTAGCTGGGGTATGCGCGTCGAGGGTGGCATCGCGTTGCGCGGTGATACGCCTAAACACAACGGACAGATAGTTGGCCGTGTGACGTCAAGCACCTGGTCGCCCTATCAGGTTTGCGGTGTCGCGATTGTGCATTTGAGAGGCACCGATTTACAGGCTGGGGCAATCGTGGAAGTGGATTGCGTGGATGGTGAGGTCCATCAAGCAGAGCTGTGTACGCTGCCGATGTATGACCCCAAAGGCGAGATCGTGCGCGGGATCAATACAGTCGTGCCGAAGGGTCCTGAACCGTGGATTGGCATTTCCAAAGACCGAACCTCCAAAACCGCTTGAGCCAACACGAGGTACGTCCAGTTATGGGATTGCAAACACCCCTGCATGACGTCAGCTTGTCTGATCGTTATGATTTGACAAAACAATCAGTGCTTCTGTCTGGCACGCAGGCACTGGTGCGTGCCACCTTGATGCAACGCGCACGGGATGTAGCTGCAGGGCTGAACACAGCAGCCTATGTCTCGGGCTATCGCGGTTCACCCCTCGGCTCGGTTGATGCGACATTTGAGAAAGCAGCATCGCTGCTTGAACCCGCTCAGATCAAGTTTCAGGCAGGCCTCAACGAGGATATTGCCGCTACTGCCATCTGGGGCACGCAGCAGGCGGAATTGCGTGGAGAGGGCCTTTATGACGGGGTATTCGGCTTCTGGTATGGCAAGGGGCCGGGCGTGGACCGTTCGGGAGATGTCTTTCGGCACGCAAACCTCGCGGGTACGTCGGCCCAAGGTGGCGTGCTGGTCGCAGCCGGGGATGATCATACCTGTGAAAGTTCCACCACGTGTCACCAATCTGAATTGGCACTGATTGATGCTATGATCCCCATCCTTTCACCTGCAGGTGTGCAGGAGTTGTTGGATTACGCGGTTCACGGATGGGCAATGAGCCGGTTTTCAGGGTGCTGGGTCGGACTGAAATCTGTGAAAGATACGATAGAGGCGACCGCGGTTGTGGACGGTAATGTCAATCGCGTCACTGTTACGAGACCTGTGCAGTCAGATATGCCCGTCGGCGGGTTAAACATCAGGCTTGGCGACGCGCCACAAGATCAAGAGGCGCGACTGCATGAGTATAAACTCCCCGCAGCGCAAGCCTATGCGCGTGCGAACCGTCTCGATATCAGGGTGCATGGCAACACTGCGGCCAAGGTTGGGATTGTGTCATCGGGCAAGAGCTGGCTTGATACCGTGCATGCTCTGGATATGCTTGGCCTTGACGATGCGGCGCTTCAGCTTCAGGGTCTGGGCCTTACGACCTATAAGGTAGGCCTTGTCTGGCCCTTGGACCGCAAAAGCTTTTACGATTGGGCCAAATCGCTCGACGCCATCATTGTGGTCGAAGAAAAGCGCCCCGTGTTAGAACCGCAACTGCGTGATACTATCGCGACCGGAACGAAAATCTTCGGCGCCCATGATCTTGACGGGGCTGTGCTGTTTCCAGCCAAGATGGATCTTAACCCCGCACAGATCGCGCAGGGATTGGGCCGTGCGCTGGCACAAATAGGGGTCGAAACGACGGCCATGAGGCTCACTTTGGCTCGGCTGGGAAAGCTGGGACCTGAAGCGGATAAGGCGGATTTGATCGAGCGTAAACCATGGTTCTGCGCGGGCTGCCCGCATAGCACTTCGACAAAAATTCCCGATGGTGCGCGGGCCTATGCCGGCATTGGTTGCCACTACATGGCACAATGGATGGACCGTGAAACAAGTGGTCATACCCATATGGGCGGTGAAGGTGCGAATTGGATCGGCGAGTCCCTGTTCTCCAGCCGCGAGCATGTTTTTCAGAACATGGGGGATGGAACCTACAACCATTCCGGCAGTCTGGCGATTAAAGCGGCGGTCTATTCAGGGGCAAACATCACTTACAAAATTCTATACAATGACGCAGTTGCCATGACAGGTGGGCAGACCCACGAAGGCGCTATGTCACCGCATCAGATCGCTGCAGAACTTTTGGCCTTTGGCGTTCGCAAAGTGGTCGCAGTGGTTGATGAGAAGGAAGTAATTCCGCTACTGCCGACAGGTGTCAGCGTGTTTGAGCGTGCTGATTTGCAAGTGGTGCAACATGATCTTCAGGCGACCAAGGGTGTCACTGCGATCCTTTATATCCAGACATGTGCTGCCGAAAAGCGCCGTCGCCGTAAGCGCGGCCAGTTCCCTGACCCAAACCAGCGCGTGTTCATAAACCCCGCTGTTTGCGAAGGCTGCGGGGATTGCGGCAAAGCCTCTAACTGCGTGGCGATCCTACCGCTTGATACTCCTTTCGGGCGCAAGAGGCAGATCGACCAATCGAACTGCAACAAAGACTTCTCGTGCCTCAAAGGGTTTTGCCCGAGTTTTGTGACGATCTCAGGCGCTAAGCCCAAAGTGCAGGCCGTATCTGACGCCGTCTTGCCAGACTTGCCAGATCCTGTCTTGCCAGATTTGACCGGTGTCTGGAGCCTGCTTATCACAGGCATTGGTGGAACTGGTGTCGTCACCGTTGGAGCGCTCATCACGATGGCAGCCCATCTTGAAGGCAAAGGCGCTGCAGAATTGCAAATGGCAGGGCTTGCTCAAAAAGGTGGCGCAGTATCAATCCACTGCCGGATTGCACCTAAGCCCGAGGATATAATGGCGACCCGTTTGGCCACAGGCGAAGCGAACGCCATTATTTGCGGTGATATGGTAGTAGGCGCCTCTCAGAAATCGCTGGCACTTATGACGGCAGGCAAGACAAGAGCGCTCGTCAACTCTCATGAAGCTATGACGGGTCAATTCACGCAAGATGGAGGGTTCCGTCTGCCTGGTGCGGGACTGTTGGAACGTATTACATCGCGTCTAGGAGCACAGGCAGTCGTGTCGTTGAACGCCGTTGCGGCATCTGAGAAGCATTTGGGAAATACCATCTATAGCAATGTCTTGTTGCTTGGGGCGGCATGGCAGGCTGGAATGATCCCGGTCGGTGAGGCCGCTTTGCGAAAAGCCATCACATTGAACGGTGCAGGTGTGGAGGGAAACTTGCGTGCCTTTGAGATTGGCCGCTGGCTGATCGCATTTCCTCCACAGTCAATACCACCAAATGATGTTAAAGTAGTAGATCCCGAAAGCCGTATTACTGAGCTAGCGGATTATCTGGTCGATTATCAGGGACTCAAGCTTAAGGCTCGGTTTATGGATTTGGTGCAACGTGCCAAAGTTGCCGAGCAAGCGCAAAATCTCGATGGCTTCGCGCTGGCAGTTGCCGAAAGCTACTGGAAATTGCTCAGCTATAAAGACGAATACGAAGTTGCACGGCTTCACAGCCGTTTCCTGGATGATGCGCTACAGAAGGAGTTTGCATCAGTTCAGCACATGAAGTTTCACCTCGCACCGCCGATTTTGGCACGCAAAGACGCTTTTGGTCAGCCGAAAAAGATGGCGTTCGGACCGTGGATCAGACCTGTATTTCGTGGATTGGCAAAGCTCAAATGGCTGCGCGGGACAGCATTTGATTTGTTTGGCTACACCGCAGAGCGCCAATTGGAACGCCATCTGGCGCGCGAGTTTGAGGGTGATATTTCGAAAATAATACCGATTTTGTCACTTGAGACAGTCGAGCTAGCAACTGCTTTTGCCAATTTGCCTCAGATGGTCAAAGGATTTGGGCATGTGAAGTTAGGTAACGCTAAAAAAGCGCAGCAAGAAAGAAAACGATTGTTGATGGGCCTTGGTCTGTCTTCAAACTAGATGCGGTCTTATTGATCTGAGGTGCCCTTTATGTATCAGGCTATTCGGTGATACCTAAATCCACATGATCGCCGAAGTCGTGCCAACGCTTTATTCAACGGTTTCTCGCCAGTTCATCGCGGATTGGCTGGCTGCTTTGCGTCCGCTTTGCTCGGAAACTGAGTATCTGTCATTTTTGAAACGCGCTGAACTTATGGCAGATCAGGACCCATCGCAGGGTCGGGTGACGCTGGATCAAATCGTTTGTCTTTACCAACTCGCAGCGGTCGAAACCGGTGATGAAATGATGGGGCTTTGGGCCCGACCGATCAGGCCACGCGCATTGCAACACCTTTTGACATCCGTGCGCGAAGCGACGTCGCTGACCTCTGCCCTCTATCGATTTTCCACATTTTGGAACTTGTTGCTGGATGACCATCAGTTCACGTTGAAAGAGGAAGATAGTGTCTTGGTGCTGGCTCTCCAACCGCGAGGTGAAGTGCCCGTTCACAGCTTCGGGCATATGCTGATCCTCAAGCTTGCCCACGGCCTTTTGTCGTGGCTTGCCGGGCAAGAAGCGCCCGTGAAAGAGGTAGGGTTCGCCTTTGCAAGTCCCGCATTTGCGCAGGATTATGCCGTTATCTTTCCTGCCAGTGTGACGTTCGACAGGCCAGTAACATCCATCTCGTTTGACCTGAACAAACTAGGTCCTGTTCAAATGCGTAGTACTGCAGAGCTTGATCTGTTTTTGGAAAATGCACCTAGGGATTGGATATTTACACGGTCCCGCGAACACACACAGTCTTTGCGGGTGCGGAGCTATCTTAGCCAGACTGAATGGGAGAACGCAAACCTAACAGAGGCCGCGCGGTCAATGCATATGACGCCGCGCACATTGATCCGCAAGCTAGAGGCAGATGGCACATCGTTTCAATCAATCAAGGATGCTTTGCTGCAGCGCGACAAACTGGATGAGACTCAGCGTCAATCAGGATGAGACGTCGCGGCGGGTGTGTGCTGAAGGGAGGGCGTAGCCCGACCGGAGGCACACACCCGCCGCTGCGCCCCGATTTTGGGGTTTGTGATCGAGGTCGGCCCGCTACGCTGGTGGTTTTCAACACTGGAGAACCACTTTTGTGCCGGGGCGCCATGTAACCGATCATCAGACGAGATTTCTCATGAAGCTAAGACAAGATCACCCTATCGAGACCGCCGCCGCGAAGGCGGGGATGAGCCGGGCAACC
>NZ_FOMW01000068.1 GCF_900112755.1 Sulfitobacter brevis | reverse complement strand
GAAAATGCTCATATCATGCCCCACGACGACACATGCCTGATAGATTGCCCGCAGCACGTCCGCCGCCTTGAGAGCTTTGTGTTCTGCGATCTGCTTTAAGGCATAGTCCATTGCCTCTTCGGCCAGAGCATCAAATTCTGCCTGATGCAGGTGAACTACCTTTTGATTTTCCTCATACATGAGTCCTCCTATGAAAAACGATGAAAATTCCAAATTAAACAAAGACTTCAACTTATCACAGAAAGCCGACGAGGCGCAAAAAGCGCGGGAAGAAGAGCGTCAGAAACAGATCGAAGGGATCAAGAGCGACAAAGACCGCAAGGAAGTTAAGGAGATGATGCGGACACGCGACGAGGAAGTGCGGCGCGACGTTGCGCTAAAGCATGAGGAACAGCAGAAAACCGTCAGGGACGAGATCGACAGACGGATTGCCGACCAACGAACGCCCAAACTCGATTTCACCAAGATCAAGAGCATCACTGGCAAAAGCCCACAGGACATAGCCGACAAGGTGCGAGCTGAGTTCAAAGCCCATCACGAGCGGGAGCTGGCGAGCTTTGGAGCTGGTGCCGCCGCGCCATTCAACAACCTGATCGACAAGAAGCTCGAAACGGTTTTGGAACAGCAGCGTCAGAAAGAGGCAGAGCCAGCCTTTGAGAGGGAAACCACCCGTTCACCCGACAGCAGCAGGGACGGGTTTCAGAAGGCGCACGACCAAACGGGTGGCGAGAAGGACTGGCGTTCCTTGCGGGCAGATCGTGAGCGTGAAGCTGAAAATGACCGCGAAAGATGATCTGTGGATGACTGCCCCCATGCCCTTCCCCAGTGTTCAGAGACCCGTTACGGTGAACAGTATAAAACCGCACTACAACCCTAATGAAAACAGGCGATGAACACTATGAAACTTACACTTGGACTAGCCGCAAAACATGCGGGCAGAGCAAAAGGAACATTATCAAAAGCTCTTAATAACGGCCAAATTTCAGCAGAAAAAGACGGAAAGGGTAGGTGGCAAATTGATCCTTCCGAGCTTCAACGGTGGATAGATGCCAACCCGTTGCAGAACAGCACAGAAAACCAAGGTACAACCCCTATAGAAACCCTTAAAA
>NZ_FOMW01000031.1 GCF_900112755.1 Sulfitobacter brevis | reverse complement strand
GGAAAGCCCAAGGCTATTCGTATCGATAATGGGCCCGAATATGTCAGTGGAAAGCTCATGGAATGGGCCGAAAAACAAGGCGTTAGGCTGGAATACATCCAACCCGGAAAACCCCAACAGAACGCCTATATCGAACGCTACAACCGCACGGTTCGCGGCGAATGGCTCAGCCAGTACATCTTTGAAACCATCGAGGAGGCACAGGATCAGGCCACGGTATGGCTCTGGACTTACAACAATGAACGACCCAACATGGGCATCGGCGGCATCACGCCCGCAATGAAACTGAAAACAGCCGCCTGAATTCTACGGCTGAACCCCATTAAAAATGGGGGGATTACCGCTCGGCCGCCAGTGCCCGCGTGTTCCTGCTTTGTGAGGCCATGTGTCACACACGTCGACTGACAAGGGCGCAAAGCAGCCAGCTTGTAGACTTCCATCGGCTGCTGACGCTGGAGCATGTCAGCGATCCGGATCGGATTGAGAGTGGGCTCTTTGCTCAGATCAATCCTGCCTCCGCGTTCGTAGGCGAATGCTGTCTTCTCTCCGAGAAGCTGGATGCGCTTTTGCGGCTGATCGCTGAAAATGAACCTGTCAGCGACATCCTATGCGAAGCATCACAAAAGATTCCGGAAGTCGCGTGACCCCCCTCAAGTCGGCCTTTCAAGGCCGGCTGTCTTGAAGAGGCGACCATCCCGGTCGTTTCAGCAAATGACAATCAACGAAGGGGGTACCCCGACAATGAACTTACTTTACAACAAGCCGAACATGGATGATCTGGCAACTGAGGCCGTAGGTCTGGGCCGGCAAGTCGCCGATCGGGCCAAAGCACTACATCTCGGCGACAACGCAAAGGACGTGGCCTTCGTATCACGCTGCTTTGCACGTCTGAAGGAGCGTCAGCCCTTTAAGGAGGCTGACGAAGGTGGTTTCGTCGCGGTTCTGGATATTTTGGAACGCAATATCGCATCCGAATACCTTGGCAGCGAAGAGCAGTTCCAGGAAACGGGATATGATGATTTCGGCCCTCACGGCGAATTTCGCGAAACACCGGTATATTCTGAGCGTGGAAAGGAGCTAATCGAGCTGCAGTACCTGTTTCAGGATTTTCTCGACAGTCGTAACGGTGTGCTGGACCACGTTGCTGCGCATCGCTGTTTGTTGGATATTATGAGTAGCTAAGAAAAAGATGAAACACCCCTGGCAGCACGACTGCCCGGGGTGTTTGGCGTTCTGCAAGGCATAGTGGACCTGTCGTGGTTCCGTGCAGCCCGAAACACCATGTGTACAAAATGTAAGCGAGTGCTGTGTTCAGTGTGACCAACCGTACCTTAGGTTCCTTCAACAGGCTCTTGACGCCCAGTAGATCCTCAAGTTGTTCAGTAGTTTCTTAGAATTAGTCACCGTCGTCATGCTCCTTTTTTTGGTGAAGCATGGGCCAAATTACCTATACACAGAAGATAGGACACTCTCGAGGGGGCGCTGTCTTGCAGCTGTCACAATTGATATTACGGCATCCTCACTGTCATGGTGGAGCAGTGAAAATGCGAAAAAATCCGCGATGCGTCCTTCATCACAGGCATCTCTCAAACCTTCCAGGTCGTCCTCCGAAAAAATCCAATTGTTCAATAAAGCTGGCTTCGGCCCCCCTGCGCTCCAGTCTTCCAGTTCTTGCGAAAGATCGGAAAGGTTCGGTTGTTGGTCAAGCGTCATAGTTCTCTCCAGTTTTGTTTGTTCAAATACTATGTGGTACCGTTCTCAAAACAAAAAAATTCAGCGAGTACATTTTTGGCATTTTCTAAAAAAGTTGCATAGACGATCATTCCACGGCTTTGTGTGGCGTCTAATGACAAACATTCTGAAGTATTATCACATTTAGATTAGGAGCCCCTCGCTATCTTATGAAGAGTCTAAGCTAAGCACATTTTTTGAATTCGATGATATTCATGAAGGGCGGAGAGCCGACATTCGCTGCGATTTCAAGGTGGATATCAAATTTGCACGAAAGCAGCCACTCGCCCCAAAAGTCTTGAGAGCTCACCTGTTATTTCTGGCTCGGACATTAAGAGAACTGTGACTTGCTAAATTGTGATAAGGTGCAAGTTAGAGATACTTTCCCCCTCTATTGTGAAATGCAAGCTTTGTCCCCTCAAGTATGTTGACGACACACTCGTTAATCTGGCTGCTCTCAACCGCCCCCGAACAGTACGAAATCTCTGGACCACCTTTCCTTTGAAACGTTGCTACAATGATTTGTTCCGCATCACAGACAACCGCAAGGTTTGGGTTATGTGTGACCATAAAGATTTGCCGCGTCTTCTTGGCCTCTTGTATGACCGGCACCAGAAGGCTGACAATTGTTTGGTTATCAAGGTTTTCTTCGGGCTGGTCCAAAACGATCGGGTTTCTGCCTTTGTCGACCAGCAAGTAAAATATCAGCAGTAGTGCACCACGTTGTCCAGGAGATAGCTGTTCAATTTGTGTTTCTTGAAAAAGAAGTGTGTATTTTGGCTCGACAAGTGCCAGGCCGTAGATGTGGTCATAAACAGCTGAAGCGGTCCGGTCCTTTCGTAAAATTTCCTCAAGCCCTTTTGAGTTTGGATTGATGTTACGCGCAGCCTCATCAAGGAGAGCGAACAATTCCTCGGCTAACTCCACAGCGTCATTTTCAGTTTCCAAGCTATGAGCCTCGAAAATATCTCGGACGGCTTCAAGGCTCTTATCTTCCCCTCGAAGTTTGCCGCTGCTTTGCTTTACCAAGTCGAAAAGCTGTGATGAGAACCCGTCTACCTTAGCATCCAAATTCGATTGAAAACTAAGCTGGTAGTCTTCCGGAATGAGAACATCATTTTTAATGACCGATTGCAGCGGTCCAAAAAGGGTTTCGCGATTTTTTCTTTGTTCTTCAATGGCGCAAAAAATCTTTTGAGTGAGGAGCCTACGACGTAGCTTTAGTTTACCAAGTTTGATTGGGAGGTTCTTCAAATAGTCAAGTCGAGCGAGAATTCCGTTGCGAGTTTCTGGCTCGTCTGCTGTGCCATCAATCTCTCGCAGAGCGTCGTTCCATCGCTTTAGCTTGGCTAAATAGGTTTGATATCTCTGCTGTGGTTCTGCAAGTTCGTTTGCTTTGTCCCCACGGAGTGACGATAGTTCATTGGCACGTAGGGTTCGCTCCTCTTGCGCCGCAACTACTTTGCCAAGAAGTTGACGATACTTTGCTTCGCGTTTGTCCAAGAGATGCACGCTGGTGGTTAGCGAAATTAGTTTAGCAGCATCGAGGCGAACACGGTTCGCATCTTGTTGTCCGCTTTCTACAAAATTTTGATACGCCTGATTCACTCTTTTAATCTTTGCCCTAAGCGCAGCTATAGATTGGATCTTGTCGTTTAACTTTCGTTCGGTTTTGCGTAAACTGGCCTCGCGATTAAAAGCAAGGATAAGCCAGTCATCGATTAGTGATATTACATCTTTGGCCTTGGTCTGTTCCGGCGTCAGGTCATCTGTCGGTTCGACAACTTCCTCAGGTTTTGACCTAAAATGCTCGTCGCGTTGTTGGCCAATTAACTTAAGCTGCTCATCAACGTTCTTGATTCTGGTCGGATGAAGCTGACTTTCAACTGCAGATATGTCTTCGTTTAATGCGGACATCTCCTTGCGATTTTCTGCAAGATCCCCACGAAAATTATCCTCCAGTCTTTCGACGAGTTCTTGAAAATTTGTCGACCCTGCACGCTCAGATATTGGCACATGAGCAAAAATAACAGATCGCAACTCGCGCTCAAACTCATTTGATCGGCCGGATACATGGTCGTTGCATAGCACCTCAAACCTACCTTGAGGGATGTAGCGAACAAGTTCTACTTGCTCTGGCTCAGCGTCATCAGCCAAAAGAAGGTTTCCGTCGGCACCGGCCAACCATTTGAGCTTCCCCCTGAAGAATCGCGCGGGTTCGCCTGTCTTTCCTCTAAACCGGTCACGAGTTAGAAACGAAAAATGATCATTTTGCTGAGAATGGCCGAGCAACGCGACAATGTCAGCCAACGCGCTTTTGCCGCTCCCCTTGTTTCCGATGATAGCGACCAGATCAGGATTGAATTCAATCTTACACTCATCAAGCCATTTTGGTATCGAAGCAGGTGCGTTTTCTCGTGAGATTGTCAAACCATCTATGTAGAACGTTTTGCTTGCCTCAATCCTTTCGAGCTTTGCTGGCTTCGACCCGATGAACGAGCGATTGGCCGGTTCTTTGATGGCTTGATTCAATCCTTCCCAGGTCGGGTTGGCTTTGATCCAGGTCTTCTTTCCAGAAGGGAAGTCGCCATAGCCTCTCTTATCATTTGAACCGTTTTTCCCGCAGAACTGATGAGCGTCACTGCCAGATACCGCCAGGCGTGGCCTGCCATCCAGGGCTGACTGGAACGCATCGAACCAGCTCTTGTTTCCCTCTGTCTTGACGCCCGCAAACGCCGCCCATTGGTCGTGCTTTCGCGCTTCGAAGATTGGAGGGATAGAAAAGAGACTTCGTGAAAAGGCATAGTGCTCATTCCAGTTAACATTTTGTAATCCATCGTGGGTAGAAAACGGCATGAATGGTAAAGCTATCCCGTCCGGCATGTCTGCAATGGCCTTCTGATAGGATTCACGAGTAACTTCGGCGATCATGCTACCGGCAACAAGAGCCTCATCTCGATTATCTTCCAGTTGGCTCTTTGAGAATCCATGTTTTCGAAGCTTGTCATCACCAGTTTGCATAGCAAAGTGCGCCAATGCGCTATCTGACAAGGACCGACCGGTAAGTTCCAATTTCAAGTTCGATTTGAAGTCTTTTAGCAGCTGGTGATCAATTCTGTCAGAAAAAATGACGTGAGCGTTCAGCCTTACTTCAGTCGGGGTGCAAATCCTGAGTTCGATACCGGGAAAAACAGTCTTTGTGAGCTCCGGCGCATCTGCATCTTTGAGCCTATCTTGAAGCATGAACCACCCTTCAAAGGTCCAATAATCCATAATTGCGAACGCAGCTGGCTCTGCAGCATTTAAGGCCTCAATCATTTGGTCCACTAAAGGAATGTTTTGGGTTTTGTTATTTCCGAAACGCTGCCCGTTCCAGTGAAACGAGGCTGGAGTGTGAATATGGAGGTCCCAAACACGCCATTCTGAGCCCCTGGGATACTTGTCTGCTTTCAATTTATTCACTGCCTATATATCTGTGTTATTTCGAAATTTTTTCGAGGCTACTTGATGCAATCAAGAGGGGAAACCTCAAAGTCCTCACACTCCAGAGCGCCGCATTGACAGAACCTGAAGCAAACGGGTCGCTTCGTCTGCGAACGTCAGCTTTGGAAAGCTGCGATGCGGCATTTTCAACGCGTATTGAGCGGCAGCTAAGGGCCGAAACCTAATATCATGTTTCAAGTGCGCAGGCGACGACATTTGGCGTCGCCGCAGCAAGCCATTCTTGAGATTATTGACTACATACCAACCGTATGGTATGCATCGAACATACCAAGACCAACCAAAAAATCCCCCGAGCGCGGCGATGCGCGCACACGCCTTCTGGAAGCCGCGCGCGACGTGATCCGCCGCAAGGGGTTCGCCGCAACCTCGGTCGATGATCTCTGCCAGTCGGCCGGTGTCACGAAGGGTGCGTTCTTCCATCACTTCAAGACGAAGGACGCGCTTGGCGTGGCGGCAGCAAATTTCTGGGCCGAGACAACCAGCGCACTTTTTGCCAGCGCCCCTTACCATGAGCCAGACGATCCGCTGGACCGGGTTCTGGCCTATCTCGATTTCCGTAAAGGGATCATCGGCGGCGAGACGTTTGAATACACCTGCCTCGTCGGCACCATGACGCAGGAGGTGCATGATAGCGCGCCCGCGATCCGGGATGCCTGCGCCGCCAGCATCTTCGGCCATGCCGCCACGCTGGAGGCCGACATCGAAGCGGCGCGCAAGCAACGTAACATCGCCGCTGACTGGACTGCCGAGAGCCTTGCCCGCCACACTCAGGCGGTCCTTCAGGGTGGGTTCATCCTCGCCAAGGCCACCGGAGACCCGGACCTCGCCCGTGAAAGCGTTGATCACCTCATCCGGTATGTGCGCGGCCTGTTCGGGGTGGAACAAAATACATCTGAAACCAGCTACAAGGAGAAATCAAAATGACCAACCAGCAAATCACCGTGGAAACGACAGTTGCCGCCTCCGTTGAAGAGGTGTGGAGCGCCTACACCACCCCGGACGACATAATGCAGTGGAATTTCGCAAACGATGACTGGTGCTGCCCGCGCGCCGAAGTGGATCTGCGCCCCGGCGGCAAGCAGATCGCCCGTATGGAGGCGAAGGACGGAAGCATGGGTTTCGACTTCGAGGGCACTTACGAGGAGATCAAGCCGCACAAGTCACTCATGCTGGTTCTTGACGACGGCCGGAAGGCCCGCACGACATTTACCGGAAGCAGCGGAAAGACCCAGGTCGCGACCACCTTCGACGCCGAGGCGCAGAACCCGATCGAGATGCAGCGCGACGGGTGGCAGGCGATCTTAAACAATTTCAATACCTACGTCGAAAGCAAGCGTGGCTGAATATTGATGGGGCCGCCCGGCTTGAAAGCTGAGCCCCCCAACCACGAAAACAATGGAGGAATTTTTGGATGGAACATGCCTCGAAAGTGCGGACCTGCTTCTGGTTTGAGAAAGGCGGACATGATGCCGCGCAGGAATACGTAACGTTGATGCCAGACAGCAGGATTGAGGCCGTTCGCGAAAACGGCCAACCGGACGACCCGATGGTTGTCGAGTTCACGCTGGCAGGTGCGCCCATGATGATCTTGACCGCTGGGCCGCATCACAAGCTGACGCCCGCCGCATCGATCTCTGTGCTGACCGAGGATCAGGATGAGACGGACCGGCTCTGGGCCGCGCTGACCGCGAAAGGCGGTGAGGCAGGACGGTGTGGTTGGATCGTGGACCGCTTCGGCGTGTCTTGGCAGATCGTGCCGAAGCGAATGCCGGACCTGCTGGCCAGCGAAGATCCGGGCGTGGTGAGCCGCGTGAGTGAGGCGATGATGCAGATGGAGAAGATCGACATTGCCGCCCTCGAAGCGGCTGCCGCGAAGGAGCCAACGCATGGGTGAGGCAACACAGATCGGGTGTGCCTGTGGCCAGACCCACCTTGAAGTCGAGGGGAGGCCTATTGCAAGCGTCGAATGCTGCTGCAACTCCTGCCGCGAGGCGGCGGAGAGGATGCAGGGTCTTGAGGGAGCACCCCGGACGTTGACCGATCACGGCACGACGCCCTTCGTTATGTATCGCAAGGATCGCGTGCGCTTTCTTGCCGGGGGCGCCAACCTGGCCGGGTTCCGCCTGTCGCCCGAGGCCCCCAGCACGCGGGTGATCGCTACATGCTGCAACACGCCCGTTTATCTGGAGTTCAAAGGCGGACACTGGCTGAGCCTCTACATTGGACTGTGGCCGTCTGGCACAAACCCTGAGCCCACGATGCGCACCATGGCCTCCGACCTCCCGGAGGGTGCCACGCTGCAAGACGACATTCCCAACGCAAAAAAGCATAGCCTTGGCTTCGTCGCCAAGCTCTTCGGGGCCTGGATCGCCATGGGTTTCCGCAACCCAAAGACGCCAAACACGGGAGAGATCAATGTCTGACGCCGACGAGAAAATTGAGATTGAGAGCATCACGTCACCGCATCACGTCCAACGAGTGGACAAGGCGAAGTTCATGGCCATGCGCGATGCCTTGCTTCCGGTTCTGCCGTCCGAGGCCGCAGGTATGACCGTCGCCGAGGCCAAGGCCGCGCCGTTGCCGAACCTGTCACAGGAATTGTTTCCGGGCAGTGAGAAGGCCGGATGGTGGCTGAAGGCAGTGCAGCTCGACCTCGAAGCCAAAGGCGTGATCGAGCGCAGCGGCAAAGGACCGGTCCTGCTCTTCAAGACAGGGAAGTCGACATAAGACGATTGCCCGATAAACCCGTTCGATAGAGATGGCAGCGGCACCATAGCTGACATTTAAGCAACCCGCAGCATTCGTAAGTTAGGGCTCGCGCCGTTAAGGCATCAGCCTATTTCATGGCCAGCTCAATCCCCATTCAGGCGTGCGGCGCATTTGCCGCCCAATCGCGCAGCAGAGAAGCCCGCGCATCTGTTCGACGACAGGTATCGGCTTCCAGGTCGCGGCTGTGACGGTCCTGGTGCCTGATTTCGTTGATTTCCGCCGGACCTTCACAACTGGCTGACGATGGTTCCAGCGCCAGAGGATCTCGTCGAGATATCGCTGAAGGTGCTTTCGTCCAAGGCGATGATAGACCCCAACAAGGGCGCGCTGGACCTGAGAGTTGACGGCTTCCACCGTATTGATGTGCGACCCGAGGCTGGGGCGGGAATACTGTCGAGCACCGTGATTGACCCTATGATGTGCAGCAAATGTTTTGCCAATTTTGCGATAAGCCCTATTGCCATCAGTCATCAGAATAGACTGTGGGTCCATCCATTCTGTCATGATCGGGCCAAGCGTTGCGTCTTGGACATTCGGAACCAAGGTCGCCTTGGCTTGACCGTTACGGTCAGCGGCAACAAGCACGATAGGTTTCTTGGTGCCACGCCCCCTCTTGTTTTTGACCCCTTTCTTGAACTTGGGGGCCCCACCGACAAAGGCTTCATCGACCTCAACTGTTCCACTCCACGGACTGGCGATCCTCTCTCTGTCATCCATCAGTTCACGGATTGCATAACCGAGTTTCCAAGCAGTTTTCTGATTCACGCCCAGGATTCGTGACATGGCGACCGAGGAGATCCCCTTGCTTGATGTCAGCACGAGAAAAATCGCGGCAATCCACACTCGAAGATCCAGTTTGGTCGAGTGCATTGGCGTTCTTGTGGTGACGGTGAATTGACGACGACATTCGTGCTCGAAACATTGATACAGTCCGGCACGCGCAGATTGACAGAGAAGCGCCACAGACCGCACACTGCCGCAGTGTGGACAATACCAGCCGGTGGGCCAGATCATATCTTCGAGGAAGACGCGCCCGTGATGTTCGCTCGGCATCTTCTTCCAGATATCCCTGACGGATTTCAGTTCCGTGATCATGTCGGCACTCCAATGACTGGGAGCCGACACCGCGGTTTTGGCGCTCCAATCGCGACGTTTCGGATCGCTGCTGTCGTTTTTTCGCAGATGGCTATCGAAGTGATGCGCGCGGTTTAACCACACGACTTCATGCCCCCTGCTCAATTGCAGCGGAGGCGAATGCGTAAGGCAGAACACGTTTATAGGTTCTACGCTGCTGCCAGGCACCCCGAGAATCTCAGGGGCCCGACATCTGCATAACATGACAGGATAAAGCGACTTATAAATGTACTCCTTTATGGTGGTATGAGTGTCGGAAGCTGCCATGGTCAGCGACCTGAGACGGACATGAGCGGGTACAGTGTATCTCGGAAGCTCGATTTCAGGCGTTCTCTACCTGAGGATCATCGCGTGTGAGACTGATCAAATCTCGCAGCGCGCTGCTTTTTAGCGATGACCATCGAATTTCTTGCGTTCGATCGACCTATATAGGCCGACAAAACCAAGTGCCTCCTTTCCGTAAGCAAGGTTTTCCCGAGACGACTGCCAAGTGCTGCACGTCTATCTTGATCAAAAGATGAATACGTTCAGTTCGGCACGGAAATGGGTTTCTCGAAACCCACACATTTTGCCTTGGGTTTGAACTGAGAAGGCGAAGCTAACCCCGTACCTTTGCGGAATTCCGATAAGGGGAATGACCAGCTGCTTGCTCACGGGCGCAAAGACGTATCGCTGTTTTTGGCCTCACCAGTTCTATCAATTCCCGCTTCTAAGAAAGCTTGAGCTCTGGAGGTCGTACATGGCGCTCATCCTTCCACGGGATTGCTGATTCGACCTGTTACGAATCAATACGCGAGCGTGCCGTGACACCTGGGGCTTTCGCATAGTCAATTTCTCAGTGTTGTGTGTTGCGCAAATGCACGCTCTCAAATCTCAGTGTGGGAGATTTTGACCCGCCCAAAATTTAATCTTGAAGGGATTCGAGATGTGTTGGTGGAAAGATTCCATAGATTATTAATTTATATCAGTATGTTAGGCTCGCCTTCAATGCCCTATCGGATCGTTTTGCAGCAGACGGAAGGAAATAAATTATTCTTTCTTTGGCCAAAAAACGGTGGTTGCCGGGTCCATTTTAATGGGTAGTTTCTGGATCTCAAGCGAGGGCTGAACATCGGAAGATACCCGGTAGGACGCAGAATTTACTTCGTGAAACAGGCAACTGGCCAACCTTAACATTGACTGCGTCGGATCCCGACGGGCGATGGGAAGCACCCGGCCACCGAGGAGATGAAAACGATGATTAAGATCCAACAGTAACGTCGCAAGCACCCTGCAGCACGTAACAGCTGCAAACGGAACCGTCTGACGACAAGCGGTTCTACCCACAAAATCAAAAATCAATATCGCAGCCTGCGGGCAGCGTCGGAAGGCTTTCCGGCGAGCGGTATCCTTATGTGAAAAGGACAGAATATGCCGATTTTTTCGGAGGGCACCGTATTGCCTGCACCATCGCGGGCAGACCGCAAAATTCAAAGCGTCTCTAAATGGCATTGCACCATCCATGCGGTACGTGGGGAAGGGGCTGGTACCCGTATGCAAGGCGAGAGCAAGCTTGAAATGGACCATCAGTCCCTTCAGTTTGCGCAGCCCGATGTCGCGGATGTTGTCGAACAAGCTTACTTCAAGTTCGGTTGGCGCAATGAGAAATGGCATGTCTTCGATATGCTGGTCACAAAAGCGAGTGGCGAACAGGTCGCATGCACTGTCAAACCGACCTCGCTGCTGCACTCGAAAGATTTCCTGGAGAATATGGAAGTTGTCGCCTGGTGGGTTCAGGAGAAGAAGTTTGCCTCATCTGTGCGACTGCTAACCGAGGCGGATATCGACCAAGTTGCCCTGCACAACGCGAATATAAACGCCTCGGTCAATGAACGCGACCCGGACGCTGAGAGCGCTGTACGCACCGTTGCTTGCCGCCTCCGCGGTGCCATCAGCATCAAAGCCCTCACTGATGAGGTAGGGCTTCGGGAGCGTGGATACCGCGCGATCCTGCAGCTCATTTCGAAGCGCGAGCTTCAACCCCTGCGCCATGAGCGCACAACCCCCCAAACTCTCATCCAATGGAAAGGCCTTCAGTCATGAACGCTATTGTCAAAACCAACGCCTTCACAAAACTTAATCCAATCAAGTCCGGTTTCCGGATCGAGCAGACAGACCGTCTGACCATCCAGAACAAACATTTCGACTGGGCAGGACAGTCAGGCGACACGATCTTTTTGCAGCCTTCAAACGGGCAGGGAATGACTGAGCAATTTACGATGGGGATGCTCTCGCGCCTCAGCGCAGCTGGAGAAATCAAGCACGAGGTGGGTTTTTACTTGCCCGATGATTTGAAGCCCGCACCGTTGGCAAAAGGTGTCTCGTTTCAGGTGTCGGATCTGAACGTGAAGCAGAAGACGCGATTTTATGGCCGCTACGCCCAGATTATGGCGATTGAAGATATGGTGTCTGAGGGTCTTATTCTTCCTTGTAAAAAAGACATTAACGCATCCCTCAAGGAGATCGAAACCCGTGCGGTCGCGTACTTGAAAAAAGAAGCGACTGAGCGTGATCTGTTGGATCACGCTTTGGAACACCAGCAGTTGCCAGAAGCGGTAGCTAAGTCGGTACGCAAAAAGCGTGGGGGCGGCAGCAAGGACGGCATCGCGCTCTACTCTGGGGATTACCTTCGCAAACTCTACAAAAATTACCAGAAGTATGGTCTTTCTGCAGTGGCTGACACGCTGTCCAAGTCTGGAAACCGGCACAGCGGAATTCGCCCTGCAGAGCAATCGCTGCTTATGAAAACGATCCGCACAAGTTATATGACGCTGGAACGTAAAACACTAAAGGCAACCGTTGTTGACGTCCAGCGGGCCTTTCGTCACGAAAACAAACGCCTTGTAGAAGAAGGTGAATTGCCTCTTCGCGTTCCCGGACGTGGAGCTGTTCGCGGCGCAATCAAAAAAATTGAGCCTTTGCGCATTATGATTGCTCGGCACGGCCGTGAGTATGCGATTAAGAAGCTGCGCCCAGTTGGAAAGGGTTTGGAGGTTTCGCGTCCCGGAGAACGCGTTGAAATGGATGAGTGGTGCATTGACTTACAGTCGATCATCCATTCCGCTAATCTCAGGGAATTCTTTGGCGATGAGCTTCTCGACCTTATCGGTCTGAACGGTGACACGGCACGTTGGTGGCTTGTTCTCGCGATAGATTGCCGGACGAAGGTCATTCTTGGCATGAAGCTGACCCGGAACCCTTGTGCCAGTGCGGCTCAGGAATGTCTGCGCATGGTCGTAAGCGATAAAGGGGCATGGGCGGATGCGTCGGGCGCACTCACGCCGTGGTCGATGGCCGTTAAGCCCGAACTGATGGTCACGGACAATGGGCCCGCGTTCAAGTCAGGTGCTTTCACCCACTGTTGTCTCGACATGCGTATACCAACACTGCGTACCCACGCGGGGGTTCCCGGAATGCGTGGCATAGGAGAGCGGATTTTCGGAACTTTGAGCACAGACCTAATGCCGCGTCTTGTGGGCCGCACCTTTTCCAATTCGATTGAGCGAGGCGACTACAAATCTGAGCTTCGGGCTTGTCTGGATGCTGAGGATGTCGCGTTTATCCTCGTGCGTTGGGTGGTCGATATTTATCACAACTCGCCGCACAGCAGCCTCGGCGGCCGTACTCCCTTGGAGCAATGGGATGCCGATATGGAAGACGGAAATTACCCCCTGAGCGGGCTGCCGGATGTCGCCACCAAGCGTCTGGCATTTGGCAAGCGCATTGAGTGTACTGTCTCCCAACAAGGCATCGTGGTTATGGGGGTCCGGTACCATAGCCCGGAGCTCGGGATGTATTTTATGGGGTTGGGGTCGAAGAGGGTCGACGTTCGCTGGGATCCTGAGAACCTTGGCGCTGTCAGCGTTTATCTGGAGGGTGCATGGCAGGTTGTACCGTCCGTTCATGATCGCTTCGTTGGGATGCATTTCCACGACTGGATGAAAGTTCGCCGGGCGCTTCGCGCAAAGTCAGCGTCGCGCAAAATTTGGAACCAAGAGATTGTATTCAATGCAATTGATCAGATTGAGGATCTGGTTAAGGATCGCTCTATGGCATTTGGCATTATCGACACGACGATCAGCGATGAGCAGTTCAGCAAGATCCAAGCGGACCTCTTTTCGTCCTTCCGGATGGATGACACGCCACGCCTGAAAGCCGATGGCAACGGTTTGGGCCGTGCTATCACGCCGCGTGCACCGGATCCTGATATCGCACCTTCGGGCTCTAAAGCACCAGCAAAAGCTGGCTCGGTCAAACCTTCGCCAGATGTCGAGAAACGCGCAAAGGCAACCAGTCCCGCCGATACACTGCACAAACGTCGCGCCGCCGCGCCGAAGTTTGGTTTGCCGCCCAAACACGAGGACTGATAGCCAGTCGCCCTCTCGCACAGCGGCAGCTTTATAGCTCAGCTGAAGCCCTCACTGTCACTTGCAGTGGGGGCTTTTCACATTTGAGTTTGGATAAACGCCAGTGGACCTTGTCTGCGATCGTGAACAATGGCTGAGTTTTTAGCCCGGAAAGCACCTTCGATATTCAATAGTCTTTCTTAAGCAGATAGACTTTAGTGATGATGAAAAGAGGACCGTTAAATCGCATCACCGGCACGCAAATACATACGAAGCCCCCTCGTGATGACTACCATCCTGCGACAATTATCTGGCTGCGCGACGAATTGGGCCATCAGTTGACGACTGCAGAGCGCGTTGACCTTGAGCGGTATCTATTCTTACTGAGGTTTCGCCTGCAATGAGGGGAAACATTGAAAAAACTAATGGGCTGCGGTGTCGCGTTAGTCTTGGAGCTGTCGGTCTGCAACTGTGGCAGGGCGTGTGTAACATCAGGATCGGTCACAACTGACCTATCCAAGCTCATCGAATGAGGTTCACTGGTCATAATTTTCTCCATTACCCTGCGCAACAGCTGAGTTTTGCGACATCCATATCGAAGGTCTGGGCCGCGAGCTTTAGTCCCTCGACTGTCGTCAGGTACGGAAAAATCGTTGCGCCGAGGTCTTTGGTCGTCATGCCGAACTTCAATGCCATAACCAGTGTCTGAATCGTGTCGGACCCTTCGGGCGCGATGATCTGGCCGCCCAGCAGCTTATCTGTAGCCCTATCCGCCACCAGTTTAATCAAGCCACGTGTGTCACGGGCGGCAAGTGCGCGCGGCACCTGATCGAGCGGCACGACAGAGGTCTTCACGTCAAACCCCGCGTCGCGAGCCTGTTGTTCGCTCAGCCCGACACCGGCAACCTGCGGATCGGAGAACACGACCCAGGGCATGGCGGCGTTATCGTAGCGTTGATCCTCGCCCAGAACGGCGTTTTTCACGGCCAGCTTTGCCCCGTAGGCTGCCATATAGACGAACTGATCGCGGTCGGTCACGTCGCCCGCCGCATAGATGCCGGGCACCGACGTCTGCATGTCGTCGCCAATCATGATGGACCCGCGCACGTCGGTTTCTACGCCGATTTCATCCAAGCCCATTCCTTCGATATTGGCGCGTCTGCCAGCGGTGGAGACAAGATGATCCGCGGTGACCTCGACAGGCTCCCCGCTCTGCATGACGCGCAAGGTTACGCCCGCCGCATCACGGCGCACACTATCGTAGCTCAGGCCGGTCAGCAGCGTGATCCCCTCGGCCATGAACGCATCTGCCAAAGCCTCAGACACTTCCGGTTCGGCACCCGGCAACAGATGCGAGCGCGCGA
>NZ_FOMW01000049.1 GCF_900112755.1 Sulfitobacter brevis | reverse complement strand
ACAGGGCCAATGCCGGTTTGGAAGGGCCGGGTCGGATGATGCCCGTTGCGCACGACAGCCGCGTGACCTGCTTCAGTGCGCAAGTCGGAAAATTGAGCCAGATAACCGGCAAGTTCAGCTTCAACTGCTGTTGCGATCAATTGCTGCGCCCCCGTTCTCAGCAAATCCGTCAGCGCGTCCGTGATCCCGTCTCGACGCGCAAAATCAACAATGTTAGTCGTTTCCATGGTGGTGTATCTCCTTCGGTTGGGCTGCTGTCTTCCAACAACAAATCAACCAGATACGCCGCCAACCTTCAAACCGCCAAAACACCAGATTCAGTCATAGCTCCCGAGTTCCTTGTTGGGGAAATCATGCACATTGACGCAGGCCGGATCGCCTTTTGGCCGATAGTCGCTGCCGCCGTTGCGGTAGTTGCCTACCAGCTCCTTCTTCTTGGTGTCGACCGAGATGACAGGCTGCCCAGCCACCTGCGCGGCCAACACGCTGGCGTTAATATGCTCGAACTGCGCGTCGCGGTCGGGATGGTTGGTGCCCTCGTGCGTCTTGCGATTGACCTGCCGTGAGTATTCGAGCCTTGTTTCCAACAACTTCGCGACGGTATTGGCACACACAGTATGGCCAGCGTTACACAGCGCGGAAGCCAACTTGGCCGGGCTCTTCGATACCCATTTTAGTGGGCGCATCGGGTCACCCATCGTCGCCGGTTCGGCGAGGCTCTGCAGGTCGGACACCAGCGTCGCATCAAGGTCAGCGACCTCGCGCCGCCCTCCGCCCTTGCGGCGCACTCGACCATTACCTGGCCCTGACGTATCAAGATCGTTGAGCCCCCGCCCGATGGTCGAACGCGCGAGACCGGTGATCTCCGCTACTGCAGCATGCCCGCCGCGCCCAGCCGTTCGGGCTTCCGCTGCAGCAAACAAACGCCTGCCACGTTCGTCGAGCTTCGAGCCGAAAACCTCCCATCGCTGCCTGATTGCTTCCCGTGATACCATGAACAATAATTACCATAACAAGCACACGCTGAGAATCCCCCGGGCCGAGTCATACAGACGCAGGCACCTCGGCAAGCGATTCAGTTATTGTTGAAAGTCTCCTAACACGGATCAGCACCCGTTCGCGAAACTTGCCGTAGGGATCTTGGAGTTTAGGTGGTGCCGACCCTGAGCTAACGATATTTCTCGCAATCGTCCGGCATGGTCAAATGTGCCACAGTATCGCCGGTGCCAACCCACTAAGATCAGTTGGTTTTAGCCATTTCGTCTTGGCACTGGTGTACGGAACAAAACGCCAGTCAAAAGCCATTTTTGAACAGGTGCCCAACAGCATCGTACCGACGGCACCTGATTGAACGACAAAGTTTCAGCGGCAGGACATGATTGCACCTACCCAAATTGCACGTTTCGATGCCGAAAAACTTGGGGAAAGCCGACCAGACAACAAACAGAAGTGAGGACCAATCATGCCCAAGCATTTTGATACCGCAATTATTGGAGCAGGCCAAGCTGGGCCAGCCTTGGCAATGTTTCTCGCTGATGGCGGGGAATCTGTTGCCATGGTCGAAGGCAATCTGATGGGTGGATCTTGCGTCAATTATGGATGTACGCCGACCAAAACATTGCGCAAGTCGGCGCGGGTCGCGCATTTGGCACGGCGGGCGGCCGATTTTGGAATTGGCGTGGGTGACGTGACGGTCGATTTCGCGGCGGCGATGGCGCGCATGCGTGACCGGGTTCAGACCTCCCGTGCGGGGCTCGAGAGCGGGCTTGAGGGTTCGGAAAACGTAGAGATCCTGCGCGGATGGGGCGCGTTCGCTGGTCACGATAACGGTAGGTTTACCCTGCAGATTGGCGATCAGACTGTCACGGCCGACAAGGTCTACATCAACACCGGCACGCGCGCCTCGATTCCATCAATCAAGGGCGTGGAGGCCGTGCCCTACCTGGATAATGTCAGCCTCTTGGAACTGACCGAATGCCCGGCGCATTTGATTGTCGTCGGGGGTAGCTACATCGGGCTGGAAATGGGGCAGATTTTCCGCCGCCTCGGGGCGCAGGTGACCATACTCAACAGCAGCGCCCGACTGGCCTCCCGCGAGGATGAAGATGTGTCTGCCATCATTCAGGAGTTTGTCGAGAACGAAGATATTCGTGTCATGAACAATGTCGAGATAACCTGTGTCGAAAAATTGGACAGCGGCGTCGCAGTTATTCTCGACGACAATCAACGCATCGAAGGAACACATCTGCTTTTTGCCACTGGCAGAGTGCCAAACAGTGACAGGCTAAATCTTGACAATGTTGGGGTGAATACTGACGACAATGGCTTTATCGAAACTGATGCGCAGTTGCAGACAAACGTCAATGGCATCTGGGCCTTAGGTGACATCAACAAGCGCGGCGCCTTTACCCATACTAGCTATCACGACCACCAGATTGTCCTTGCAAACTCGGCCCAAAACGTAGGTTCACTGCATCAATGGCGGGACGCCGACGAACGGCCCACAACTTACGCCATGTTCACTGATCCACCGCTTGGTCGGGTGGGGATGAACCTTGCCGATGCATGTCTGGCGGCCAAAAATGGGCAACATATTCTGACCGCAGAGCGCATGATGTCGGACGTCGCCCGCGCAAAGGAAGAGGGTGAGACCGCCGGGCTGATCCGACTGATCGTCGATGGTGAGACCGAGCAGATACTGGGGGCGTCGATAATTGGCATTTCGGCTGACGAGGTGATTGCCGTCATTACCAACTTCATGGCAACGAAATCCAGCTACCGGGTCCTGCAGCAGGCCCTGCCCATCCATCCAACCGTGGCCGAACTGTTGCCGACGGTTTTGGCGGGACTAAAGCGTTTGAGCGTCGTCTGAAGGTTTCAATTGGCTTGAACACCCGACCACCACTCCATGACCACGCGACCAAGCAATGAAAGGAAAATTGTATGAAAGCATCCGACCTGTTTATTCGTTGCCTCGAGGTAGAAGGCATAACCCGTATTTACGGCGTGCCTGGCGAAGAGAATGCTGACTTCATGATGTCGCTCGAAAAATCCACCATCGAGTTTGTCCTTACCCGACACGAGCAGGCCGCCGCATTTATGGCAGAAATCCACGGCAGGCTGACGGGCGAGGTTGGCGTCTGTCTGGGCACGCTGGGACCGGGGGCGACCAATCTGATCACTGGCGTCGCTGATGGCAACATGGACCGCGCGCCTATCCTTGCGATCACCGGTCAGGGGGCTTTAACCCGACAACACAAGGAAAGCCATCAGGTGATGGATGTGGTCGGACTATTCCGCCCCGTCACCAAATGGTCCTGCGCAGTCAATCACGCCGACAACATTCCTGAAATTGTGCATAAGGCGATAAAGCTGGCTGTGGTCGAAAAACCGGGGGCGACCCATATCGAACTGCCGGAAGATATTGCGGCCAACGAGACCGATGCTCGTCCGATGCGGCCTGGACGACCTCGCCGCCCGGTGCCGGAAAACAAGATCATGGACGAGGTGTGGGAACGGATACGCAGCGCCAAGAGCCCATTGATAATCGCGGGAAACGGGGCAATCCGCACCAGCGTCAGCGAACAGCTCTGTCAATTCTGCCATGCGACCGGGATCGGTGTATTGATGACGTTCATGGCAAAGGGCGCCGTTGACATGGACAGCGAACACTGTCTGTTTACCATCGGCATGGGGCAACGCGACTATCCACAGTCGGCGATCGATGCGGCCGATCTGATCATCACTGTGGGCTACGATCTGGTCGAGTACGGCCCAGAAAAATGGAATGCCGAGGGAGCGCGCGACATTATCCACATGGATTTCCTTCCCGCCGAGAGCGATTGCAACTACCAGCCTCAGATCGAAGTTGTGGGCGATCTGTCCCATGGAATTGAGATGTTGAACGCCCGCGTGGCGCGGGACGGCACACCTGAATTCGACTTTGCATCGCAGGCCAAGCTGCGTCGGAAGATGCTGGAGGAATTTGCAGAGCATGACGATGATGACACCAAGGGATCAATCCGCCCCCAAAAGGCCATCGCTGATGTGCGCGCTGTTCTGGGGCCGCATGACATTCTGTTGTCTGGCGTTGGGGCTCACAAGATGTGGGTTGCCCGCCACTACCAATGCCATGAACCCGGCACTTGCCTGATTTCAAATGGATTTTGCTCGATGGGTATGCCACTTCCCGGGGCGATATCGGCTAAACTGTCAAGGCCGGACGCAAAAATCCTTGCCGTGGTTGGCGATGGGGATGTGATGATGAATGTGCAGGAGATGGAAACCGCAAGTCGCCTCAGTTCCGACATCACGGTGCTGGTTTGGGAAGATCACGCTTATGGGTTGATCGCGTGGAAGCAGCAGCAAGAGTTCGGGCACCACACGGATCTGTCGTTCACCAACCCCGATTGGCTGGGACTTTGTGCCTCGATGGGGTGGCAAGGCGAACGCTGTGAAGATGCGGCAGACCTGCAAGATGCATTGAATCGGGCATTGACACATAAAGGGCCCGCGATGGTGGTGATCCCGATCGACTACCGCGAGAACATGATGCTGACCGAGCGGTTGGGCAAAATCGAAACAACATTCTGAATGCACAAAGGGCAAGAGAGTGCCGAGACGGCAGCGCGCGCCGTGAGGTCGCGCTGGTCAGATTGGGTGGCGCAATGCGCCTGACGAAATGCAACGACCGCTTGGTCTTCGTAAAGGTCTTGCGCGGCGGCGCGTAATATATCGCGCACCACGGATGTGTATTTGAAGGTATATTCGACATACCAGCCGGGTTTCGACTGGCCGCTCTTACAGCAAGCGATGAAATCGCGACTGTCATCAAAAGGGCTTCCGGGGGGCGTTTGCGGAAGGGGGCGAAATGATACTCTAAACACTGTTCGGGTTAGCAGCTGTTCGTAGCCTGTCGCGGCGAATGACCAAAACAGCCGATTTTGTTCTCTAATCTGTCAAAACGCTTTCTCATTTTGCCGGCGGTTTAAAGTCTGAGGTTGCCTTGGTTCGCGGTCGGTTCGAACCGGTTCGAGCGGGGTACAAGGGCGCGGCTGAACGGGGGCGTGCCATTGTCAAGCTGGGCGTCCGAATACATCAACTTCTGATGCTGCAACACTGCTCCGAAGCGGAACCTCTACCGATACCAACACCTTCCGGCGACCAAAGCGGCTCAACTCTAGCGGATGAAGTCTGGACGCCGCTCTCGCCCGCCGATTTATCATCGCCCGAAGGCCAACTGTCATTCGCCTCATTTTCGGAGACGACGGGTGGCATCGCCACAATTCCATGACGCCTACAATAGGTTAGACGACAGGGGACTGATCGATGTTAGGTCTCTGCTGCCACTTCCGTGATCAGATGTACTAAGGGCGGTGGCAACTGACTGGCAGCGAAATTCTGTTGGAGTTCCAAATAAACGCAATCACGAGGAGACGGATCATGGAACAAGTTCAGCAGTATCGCGGCAACATTGGGATTTTTGGAATACTTGTGCTGGCATTGATGGCGCTCGGCGGAGTTGTTCTGTTTCTTGGTGGTGGCTGGCTGCTTATGCTGGGCGGGTCTCCTTATTATCTGATTGCCGGACTTCTTTATCTGCTGGGGCGTTGTTGCACGGAGGGTAAATTGGCTGGAACGCGCCCTACCCGAG
>NZ_FOMW01000026.1 GCF_900112755.1 Sulfitobacter brevis | reverse complement strand
CAAGAGTTACTGGCAGAGTATCTGGAAGACCCCAAACAATTCTTGCGTGACTATTTGGAAGATAGCGGTGCCAATTCAAAAATGTCATTCAAGCTGAAAGATGACAAGGAGCGCACCGACGTTGCTGCGTATCTGGCATCACAAGGCCCGGACGCAGACGCCAGCACCCAGCCAACCGCTGACCAGGCCCAAGCAAATGAGGCCGAGGCCGAGAACCCCGAAATGTCGGTGGAGGACGTCATCGCGGCCCAAGAATTTAGTGAAGCGTACCTGACTGACCCGAAAAATATCGAAGCGGGCAAGGAATTCTGGTACGCTCAATGCACCCATTGCCATGGCTTCAAAGCCTATCCGGGCAAGGCACCAAAGTTGAAACCAGCCAAGTATAAGCCCGAATTTGTGTTTAAGCGGGTCTACAAAGGGTTCAAGAAAATGCCCGCGTGGCGCGACACCTATACCGTCGAAGAAATCCGGCAAATCGTGAGCTACGTGAAAGCGCCGGGGTTCTCCCCGTAACTGGCAGACTCAAAACCGTCAGTTCTCGGGTCGTGCGGTCACCAAAAAGGGCCGCACGACAAACCACAAAAAGACCGGAGCAAGCGCGCTCAACACCATAGTTAGTAAAACATTGTCAGATCCAAGATATCCCGCCGTCGCGAATACGAAGCCTAAAGGGACTGCCCCGCAGGCCAGCGCTGCGATATAACGCGCAAAAGGCATAGCGGTAAGCCCAGCCAGAAACGAGATCGTTTCCGGCAATACCGGCAACCAGCGCGAACCTGCTACCATCCAGCCGCCGTAACTGTCGAATAACTGCCGTGCCTGCGCAAACCCTTTGGCCCCGGCCAAACGACGCGCGGTATTGGGCCCAATCAACCGGCAACCACCATACCCGACGAGCCCTGCCAAGATCGACCCTGATGCCGCAAATATTCCGCCGACAATAGGCCCATAGACGATACCAAGCGCGGCCATCACCGCAGATGACGGTACTGGCAGGACGATGTCGGCGACAATCAGAGCGATACCCACCAACCAAGCCCAGGTTCCAAATCCGCGCACCCATTCGACAGCACCTGCTTGAGACAGGTTAGCTTCTACCTCGCGGCCCCAGATTAAGAACGGTAAGACTGAAACGCCCACGAGGAACAGAACGAAAAGCAACAGCCGTATCATGCGCGGCTATTCAATCAACATCTGCCCGGCACGCCGCTCGCCGGGGGCTTCGATCTTGGGCTCACGCCCTCCCCGCAGAATAGAATTCCCTTCATAGACGGTGCGCTGATCGATTGGAGGCGGATTGAGCCAGTCTTGCTCGTTCATCTGACCGGACTGGCCATAGGCATCCAGCGCGTTCTGATAGCAGACTTTGTGAACAGTTTCGGGCGGAATACCGCTTTGGAGCGCCAGCTGTGCAGTTTTGGCGACCCCAAGACAGTCCGAGATGCCCCAGTCGCAGGCGCTGTCTACGATGATCCGTTCGCCACCATATTGCTTAAGAAGTTCAACCATGCGGACGTTGCCCATCTTGGTGGATGGATAAATCGAAAACCCGGCCCAATACCCGCGTTGCAAGGCTTCGGCGACGGTTTCTTCATTATTGTGGTCAATGATCACCATAGATGGGTCTAGGCCCATCTCTTCGCACACATCCATTGATCGTGACGTGCCGCGTTTTTTGTCACGATGCGGAGTGTGGACCATGACGGGAAGGTTCAGCTCCTTGGCAAGGGCCAGTTGCAGCCGGAAATACTTGTCCTCAAGGGCTGTCTGTTCGTCATATCCGATCTCGCCAATGGCAACGACGCCTTCCTTCAGGGCAAAGCGTGGCAGCCATTCCATCACACCTTCGGCGAGCTCTTCGTTGTTGGCTTCCTTTGAGTTCAGCCCGACGGTGCAATAGTGGCGGATGCCAAACTGACTGGCGCGAAAACGTTCCCAGCCGACGATGGACGACAGGTAATCCACATAGGTGCCGACATAGGTCCGTGGCTGTCCGACCCAAAAGGCGGGTTCGATCAGGGCGACGACGCCAGCAGCGGCCATCGCTTCGTAGTCATCAGTCGTCCTGCTAATCATATGAGCATGGGGATCGATAAACATCATAGCAAACCCTCCTCAGTCAGGTGCCCTTTGCCTATGGCGTCGGCCAGCTTGTCGCGTATTGCGGGATCGTCTGCGAAGGGACGCACCGGGATCCATAATTCTTCGGTCACCGCGCGCCCTGCGGCCCATCGTTCCTCAGCATAGTCCACCAAGATCCGCGCCAGTTCGGGGTTGGCCCGTTCGCGGAGCCCAAGGATGGGGGATAACTCACTTCCGACGAACAAAGCCTTGAGGATCATGTGGTTCCACCGGTGATCGTCAAAATGATCTTGGGGAAATGGATTGTGGTGGGCGATTGCCTCAAAGACCGCGCGGATATTTGACCGCAGCCCTTCGCCGACTTCGAAATCCAACGCTTCGGGTTCGGGGTACAACGGAAGCCCCCGATAAAGGGCGATCATCTCGGCGACATCGGACGTGCGGCGTAAATCCTTGAATCGTTCTGCGAAGGGACGGTTCGACGTCGCCGTCAGCAAGGCCAGAACGCGTGCGGCACCGTCGACGCTCCAACCGCTTGGGCTCCAGCCTGCCCTAGCGGCATTAGCATTGGCCAAATCTGCGGCATTCAGCACTAGATCCGCTTTGCCAAGCTTGCGGGGCGCCAGTCCCAGAAAAATATAGAGATCCCGATCAGGGGCGCCCTGCGCCAATCCTTCAAGCGATTGGCGCAGCCAATTCGCATGTTGGGGCACCTGCGCTACGATCCAGTTGCTAAGTAGCCGTGCTGCCGTTTCGGTCATCGATCCCCCTAGTCTACCCTAACGTTAAGTTATACGAGTCACACGGCATCGCACCAGCCGGAAAGTGGATTTGGCCCTGATACTATGTTTTAACTCGCCCCCTCAGGGATCATCTGGACATCTCGTCGGCTGCCCGCCAATGTAGCAAAATGCAACGCACTTTGGTCATTCTTGTTGTCGGGCTCGCCCCTCATCTTGTTGGGGTGCACACGCCCCATTTAAAACGGCTTGCCGCCCGCGGCGCGATGCGACCGTTAAATACAGTTACGCCTGCGGTAACCTGCACGGCGCAGTCGACTTTGCTGACCGGGCTTCCGCCCTCAGGACACGGCGCAGTGGCAAACGGGTGGTTCTTTCGCGACTTGGCAGAAGTGATGTTGTGGCGGCAGCCTAACCAGCTGGTCGCTGGCGAGAAAGTCTGGGAGGCGGGGCGTTCGCGCGATCCTGCCTTCACCTGCGCCAAGATGTTTTGGTGGTATAACATGTACTCCACCGCCGACTGGTCGGCGACACCGCGGCCCATGTATCCGGCCGACGGTCGCAAAATACCCGATCACTACGCCTATCCCGCCGAATTGCATGACGAACTCGATGCCAAACTAGGGCAGTTTCCATTGTTCAAATTCTGGGGACCGCTGGCGGATATTACCTCCTCGGCCTGGATCACAAAGGCGACGTTGCACGTGATGGAGACGCGATCTCCGACGTTGACGCTGACCTACTTGCCGCATCTCGATTACAATCTTCAACGTCTTGGTCCGGATCTGGAACACCCCCGCCTGCAGAAGGACCTAAGGGAGATCGACGACCTGTGCGGAGAGCTGATCGAACATGCGGACCGGACGGGGCAACGGGTGATCGTTGTCTCCGAATATGGGATCACCAAGGCGACCGACGCGGTACATATAAACCGCATGTTGCGCAGCAATGGACTGCTGGCGGTTCGACCAGAAGAGTTCGGGCGCGAGATACTTGATGCCGGCGCTTCCCAAGCTTTCGCCGTCGCTGACCACCAGATCGCGCATATCTATGTCAAAGATCCCAAACTCATCGACGAAGTCGCAGCTTTGTTGCAGGGCCTGGAAGGCGTCGAAGAGGTATGGGGCGAAGAGGCCAAAAAAGCCAATGGCCTTGACCACCCCAGATCGGGCGAGTTGGTCGCGATCAGCAAAGCTGATCGATGGTTCAGTTATTATTATTGGTTGGACGACGACAAGGCCCCGGATTTCGCCCGTATGGTCGATATCCACCGCAAACCGGGCTATGATCCGGTTGAACTGTTCGTGGATCCTAAGATCAAATTCCCGCTGTTGACCACCGGCATCAAGCTGGCAAAACGCAAGCTGGGACAACGGCAGTTGCTGGACATCATCTCACCCAGCGACACCACATTGGTCAAGGGCACCCATGGCCGCATCACCGACGATCCGGACCAGGGGCCGCTGGTGATATCGTCAGAGGCGGATTTGATGCCAGAGGGTCCGGTCGAGGCGACCGACTTCAAAGCCTTAGTGCTAAATCACATCTTTGACTGACGATCAGGTGCCGGACACCAGACGTTGCAACAGCAGTGTGAGGGCGAAACCGGCCACCGCGACAATCGCGAGTGACGGAAACCCCGAAGCGGCGATTAACACGGCATCATATAAGGATATTCCAGCAATCAGCGTCACCACGGCCTTGGGCACATCCCCGCGATTGCGCCGGAACAGCAGCCGCAGGGCAATGGCGACAAGAACCAGCAAGCCGCCCCAGATCGACAGCCCCAGGGCACTGCCCCATGCCTGCGACAGTGCGAATAGTAAGGGCAACGCAAGCACGGCGAGCGGCCAGGCCCTATCAAGCCTATCGTAGGCCTCTTGCTTGGCCGCATAGGTTAGGCCGACGATATAGGCCAAAAGACCCAAGGCACCCCACATCACGCTGCCGGTAATTTCCGCGACAGCCGCCGCCGCCAACAGGTAGCAGAAAAACCGCGTCACGCCCATGATGACTGGGCTCAGAACCGTGCGCTTGTGCAGCCAATCATACAGGATCACCGCACCTGCCAATGCGATGCCCATCATCCCAGCTACGAACCCCAGCGAAGCGGCGAGGACAATACCGGCCGCCAGCATCGCATAGCCCCCGGCGAACACGTTCTTGACCTTGACATGGCCCATGGGGATCGGTCGATTTGACCTCTCCTGTGCATCAATCTTCGCGTCGAACGCGTCGTTCAACCACATGCCGCCGGTGTAAAAGAGCGTCAGCGCCAGCCCCACAACAACAATTTCACCAAAAGGCGCGACACCGGCAAGCACGGCCCCCGCAATGGCGTTGGTCCACACCGTCGGCAAATTAGAGACACGGCCAAGGTTTAGAAAGGTTTGTAAATTCATTGGCTCAGTTGCTCCAAGACCCACTCCATCTCGCGCACGATGTCGCGGTCAACGGTCGCGCTGCGGATTTCTCGCGGCATGACGTCCCATGTATAGGTTTCGATTTCCAAATGCGCTGAAATCGGGTCAGCGCGGTGCAGGGCAAGGATCTCTTCGAGAAACCGTCGTGTAGAGGAAAACGCCCCGAGGTTTTCCAAAAAAACTGGGACGTGGAAATGCACGCGCCACTCTTCTCCGTCTGTCTGCTCTCCCAAGGCCAAAGCTTCGGGCAAATCACTATGCATCTTCAGGCCATCTGCGTGACGGCGATTGACCTGATGCAGGTAGGTGGGTTCGCAGTAGGCCTGAAGCGCGGCGCGTTCAGACGGCCCGATGTGCGGGATACGCAAGGCCGCGCTGATCTGAAGCTTGTGAACGGGAATTCCCGCGTCCCGCAGCGCCTGGATGCTGGCGGCGGGGTCTTCGTATTCTACCGCAGCGTGGCAGACATCATAGCAAAGACCAAGGTGCCTGGGCAGGGCTTCACGCGCTTTGGCTTCGCTGAGCCCGGTCAGCCCCGCTAGCCGGGTCACCGCGGAAGCGCTGAACAGATAGCGCTGAAAATATGCGATGCTTTCAGCGATGGTTCCCAAAAAGCAAAATGGCTCAGGCTCGATTGCCAAAGCAACTTGAACACCTGTCTCGGCATGCAGCTTGACCAAATGCGCCACGCTTCGCAGATAGTTTTCCGCCATCTGTGCTTCGGCGCCCATGCCAAGGGGTTTGAACGTTCCAGGCACCGTGGACAGACTGATGATTTCCCCCTGAGGGGCGATCTCTGCCATCAAATCGGCCAGTGCGTTGGTGTATTCGACCCGTTGGTCGCTGCGCCAGTCGGGTTGATAGACCTCTTCCTTCACCGAGGCGTTATGGAACTTTCCAAACGGGAAACCATTCACCGTAATCCCAAGATAGTCCTGTTCATCCAGTAAGCGTTTCAGTTGTCGGCGCTTGCCCGGGTCTTCCAGATCGGCCAACGCCTCGGCTGAAAAGCGCAATCCCACTGCAAAGGGCTGTGTCGGCGATACGGCTGACTTGACGGCCGCAACCGGCCCGCACAAGGCCCCGCGAACATCCTCCCAGGTTTGGGTCGGGTGGATGTTCAAGCAGTATGTAAGGTGCCCAAGCTGGCCTGGAAGTTTCATTCAGTGGCGCTCGCGCGCCTTAAGCCAGCCCATCGCCTGCTCCATCAACGCGCTGTCGATTTCATTGACCTCAACTCCGACACCCAATTCGCTCAAGAGCGTTATCGTCAGTGCACCGCCCAAATGTTCCTGAAATTCATCGAGACCGACGAGGATGGAAAGCCGTCCGTCGCGATCTGTGTTGTCAAGCGCGGGGTGCCAGACACGCAGGCCCAAACCCTCAAGCAGGACCACGATCCGTTCGTCTTCGCCTTCGGGCAGCAATCCGGCCAGAACCGAGTATCGCGTGTCCAAAGCAATCCCAATCGCAACTGCCTCGCCGTGGCGGACATGGTGATTGGTCAGCGCTTCCAACTTGTGTGCGGACCAATGCCCGAAATCAAGCGGACGCGCCGAACCCGTTTCAAACGGATCTCCACCATTGGCAATTTGATCCATATGCAGCTCTGCCGAGCGCCTAACCATATGTTCCTCTGCCTTGGGTTGGAATGTCGCAAGAGCATCGACGTTTTTCTCAAGCCAAAGGTAAAATTCACGGTCTCGGATCAGCGCCACCTTGATCGCTTCGGCCAATCCCGCAACCCGTTCGCGGGTTGGCAGTGTTGACAGAAAGTCAAAGTCGTTCAGCACAGCCCAAGGGGGTGCAAATGTCCCGACATAGTTTTTCACCCCGCGGAAATTGACCGCGTTCTTAACCCCGACACCACTGTCATTCTGCGAGAGCACCGTTGTGGGAATACGGATGTGGCGGATCCCGCGGTGAGCCGTCGCCGTCGCCAAGCCAACCGCATCCAAAACCGCGCCTCCACCAATCGCAACCACGTATGAGTGGCGGTCAATGCCGTGGCTATGGATCGCGCTCAACATGCGCTCGACATAGGCAAGGTCTTTCTTAACGATCTCGCCGCCCGGGACAAACATCGGGTCGGCGATAAGCTCAAGCTGGCCCGTATGGGATTGGAAATAGCTTTTGATTGATGCGCTCAGGGCGGTGCCATCAAGCCCTTCATCAATGATAAAGAAGCAGCGGTGGCGCTTTGTGGTATCTCCGCGAGCGACAGTATCAGCAAACAACGGGTTCGCCGGATTGAAAAGACCGCGAACGAACGCAACGGGAAATTGATAGGGCACTGAAAATTGCTGCCAGCGCACAACAGTGCTCGCGTCATCACCGCTATTCTTTACGATATTATCCATAATGCCCCCCCCCGAGGAACGCGATGCATCGTCACGTTGACGCCGTATCGGGACAAGCCTACTCTGTGTCATATAGCTACTCAAGCCTTGTAAGGGATGCAGGATGCGGGTCATTTCAGGAATACTCTGCGGCTTGATGATTTTGTTTGCCGCGGTGCAATACAATGACCCCGACGGGATTTACTGGGCCATAATCTACGCAGTTCCGGCAGTGTTTTGCGGTCTGCGGGCCTTTCGCCCTGAATTGGTGAAAAGCGTTTGGGGGTTTCGACTGTTGTCTGCCGCATTGATCTTGGCGGCCTTTGGCGTGGCGTGGTTCTGGCCGCAAACACCGGGGTTTTGGCATCAAGAGGTCTGGTGGGTCACCGAAGAAGCCCGTGAAGGCATGGGCATGATGATAGCATTCATCGCGCTGCTGATCGTTTGGTTTGGGACGCGCAGGCAACGCCCCACAATCCGGATTTAAAAAACTTACAAAAAACTCAATGAACTAGATGCATTGCTTCTGGGCACGGACAGGCGGCGTTTCGCCGAAGAACCGTTCCCCTTCTAGCGCTTTGAACCTACGTGCATCCGAGTCACTTGACGGAGGGTAATGCATTTTGCGACGATCCCACCTTGTGGGGGCAATACGCAGATTTTCGTGAACACGCTCGCGTGACGAACTCCCTCCAAACGCCACCGTGTGCGCTTACGTCACATGGCCGTTTCTGCGTTATTTTACGGTCTGGGAGGATCTCAAATGTTTAAACTGATCGCTACATGCACTACGGCCATGCTGCTGGGGACGACGGTGTTGGCCCAAGAAGCACCGATGACTGTCGACCAAGTTGCACGCCCAGGCGGCACCATTCCCGGTAACCCCGAAATCCAGCTGGTCCAGGTTGCCTCTGGATTCCTTGATCCGACCAACGTAGCCAACGCAGGCGACGGCTCGGGCCGCATTTTTGTGACCGAGCGCGCTGGACGGATCAAAATTGTCGATAAGGATGGCAATGTACAGGAAGACCCGTTCCTTGATTTGACGGCAATCAACCCATTAGGCAGCGATGTACAAACCGGCTTTGTCGAGCAAGGGCTTTATTCAGTCGCCTTCGATCCGAAGTATTCTGAGAATGGCCATTTCTACGTGCATTATGCGTCGTTGCCGTTCAATGGCGACGGGATGATCGTGCGCTTTACGGTTGATCCGGCGAGCCCGGATGTGGTCAGCCCCGAACGGACTAACGAAACCGCCAAAGTTATTATGCGCATCGAGCAGCCTTGGTATAACCACAACGGCGGCCAAATCGAATTCGGGCCCGATGGGATGCTGTACATTGGCTCCGGTGACGGCGGATGGGAAGGCGATCCCTATGAAGCGGGCCAAGATTTGACGACGCGGCTTGGCAAAATCCTTCGTATCGACGTCAACACAGAGGACGCGCCATACAAGATCCCGGCTGATAACCCCTATGCAGGCGCATCGAGTGAGCGCTTGATGCAACTGTTCGGCATCACTGAAGAGCAGTTTTCCCAGATCAAAACACGTTCGTTGCCGGAAATCTGGTCATACGGGGTCCGCAATCCGTACGAATTTTCGTTCGATCCAAAATCTGGTGATATGTACATCGCCGACGTCGGTCAGAACCACTGGGAAGAAATCATCTATGAAAAGGCCGGCGACGGTGGCCATAACTACGGCTGGCCTCGAATGGAAGCGGCTTTCTGTCATCCGATGATCGGCGACCCGGCAGAATCCGAATGCTCCATTGTCGGTACGTTACCAGCTGCGATGTACCCGCATAACACCGCCTTTCCCGGTGCCCCCGAGGACACAACGAGCGCAGGGTGCTCCGTCCAAGGATTTGGCGTTGCGAATTACGGAGGCATGGACGGGGTCTATCTAGCCGGTGATTGGTGTTCAGGCCGTGTGTTCGGACTGGCAAGCGACGCGGCGGGCTGGCAGTTCCAAGAGCTTATGCAGACGGGGATGCAGTTCACCGCCGGTGGCTATGACGAAGAAGACAACGTTCTGATCGTGAACGCCAATAACTTCTATCTTGCCGATCAGGGACCTGACACCAACCCTCCGGGCAGCCTGTGGCGCGTAATGGCCGCTTCCGATGTCCCAGAGGGTGCAACTTTGGCAAAGCAGGCTAAGTAAGCATAATGCTCTTACGACGACCCCGGCGCGTTCTACGCGCGCCGGGTCTTGTAACTTAAATAACAAGGACCCAATCGTGTACCCAAACAGATATCTTGTGCCAGCAGCGATGATTGCCGCGGCGCTAACATTTACAGCAGGCAAAACCCTTGCAGAAAGCCACAGCGCTTCGGTGGACACTACCGCAGAGGCACCTGCCGATGTCGAGTTTGCGGACGGTAAAGTGGTGTTTCGTGCCGCCCTTGACGATGCGCCGCTGGTTTTTGAACACCGCACCGAACAGACTCTGACGCCGCAGGTTGAGGAATTCCATACTACTGGCGTAAACCCCTATTCCGGGGACGCGGACGCGATTGAGGCAGGCGGCAAAAGCTACAAGAAGCTCTGCCAGTCTTGCCACCTCAAGGACGGCGCGGGGCGCATTGGCCCAAGCCTGAACGACAACAACTGGGAACGCGACAGAACGCATACCGAAGTGGGACGATTTGAAATCATCTACGGCGGCGGAGCGGGCGCGATGCAGGCTTTCGGGCAGCGCGCCGATCAAGACGACATTCTCAAAATCATGGCGTTCATAGATACCCTGCGTCTCGAGAAGTAAGCGAATTAAGATGATGACGCCGCCGCGGCGCACCTCTTGGTGCGTCGCACTTCTCGTTGCTTATTTTCTATACATTACAGCTCATGCGTCGCAGAAGAATGATAGCAATTAGATGGACTAGAGCTTCTAGGCACTGATGCACGAACCCGACAAGAGATTCAGGTTGGGCATCTAGTGTTGTAGCTCACGGTCCTAAACAAACCGAGATCACCTATTTAAAAGATTACAAACTGGACTGCCTACAATGAAGCGATTAATTGCCGGGATCGCTGACGAGCTGCTTCGATTACGAGACGAATTGGAAGGCCAAACCTACTGGCAGGCGGGCCTGATCGTGAAAGTTCAGCGACGCTGCGATACAGACTTGCCTGATTATGAAAGTTTTGTTCGGAATGGTTCTGCGCTAAACGACGAGCTTTGAAAAAGCCTCCAATGGCCTCACAGCGTTTCAGCTATAGGCGGCGTTTGCAGCATAATTCGTCCGGGGGGCTGCCGCGCCTGGCTCACCCAAAATTTTTGAACAGAACCATGTAGGCTGTATCAACATTGACGACGACCTCAATTCGAATGGGGTCTGCGTAAACAACTGTATTTCGCTGTTTCCAATCTGTTGCGGTTCACCCCGGTTCAACAAACTATCGCGCCCTTCGTAACTTTTTCACTTGGCAATGCGAGCCATGGTATGACGTGCACACGAAGCCGTCAGCGAGCCTCTATCTCGTAGAAAAGCACGGCATAGGTCATGCGCTACCATAGCACGCAATGGATTTCAGAGGTGGCGGTTGTTGCCCATGTTACCAAATGCTCCCACTTGTTTGCGAGACAGTTGGCGACTTCCTATTAGAAAGGCACACATTCACCAAACATCGGGCGCTATCCGATGCTTTCAAAATCAGAGCACCTCCGGCATGGTCGAATTGCAAGCTAAGAACTCTGACATGAACGGCCCAGAGACGCCTTTGACGCAGATCGCAGGCAATGTCCGGTCCCCTCCTGAATGGCTCATCCTGGAAATGAATTGCGCAGCGATTGGGGCTAAGCTTGACTGGAGTGGCTCATAAGCGTGGCCAACGCTGTAATAACTTGAGCATGAACGAACGGCTTAGGTATCAGGACGCTATTTGGGACGCCTTCAGCTTCCCACTCGTGAGAGCTGTCGCCAGTCATATATACAATCGGCATCTCTGGCTTTTGCTGCCTAATCTGTCTCGCGAGGTCCCACCCTTTCGGCCCTTTACCTAGGTTAATATCGGTCACGACAGCATCAATGCGTGTCGGATCAGCCTCGAAGGCCTCTACGGCTTTTGACCCATTTATCGCCGTTACGACCTGAAATCCCTCTTCAACAAGGGCGGCTTCGATGTCCAACAGAATGAGCGCCTCATCCTCGACCAGCAAAACTACTCTGAAGCTCATTCTCAACCCTCACTAGATAACCTACTTCAACCGAATGCGGACCGTTTGGTTCCAACTTTTCGAAACGAAACTTGGCGGTTGTGCCGATCACACCACGCTGGGCCGACAAGACCTGATCATCGAGGCGCAGTGACTTATCCGCATAGACTCCGGCGGAAAGCTCCTACTTCCAAACCGTTGCTTGAGCACTATATCCTTTGATAGGGCCGGTCCGGGAGAGAAGCTACATGGTAACTAAGGCGATTGCCGGTTCAGCTCGCGCTGCGGCCATATTCATTGTCGCCACCTTTTTGGTCTATTCCAGCATCGTGGGAGCCCTCATCTATCAAGGCTTCAATGCAGCTCAAGATAGAGCTGAAAGTTCGGTGACGGCCGCCGCCAAGGCAGTAAAGATCAACACCGGTTGGATTGTTGAGACGGCCAAACAAGCGCTGCGCCAGATGGACTTTGCCCTTGGACCCGATGTTGATCCCGATAACCCTGCGACTTTGACCAGGATCCAGGCCTCACTCGAAGGGCTGCCCAGCAGCGCCAAAGCCTACATTGTTTCCACTGACGGCCAAACCCTCTATACGACCGACCCCGACGCCCCAAACATCGATGTCCGCGACAGAGAGTACTTTACTGGCCCCGCCGCAGGACAACAGTTCTTCACCTCTTCGCTTCTCACAAGTCGCATCAACGGCAGTCCGATATTCACGTTCAGCCGACGGCTTGAGCGGGAGGGCGTCTTCATAGGCGTTGCAATAATTTCGTTCGATGCGGCCCTATTGGGGGACCTGCTAGAATCTCTCGACTTAGGACCAGGATCGACACTGGCTATTCTGCGTAGAAATGGCATGCTGGTGGCCCGCCATCCACCTGTGGATGGCCCGTTGGACCTTACTCAACATGTTTTATTCAAAGGCCACCTGCCTAATTCGGACGCAGGCACCTACATTGTCGAATCTCCTGTAGATGGCGAGAAACGGTTTTTGGGCTATCAAACAGTTCCAGAAGCTGGGCTCGTGACCATCGCTTCGGTGGGCTATAGTGAAACGATGGATCGGTTCTGGCGACGTGTCGGGGTTTTCCTCGCCATCGTCATTCCAACCATTTTTGCGCTTGCCGCATGCGCTTTTTGGATCGTCAGCCTTCTCAGGCGGGATGCTCAGAAAAATGAAAAGCTGGAAGCGGCGTTCGACACAAATACAATGCTGTTTCGAGAGATCCACCACAGGGTCAAAAACAACATGCAAGCGATGCAAGCTTTAGTAGGTATGCAAAAACTCTCCCCCGAAGTGGAGACCAACTTCAAATTGCGCCTAGCGGCGATGGCTACCGTACATGAGCATATGTACAACTACGACAAATATGCTGCTCTGGATGCGCCAGCATTTATCGCCTCAGTGACGGAAAACATCTTTAAAGCACATGGCTCGCCCGCGCGTTTGAACCTTGACGTCGATCAGATCTCAATCAGCCACGACCAGGCCACCTCTTTGGCCATGCTAATCAATGAAGTTGTCACCAACTCTTTGAAATATGCCGTCTTAGGGAATACGGATGCTGAGATCCGCATAGGCCTCAAGCTTCTGACCGAAGGCACAGCTGAGTTGATCATCGCTGACAACGGACCTGGGTTTGACTTCGACAAGTGTCACTCAGGAATGGGCACCAAAATCATTAAGGGTATGGTCATGCAACTCCACGGGTCGCACACCTATGATTTCAAGGCAGGCACAAGTTTTTCACTGAAGTTCCCCGTAGGTTAGCGTCGATAACGTTTGGTGCCAATCGCTTTATGGGTTTCCTACCCCATGCCGTATTTTCGGATGGATGCAATGAAGTTCTAAATCGAAAAGGGCATGTCGTTCAGTGCCTATCTCGTGGTTGGGATCACTGTTGCCCGGGCCTCATGAGGGCTGATGAAGATCGAGATAATTCTTAGACCTTATTCCCCTTCGCATTTCCCACCGCGTGGAGACCACAAACTGCGCAAAGCAGGCATTGATGCATGCCGCAGCTAGGTGGTCGATGCGCCATGAATTGCTATCCCGGCAAAGTCATTGCAGTAATTCTCAGACGATTTCTGAGCATTCTAAGCCCCATAGTTACGATGGCAAACCCTAGGAAGAAAAAAGTCTTTAGTTAATGAGTATCAATTTTATATTGTTGCGCCTCGAGCCGATGTTGTCTTGTGGTATTCGCAATCCGCATAATAAAGTACAAATAGCTCATTACTATGCAAATTGGTGTTTATTTTAGGAACCCACGTGGCCAACTTTTTTCGAACTCGTAGTGTCAAGAATAATGCGACTAACCACCGGATCGCGGCGCAGTTGTGGTCCGAAGTCGCCAGGGTTAACGGCCGTTCAGACGGTGACTTGCCTGCATATATGTCAGGTAGTCCACGTGGCATTCAGCTGACTGATCGTCACCGGCAAGACGGTATGAGTGTCTACATTCGGGAACTAGATGATCCTCATCGAATATTAGCGTATCCAGTCAGACATTCTGATTTGCGTACAAATGTGACGTCCGAGACTCGTTTAGATTGGGCGGCTCTAGCCAAGATCGTCGAAGGTGGGCGGCCCATTGTTGTTTCTGGTGATATTATCCAGATTGACAATGCTTCGGTCGATATTTCTCGCGCAATGAAGAACCCTGAATATCTTGAAATGGTATCACGCCGGGAAGAGGTGATCGACCGGTTTGGTTCATTTTTTCTAAACCCAACTTCGTTAACTGAAGCCGCCTTTCAAGAATTCTTACTTTTTGAAAACAACCACCATTGGACCGGACTGCATCGCCAAGCGCCGAATCTAATGGAGCAAGGCATTGAACACCTGCGGACGACAATTTCGATGCTGACCGATGAAAGTAGCCAAATTTCTGAACGCTACAATGCTGCAGTTGGGCGCCAAAAAGGTATGTCTAAAGGGATCGCTACGGCAATCCTTTTGGTGGCTTTTCCCGATAAGTATGGCGTGTGGAACACCACATCTGAAGCGGGATTGATCGAATTAGGATTTTGGCCTGAGTTGCCCCGTGGAACAACGGCCGGCGAAACATATGAATCGGTTAACGCCTCGCTGCATCGTCTGGCGAAATCTCACGGCGTTGACCTTTGGTCAATTGATGGGCTATTACATTTTATATTACACCCGACCCTTGAGGCATCTTCCGCCGCAATTCCTTCGAATTCGTCGAACCAAAATGACAATAAAAACACCAACGACAAGAAGACTGACAGCCCGTCTACAGTATTAAACCTTCTAGGTCACGACGGTTCACACGGCACAAAATTTTGGTGGGTCAACAACAAGCAGACATACACTCATGAGATTGGCGGCAACTACCTTTGGTCGCCGACTGAACGGTCCGATGGCGTTCGTAATGAGTTCTACGAGAACATGAAGCGCATACGGCCTGGTGACATCGTGTTTGCGTTTTCTGAAGCGGAAATCCGAGCAGTAGGCATCTGTGCAGCTCCTGCAGTCATGGCACCGAAACCTGGAGAGTTTGGACACTCCGGCGACAACTGGGGAGACGAGGGCTGGCGGGTCGCCATGGATTTCACCGTCCTGAACGCCCCGCTACGTCCTAAAGACCATCTCGACGTATTGGCACCTACATTGCCTAAGAAATACTCGCCAATCCAGCCAAATGGCAACGGCAATCAAGGTGCCTATCTAGCAGCAGTCCCATTCGAAATGGCGCGAGTTGTGATTAAATTGCTAGGTCCCCGCTGGTCAGAAATAGATCTTAGCGACATCTTTGCGCCCGTCGACCTGCTTGGCAAGATTGAGGAATTGGAAGTGGAGGTCGAACGAGTTATTCTCAATCGCACCGACCTAAGTGAAACTGAGAAGCTTCAATTGGTCAAATCACGTCGCGGTCAAGGTATCTATCGAAAGAACCTTGAAGGCTTCGAGAAGGTTTGCAGGATTACTGGTGTGAGAAATTTGCGCCACTTACGAGCCAGCCATATCAAGCCGTGGCGCGCCTCAACGACCTTCGAAAAGCTCGATGGGAATAATGGCATTCTACTAAGTCCCCATGTCGACCATCTCTTTGACCAGGGTTTCATTAGCTTTGCCGACGATGGAACATTACTAACATCCACTGATGTCGATTTTGATACCTTGGCGCTTTGGGGAATAAAGCCCGAGGGCAACTTTGGCGATTTCCGTCCTGAACAGCTTCCGTACCTAGATTTCCATCGCGAGGTCATCTTCAAAAAATAAGTATCCTGTCAACACACGATCACCCGCCGACATCCATTGATACGCAACTAATGATCATTTGCACTATAGCGGCAAATGTCTGCTTGCCGCCTCTGTACCCATGATATCTTCTGGTCCTCAGAAAACGTTTTTCAGCATCGGCAAGTCAGGTTCTGAGCCGTGGTACTGTACACCCAAAGTCGGCTTCGGCGGCCTCCTATAAAGTAGTAGACAGGACCGTTTCGTTCATTCGCTTAAATCACGTCCTCCCACTAGAGATCCTAATGGCACGGCCGCCTGTTGACATTCTTGCTCCGGAAAGTGGTGGTCGATCCATTCATTCAGGCTCTTCAATAAGGAAACGTTGTGCCCGCCTAGTTCCAGCTGTTGAACCAAACGATCAGCTAATTGGGGATCAAAGACGCCTTCACGAATTCCTGGTTCTGGCATTACGAGCAATGGAATCCCTTTTTGAAGAGCCATTCCTGCTTCAAGTTGGCACCAAGGAGATGTCAAATGCTCGTCACGAATTTCACGGCCAGGTCGATACTCGTACTTGAGGTCTCGCAGCTTCGTGACGAGGGCCTCTTCAAGATCACGTTCGGGTCTGTTCACTGCCATCGCGGGACTCACTGCTTTTTCGCATATTCTATAAGGGTCGGATTGCACGGCGTGAAATCCGAACATGAGCCGAGGTGATTTTCTGTGTTACGGCTTCGGAATGAAGTCTTATTGCCAATAGTTCGGTCCATTATTCTGCCATCCCGTCCGTGCCTGGGTCGCCATCAAGGTGACCCAATTCAATACCCTTTAATCGATCGTACTCCTCAATTGCCATGACCACTACGACTGGCCGCCCGTGCTTAGACACCGCAATCGGCTCGGCTCGGGCGAGATCGATTAAACGCCCGAATCCGTATTTCGCGTCTTTCGCGCTTAGGGTCTGCATCTGACCCACCCCCATTGACTTTTCACACTTTTGGCCATTTTGGCCCAACTTAGCAATAGCTGCAACTAGACACGGTGGCGGACTCCGAGTTTGAAGAGATTTTTGCTATGACAGATGCGCAGATTGACCGCAACGAGGAGCCGCGCGCCGATTGCAACCTTAAAACTGACCGCATCTACATCCGCTGACGGCCTCTTTTCATACAGCAGCAGGCCACACCTGGACTTTGCCGCATCGGCAGACCTATTGGACGGGAGCTTCGTGTGGCACGTCTGTGATCACGCATTGCAGCGAAGACCAGACCGACAGTGATCTTGAACTTTAAAGCCAAGAATGACTTAATACCTACGTCCGGGGCAGATTCCAGCACTTATCGCCGTCTGCACTCTTTTTGCGAAGGACTTCGGGTGGACTACCTCACGCCGCCACAACTTTCAGCAGCGGCTTCAGCATCCCTCCCACGGCATTCATCCCAGCCAACAGCAGGAAATCGATCAGGCGGGCCTAGCGCCGAGTCGTTCCGATCTGCGTGAGATCAAAAAGCTATCCAATCATTTCCAGTGAGCCTCCACCGGGCGCCAGCAGGGATGAGAGAGTATGGCCCAGGTCATAACTGCGAACGTCGAAGATGTCGACTTGCACACGCATCCGCTCCTAGAACCGCTTGAGAGCGGCGACCGGCTGGCCCAGGGCATCGCCGGGAAAAATGAACGGGCAGAGCCCTTTGGCACATCATCGTTGCGCAGAGGGATCAGCCGTCTCACCACCCCCCCACCCCAACAGAAAGGATCGGCCCAATGTCTGGGACCGCAATAAAATTCGACGTATACAGCCAGATTACAAACCACATTATCGCGGCCATCGAGGCTGCCGGTGAGTTCCAACGGCCCTGGATTACCAAGTCTGGCGGCAGCTTCGCAAGGCCGGTCAACATTGCCTCCAAGCGCCCCTATAACGGGGTCAACATTTTGAATTTGTGGATCGCAGCCCTCTCCAAAGACTATCCGTCGAACATCTGGGGCACGTACCGGCAATGGCAGCAAGTTGGTTGTCAGGTCCGACAGGGTGAAAAATCCTCCCTCGTGGTTTTTTACCAAAATGACACATCAGAAGACGAGGCACCCAAACATTTTGTTGCCCGTGCCAGTAGGGTATTCAACGCCGCACAGGTCGATGGCTTTGAACTTCAGGCCGAAGATCTGCCTGATACGCCAGTGTTCACTCCCGTTGCACGGGCCGAGGCTTTTGCCGCCCGCACAGGGGCTAGGATCGAAGAGAGCGGTGACCAGGCTGGTTTCGTGCCAAGTCTGGATCTGATCCGGATGCCCGAGCGCTGCCGGTTTATTGACACCGCCACAACCATGGCAGCAGAAGCCTTCTATGGCACGCTGAGTCAT
>NZ_FOMW01000025.1 GCF_900112755.1 Sulfitobacter brevis | reverse complement strand
TTCGCTAAATCTCGTCATCTTCATCAGAATCTCCTCAGGTATCTTGCTGAGAAAATTCTACGTCAGCATCCCCTTAGTTTTGGGGAGGATTACCCCGCTATAGAACCTCTGACTACTGCTTTCTTCGAGCGGCTTCCTTCTACCCTTCTTCCGTGCAACATTGCGGGAGTTTTGAGACTGTGCGTCTGGACAGATGGCTTGTTAGTCTTTCTTTGTATTCTACCATATGGCGTTGCCCGAACTTCCCCTTAGTTGAAACTTTCCTCCCGCAACCAGCGATGGGGGCGAGTGTCGCATCAATATTCGAAGAAGCACTGCACCGCGCGAGGTTTCGTTCCGGGTTTCGTTCCGCAATGCGAAATTTACCCAAGATTACGCAAAAAATCCTCTTTAAAATATGGTGACCCCGATTGGATTCGAACCAATAACCTGCCCCTTAGGAGGGGGCTGCTCTATCCAGTTGAGCCACGGGACCGCCGAGGCGACATTTAGACCAGACTTGCGACTTTGTCATCGCCCGATTGGCATTTCCCAAGCTACCGCTTGATCGTCGGGCGGGCTTCGCGCAAACTGGTGACAACCCAATCAGGAATGCCGAATTGACCACACCTCCCAAGCGCCCCCTCACCCTGCGTGATGTCTCTGACGCCTGCGGGGTTTCTGAAATGACGGTCAGCCGTGTCTTGCGAAACCGTGGCGATGTCTCTGAATCGACCCGCACCCGCGTGTTAGAGACGGCCAAAGAGCTTGGCTACGTGCCCAATCAGATTGCCGGGTCGCTGGCCTCTAAACGGGTTAACTTGGTGGCGGTGATCATTCCGTCCCTGTCTAACATGGTATTTCCCGAAGTTCTGACCGGAATTAACCAAGCCTTCGACAACACACCTCTGCAGCCCGTTGTCGGCGTTACCGATTATCTGCCCGAAAAAGAAGAGCGTGTGCTCTATGAGATGCTGTCATGGCGGCCCTCGGGGGTGATTATCGCGGGGCTTGAACATTCCGACGCCACCCGCGCGATGCTGGCAAATTCCGGCATTCCGGTGGTCGAGATAATGGATACGGACGGCAAACCGATTGATGCAATGGTCGGTATTTCGCATCGCCGCGCAGGGCGCGAAATGGCGCAGGCAATCCTCAAAGAAGGCTATGAGCATATCGGTTTTATGGGCACCAAGATGCCTTTGGACCACCGTGCCCGCAAACGGTTTGAAGGCTTCACCGAGGCACTGGCGAAAGCGGGCGTCGAGATTGAGGACCGCGCGTTTTATTCCGGGGGTTCCGCTCTCGCCAAGGGCCGCGAGATGACTCAGGAGATGCTGGAGCGCTCGCCTGATCTGGATTTTCTATATTATTCGAATGACATGATCGGCGCAGGCGGATTGCTATACTTGATTGAACAGGGTGTCGATATTCCGGGTCAGATCGGGCTGGCGGGCTTTAACGGGGTCGAATTGTTGCAGGGTTTGCCGATGCAATTGGCGACGATGGACGCCTGCCGTGCGGAAATCGGGCAAGCTGCTGCGAATATCATTTTGAACCACGCCGCAGATGAGCCCGACCCCGATTTGCCAAACCGTGTGACACTGACCCCGACCCTTTCATTGGGTGACACATTGCGCCGCCACCGGCGCAAGTAGCCGGTTGCTGACCCTCACCAACAGCCAAGCGCGGCGGGTCTTTCTGGACCGCCACCGCCTGAGCGAGGTGCCACAGGGGGCAGCAAGCGGGGCCGCGCTTTTGTCGTTGATCGACGCGCTCGGCTTTGTGCAGCTCGACAGCATCAACACAGTGGCGCGCGCCCACGACCTGATCCTGTTTGCGCGCCGGCCCCGCTATCGCCCCAAGGCGCTCAAACGTTTGTACGAGCAGGATAAAGCTCTGTTCGAGCACTGGACCCATGACGCCGCCGTGATCCCGATGTCGTTCTATCCGTGGTGGCAATTGCGCCGCCAGCGGGACGCCGAACGGCTGAAGGGACGCTGGCGCGACTGGCAGGGGCATCGGTTCGAGGATCAGTTCAAAACCGTTCTGGCGCAGATAAGGGAGCATGGTCCGGTCTGCTCCGGCGACGTCGGCAAGGACGAGGCGCGCAGTAAGGGCGGCTGGTGGGATTGGCATCCGTCAAAGACCGCGCTGGAGTATCTTTGGCGCACCGGCGCGCTCTGTGTCGTGGGGCGGGAGGGATTTCAGAAACGCTATGATTTGACAGAGCGGGTGATCGAGCAGCATTTATGCGATGAGACTGAGGTCGATGTCACGGCGACCGTGGCATGGTGTTGTGATCAGGCACTGTCTCGACTGGGGTTTGCCACCTCGGGGGAGTTGGCGGCCTTTTGGGGGCATATAGCCCCCGCCGAGGCAAAGATCTGGTGCGATGCTGAGATCGCGCAAGGCAGGCTCGAGCAGGTCGCGATCACCAGCGATGATGGCAGCGTCAAAATCGCCTTCGCACGGCCCGAACTGGCAGTGGACCCTGCGCTTGAGGTCGCACCAACAAATCGTCTGCGCGTGCTCAGCCCGTTTGATCCGGCGTTGCGCGATCGCAAGCGTGCCGCGCGGCTCTTCGGATTTGACTACCGGATCGAGGTTTTCGTCCCCGAGGCCCAGCGCAAGTTCGGATATTACGTTTTCCCGATATTGCAGGGGGACCGGATCGTCGGGCGGGTGGATATGAAGGCGTTCCGTAATGAGGATACCTTGCGGGTCCGCGCTCTTTGGCCGGAAAAGGGTGTGCAGTGGGGGCAGGGGCGGCAGCGGGCGTTTGAGGCCGAATTGAACAGAATTGTTAAGATTGCCGGTGTCAGCCAGATTGCCTTTACCGATGGCTGGATGCGTGGGCCTGCACAGGAGCTGCTTTAAGCTCCTAAAATTGCCACAGGTCCTTAGCTTTGACTAAACCGTGGCGGGGCAAGTGCAGCGTGAAACCAGTTCAAATAGCTGACAATCGAATGCACAGGCCGTCCCGTCGCCTGCGCGATAGCTTCCGCATAGGGTGGCATGTTGGTACACTCCAAAACGATGGCCCCGACATTTGGATGATCGCTCACTAACTGCGCGGCGGCCCGCACCAGATCGGCGCGGGCGGCATCCACATCCAGTGTTGGCAGGTCACGCAAAATCGTGCGCGAAAAGCTGCTGCCGTCGGTGCCCTGCACGGGAGTATCAAGCGACACGCCTGCGGCCTGCAGATGATCGCGGGTCAGTGATTGCGCGCTGATCGTCAGGATACCGACCACTTGGCCGGCTGGCAGGCCCGCTTGTATCAGCGCCACCTGTTCCAGCGCCGAGGCGGCAACCGGTACCCCCAAGGCTTGTGCCAGACGCGGGCGGATTAAAGAGAGAAAACCGCAGGTGGTGGCTATGCCGGTGCAGCCGCTTGCAACCAGTTCGCGGCCTGCGGCCATGAAAGCCTGCACAAATGGCTCAGGATCTTCGCAGACAATGGCGGTTGGGGTCGCCCCTTCTACCACACGGTAGCGCACCGGAAAATTCCATGTATCCGGGCAGCCGCTATCCCCTGCGATGCGTGGAAACCGGGTATCCAGCATCAGTATTCCAAGCTTTGCCGTCACAGTGCTGCGCATTCTCTATTCTCCTTCGCACCGAATTCGTGCAGCCATTTGACGGTCAAGGCAACGGACTTCTAACGATGACAATTTATAAACAAATCGTTGACGTATTGAATTCTTATGTAACTATACTCGGAAGGGAATCATCCATGTTTAATTTTGCGCGGCCGGAGAAGATTTTATGACGCGGCATGTAGTTGTCATCGGGGCGGGCATTGTTGGCGTCTCGACAGCGTTATGGCTGCGCCGCGATGGTGTTGAGGTCACGCTGATTGACCGCGCGGCGCCGGGTAAGGGCACATCGCATGGCAATGCAGGTGTGCTGGCGGCTTGCGCGATGGTGCCTGTTACGGGGCCGGGCATGGTGCGCAAAGCCCCCGGCATGTTGCTAAACCCCGAATTCCCGTTGTTTCTGCGCTGGCCCTATCTGCCGCGCCTGCTGCCGTGGCTGCGGACCTATCTGAGCCATGCCAATGACCCCGCGACACGGCGCATCGCCCAAGGTTTGACCCAGATTGTTGGCGATAGCGTTGATCAGCACAAAGCGCTCTGCACCGAGCTGGGGCTGGGCGATTGGGTCACCGAGAGCGAATATTGCTTTGCCTACCGCGACCGCTCGGTCTTTGAGGCAGAAAGCTATGTCTGGGAATTGCGTGCCGAAGCGGGATTTACACCGCGGGTGATCGAAGGCGCTGCGGTCCGCGAATATGAGCCTGCTCTTGGCCCCGACGTGACCTGCCTTGCGGTCTTGCAGGATCACGGCTTTATCCGCGATCCGGGCGGCTATGTCGCGGCCCTCGCGGAGGCATTTATCCAAGGTGGCGGCACCTATCTTCAGGCCGAGGTCAAGGATTTCGAACTGTCCGGCGGCAGCATCTCAGCGGTCGAGACCACGGCAGGGCGGATCGAATGCGACAGCGCGGTACTGGCCACCGGCGTCTGGTCAAAGCCCCTGATGCGCAAGCTGGGGATTAACGTGCCACTGGAATCCGAGCGCGGCTATCACGTGGTCTTTGAGGATGCGACTGGCGGCCCGTCGCGGCCTACGATGGTGGCAAGTGGCAAGTTTGTTGCCACGCCGATGGCGCAAGGTCTACGCTGCGCGGGTATTGTCGAGTTTGGCGGGCTGGATGCCGGTCCTTCGAAAGCGCCGCTCGCGCTGCTGCGGCGACATGCCAAGAAGGCCTTCCCAAATCTGAAGGCCGCAAACGAAATTGAATGGCTTGGCCACCGCCCTGCCCCCAGCGACAGTCTGCCGCTGATCGGGGAAATCGGCCAAAGCCGCGTCTTTTGTGCCTTCGGGCATCACCACATCGGGTTGACCGGCGGGCCAAAAACGGGCCGACTGGTGGCCGGATTGATCACGGGTCAACACAGCAACACTGATCTGACGCCGTATCAACCGCAGCGTTTTGGCGCTGCACCCACGACATAAATTCAACGGGAGAAAATAATGAAAAACACTGCAAAAATGATGACAGGCGTGGCAACAGCTGCCCTTGCGCTGACCACCGCGCTGCCCGCCTTTGCGGCCGAAAAGTGGGACATGCCGATGGCCTATTCCGCGACCAACTTCCACTCCGAGAACGGCGTGACATTTGCCGAATGCGTGACTTCGGGCACCGGCGGCGAGATCGAAATCACTGTCCACCCTGGTGGGTCGCTGTTTGCCGGTGCCGACATCAAGCGCGCCATCCAGACAGGTCAGGTCCCAATCGGCGAGCGCCTGCTTTCCGGCCACCAGAACGAAAACGCGATCTTCGGCTTTGAAAGCGTGCCGTTCCTTGCGCCTTCTTTTGAGGCCAGCGGCAAGCTTTGGGAAGCCGCCAAGCCCAAGATCGAAGCCACACTGGAAGAGCAGGATTTGCACCTGCTTTATAACGTGCCATGGCCGCCACAGGGTCTCTACTTCAAGAAAGAAGTGAACTCGGTCGAGGACATGAAGGGCGTCAAATTCCGGTCCTACAACAACACCACCGCGCGTTTTGCGGAATTGACCGGCATGGCACCCGTCACCATCGAGGCCGCCGAAGTCAGCCAAGCCTTTGCGACAGGCGTGGCGGAATCGATGATTTCTTCTGGTGCGACTGGCTATGACCAGAAGGTTTGGGAAAGCCTGACGCACTTCTACAAGGTCGATGCATGGCTGCCGCGCAACTTTGTGATGGTCAATGCCGAGGTCTGGTCCGAAGTCTCTGACGCCAACAAAGAGATCATCAACACCTGCGCGACCGAAGCTGAAGAGCGCGGCTTGAAGGCATCGATGGACTACACAGAGTTCACCTATGACGGATTGCGCGAAGGTGGCATGAAGGTCGAAGATGCGGGCGAAGAGTTGATGTCCGGCCTGCGCGAAATCGGCGAGACCATGACCGCGGAATGGCTCGAAGCTGCGGGCGATGAAGGCAAGGCCATCGTCGACGATTTCAAGGCAATGAACTGATCTAGAAAACGTCGCAGCCCGTTTATGCGGGCTGCGACACCAGCACGGCCAACAAGGGGACTTCCATGCGGATGATACGCAAACTGCTCGACGCCATATACCTTGGCGCAGGCGTGCTCGCCGCTGTCTGCCTTGTGGCAATCCTGATTATTATCGTTGTGCAAATGGTCGCCCGTTGGACCGGAACGGTCTTTCCCGGTGCGGCAAGCTATGCCGGTTACGCTATGGCAGGGGCGAGCTTCCTGGCCTTTGCCAATGCGCTAAATCGTGGCGCCCATATCCGTGTCTCAATCCTGCTGAATGCCCTGTCGGCTGGCCCCAAACGCCTGCTTGAAATCTGGTGCTTCGGCCTTGCGGCAGCCATCGCCTGCTACTTTACCTATTACGCCTATTGGTTCGTATTCTGGTCATGGAAGTTCAAGGAAGTCAGTCAGGACCAAGACGCCACCCTGTTATGGATGCCGCAATCCGTGATGGTCGTTGGCGGCGCGATCCTCAGCATCGCGTTGATCGACAATCTGGTCAGCGTCATTTTCAAAGGCAATCACCGCATCACCCGCGATCTGGTTGACCAGAGCTTCGGAGAGTAAGCGCCATGACCGAACTCTATGCCATTGTCCTTTTTCTGTTTGTTCTGTTCTTCCTGCTCGGCACCGGTGTCTGGGTCGGGCTGGCGCTGATGGGCGTCGCGTGGGTGGGGCTGGAGCTTTTCACCACCCGCCCTGTCGGCGATGCGATGATCACCACGATCTGGGCGTCCTCCTCAAGCTGGACGCTCACGGCACTGCCGCTGTTTATCTGGATGGGCGAGATCCTGTTTCGCACCCGTTTGAGCGAGGATATGTTTCGCGGGCTGTCGCCGTGGCTTGCCAAATTGCCGGGCGGGTTGGTGCATACCAATATCGTCGGCTGCACGGTCTTTGCCGCCGTCTCCGGCTCCTCCGCCGCGACGCTCACCACGGTTGGCAAAATGTCGATCCCCGAACTCCGCAGTCGCAATTACCCCGAGAAGATGATCATCGGCACGCTGGCAGGTGCGGCAACGCTCGGCCTGATGATCCCGCCCTCGCTGGCGCTGATTGTCTATGGCGTCACGGTCAATGAGAGCATCACCAAACTGTTCTTTGCGGGCGTGATGCCGGGGCTGATCCTCGCGCTGATGTTCATGGGCTATGTTGCCTTCGTCAGCCTGACATCAAAGGACTGGAACCCAACCGTCGAAGACCCCATGACCTTCGTGGAAAAATTGCAGAACTCGCGGTTCCTGCTCCCGGTCTTTGCATTGATCACTGTGGTGATCGGCTCGATGTACCTCGGCTATGCCACGGCGACCGAGGCGGCGGCGATTGGGGTTGTCGGTGCGCTGGTACTGGCGCTGTTCCAAGGCTCGCTCAACTGGTTCAGCTTTCGTGAAAGCCTGATGGGTGCGATGCGCACCTCCGCGATGATCGCGCTGATCCTTGCGGGCGCGGCCTTCCTGAAACTGTCGATGGGCTTCACCGGCCTGCCGCGTGCGCTGGCCGATGGCATCTCGGCGTTGGAGCTTTCACGCTTCCAACTGCTGATGGCGCTGCTGGTGTTCTATATCGTGCTGGGCATGTTCCTTGATGGCATCTCCTCGGTCGTGCTGACCATGGCAGTGGTGGAACCGATGGTCCGTGCCGCTGGCATTGACCTGATCTGGTTTGGCATCTTCGTGGTGATCGTTGTCGAGATGGCGCAGATTACCCCGCCGATCGGCTTCAACCTCTTTGTACTGCAAGGCATGACGGATCACGAGATGGGCTATATCACCCGTGCCGCACTGCCGATGTTTGCCATCATGGTGCTGATGGTCTTTGTGTTGATCTGGTTCCCCGAGATCGCAACTTGGCTGCCGGACAACCTGCGCCAGGGTCCGGTTTAGGCATGACCAGCGATGCACCGGATACTCCACTTCGCCTCGGCCCATGCGCGGTTGTGCCTGATCGCCGGATTGGCGGCGGGGCTTCTGTTGCCCGCACTGTCCCGCGCCATGGTGCCGTGGTTGCCGCAGATGGTCGCCTTGCTGTTGATGTTGACCGCGCTGCGCATCGGGCACCGCGCCGCATTGGGGGCTGTGTCCGATCTGCGCTGGGGGCTGGCGGCGGTCGTGACCTTGCAGATGTTGATCCCCTTGGCGATCCTGCTGGCACTGCGCGCAGTGGGGATGGGAGAGACGCCCGCCGCGCTCGCGGCTGTGCTGGCCGCCTCAGCACCTGCCCTGACGGGCAGCGTCAACCTCGCGCTGCTGCTGCGGCTGGATGGCGGGCGGATGATGCAGATCATGGTGTTGGGCACCGCGTTGTTTCCGCTCACAGTGCTGCCGATGCTCGCCTTGTCGCCACAGCTTGGACCCGCCTCAGTTGTGGTCGCTGCGGCGCTAAGACTGCTGGGCGTTATCGTGGTGTCGACGGGCCTTGGTTTTCTGCTGCGACACCTGTTCTGGCCGCGTCCGACCGAGGCGCAGGTCAAGGCGCTCGATGGAGCCTCGGTGCTGGCATTCTCGATCATCGTGGTCGGGCTGATGGCCGCGCTCAATCCTGCACTGCGCAGCGACCCGGTCGCGGTGGTGCGTTGGGGGCTGCTGGCCTTCACGCTGAGCTATGTGCTGCAATTGATTACCCTTCTGGTTCTGCGGCGCAGTGCCTTGCGCGGCGTGGCCGGACCCTTGGCGATTGGTGCGGGCAACCGCAATATTGCGCTGTTTCTGGTGGCGCTGCCGCCAGAGGTTCTGGCGCCTCTGATGATCTTTATCGGCTGCTGGCAGTTGCCGATGTATTTGACCCCGCTGCTTCTGCCGCGGCTTTACCATTGGGCTTTGAAAGATGACTGATATTCCCCGCATCCGCACCGTTGGCCTTTCGGGCCTGCTGGTCACCTTTGCGGATCACATGACCGAACCCGCCAACCGTGCCGCCCTCGCCTTTCGCGCCGCAGTGGAGGTCGCTGACTGGCCCGAGGTGAGCGAAACCAGCACCTCGCTGGTCTCGACCTTTTTGCAAGTCGATCTGTCGGCCACGCCCGCCGAAGAAATGACCGAGCGCCTGCAAGACCTCATCGCCTCGCGCAACTGGCTGGAAGCGCCGCTGCCCGAAGGCCGCAAGCTTTGGCACATCCCCACCGTCTACGGCACAGACCTTGCACCGCAGCTTGAAGAGGCCGCGACCGCCGCCGGGATCGACCCTGATACCGCAATAAAGGAGCTTTCTTCGGCCCGTGTGCGCGTGCTGACCATCGGCTTTGCCCCCGGTCAGCCCTATCTGGGTGAGCTACCAGAACACTGGAACATCCCCCGCCAACAGGCGCTGAGCAAATCGATCCCCGCCGGTGCGCTGGTAGTGGCGGTCCGGCAGTTGGTGATTTTTACCAATGATACGCCGACCGGCTGGCGGCACGTCGGTCAGACCGCATTCCGCACCTTTCGCCAGACATCGGACACGCCTTTTGCCCTGTCGCCGGGCGATGAGCTGACTTTTCCCGCGATCACCCCCGCTGCGCTGGAAAAAATCAGGGCCGACGACACGTCTGGCAACGGCGGCGCAGAGCTGGAGATGTTGTCATGAGCGCGACCCTCACCATCAAAGCCGCTGGCCCCGCGATGACCGTGCAAGACATGGGCCGTCCCGGCTTTCGCGCGCAAGGGCTGACCGTTGGCGGCGCAGCGGATCAGGTGGCATTGCACGAGGGTGCGGCGCTGCTACAGCAGGACGCAGGCTTGGCGGCAATCGAAATGGCCGGAAGCGGCGGCAGCTTTGTCAGTAGCGCTGATATCCGCATCGCTCTCACAGGTGCGGCGATGACCGTTAATATCGACGGCGCGCCGCTGACCTGGAACGCCAGTCATCTGCTGAAAGCAGGCGCGGTGCTGACCATTGGCGGTGCCACGGGCGGCACTTACGGCTACCTGCATGTCGGCGGCGGCGTCGATGTTCTTCTGGTGATGGGCTCGCGCGCCACGCAGCAAAGTGCGGGCATCGGCGCGGCGCTCAAATCCGGCGATACACTGCCTTTGGGGAAAGACACCCAATCCACCACTGCAATGACCCTGCCAAATGACACCCGCTTTTCCGGCGGTACCGTGCGGGTCGTCGCCTCCATGCAGACCGAAGATTTCGCCACCGAGACCCGCGATCGGTTCGCTGCCACCACCTTCAAGCGTGACGCCCGCGCCAACCGCCAAGGCGTGCGGATGGATCATGACGGCGCGGGCTTCTCTACCGATAGCCAGCTCAGCATCGTGTCCGAAGTCATCGTGCCGGGTGATATTCAGGTTACCGGCGACGGCGCGCCCTATGTGCTGATGTGCGAAAGCCAGACCACAGGTGGCTACCCGCGTATCGGCACTGTCTTGCCCTGCGATCTGCCGCGCGTCGCGCAGGCCGCACCGGGGGCAGCGTTCAAGTTCGAGTTTGTCGATCTGGAGCAAGCCGCCGCCCTGCAAGCCCGCCATGTGGCCGCATTGAAATCCCTGCGCAGCGCTGTCGTGCCCTTGGTGCGCGACCCTGCAACCTTGCGCGACTTGCTGAGCTACCAATTGGTTGGTGGAGTTGTTTCCGCCGACGCCGACCCCTTTGAAGAGGACATTTGACATGCCATCCGTCGATCTTAATGCCGACATGGGCGAAAGCTTTGGCCCGTGGAAAATGGGCGATGACGCTGCCCTGCTGAAAATCATCACATCGGCCAATATCGCCTGTGGCGGCCATGCAGGCGACGCCGATGTAATGGCCTCGACCATGAGCATCGCCTTGCAGAACGGTGTCGGTATCGGCGCGCACCCGGGCTTCATGGATCTGGCTGGCTTTGGCCGCAACCGCATTTCAATGCCACGCGCGACCCTGCAAAACCAAATCCGCTATCAGGTCGCCGCCAGCATCGGCATGGCCCGCAGCGTTGGTGCCAAGGTGCGGCACCTGAAACTGCACGGCGCCATCGGCAATATGACCTCCGAAGATGAGCAAATGGCGAAGGACCTCTATGAAGCCGCGCTGAGCGTCGCGCCCGACCTTATCGTCATGGTGCTGGCCGCCACCACCCAGCAGCGCGCGGTTGAGGCGCTTGGCTGTCCTTTCGCGGCAGAGATTTTCGCCGACCGCGCCTATAACGACGACGCGACGCTTGTCGACCGCTCCAAACCCGGTGCTGTGATCCATGATGCGGATCTGGCAGGCAAGCGCATGGTTGAGATGGTCAAAGCAGGCGCGATCATCACCGAAAGCGGCAAACATATCCCAACGCGGATTGATACGATTTGCTTGCACGGTGATACGCCGGAAGCGGTGCAGATTGCGGGATCTGTACGATCATCGCTGGAAAGCGCGGGCATAACCTTGCGCAAGTTCTAAAGGCCGTTGCACCTGCACACTGCTAAAATGGTAACGACATAACCGGCCCGATCCCCCAAAGGATCGCGGCCGCAAAACACAGCGCCGTACCAAACTGGATTTCGCGATATGCGTCAAGCGACGTGGCATCGCGATACCGCCCCGCCAGCGCCACCACCAAAGCCGCGACTGCTGCAATAAGAACCAGCAAAGGCAGCTCTCTGGGGCCGACAAGCGCGCCGAGGCCCACCATCAGCTTCACGTCGCCCAGCCCCAGCCCTTCGATTCCGCGCAGCGCCCAGTAAGCCCAGCGTAGCGCCGCAAAGCTACCCGCGCCGACCGCCGCCCCCATAAGCGACGCTGTGAGACCAATACCGCCGGGCAGCAGCGCAAGCCCAAAAGCCACCCCCGCCAACGCCCCCGTCAGCACATCAGGCAGCCGGAACCACAGCAAATCAGCCGCAGCCAGCCCCAGCAGCAACCAAAGCATCAGGTAGGTAAGCAACACCAGCACTGGGCCACCGCCTTGCGCGACAGCGAGCACAGCAGCGCCTGTCGCGATAATCTCGACATAGAACTGCCAAGCTGGGATCGCTGCCGCGCAGGCTTTGCACCGCCCCCGTTGCAACACGAACGACGCCAGCGGAATGATTTGGCTTAGCGGCAATCTAGTCTCACAGGCACGACACCGCGATGGCGCGATCAGCCCTTCGTCCCGTGGTAGCCTGTCAATCATCACAGCTAAGGCCCATCCGGCGAGTGGGCTCAGCAAGAGAATGGCAATATTAAAGAACGTAAGCTCGGGCATGATCAGTCTGCAGACTTTCTGGTTTCTGGCCGCTATTCATCGTGATGACCGCGCCGTTAGCGATCTTAGCCAAGCATTACTCAGGGGTCTAACCCGAACTGCCAGCTCGCAACCCATTCGACCACAAGCGCGACAGGCCGAAACAAACGAATCACCGCAAAGACACCGATTGATCCGTCAAATCAGTGCTAAAATGCTGGCTGAATTTACGGCCATCCACGCGCCCAAGCCGCCCACTTTTCGCCGCAATCACGGCAAGCTTTAGCCTCAATGATTCTATCGGAAACAGTCGCCGCAATTCCCCCCCCCTAAAACGCCGGATCGTTGCTTAAATTGATGGTAAATTCATCATCCATCATGGGTACAATCTTCAACGCGTAACGTGAATTTTACAATCAATTGAGTGAATTGCGTATCTAATAGATAAGGAATGAGAGAAACGTGTCGCCAGCCAATCCGGCAAACCATGACGCCCCCGCAAGTCAGAGAAAACGCCATGATCCCCATCGCAAAAATCTTTAAAGTCAGCCGTGATACCTCTTCCGAGATCGGGAGAGCTGCACAAGCTTCAGACGACAAGATCGCCGCGAGGAAAGCGGCGAAAGCCTATCAGTCCTGTGTGATCGCAGGCTTTGCCCTGCCCGCTATCGCCCTGCTGATTTTCGCTTTCATGTAATACCGAGTACGCACGAGCGCCGGACCTGCGGTGTCGTCTTTTTTTTCAAGTAGATGCCGCGTCGGGGAACCTGCGCGGCTTTTTCTTTTGGGGAAGCTTTAACGCTTCCACCTGCTCCTGCCTTCACCGCTGGCGCAAAACTGGATCGTACAGCGCAGAGGGCGGGGCATTGAATGTGTAGACACTCGCTAGAACCTAAAATCCGGCAGGTGGGGGCGGCGGGGCATTACACCCCGCCGAGCACCACAAATCCACATCAAGAGAAGTGAAAGTGGTGAGCCGTGTTGGGTTCGAACCAACGACCTACTGATTAGAAGTCACAAGGCCTATCATTTTGGCCGACCGTCCACCATCGTCTACACACAGCCACTACCATTCAAAAATGTAATGATTTTATGAGGTTTACTGAGGATTTTCACTTGTCCCCCAGTCATAAATCGTCTACCAGTGTCCGTGACTGTACACCACTATCTAGTTCTATTTGTCCCCCAGATGTCCCCCAGGAGGCGAAATGCAACGCGAACTGACAGACAGATACCTCAAGTCATTGAAGGCTCCGCCGACGGGGCGCTTAGAGGTATCTGACACAAAGCGTGCGGGATTAAGATTTCGCCTCACCGCTTCTGGACGAGCAACTTGGATGTTTGAAAAACGTGTGAAAGGGGGTTCCAAGCGCAAACACACGTTGGGCGGCTGGCCAGAACCTGTCAGCTTGTCTCAGGCGCGCGCTTTGGCACTGGAACTTGAGGCGGAGGCGGCACGGGGAATCGACAGGGTTGCAATTGCCGAAGCTGAGCGGCTTGATGCTGAGACGGCGAAATCAAAGGCCTTGTCAGTTCGCCAAGTACTCGAGCTTTACGATAGATTACACTTGTCGGGACTTCGTCGCGGCTCGGAGCGCAAGCGCCAGATTGAGCAGGCGTTGCAACCAAGGCTTGGCGATCCGATGGGCAGCCTGACTAGGGCAGACCTTCAAAAACCAATCGATGAAAAGGCGAGTGCTGGCCGGGGAGTTTTCGCCAATCGTATACGATCAGCCCTTATGGCATTTACCGGCTGGGCTGCTGACCGTGACCATCTAGAGACAGACATCGGTTTGAGACTGACGAAGCCGACCAAGGAAGCCAGTAGAGAGCGCGCGCCAACACGTTCCGAAGTGCATGCCATCTGGAATGCGACATTTGATCTAGGAGACTTGTGGGGGCCAGCGTTGCGACTTCTCATCCTAACCGCGCAGCGCCGCCAAGAGATTTTCGGGCTAGAATGGTCAGAAATCGACTTTGATGCTGCGACGATCACAAAGCCCGGAGCCCGCACTAAGAATGGCAGGGAGCATGTGACCCACCTTTCCCCGCCTGCCTTGTCGGAACTGCGCGAACTCAGGGGCAAGACCGACCGCCAACCTCAGAGTCTGGTTTTTACCACCACAGGTAAGACCCCAGTGTCGGGGATCAGCAAGGTCAAAACGCGATTGGACAAACTGCTTGGTGATGATTTTGAGCCGTGGCGTCTGCACGACATCCGAACAGCATTTGCTACAGCCATGGTCGAGCGGGGTGTGCCTGAGAACGTCGCGGATCGGGTGCTGAATCACTCTGCCGTTGGCTCTGCCCCTAGTTCGGTGGCCAGGGTTTATAACCGTGCCAATATGTTGAGCCAACGGGCGCAAGCCTTAGACCGATGGGCTGAGATTGTTACTGGCAAAGTATCGCCAGTCGTTTTTTTGGAGGCTGGAAGTGTTTAGTCCCGAAGGATTTACCCCCCTAAGTGAATTGCATCGCCTCGCACCAAGGGAAGATAGTCTCTATCCAAAAAATTTGATGAACCTCATCGCAGAGCAGCCTTCGATTTATGTATGCTCTAAGGAAGGACTCCCACTTAAGGTCGATGGCAGAATCCTATCGATATTTGGGGCTACATACCTCTTTATTGATACTGAACTTTGGGTGGTGAGTTTTGAACGCATTCGACGTTCAGCTTGGAATGAAAGCCATGTTCTTGGCGGGGTCAATTACGAAAATCCTCCCGAAATTGACCTTGTGAACTTGGTACGTAGAATCAAGGGAAAAATCTATATGGCTACGCCCTTGCCAGACGATGTTTCGGATGACTTCACAGAGGCCATTCAGCCCTTAGAAGGTTATCCAGTTATGCTCAAAGACGGGGATGCCAAAAAAATTCTAGATGCGTTGCAACCTAGAAATGCCATCCCAAAAGCAAGCAGCACTGGGAGACCTCGCAAGCTCGAGGCCGTTCAAGATTTTATGCGCCGTAAGTGGCCGAATCAGAATTACCCTACAATCGAACAGCTTCGTCGTGATCTATTAGATGAATGCGAGATCACCGCAGGCTCAACCTTGATAAAAAACGCCAAGAGGTCGATAAAGAGCGAGTAGTCATAGACGAAAAGCGGCCATAAAGCGGGCGTTTATACCATATCCGTTTTCGGCTTTCTTGCCCAATTTACCGCCCTGAACTCTCATGTTTTTTAGTCCTCACGTTCCCTAGCGTCCATGAGGATACAAAGCATGACAAAACGTTATTTCACCCTGAAAGAAGCTACTGAGTACAGCGCACTGAGCCGCAGCACCCTTTATGCTGAAGAGGCTAAGGGGCGCTTGGTGTTCACGAAATTTGGCGCGGCAACTCGCATTGAAAAGTGCGACCTCGACACTTTCCTTGACGTTGCAGGCGAGAAGCTTGTCGCCGCATAAAGGAAAACCCCCACCGGCATGGCGATGCAGGCTGAGGGCAATTTCTTTTCGTGAGTCTGGCAAGACCCATGTAGGATACCCCATAGCCGCACGCCTTTCAATCCTGAAAGGAACGCGGAAAATGACCAATCAACACAACCTCGAACCGAAGCCGCGCTGGATTCTCTCAGTGCGCGACCTGCCTAGCGAACGCGGCAGCGCCCGCTATCGGGTCACCCGTCACGGCGGGGAGACCGCCGAGGTGATCTTGGACAAGCGTAAGCGCCAAGTTGTCGATGCGCTGATCGCGGGCGAACTCTTCTGCGCTTCGACGGTGCGGATCGGGGACATCGTCTTCCGCCTTAAAGAGGAAAACAGCCTACACGCTGAAACCAAGGCGCTGTCCAACGGGCGCAAGTACTACACCCTGCAAGGGAAGGTCCAATATTTGGGGCCTATCCAGAAAGAGGGCGCATGCTGATGGCCCTTAAAATCCAGATTGCCCGCCTGCAACGCCTCTATGGCCTGACCGCAACCCAAGCCCGGCTTGTCGCTGGCCTGCACTACGGGGAGGTCGCGTAATGGACGACTGCACCCTGCTCGCCCCGCGTCAGCGCCGCAATGCCGTGGCCAATTTCATGCCGCGCCGCATCAAGCGTGTGTCCCGTTCTCTCGGCTACTGCCTGCTGCTGGATGACCTCGACGCATGGCTTGGCCTTACAACGATCCTGCGCGCCCGCCTCAGTTCGACTGAGCGGGCCGCACTGGCCTACGTTGGGCTGAAAGCACTGCCGCCACATGAGGCGCAGCGTGCCGCAGAGGCTGCGCTGGGGGCTACGACAGCGGCAGGTCATCCCATAGCCGCCTTGCTCAATCACATCGACGAGGCGGCATTCTGGGCCGATATGGCAACGCCAGACGAGCACGAGGCCTACTGCCTCGCCAGCTTCAAGGCGATGCCCAACGAGCGCCAGTCGGCGTTCCTCAACTTCGTGCAGGGGAGGCAGGCGGCTTGATGCGTGATTTCACAGCAATGGCAGTGCAGCTTGATCAGCACAGGACAGAGCACCCGAACAGTGCTGATCGGCTGCCCACGCCTTTCATCTGGCAGGACCCGAGCGGCCTGCCTCGTCGCCCGTGGATCTACGGGCGGCACCTGCTGCGCAAACAGGTTGCTGTAACCGTCGCCCCCGGTGGGGTCGGCAAATCATCCCTGACCATCGTGGAGGGGCTGGCAATGATCTCTGAGCGGGAATTATTGGGGGAGTGGACCGCCAAAGACTTGAAGGTCTGGCTCTACAACCTCGAAGACCCCCGCGACGAGATGACGTTGCGCATTACGGCAGCGATGCAGCATCACGGCATTCAGCCCGACGAGGTCGAGGGTCGGCTGTTCGTGGACACGGGCCGTGAGCGGGAGCTTTGCACAGCCGTGCAGACCCGTGAGGGCGTCGTAATCGTAAAGCCTGAGATTGACGAGCTGGCGCGGGAGATTGCGGCCCGCAAGATTGATGTCATGGTCATTGACCCTTTCGTTTCTTCACATCAGGCGGGCGAGAATGACAACGTCGCGATTGATCTGATCGCCAAGGAGTGGGCGCGGCTCGCGGATCGATGCAACTGCGCAATCGAACTTGTTCACCACACCCGCAAAACCAACGGCATAGAGGCCACCACAGAGGACAGCAGGGGCGGTTCTGCCCTTTTGGCGGCGGCAAGGTCGGGACGGGTTCTGAACCGCATGGCAGCTGACGAGCGGGAGCAGGCGGGTATCTCGCCCGACGACCTGACGACCTACTTCACCGTGACCCGCGACAAGGCGAACCTCGCCCCCATCGGCAAGCGTACATGGCGGCGCATGGTCTCAGTCGAGTTGGCGAATGGGGAAAGCGTTGGAGTGGCCGAAGTCTGGGAATGGCCAGACACCTTCGATGGCTTTGACAGCAAAGACCTGATGGCGGTGCAGCACGCCATCGACGGCAAGCAACCGCGCTACTCGGATCAGGCTGGCAATGACTGGGCTGGAGTTATCGTCGCCGAGGAACTGGGGCTGGATGCCAGAAAGGACAAGCGCCGGATCAAGAAAATGATCGAGGCTTGGCTGCACTCTGGAGCTTTCAGGAAAACGCAGGTCAGCGACGATAGCAGGCGTCCGCGCCCTTGCTTGGAGGTAGGCGAATGGGCCACCGAATGAACTGCTCCACCACCCCGAAAAACCTAGTGGAGCAAGGTGGAGCAAACACCCCCCTTAACCACTGCTCCACCACCCCTCCCCCTAAAGGGGGGGAGGGGGGTGGTGGAGCGGTAAGTGGTCCTTCCGAGGTGGTGGAGCAAATCGACCACTTTCGGCCCCTCACAGCTTCTCAGGAAAGGCATTTATCGTGAACAGAAACAACGACCGTAGCAGCGGCTCAAATACGGAAGCCCGCAACCCCGATGGCACCTTTGCACCCGGCAACCCCGGCAAGCCTAGAGGATCGCGCCACAGAGTCACGCAGGCCATAGAGGAGGTGCTGGAGGGGCAACTAGAGGCGTTGACGCAGGCGGCGATAGACAAGCGCCTAGACCGCCACGTGACGGACCAACGGCGCTGCTTGGGTGGAGTTGCGCCCGTACGCAGACACGCAACGGCAGAGGGCGCAGACTGGACGGTGGAGAAGATAACAGCTGACCGCAGATTATACCGTTACAAGCGGTACGTAATGTTATAACATATCAATAAGTGGAGGACGCATGGCTGAACATCACAACGACAGAGACGACGAGGGCAAGTTCCTTCCCGGCAATACGATTTGGCAGGGGCGGTCCACCTTCGGGCGTAACCGGGAATACGAGGATGCGCAGAGCCTCTGGCAGGCGTGCTGCGCGTATTTTCAGTGGGCGCATGACACCCCGCTCTACGAAGCGAAAATACTCTCCAGTGGTCAGACCGTTCCGGCAGCAAAGATGCGGGCGTTCACTCAGAAAGCGCTCTGCCTGCATCTGCGTATCAGCGAGGAGACATGGCGGACCTGGCGCAATACTCGCCCTGACATGGCCGAGGTGATCCAGACCGTGGATGACGTGATCTACAGCCAGAAATTCGAGGGCGCGGCAGCTGGGCTTCTCAACGCCAACCTTATCTCGCGTGAGCTTGGCCTAGCTGACCGTCAGGAACTGACTGGCAAGGACGGCGAGGCAATCCAGACAGCCGATGTCACTAACATCGAGGTGGCCCGTCGCATCGCCTTCATTCTGGCAGACGCGATGAACCGCAAAAGCAATCCAACAACAACTGAATTCAAGGAATAAGCCATGACTACCAGCAAAGTCTCGAAGAACTGCGTATTCCGGTGCATCCGGCCGGTCATTCCGACAACATCCGGCCACCTAAACCGGTGTATCCGGCCGCCCTTGTTTAGCGGCTGCGAGGCCTGAGTTTTTAGTTAACCGTTTTGGGCGCTTTCGTCACCTGTTTTGAGTTTGGTTTTTCGCATGCTCTGGCCGTCGAGTTCGACGCGATATGCGTTGTGTACGAGACGGTCGAGAATGGCATCTGCGAAGGTAGGTTCACCGATCACGTCATGCCAGGCGTCGATGGGCAATTGGCTGGTGATCAGCGTTGATCCGGCTTCATATCTGTCTTCGACGATC
>NZ_FOMW01000035.1 GCF_900112755.1 Sulfitobacter brevis | reverse complement strand
GGCCTGCGCCGTCAGCTCCATGCACTTGGAATACATTCTTCGCCAAATCGAGTCCGACCGTGATAATATCCGACATGACCGCTCTCCTTTTTGTGGATCATTGCAGACCCACCTTGGCACATCGATGCCGCCGGAGGGCGGTTACATCATCAAAGCCCGGCAGAGCCACCCATTTTTCCCGCGCATCTTAGATGCTTTATTCGTCCTGCCGTCAGCCTCTGCCGAGAGCCTCCTGTGCAGAGCGCACCGGTTGTCGTTCGCCACTCCCCTGGACCCCTGGCAGCCGCCGCTGGCCCCCTGCGGAGGGCTGCAAGGGACACTTGCTTGTTCCTTCCGATCCCCCTGCCCTGTGTCGCCGCTTGCCACTCCCCCAAACTTACTGGCGCTTGCTAACAGTATTGAACGGTCACAGCCCTATCGCTTAACCGGATTGCTCTCCCGCCAATGGAGTGACCACGGCCCGTCCGATATGGACTGATGCGCCAACCAATGAACAGACATTCATCGCGACCATCGCTCAAGGATAACTTTTTGGCGCAAGACCAATCAGAATTGTATCGCGCTGTCAATTTGAATACCGAGATATCAGACCAAGGGTCGAGGTTGCATCCTTGGCCGGAAGTCTTCCGAGCCGTGCATTATCCTTCCGGCATTTTCCGCGGCCTTAGTTGCTTTTCATGCGCCTTGATTTGCGCAGTCGAAACCTTTGGTTTCGCCAGAAGGCTTGTCTTCCAAGCTACCGGCTTCGCTGAAGTAGACGGTTTCTTCGCAGTCTGCTTTGCTAACACGACCCGTTCGGGCTCAGCTTCCCGCTCTCAGTGTCGGGTGCAGTAGCGGCCCACAGCGGTCAGTCACCAAGCGGAACATCACTGCCGTTCGCGTCCGAAAAGCTGCCATTGGTGCAGTGCGCGGCCTCCACAGTTTTCCTTGCCCATATCTTTCGCACATTGGGGATCGAACCATGTTACGAGTTTTGATAGAGCTCCTTACAGTTGACAGGCAGAGGGCAACCCTGCGCGCGCTCCGACGAAGTCTCTTTTGCAATTCGAAAAGGTGCACGGAATGCTCTCAATACATGCGATACCGGATGCATTTAGTAAAAGCGAATGTGAGCGCGTTATTGCGACTATTTCCAATTCGCCCACCGATGAAGCACTCCTCGTCGGCCGCAATAAAAATCACAATCTTCGCAAAGCAGAGTTGGTCTGGACAGATAACTTGGCTGGCATGGAGTGGGTGATGGAACGCCTCATCGAGCTTGTTCGGTTAGCAAACAGAGATCAGTTTGGATTCGATCTACGCGAATTTTCCGAAAGCCCTCAGGTGGCGATCTACAAGTCGTCAGAAAGCGGACACTTTGCGTGGCACTCCGATATTGGCGGAGGACCAGTCTCTCGAAAGCGAAAGCTCACCCTCGTTCTGCAATTAAGTGGCTCCGATACCTACGACGGCGGCAATCTGGAGATAATGCCTGGCGCTCAAATTCTCACTGCCAATCGCACTCAGGGGTGTGTCAGTATTTTTCCCAGTTTCACGCTTCATCAGGTATCGCCAGTCAAAAGTGGTACACGTTACTCGATGACTGTTTGGGCGCATGGTCCAGCATTCCGGTAATCTCGGCCCGTAGCTGCCTTTGACGCAAGGGGATGGCCGCTGCGGTGCAGCCTGCACGAGCCGTCATTCGCCGCGGTTTCAAAAATTGAAAAAGGGCTGAGGTCGGCACCGCGGCGGAAGCTGTCATTCTCTTTACGTTTTGAGCCTAACCAGGATCTTCTTTTTTGCGGGCGAACGTTATTCACCATAGAGTGGACAAATGACCCAAGATATTTTGACCATACCGCGACCGATCCTGTGGACCTTTCGACGCTGCCCTTATGCAATGCGGGCGCGGATGGCTGTGTTGAGCGCGGGACTGGAGGTAGAACTGCGCGAGATCAAATTGAAAAATAAGCCGCAGGCCTTTCTTCGGGCCTCGCCCTCGGCCACGGTGCCTAATTTGCAAGCGGGTGGTCTAAACTTGGATGAGAGTCTCGACATCATGCTATGGGCGCTTGGGAAGAGCGATCCGCTTGGGCTATTGAACATGCCGAGTATCGGCGAAGCCCTGATTGCCCAGAACGATGGGCCCTTCAAAGCCGCGCTTGACCACACGAAATACTCAGACCGCTATCCTGATCTGGATGCCCAATCCGAACGGGCGCAAGCATCCAACTTCATTCAGTCTCTTGAGACACAGTTGGCGAAGTATCCTTTCTTGACGGGCGACAGGCCCACACTCGCCGACATCGCGATCTTTCCGTTTGTGAGGCAGTTCGCCCATATTGACCGTGCCTGGTTCGACGCGCAGCATTGGCCCAATGTGATCCTTTGGTTGGACGGTTTCCTTCAGAGCGCCGATTTTCAGAAGACCATGGTGAAATTCAATGTTTGGAAGGACGGCATGCGCCCCAATCTTTTTGGCCACGCCTCCGAATAGCTCTGGCAATGCCGATGCGGCCCGGCAACGGCGGGTGCGGATGGCATGGCCTTCGGGGCAGAGCCCGAAAGTGTCCGCAGCCGACCTCAACTGGAAACGCAGCGAAAGCCGGTCCTCAGCCCTTTCTGATCAAGGAAGGACTCGACCCAAAGCCGACGTCCAACAGTAATCTTGCATGCTTCGGTGCGGCCCGTCGAAGGAGACATTCATGCATCACGTAGCATTTTGTCTGCCGAAACGTAGGTCAGCGGGACAAAGTAGGGTTCGCTGCGCTTGCGCCAATGGCTGCTCTTCGGATGGAGGCTCGTTATAGTTCTGCCAAGGGCTCCTCCACCGGTGAATGGCTGAACGACGGATTGGTTGTCACGTCCAGCGGCATGCAAACAAGTCTTACATTCTGTTCTTCCTCCGACATTCTCGACATTTGGTGGTCAAAATAGACCCTTTTGGGCAGCGAAGTGTGAGTTGTTGCGCAATGACCCAACCGGCGGCTCAGGCCCGGCTTTCAAATTTCATGCCGAGCCGCGGTTTTGCCTATCGCGACAAAACCGGGCGCGCCGTGGATCAGTCAGTCAGCAGCTTCTTGCGCTCGGCAAACTCGGTCGAATCGATCTCACCTGTGGCATATCGTTCCTTAAGAACCGACAGGGCTCGGTCGTGCGCCGCATGACTTTTCGAACCGGGTCCGGTCGCGCCGGAAAGCCCCAGGAGGTATATGATCCCCGCAACGATCCCGACCACGATCAAAATCATAAAGATAGGCCCGACAATCATTCCAAACCCTCCCCACTGGTTGCCGCCCCACATCATGTCATGGCCATGTTCATAAAAGCCGTTTCGGCTCGGGATTTCTCCGACTTGTGCCATAGCCGACGTGGCTGCCACGCTGAATGCTGCCACTATACCCGGGACATATACCCTGTTCTTGAGTTTCATTTCATAGCTCCGTTCGATTAACAGCAACTCGGACGACCTGCTGAGCATCAAGCTATAAGCGAATAATGGGGCTCGGGTTGTGATCTGGATCAATACAGCGCTAACAAAATGCTGTAGAAAATTGCAGGATACCGATACGCAATATGCATTTCAAAAAACATCTAAAACGACCAACCAGGTGCTTATATGGTGCCGACTTCCCGGTTCCGCGTCTGCCATGCCATGCCATGCCAATAAAGGAGTGCACGTTCGTGAGTTACACAATTAATCGCATGTTCAATGACAGCTCATTCGACGAGATCGACGCCCGAACCCGAAGCGCCCTTGCGGACCATGGTTTTGGTATACTGACCGAAATCGACGTAAAGACGACGATGAAAAAGAAGCTTGATGTCGAGATGCCGTCCTATCGCATACTTGGTGCCTGCAACCCGAAAATGGCCTACTCTGCCATCGGGATAGAACCGCGGGTCGGCGCGATGCTACCTTGCAACGTCATCCTGCGCGAGGTCGAGGGCGGTGTTGAAGTTAGCGCCGTCGACCCGGTGGCGTCGATGCAGGCTATCGAAAATGCTGACCTGACGGCCGTCGCGGGCGAGGTCCGCGACCTTCTAACGAAGGCCGTCGAGGCGATCTGAGGTGGGCCTGCGCGCCGCCCTCCTCGCAGGGCTGGCGATCCTCGGGGTCGCTCTGCTCGCCGTGTGGCAGTTCGCACCTTCAGTGTTTACAATGGCACGCGGGCTATTGGACGCCGAGCGTCTCGATATGCTGGTAGCGGGCGCAGGTATTTGGGGTCCTGTCGTGATCGTCACGCTGATGACGGTCGCGGTCGTGGCGAGCCCGATCCCGAGCGCGCCGATCACACTGGCCGCTGGCGCTGCCTACGGACATCTCTGGGGGACGGTGCAGGTCGTAATCGGCGCCGAACTCGGAGCGCTGATCGCGTTCGGACTCGCGCGTATTCTGGGGCAAGATGTCTTGCGGCGGATGTTGGGTGATCGGGTCGATGCCGGTCTGCTCGGCTCGCAAACCGCTTTGACGATTACGGTCTTTGCGAGCCGCCTTATGCCTTTCGTGTCCTTCGACATGATCAGTTACGCGGCGGGTCTAAGCCGACTGCAAGCCTGGCGCTTCGCGCTTGCGACACTGGCTGGCAACATTCCGGCGAGCTTCCTGCTCGCCCATTTCGGTGGGGAGGCGGTCAGCGGGGACCTCGGGCGGGCGACATGGGCGGTGCCTGGCCTCGGTCTGGTCACCGGATTGCCACTGCTCTGGATAGCCACCCGACGCAAAACCCCAAAGGAATTCTGATGGCGGACGCCTACAAGAAAAACAGCATCACATTGCCCGGCGCAGTGGCCATGGGCACCGGTGTCATGATCGGCGCGGGCATCTTCGCGCTGACCGGGCAGATCGCGGAACTCGCCGGACCGCTCTTTCCGTTCTCGTTCGTCGTCGGTGCCATCGTGACCGCGTTCAGTGCCTACTCCTATATCAAGATGTCGAACGCCTATCCGTCTGCGGGCGGCATCGCGATGATCCTGAAGAAGGCCTATGGGCCGACGACAGTGGCGGCAGGCGCATCGCTTCTTATGGCGCTGTCGATGGTCATCAACGAAAGTCTCGTCGCCCGCACCTTCGGCACCTATACCCTCCGGGCCTTCGGCGGCGATGCCGACAACATTCTCGTTCCGGTTCTCGGCGTCGGGCTGATCGTCTTCGCCTATCTCGTGAACGCCTCAGGCACCCGCTCGGTCGGGTTGGTTTCCATCGTCATGGCGGTGCTGAAGGTGGGCGGCATCGCGCTATTCGGCGTTTCCGCGCTTTGGGCCAGCGGTCTGTCGTTCGAGGCCTCCGGTGGAGATGCGGGCGCCACCGGCTTCGTTGCATCGGTCGCGCTGTCGATCCTGGCCTTCAAGGGCTTCACGACGATCACGAACAGCGGCGCAGAGGTTACCGACCCGCACCGCAATGTCGGCCGGGCGATCATTCTGTCCATTGCAATCTGCGTGGTCGTCTATCTGCTTGTCGCCTTCGCGGTCGGCTCCAGCCTGCCGCTCGATCGCATCGTGGCGGCGAAGGACTACGCGCTGGCAGAAGCCGCCCAGCCCGCCCTCGGACAGACCGGCTTCTACCTGACGGTGGCGCTGGCGCTGGTCGCGACGGCGTCGGGTCTGATCGCCAGCGTGTTCGCGGTGTCGCGCATGCTGGCGATGCTGACAGATATGAATATGATCCCCCACAGTCATTTTGGAATGCCGGGCACAATTAAGGACCACACGCTCGTCTACACCGTCGTGATCGCGGGCTTCTTGACGGTCTTCTTCGACCTCAGCCGCATCGCTTCGCTTGGGGCGATCTTCTACCTGGTGATGGACATCATCATCCATTTGGGCGTGTTCCGGCATCTCCGCGAGGAGATCGGCGCACGTGGCTGGGTGCTGCTGACAGCCATCATGCTCGATGCCGTGGTACTGGCCGCCTTCGCGACTATGAAATGGCAGTCCGACTCGCTGATCGTCGTGATCGGCCTCGTCGGCATGGCGCTGGTGTTCCTGTTTATGCGGGTGTTCCTCGCGCGCAATCCTGTCAGGGAAGGCGCTCCCGACCACCATCGAAAATGACTTGAGTTTCCAGTCACTGGAAGCGTGAAACTACTACAGAACCAGAAAGGTTCCCGCAACATGGACCACGATCATCATCACGCCGCGCCCGGCATTCCGGCAGGAGCTGAGACGGCAAAGGACCCGGTCTGCGGGATGACGGTCGCGGTCAAGGCCGATGGGCGCCACGCGGCGTTCGGAGGCGAGACTTTCCATTTCTGCTCCGAGAAATGCCAGACGAAATTCAAGGATGACCCGTGGTTCTATGCAACGGGCCGAAGCGCCGAGCGCCCAAAGGTAGCCCCTGCGGACGTCCAGTATACCTGCCCGATGCATCCAGAAATTATCCGCGACGCGCCCGGTGCCTGCCCAATTTGCGGTATGGCGCTGGAACCGATGGTTCCTTCGGATGAACCCAGTGAGGAACTAACCGACTTTACGCGCCGTATGTGGATCTCGGCTGGTGCAGCAGTGCCCCTGATCGTCTTGACCATGGGCGGGCTGGTCGGATTGCCAGTGCGCGATTGGATCGGGCATCAGATGGCCAGCTACCTTGAGTTTGTGCTGGCCACGCCCATCGTGCTCTGGGCAGCATTGCCGTTCTTCAAACGGGGCTGGGATTCGGTCGTGAACCGCTCGCCCAACATGTGGACACTCATCAGTCTTGGCGTTGGGGCGGCCTATCTCTATTCGATCTTTGCAACGTTCCTGCCGGGCCTCTTTCCGGAACAATATCGCATGGGCCATGGCGTCGGCACATATTTCGAAGCGGCGGTGGTGATCATAGCATTGGTATTTGTCGGTCAGGTGCTGGAACTGCGCGCGCGCGAACGCACGGGAGACGCGATCCGTGCGCTTCTTGACCTCGCGCCCAAAACCGCGCGGCGTATCCTGCCGGATGGAAATGAATACGACGCGCCGCTGGAAAATATTATGGAAGGCGACAGGTTGCGCGTGCGCCCCGGGGACGCGGTTCCGGTGGACGGGACAGTGATCGAAGGCCGGTCGTCGCTGGACGAAAGCATGCTCACAGGCGAGTCGATGCCAGTCGAGAAAGGCCCCGGGGACGCGGTGACCGGTGCCACAATCAACAAGAACGGCAGCCTCGTGATCGAAGCAGGAAAGGTCGGCGCTGATACCGTGCTGGCGCAGATTGTGACCATGGTATCGAACGCCCGACGATCACGTGCCGCAATTCAGGGACTGGCGGATCGGGTCTCGGCTATTTTCGTGCCGACGGTCGTAGGTATCGCGATCTTAGCTTTCGTTGCGTGGATGATCTTTGGACCCGAACCCGCACTGGTTTTTGCGATCGCTTCAGCCGTCTCGGTGCTGATTATCGCTTGCCCCTGCGCGCTTGGACTTGCCACTCCAATCTCTATTACCACTGCTGCCGGACGCGGCGCGCAAGCGGGCGTATTAATCAAGGATGCAGAGGCGCTGGAGCGCATGGCAGGCGTTGACACGCTGATCGTCGATAAGACCGGCACGCTGACGATGGGCAAGCCGAAGCTGACCGACACGCTGGTGTTGGGGAATATTTCCGAGGCCGACCTGCTGTCTTTGGCCGCGGCACTGGAACGCGGGTCCGAACATCCGCTGGCTGAAGCGATCGTAGAAGGGGCCGAAGCGGTCGGCGCAGCGCGGCAAGAGGCCACCGACTTCGAGGCCGTCACCGGCAAGGGTGTGCGCGGAAAGATTGGCGGACGCGCTGTAGCCCTCGGCAATGCCGCGATGATGCAGGAAATGCGCTTGGATACGACCGACGCCGAAGTTAGCGCCGACACCTTGCGCATGGAGGGCAAGACGGCGATGTTCATCGCGGTCGATGGGGCACTTGCGGGCATCGTAGCCGTCGCCGACCCAATCAAGGACAGCACCGCGCAGGCAATCAAGGAACTGCATGCCCAAGGGTTGCGGGTGATCATGGCGACAGGCGACAACGAACGCACGGCGCAAGCAGTCGCGAGCAAGCTCGGCATCGACGAGGTGCGCGCGGGTGTCATGCCGGAAGACAAAAAGACGCTGATCGACACGCTGCGGCGTGAAGGCCACAAGATCGCGATGGCGGGCGACGGCGTGAACGACGCGCCCGCACTGGCCGCCGCCGACGTCGGTATCGCGATGGGCACGGGTGCAGACGTTGCGATGGAAAGTGCAGGCATTACCCTTCTGGGCGGCGACCTCATGGGCATCGTTCGCGCACGCAAACTTGCTCGCGCCACCCTGCGCAACATCAAGCAGAACCTGTTCTTTGCCTTCGCCTACAACACGCTTGGCGTGCCCATTGCGGCGGGATTGCTCTACCCCGTCACGGGCCTTTTACTCTCACCAATGATTGCGGCGGCCGCGATGAGCCTATCGTCCGTCTCGGTTATCAGCAACGCGCTGCGCCTTCGGCGAATTGAATTATAGAGGAAAACGGCTGTTCAAGAATTCGAAAGCGGCATTCGCCGCGTTGCAGAATTTTTGCACTTCGGGCTCGGTGCTGATCTCCGATGCGCCGCAGATTTTCATGATATAGTGCAGTGTCAACGTCGGGTTGTCGATGTGGGAGGGCATGGCGGATCGGAGGAACTGTGATGCAAACACCAAACTTACCGGCCATTCGCACACTTCGCCCCGCGTGGAATAAGGGGCGCATCGTTGGTCAAAAACGACCACTGAAGCCCAAACATGTCTGGGCGATCCGTGTCCGGCTGGAACTGGCCGAGAACCATCGCGATCTGGCCCTGTTCAATATGGCGATCGACACCAAGCTGCGCGGCTGTGACCTCGTACGGATGAAAGTCGTCGATGTCATGGCGTCTGGACAGATTAGAGAACGGGCATCCGTGCTGCAAAGCAAAACCCAAAAACCTGTGCGGTTCGAAATTTCCGAAGGCACACGCGCCTCAGTGGCGAAGTGGATGGAAGATCCGTTGATGGTCGGGTCCGAATATCTTTGGCCCGGGCGTTTCCACGAGCGGCTTTACATCTCAACACGCCAATATGCTCGCATCGTTCGGGATTGGGTTTCATCCATCGGTTTGGAAGTGACCGCCTATGGCACCCATTCGATGCGCCGCACGAAGGTTACCCAGATCTATAAGAAGACAGGCAACCTCCGTGCCGTTCAACTTCTGTTGGGACATACGAAGATGGACAGCACAGTTCGTTATCTGGGCGTTGAACTGGAAGACGCATTGGCAATTTCGGAAGCCACCGAAATTTAAGAGTTAGGGCCGTTCGACAAGGACGGCCCATTGCCGCCTTTCACCTTTGGTAGACATGCTGCGCTGCGGCCCGTCGAACCAGCCCTTCGTGCATCGCGCAGCATACTCACCGCTCAAACGTCGGTCTGCGGACAAAACCGACATTGCCGCCGATGATATGGGCGGCTGCTTTCGATAAATGATGTCACTACCAAGCTGATCCTGTACTTTTTTCATGAGCGGGTGTGGCTGCATTCACAGTTGGTAACGAGCGGAAAACCAGTGCTGCCGTCCACTGACATTGATTTTTTCCTTTGTTCCCTGTATAGTTAACGGTACGGACCAAGAAGACTGGCATGTTGCCGGATTTGAAGCGATTGCTGGAACATGATGTCCAAGCTGCCCGCAGGGTCCAAATAGACCGATCCGAACAGGGTGGTCGCAACCCACATCATTCAGACAGTTACTGCCGATAGCTTGTCAATCGCAGTGAAGAAGGAGCACCATGACCAATTATGCACAAGCAAGAGTATCAAACCCCTCGGGCCACTTTGAAACACCGGATCATGTCTTGAGCGACGTCAAGCTCGGCCACGCTGACAAGGTGAAAATATTAAAGTCGATGGCTGCCGATGCGGATCAAAAGCTGGAGGCAACATCCGAGGGCATGGCCGGATCAACTCCATCCTACAACGCGGAGGATCTACAGTCCGCCCTCATTCATCTCGAAAATGTCAAAGATGTTGAAGGCGTAGAGACCACAGACGTCCAAACAGCACGCTTCCAACGCATCATGGTTCTCACGACAGTCGATCAGTATCTAAACTGCGAAGTGGCTGGCGTCGCCTTTGACATGGCCGAGAGCGTGGGCGGCAAGGTCTGCTTGCTCAATGTTGTCCCAACAGCCTTCGAGGGGGCAGGACTGGCGGCAGCAGGACCAATGGTCACCGCCGTTCCCCTTGTCGCGACTGACGATGCGCAAATCATCGAAGATCGCCGCGATCAGCTCGAAGAGCTAAAGACCGCCTGCGGTTCAAGTGTCGAAACCAAAATCGAGGTGCGTATAGGCCAGATCGAGGAGGTCATCGTCGCGTTTGCCGATGAGTTCAACGCTGATCTCATTGTCGTTGGTTCCCCAAACCGATCTTGGCTTAAAGCGTTTCTCGACACTTCGGTCGCCCGCAGGGTTACGAGATCGGCACTCTGTCCGGTTCTGGTCGTACCCGAACCATCATAACAGTTCTTCTCACATCTTCAGTCAAAAGCTCTTTGCCGCAAAGCTTTGCGGCCAGAACGGTGCGTGGCTTGTTGCGCCACGTCACACCATTGCACGCACGAATTTTAAGGAGACTACTCATGGCCAATTTGGCTAAAACGACCATCTTTACATCCGGCACGTCCCCGAAAGAAACGCCGCTGGATAAGACAACGCGCATTGTGAGACGCATCAACGAAGACGAGGCAGAAATCCGTCATCAAAAAACAGCACGACTTCGCAAAGCGCGGTTTGACAGTGATGCTGACACACCGGACTCGTAACTCAAAAGCTGGGGTAATCCCCCCTAAAATTAGTGGTGTTCAAAAGTAGAATTTTCTCGGCAAGATATCTGAGGAGATTTACGATGAAGAACGGACGATTTAGCGATGCGCAGATCATGGCTGTGTTGAAGCAGGCGGAGGGCGGTGTGCCGGTCTCTGAGCTTTGCCGGGAGCATGGGATGAGCAGTGCCAGCTTTTACAAATGGCGGGCCAAATTTGGCGGTATGGACGCGTCGCTCATCGTAGAGATGAAGGACATGGCCGAGCAGAACCGCCGCCTCAAGAAGATGTATGCGGAGATGAGCATGCAGAATGAGTTGCTCAAGGAAGCCCTCGGAAAAAAGTCTTGAGGCCGTCTCATCGACGAGAGATG
>NZ_FOMW01000024.1 GCF_900112755.1 Sulfitobacter brevis | reverse complement strand
GAAAATACTCCGATATCGTCGCGCGGCCCACCGACAGGCTTTGCGCAACACGGCGTCCTGAAAATCCATCTGATCGAAGCCGCAAAGCTTCCCGTATCTTCCGCATTGGCAATCTCTTCATTGGGCTCTCTCTCGTTCAAATGAACGCCAGAGTAGCCCTGCTACAGATCGCCTCGCAGTCGCTTAAATCGTGTCAAAATAGGGGTGGCCGGATGCCCCGGAATCCATGGCCGGATCAAATCGGTATGGGTGGCCGGATGCTATCGGTACAGGTGGCCGGATCACCCCGGAATACGCAATCACCCACCACGGTATGCTGACCTTCACGCCATCCCCACATTTCGCCGGGTGGCTATCGCCCCCGATGCTAAGGCAGTTCAGGCGTCATGCAGTCGATTAGAGGGTAAGTTTTGGCCAAGCATGTCGGCGCAAAGCATCTCGATTGTGATCCGGCGCTCCATCGCCTGTCGTCGCAACCCTGAAAATGCCGCTTCCTCATTGCACCCCTGCTCCCTCATCAATTTTAAGACAGCGAAGATCACCAGTTTTCGGTACCGAATTTTTGAACTGAACCGATCCTGTTGCGCAGCGATTGAAAGCCGCTCTTCATGTTGGTTCATTGCGAAAACGATAGAACCGTAGATCCCAGCAGAGCGCACGGGCTTGAAAATCAGAGAGGCCACTTTGTGATCCAAGATCCATTGTAATCGCGAGGGCGCCTCGGATCCGACCAGAGCGATCGATGGCCCATCGTGCTTCAAGTCATCAATTGGTAGATCATGGTCGCTGTCAAAGAACAAAAGATCAAACTCATGACACCTTTCAAGCTTTCCCGCGACGCCACATGATGAAACCCGGATTCCCAGACGCTGCAAATAAAGTTCCAAAAATTGCCGGTTTGAATCTGAGTCGTGCCAGATCAACGCATGCAAGCCGCGAAATAACATGCGAGGCTTCTTTTGCTTCATTTTCAAGTCTCCTTTTCATCGGAGTTCACCACGTCGCTCGCGCGGGCTTCTGGGCGCGTCTGTGTTTCGCCCTGCCATACCAGAAACGGATCCGGATCGACGGTTTCAGGGGCCTCCCAAATAATCTTAAACGAAAAGCCGCGCGTGGAGACCGCCAGTCGCGGCGTTAGAAAACTGTGATTGGTCGCGTGATCGATACGCACCGTGCCCTCTGGCGCTTCGAAGGCGGAAGACTTTGCAGCGTCGCGCACCTTGCTGACTAAATCAGTTCCTGCAGCCGCGATGGAACGCCCAAGCATTCTTGCACAGACATATGCTGATTCAGCGTCCACCGACGGTGCGGTTCCAACGCCAAACCGTTTCCGATACCGAGCCAAGAATTCAATGTTCTCCTGCCGCTGCAGGCTTCGAAAATAAGTTGCCGATGTTAGATGGCCGATTGAGGCGGGCTCCCCGATGAGAGGAAGCTCTTCCTCGCACAAGCTGCAACTCACGACAGTGATATCGCCTGGTTTCAGATCTGGATCTGCCGAGACTGCCCGCCAAAGCGCGCGGTAAAACCGATAGCTTGCCTCCCCCACAAGCGTATTAAACACCACCGGTGGCTTCAAAGAAATGATCTCCGAAATAATATGATCGATCTGGAGATCCCCCATCGGAACCAATCTTTGCGCAATAATGCGACCACCCCCTTCAACAATCTGCTCACGCAGCAGACGGTTCGATTCCCAAGTCCAGATGTAATTGGACCCGACGCAATAAATCTCGGGGACCATCTCCGCGAGAATATAGCGCACCAAAGGGATTAAATGCTGATTTGGCGAGGCCCCGAGGTAGAGCACATTTTCGCTGGCCTCGAAGCCTTCGTAACGCGCTGAATGCCATAGCAAAGTGTTTGTACGCTCAAGAAGCGGTAATATCTGTTTGCGCGCAGCCGAAGTGTAGCATCCGATGATATGCTGACAACCGTCTTGATAGATCATCAGTTCACAATTTTTAGTATAGGCGGAAAGCTTGCCGTGGCAGTCACGGAAAAATGGCTCTAACTCAAACGATCCCTTCAGTTCGGCGTTGGCCTCCTCAAGTCCGAGAATCGCTGCGTTAACCATGCTGGCATTCACGCCACCGTAAGGGCCCGTTAAGGAGTACAGGATGCCAACCGGAATTTTTGTAACCTTATTATCTATGTAATTCAAGGCCATACCTCCCAAACCTAATCCTTATAAATCAGGCGCTGGCTGTTTACCCTGACACCCAGTGACCCTCGCGAAGGTCACGGAACTTAAACCTGTTGACAAGTAAATTTTTTTGGAACAGCGTTAAGAGGCAGCAATGGCGCTGCGCTACGCAAGAGCCTTCACGCAGTAGTGAAACTCACTTTCGAGAGCGGTCTCTTTTGACAAAAATTCTTGTCTGCTGACACGTATTACATCGTGTTTAGCTGGCGGGACCTGTTATATTCTTGCTGGCTTCAGATCTACTGAAAAAAATCGCCGGATGTAAAATCCTAAGGCAAGTGCGCCTCTTCTCCCATACTGGGATAAGGGGTTTTTTGTTTTGACCACTGCCATTCGGCGGAAAGGAAGACCCCGATGACCGTTTCGATGCCCTCAGTCAGTCAACTTCTCGAAATTGCCAAGGACAAAGGTCTCGAGCTGTCAACAGAGGAAGCTGCATCATATCGGGGGCTGATGGCCGGATCCATTGCCTCTTACAAACGGCTTGATACCCTACCTGAGGCCAAGCTCCCGGTGGTAGCACCCCGTGTTCCGGGCTATCGCCCCGATGCGGAAGAGAACCCCTACAATGCTTGGTACTGGAAAACCGACATCAAGCTTAAGGACGAGGGGCTGCTGGCGGGAAAATCTGTTGCAATCAAGGATAACATTTGTGTCGCCGGCGTGCCGCTGATGAACGGCTCGGCTTTACTTGAAGGCTTTGTACCAGACATCGATGCGACGCTCGTGACCCGTATTTTGGAAGCCGGTGGAACAATTGCGGGCAAGGCCGCCTGTGAGGATCTTTGTTTTTCCGGCGCAAGTCACACTAACGCCTACGGACCCATCCGCAACCCGCACAAACCAACACATAGTGCCGGGGGCTCATCAGGCGGCAGCGCTGCGGTTGTCGCTGCCGGAGACGTGCCGATGGCGATCGGCGGTGACCAAGGCGGTTCCATCCGCACACCGTCTGCATGGTGCGGCATTTACGGCCTCAAACCGACTTGGGGGCTTGTACCTACATCGGGTGCGATGCCAATATCCCATTCAATGGATCACCTCGGCCCGATGTGTGCCACGGTTGAGGACACAGCCAGACTCCTGAGCGTCATCGCCGGACACGATGGATGGGATGCCCGCACTGTAGGCGCCAAGACACAGCCCTACATGGACGCTTTAGGCGGTGACATAAAAGGCCTCAAGATTGCCGTTCTTAAAGAGGGGTTCGAGCACGATGAGAGCGATCCCGGTGTCAGCAAGACCGTGCGCGACGCGGTCGATGCACTGCGCTCTGCAGGGGCCGCAGTAACCGAAGCCTCTCTCCCGCAACATTATGACGGCCCGCACATCTGGAACGGTATCATCCTTGAAGGCGCTGCGGAGATGATGATCCGCGGGAACGGTTTTGGCACTAATGTGCATGGCTATTACCCCACCAGTTTCATTTCTCATATGGGAAAAGGATACGACACCCGCATCAATGATGTGGCGGGGACGGTAAAAATGGTCATGCTATTGGGCGAATACATGCATCGCACCACGCACGGCACGTATCACGCGAAGGCACAGAACCTGCGCTGGGGCCTGCGCGCGGCCTATGATGCGCTGTTAAAAGACCACGACATGATTGTGATGCCGACGATCCCGTTTACCGCCTCCGCGATCCCTGCCGATGACTGCGGACTCGAGGACTACGTCACCACCGCCCTGAACATGCAGGCCAATACCTGTCCGTTCGACGTGACTGGCCATCCGGCCTTTACCATCCCGGTCGGTATGATCGACGGTTTGCCAGTGGGCATGATGATGGTGGGCCGACATTTCGACGAATCTACGCTGATCCGCGCCGCGCATGTGTTCGAGGAACTGGGCGACTGGAAAAATAGATAATCGGACCACGGACCCCAGCGTGAACGCTGGGTAAAAGTGGCCACTCATGGCGCCTTAAAATGCGCAGAAAAAACAACAGGGAAAATGGAGTACGATTATGAAACTTTCACGTAGACAGTTCACCCGCCTCGCAAGTGGCGGCCTCGCCTTCGCAAGTTTGCAGGGCACTCTTTCCTCAGCTGCCCTCGCCCAAGAGAAACCGATTAAGGTCGCCAACATCCTCGACCAGACCGGGGGGCTCAATATCTATTCGCTTAAGCAGATGAAAGCCGTCGCCATGGCGGCCGATGAAATCAACAAGGCTGGTGGACTACTCGGCCGGCCGCTGGAGTTGATCTTCTACGATGCACAGTCGAGTAACCAGCTTTACTCGCAGTACGCCACACAAGCGCTGCTGCGCGATGAGGTCGACGTCATTCACGGCGGTGTGACCAGCTCATCGCGCGAGGTGATCCGCCCCATCGTAAACCGCTTTAAGGGGCTCTACGTTTACAACTCGCTCTATGAGGGAGGTGTCTGTGATCGCCGCCACATCTCGACTGGCATGGTCCCCGGCCAACAGCTTGATGCGCTCTGCCCCTATGTGGTCAACGAGTTGGGAGGCAAGAAGGGCTACATTCTGGCGGCGGATTACAATTATGGCCACATCACATCGAAGTGGTTACAGAAATACATCCGCGATCTGGGCGGTGAAGACCTTGCCGTCGAGTTCATACCGCTTGATGTCTCGAACTTCTCCTCCGTGCTTGCGCGCATTCAAGACGCCAAGCCCGATGTGGTCTGGTCCGCTCTCGTGGGTGCCGCGCACATGAGTTTCTACCGTCAATTCCATGCCACTATTGGTACCGACAAAATGATGCTTGCCTCAACGACCTACAGTATAGGGCGCGAACAGGTCGAGCTTGCCCCGGAAGAAGGTGAAGGCATCATCCTTGCCACCTCGTTCTATGATGGTCTCGACACTCCGGCAGCCAATGACTTCGTACGCCGCTTCAAAGAATACACCGGCGAGAATGACTACATCGGCGAATATGGCGAAGGCGGTTATCGCGGAATGTCACTCTGGGCCGAGGCAGTACGCCGGGCTGGTTCGGTCGAGCCGGACGCGGTCATGGCCTCCCTCGGCGGGACTTCTGTGGAAGGTGCGGGAGGCCTTTACACAATTGACGGTCAGACCAATCACACGGTCATGAACATCCACGTGGCCGTGCAGGACGACAAGCAGGAATTCAAGGCGATCAGGACCTTCGACCAGAAGCCTCCGATCGATACGCAACTTGTGTGCAATCTCAACGAAAATCCAGACGATACGACGCAGTACGAGGTCCAACTCGACTGATGCGGCGTGGACCGCCCGCCTCTCGTCGGGCGGTCCCAACTTGCGACCCTGCAATTCCACTATTTCAAACTTTTAATCAGCTGCATCACAGCAAGACCTTACTTGGGAGAAGCCGATGGATTCATTGATGGTATATGTCTATCAGATTGCTTTCTCATTTAGCATTCTGATCCTGATCAGCCTCGGGCTGGCACTTATTTTCGGAATGATGAAGGTCATCAATCTGGCTCAGGGCGAGTTCCTCATGCTGGGAGCCTATTTCTGCGTGCTGGGGTCCAATCTGGGGCTGCCACTCTGGCTGGCCATGCTCGCCGCGGGGCTGGCTGTGGGCCTGGTCGGTGTCATCGTCGAGCGTACGGTGATCCGCTTCCTCTATGGGCGTGTTCTCGACACATTGCTTGCAACATGGGGCATCAGCCTGTTTCTCATGGGCATCGTCACAACGGTTGCGGGGCCGCAATCGCAGTCCGTGCCATCAAACATGGGTCCTGTTAGCCTGGGCGGACTGAACGTACCCGGCTACAGCTTGGTGATGATCGGGGCGGCGTTGATGATGCTGCTGGGCACTTATGCGATCTGGCGGTTCACAAATCTCGGACTCCTCGTGCGCGGCACCATGCAGAACCCAGAAATGGCAAGGGCACTGGGGACCAACACCTCAATGATCTACATGTTCACCTTCGGTTTCGGTTCGGCAATTACTGGGCTTGCTGGCGCACTGCTGGTGCCGCTCTTCGGCGCGTCGCCGACAATGGGCGGGTTCTATATTTCCAAAGCCTTCATTGCTGTGATTTCGGGCGGGCCATGGCCCCTGATCGGCACCGTTTCGGCATCCGGCCTCTATGGCGTGATTGACGGGGTGGTCTCTTATGAACTTTCGCCCGTACTTGCTGAAATCTGTGTTCTTTTTGTCGCGGTGATCATGCTGCGTCTTTTGCCTCAAGGCATCACCGGTCGCATGCGGAAAGGGATTTGACACTAATGATAAAATTCCTTCAGAAACTGCAAAGTCCTTCCTCCGAGTCTCCCGGAGCGGTGTGGTGGGCATTCATCGTAATCGCAGCAGTTATCCTCGCGCTCTTGCCACAAACTCTTGGTCTGGCGCAACTTCTCGATCTGTCGGTTGTGCTGGTGCTGGCGTTGCTGGCCCTAAGCATGAGCTTCCTGTGGGGCTATATTGGGATCCTCAGTTTTGGTCAGACGGCTTTCTTCGGTGCCGGAGGCTATGTCTACGCGGTGGCCGCGATGAATTTCGGCACCACTACCCTGCCCTTCTTTCTGGGTATCTTGCTACCAATGCTTTTGGCCGCGGTGCTGGGATATTTTATGGTCTACGGCAAGCTGAGCGACATTTACTTCTCGGTAATGACGCTGGTGATCACGCTGATCATGAACAAGGCCATGCGCGCCACCTCAGGATCGCAATATGTGGTGGGCGATGTCCGACTGAATGGCCAGAACGGCATCCCCGGCGTCCCTCCCCTTCAAGTTCCTTGGAACCCTGAAATCACGCTATTTATCGACCACGTCTATTACCTTGCGGCGGCACTGCTGATCCTCGTCTACATTGGGTTACGCCTGTTACTGACTACGCCTTTTGGCCGCGTCATGATCGGTATCCGCGAAAACGAGCAGCGCATCGAGCTGCTGGGCTATGATGCGCGGCGTTACAAGCTGCTCGCTTTCATCCTTTCAGGCGCGCTTGCAGGTCTTTCAGGGACGATGTTCGCGATCTGGGGAAACTTCGTGGCGCCAGAGATGTTTGGTCTCGATCGTGCGGCGGAAGTTATTATCTGGGTCATCGTCGGTGGCAAGGCCACTCTGATTGGCCCAATCGTGGGTGTCGGCATAATTCAGTATCTCACCACTTGGTTGGGTATGCAGGGCGTGGGCCAGGTCACCTTAGTTCTGGGCGTCATCCTGATCGTCTTCGTACTGGCCTTTAAGGAAGGCTTGGTCCCAACCCTCGGCAATCTGCTGCTACGGCTGCTCGGCGTGCGCCCAGGAGGGCAAGCTGAGCCCGGATCTGATAACGAGAAAGGACCCGACGTATGAGCGACGCTGCAGATATGCCGTTGATCGAAACACGTCGGCTGGTCAAAAGCTTTGGCGGTGTTCACGCCACAGATACTGTCGATTTCACCCTCAAAAAAGGTGAATTGCGTTGCCTCATTGGGCCAAACGGGGCCGGCAAGAGTACATTCTTTAAGCTGTTAACTGGTCAAATCGCCCCAACTTCGGGAAAGATCCTGTTCGATGGCGATGACGTGACCGGGCTATCCAGTTTCGAGATCGCCCGACGTGGCATCGGAATAAAAAATCAGAAACCCGATGTCTTCGACGGTCTGTCGGCGCGCGAAAATCTTTGGCTGGCTGCACAGTTTGACACCGACAAGAAAACCGCCGACCAGCGCGTCGAAAAAGTCGTTGACGAACTTAAGCTCGCCAGCTTTGTCCACAAGCTGGTGGGCGAGTTGGCCCACGGCCAGCGCCAATGGGTCGAGATCGGTATGGTGATCGCACGCAACCCCCGCCTCATCCTGCTCGATGAACCCTCGGCCGGCATGGACCAAGAAGAGAGAATTCGCACTGCAGAGCTCCTCAAGGAGCTCAACACCAATACAACCATCGTGGTGGTAGAACACGATATGCAGTTCATCAAACGGATCGCCGATATTGTCACGGTCTTTCACCGAGGGAAGATTTTGCGCGAAGCACCTGTCGATGTCGTGTTGAGAGATCCTGAAGTGCGAAATGTTTATCTTGGCCGGACGGAGGTTGCCTGATGCTCGAAGCAAAAAATCTTGTAGCTGGCTACGGCGCGTTGCCTATCCTTCACGGTCTATCGCTCCATGTGGACGACAATGAATATGTCGGTATCTTAGGTCACAATGGTATGGGCAAGACCACGCTTATGCGCACCTTAATTGGTCACATCACGCCGATGTCGGGTAGCATCTCATTAGACGGTGAGCCGATTACCGGCGCAGGTGCCCACAAGCGCGCCCGCATGCGGATCGGGTATGTGCCGCAAGGACGAGAAATATTCCCCTCCCTCACAGTGCGTGAAAATCTTATGATGGGCGCGCTTTCCGGTGCTGACAAGCGGCGCGGCATTGTCGAGGAGGTACTGGCCGATTTTCCCCGGTTAGAGCGGCTGTTGGAACGCAATGGCGGCGCCCTAAGTGGTGGCGAACAACAACTTCTGGCAATCGCACGCTGCCTCTGCGGGCGACCCCGAGTTATGCTGTTAGATGAACCGACCGAAGGCATCCAACCCTCGATAATCGACGAGATTGCAGACCTGCTTCTTGCAATCCGCAAGCGCTCAAGCATGTCGATCGTGCTGGTTGAGCAAAATCTTGATTTCATTCAGGCCTTATCGGACCGTGTGTTAATTATCCACCGAGGCAAAGTTAGCCGCACCCTGTCCGCCAAAGATCTCAGCGACCCCGACGTGGTCAACGAGTTTGTGGGCATGGGATGAGCCAAAAGAATAGCTGCAAAAAGGAGAGTGGAGTGATCGTTCAGACAGTTCAATTCAGCTGCGCGCCGAACCAGGCCGAGAAAGTGCAATTGGCGCTTTCCGATGTGGTGAATGATGCCCGTGAGTACGAGCCTGGAACCGAAGATTACAGAGTGTTGCGCTGTGCTCAGGACGACAAGGTCCTGTTCACTACCATCGAATGCTTTTCGGATGAAGCAGCAATGGCGCTGCACAATACGTCCGATGCAGTCGTACGTTTCTTCGACGCGGCGGGATCGCTGCTCTTTGCGCCGCCGGAGGTTCTTGTGAGCCACCAAGTTATCCGAATGTGACTTGAAATAACCCCAATCAACAGCCCAGGAGTGCAAAAAATGCCAGTTACCCGCCCGAATAAGAAACAGCTCAACGAATTGGCCGAGAGCATGGGAATGAACTTTTCGCCCGAAGATCTCGATTTTTTCCATGAGGAACTTGATGCAACTATGGCAGCCTATGACGCTGTCGATGCCCTTCCAGATTACCTCCCTGCGGTTAAATATCCGCGCGTCACCGGCTATCATCCGGACGCCGAGGAAAACGAGCTTAACGCTTGGGCTTGGAAGGTCGATGTAGAAGGCGCGAAGGACGGTCCGCTTAAAGGCAAGACAGTTGCACTCAAGGACAACGTTTGCCTTGCCGGCGTCCCGATGCGCAATGGCTCCAATTTGCTTGAAGGCTACGTGCCCAATATTGACGCTACTATCGTGACCCGGCTTCTCGATGCTGGTGCCACCATTAAAGGCAAGGCTGTTTGCGAGTATTTCTGCCTTTCGGGGGGGAGCCACACTTCCCAACCCGGCCCGGTTCATAACCCGATCAAGAAGGGATATTCGGCAGGCGGCTCCTCTTCGGGCAGCGCCGCACTGGTTGGATCTGGTGAGGTCGACATGGCTATCGGCGGAGATCAGGGGGGGTCCATCCGGATCCCCGCAGCCTATTCGGGGCTCTACGGTATGAAAGGCACGCATGGGTTGGTGCCATACAGTGGGATTATGCCGATCGAATCCACAATCGACCATACCGGCCCGATAACAGCCAATGTCGCCGACAATGCGCTTATGCTGGAAGTTCTCGCAGGTGCGGACGGACTCGATCCACGGCAGTACAACGTCAAGACCGCCAAATATACTGACGCACTGGATAAGGACGTCAAAGGCCTCAAGATCGGCATTCTAAAGGAAGGTTTCGGCCACGACAGTTCCGAGAAAGATGTGGACGAAAAGGTCCGCGCCGCGGCCGATTTGTTCCGCCAAAACGGGGCCGCGGTCGAGGAAGTGTCAGTGGAGATGCACAAACTTGGCCCAGCAATCTGGTCGCCTATCGCACTTGAAGGTCTGCAATTTCAGATGATGAACGGCAATGGTTTGGGAATGAACTGGAAAGGTCTCTATGCTACGTCGCTGCTTGACCATCTCGCAGGCTGGCAAAGCCGAGCCGATGAGCTTTCGGATACGCTGAAGATCTCAATGCTCGTGGGCGAATATGGCATTCGCCACCATCGCGGCCACTTCTATGCCAAGGCGCAGAACCTGGCCCGCAAGTTAAAAGAAGCTTATGACACGGCATTGGAAGAATACGATCTGCTGTTGATGCCAACCCTGCCCCTGAAAGCGACGAAACTGCCGGAGGCCGGAGGCCCCCGCAAGGATATCCTGTCGCGCGCGTTCGAGATGCTACCAAATACCGCTCCCTTCAACGTGACCGGGCACCCAGCGATGGCGATCCCATGCGGCATGTCGAGCGGTCTTCCTGTGAGCATGATGTTGGTGGGAAAATTTTACGACGAATCCACAATCTATCAGGCTGCATCCGCCTTCGAAGGATCCGGAGATTGGAAACAAATGTAAGCGCTTCCCTGCGCACGGAATGAGTAATAATCCGCCTGCAGATCGCCTGCGGGCGGACAACTCTCGCGGTTAGCCCCTCTGTGCCACACGCTATGCAGCCACTGCCTCAATTCAACGAGATCGAGCCGGTCTGCAGCATTCCTGAAGCCAGATATCCACCATCCACAGGCAAGGTGTGGCCGTTGATATAGCGTGCTTGCTGGGATGCAAGGAAAACAATTGCGTTGGCTATATCCTCTGGAGTTGCAATAAAACCTGTGGGGATCATGGGCAGCAACAACGCCTTCGTCTCCTCTGTATAGGCTTCATTCGTCATCGGGGTCGTCGTTGCACCGGGGGCAACGGCGTTGGCCGTGATCCCGTGACGGCCCAACTCCAGCGCCATCTGACGGGTCAGCCCTGAAATTGCAGCCTTGGATGTGCCGTAAGCCGTGCGCCCGACACCGGCTCGCGTTCCACTTATCGAAGACAGGTTGATGATCCGGCCATAACCCACTTTCTTCATATTTGCCGCTGCGCGCTGGCCACACAGAAAACTGCCCGTGACATTAACGTTGAACACCTGGTTCCAGGTCTCGACGTCAAAATCCTCGAAGGTGTCCATCCGCAAAATGCCCGCGCTGTTGACCAAGATAGTAATTCCATCGTGCCATGCTTCGACTTGCTCAAAAGCATCATCAACCGATTGTTTGTCCTGTACATCAATCGGCACAGCCAGAGCAGCGCCACCCAACCCCTCAATGTCAGAAACTGTCTGCTGGATTGCGACGGGATCAATGTCAGCAACGGCCACCTGTGTCCCCGCCTTGGCCAACATCAGTGCAGTTGCGCGGCCAATTCCGGAGCCGCCGCCAGTTATCAGTGCGGCACCTTTTTCAAACGTAAGCATATATTTTTCCCTGTATGCTGAGTTAGGAGTTCATCCAATCAGGAAGCACTGTGGTGATGACCGGGAAAGCGAACAAGATCATGATTGTGATGACTTCCAGCAAAACGAACCAGAGCGCGCCGCGGAAAATTTCTGGCAAAGGCGTTTCGCGATCGATGCCGGCAATGACATAACAATTTAGACCAACAGGCGGCGTTATCAGTCCTATTTCGCACATCTTGACGGCCAAAATGCCAAACCAAATCGGGTTGAAACCCAATGACTGCACCGTGGGAAACATAATCGGAATAGTGATAACCATCATCGAAAATGCATCGAGAAACATACCCAGTGGCACAAAAACCAGCAACAGCATTGCAATGATAAAATAGGGTGGCAAACCAGATCCGACGACGGCCTCCGCCAAATGGTTGGGTACCTGAATCAGCGTCAGAAAATAGCTGAACACAGCCGCACCGATCATGGTGAACATGATCATCACAGTTGTATTGATCGTCGACTGAAAGCTTTCAACGATGCGCCCCATCATACCCGACCAGCTGGCACGATGCATGAGCAGCATTATTAGCGCAACAAACGCCCCCACTGCGCCAGCTTCTGTTGGCGTAACGAGACCCAGATAGATACCCCCCATGACCACCAAGAAAAGCACCAGAACTTGCCATGCTTTGCCGGTTTCGCGCACCGCCTCGCCCCAGCTTGCCCGTAGCGTGACCGCGTGGCGCATACTGCCGCGGCGGGCGATAAAATAGATCCCGACCATGAAAACAATGGCGGTCAGCAGGCCCGGCAAAAACCCAGCTACCAACATTTTTCCTGCCGATGTTTCCGTCAACGCAGCGTAGAAGATCAGCAGAACACTCGGCGGGATCAAAACCCCTAAAACTCCACCCGCAGCCACGGCCCCTGCAGACAGACTGCCTTCGTATCCGGCCTTTTTCATTTCCGGTATGGCGACCGAACCAACCGTAGCCGCAGTTGCAACGCTGGACCCTGATGTCGCAGCAAAGCCCGCACTGGTTAGGATCGCCGCCATTGCCAAACCGCCCGGCAGATGCCCGACCCAGCGGCTTGCCACATCGAAGAGTTTTTTGCCGACCTGTGCATGATGAGCAAAACTGCCCATAAGAATGAACAGCGGAATGATCGTGAGTGTATATACGGCTGTAGTTGCGTAAGAGATCGACTTTAGCCGCGTCATCAGAAAGCTGAAATCCTCGACCATAATGATACCAGCCGCCCCGGCCAGCGCCAATGCGGCAAAGACCGGCGCACCAAGAGCCATCAGGAAATATATCAGTGCCACGGCAATATATGGGGCAAGAGTCGGATCCATCATAAGTCCTGACGTCGATTGGTGCCGGTCTTTGCCGCATTGGGCGCGGGCTCACCGAAAAGAAAAAGTTGAACAGACTGGACTGCCATCTGGATAAAAGCAAACCACAGACCCGTCGCCAAACTGGCTTTGGTCCACCAGATTGGGATTTTGACATACCCCCAGCGATATTCGCGGATCGAGACCGAATAGATGGCCTCGTTGGTGGCGGGAATTGCCAAAATGAGCACACCCAAAGCGCCAATCCCCCATGCCAGAGCAACGACCCTTGCCCGGGTCGCCGAAGAAAGTTTGTCGGTCAAAATAGTCACGCGGATATGCGCATCACCGCGATGTGCCCAACCCGCGCCGAGAAACACCACCATCACAAGAGCAAGTTCGGTAAATTCGAACACGCCGGTGATCGGGCTGCCAGTGATGGCGCGCACCACAACGTCAAACGTTGTACCAAACATTAAAAATGCCAAGAAAAGCATGGCGATCGCACCCAGTACATCAGATACGAAATTCAGGAATCTGTTTAGAATCTGCATTAACTGATCCTTTGTATTCTGCAACCGCCACGCCCTATCATGACTCCTGGCTGATCTCGTAGGGACGTTTGAGCGTTGCTTCAGGATCATATTTCTGGATAGCAGCGTCGATCAGTGATTGCATTTCCTCACCGTCAATTCCTGCTGGTTTTGCTGTTCCCTCTAACCAAGAGTTTACTTGTGCAGGCTGAACCAAAGCCTTGGTCATTGCCTTCTGTTCGTCAGAAATTGCACTCAGCGTAACGCCTTCGGCTTCGGCAGTTTTCACATAACTTGCAAGCACTTCTTCGTAGATAGCGCTGAACTGGCCACCATAGATCTCAGCTACGATCTCATCAGAAACTTTACGCACTTCATCGGGCAACCCATCATAGACTTGCTTGTTCATGATCGTTGCCGCCGGCGCATGCGGGCCGTCACCGATGTCATAGAACTGCGGTGCGATCTCGTGCAGCTTGTAAGCGATGGCTGTCACAAAGTCGAAACCGTATACGCCGTCAAGAATACCGCGTTCCAACGACTGATACACCTCTGGCGCTGCCATCGCGACAGCTGTGCCACCAAGCGCCTCGACCACATCTGCAGATACACCATAGGCACGGATGCGCTTGCCCTTGATATCTTCGAGCGAATTGATCGGCGTCCGCAAAATAAGCGGCGCATAGTTCCAGTTGGTCCAATAAAGCACTTTGGAGCGGTGACGCTCTTCCCATTCTGCACGCAGGGGGTCAAACTGCTCGTAGACATCACGGCAAACCTTTTGCAGTGCATCTGCACGGTTCATCCGAAAATACCATTCCAGTCCGCGTGTCACCGGAAGCTCTGACTGATAATAGCCGGGAGCGATCAAAGTCATCTCCGATGTCCCGTCACGTACTGCGCCAAGATGCTCGCCCACTTTATTCAGTGATCCCGACCAATAGCGGCGGATGCTTACTTCGCCTGCCGTCCGCTTTTCCAGCTCATCAAGATACCAGCGGTCGATCCAGGACGGCCCTGCGGAATCAGAGACATAGCTGTCAAACTTTAACGATGTTGCGGCAAGCGCCAGCGAAGGTGCTGCCATGAACAAAGCGCCAGAGGCGGCAGCCGCTCCGGTTTTGATAAATGTCCTGCGTTCCATTTTTTTCTCCCATTTGCGCCCGTCCAGTCCAGACAAGCCTTGTGCTGCATGCAGGCTTACGCCTGATGCTCTCCCTCCAAATCCAGCGCAGCGCGTTCACGCAGGCTGGTTTTCAGAATCTTTCCGTAGCTATTTTTTGGCAAGTCCTGCACAAAGTAATATTTCTTCGGCTTTTTGAACGAAGCCATGCGGCTCTTGCACCACGTATCAAGCTGTGTGCTGTCGCATAGGCTGTCGCGTCCCAGCACGACAAAGGCGATCACATCCTCGCCCCATTCAGAGCTGGGCACCCCGATCACCGAGACTTCCGACACCAATTCATGTGCGAGAATGGTTTCCTCCACCTCCCGTGGATAAATGTTCGTTCCGCCAGAAATGATGACATCCTTGGAACGGTCGGACAAAGTCAAAAATCCGTCTGTGTCCATGGATCCCAAATCGCCCGTGCGCAGCCAACCCTGCACAACCGTATCCGCTGTGGCTTGATCATTGCCCCAATAGCCTTTCATCAGGGTATCGCCCGTGACAACCACCTCTCCGACATCCCCCGCAGGGAGGTCGCGCATTGCTTCGTCGACAACACGCACCTGCACGCCTGCCTGCGCAAACCCCACAGAGGCTCGGCGCTGGCTTGCATTCGGATGCGTGGTGTCTGCGACAAGCGCGCGCGGTAAGACGGTGATTGTCATAGGGCTTTCGCCTTGCCCGTATATCTGGACAAACCTCGCACCAAAATGCTTCAATGCCTCGTCGATATCGGCCATGTACATAGGGCCGCCGCCGTAGATAATGGTCTTTATGCCATCGCCATCGTAACCCGTTGCACAGGCATGCGCGATCTGACGTTTTATCATTGTGGGCGCTGCGAAAAAAACGAGGTTGCCAATGTCCTTGGCCAGTCCGGCTATCTCGGTCGCGTCAAATCCACGAGAGCGCGGGATGATATGACATCCCCCTGCCCGCAGGATCGGAAAATGGTAAAGCCCCGCACCGTGCGACATGGGCGCGGCATATAGAGAATTGTCCTTTGAAGACACATTATCCACATCCATAGCATAGGCCAGTGACATTGCGATGAGATTGCCATGGGTCGTCATTACCCCCTTGGGGCGACCCGTTGTGCCAGATGTATAAAACAGCCATGCAACATCATTACGAGACCTTTGGATGGGCGCAGCGAGTATCGGCATCTCATTCGCGGCTTTTGTCAGGCCTTGATCATACATTCCGCATTCAATGCACTTATGCGCCAGGTCGGTTGGCTCAGGAAAGACGGTGCCTGTCTCGGTAATGACAACTTGAGCTTTGGCATCGCCGATGATCCAGGCAGCTTCACGGGGATGTAACTTGTGGTTGATTGGCACAACAATCGCGCCAACCCACAGTACTGCATGAAGTACTTCCAGATACTCGGGACAATTGCTCATGAACAACGCAACACGATCGCCCTTTGCGACGCCAAGCGTTTCTGTCAGATATCGCGCCATCCCTGCGCTATGCTGTGCAAATTCATTGTACGTTGCATGTAGATCCGTACCGAAACGGATTGCGGGTGCATTAGGGAAAACCCGCGCTACCTGATGCAGCCATTCTGAAATATTCATGCCCGATCAGACCTTGCACGCTTCCAAGACGGAGACGTAGTTGGCTACTGCCGAGCCCCCCATATTGAACACCAGCCCAAGATTGGCGCCGGGCTTTTGAATGCCGCCCGCTTGATCAGTCAGTTGCCGGAACGCCAGCGCATGCATTGACACGCCTGTCGCCCCGACTGGATGGCCCTTGGCTTTCAGCCCGCCAGACAGGTTCACTGGAAGAGCGCCGTCACGGTAGACGATACCCTCTTCAAGCGCGCGCGCGCCGTGCCCTTTAGGCGCCAGTCCCATCGCTTCGTAGGTCAACAATTCGGCAATAGTGAAGCAATCATGAACCTCAGCAAAATCAATATCACCCAGCGTCACATTGGCTGCGTCGAATGCTTGGGCAAATGCACGCTCGGGGCCTTCGAAGGCCAGAAAATCACGGCGCGTCATGGGCAAAAAGTCACTGACGTGGACAGCCGCGCGAACACTCACTGACTTGCGGAAGTTTGCAGCGTTTTCATCTATGGTCAGAACCACCGCAGCCGCACCATCTGTCACCAGAGAGCAGTCGGTCAGCCGCAGCGGTGGTGCAATCTCGGGGTTCATTTCGGAAACCGTGTTGCAATGCTCGAAGGAGAATTCCTTGTGCATATGTGCCAGCGGGTTGGCCATTGCATTCGCATGATTTTTGACTGCGATTCGGGCCATCGCGTCCAAGGGGCTGGAATTGCGCGCATCATAGTCACGCGCCGCAACCCCGAACACCTGAGGAAAACTGAGCGACGCCTCAGATGGTTCATTCTGATAGCCTGCACCGGCCAAAGCTTGTGTCACTTCTTTCGTCGTACGGCTGGTCATTTTCTCGGCGCCAACAACAAGTACCGTACGTGCCTTGCCCGCCTGAATCGCATTCAGACCTGCATGGATTGCCGCAGATCCCGATGCGCAGGCGTTCTCGGCACGCATGCCCGGTTTGAACCGAAACTGCGGATAGGCCTGATGGATCAGAGAAGATGCAAAGCCGTCTGACACCATGCCCGAGTTGAAATGGCCCAAGAACACCGCATCAATATCATCGGGATCCACGGCGGACTCTTCAATTGCTTCCCGGGTCGCGGCAACGATCAGCTCTTCGAGGTTTTCTTGCAATCGGCCAAATTTTGTGTGGCCGCTCCCGACAATGGACACTCCAGTGCTCATGATATTCCCCCTGTTTAGGGATTCATTTTAACATCATGTTGATATCGATCTATTGGTAGTACTACGTAATATGATACGTAGGCTTACGTAATTCAGTAAGTGGTAAGCTCGAATGATTGATATTTCTACTTCGCAAAAAGCGGCAACCCTGGGCTTTCAGGAATCTCCTGTTGCACAGATCGTTGTGCGGCACCGCCGCGTGATCGAGGTAAACAAAGCTGTTGAGCGCTTGTTCGGCTATAGTAGGTCGGATCTTGTGAACCGCTCGGTCCAGCGGCTCTATCCCTCCACTGCTGATTTCAACCAGATTGGCGCGCGATGCGAAGAGCGCATGCGGACAAGCGGCGACACCTATTATGAGGATGAACGCTTTATGCAGGCGTGGGATCAGAAAATTTTTTGGGTACGCGCCAAAGGTGCTACACTGTCACCCGAAGATCCATTTTCATTGATGATCTGGTCATTCGAAAAGCTCGCAGAAAAAAGCTACCGCTCGGTCAATCTCAGCCCGCGTGAGCGTGAGGTCGCGCACCATCTTGTGAACGGCAGAACGTCACGTGAAATCGGTGTCTCGCTCAGCATCTCACATCGTACAGTTGAAGTGCATCGTGCGCGGCTGATGCGTAAATTCAACGTCAAGAATACTGCTGCGCTGGTTTCAGAAATAGTACATGCCTTTTGAAGAGGTTTTCCGTCCAATGATTCAGACGTCGGTAGCTTTGCCCCTTGCAATTTGGATCACTCATCCCAAGAATCGTCATCTTAAGGATTACGCTGCTCACTTAGTTATAGGCCCGTAACCCGCCCCGCGCGCGACAACATCGCATGAAGCAGAACCTCACATCTCGCTGTTAGATCTTCAGGAGATGCATATTCCGCGAAATTGTGACTGATACCGTCTCGGCATGGAACAAAGATCATTGCCGTTGATGCCAATGCCACAATGTTTGATGCGTCATGCAACGCATCACTTGCGATCTTTTGATTGCGCAAGCCCAATTCATCAGCCGCACTTTGTACTGCCGCAATACAATCAGGATCGAAATCACGGGGTTCTATTGCCAGGCGCCGCGTCACTCTTGACGCACAACCCGATTGCACAGCAATCTTTTCGCAAACATCGGAACAAGTTTGCGCCAACCGGTCCAACACCCTTGCGTCTGGGTTGCGAATGTCGATTACAAAATCCACCTCACCAACGATCGTGCTCGGTCCGTCCGTTGCGGTGACGACCCGGCCGACCGTAACCCGCGCATTGCGCCTTCCGATAGGCCCGCACTGTTAACCGCGACGAGCATTGCGGCCGCTGCCAGAAGAGCGTCCTTGCGTGAATCAAGTGGTTCAAGATCACGACGAAGAAGCCATGGAACCCAAATTTCGTCGTTTTGCAGTTTGGTTTTAAGGCGAGCTTCGACAAGCGTTTCGATGACGTCATAACGTTCCATACTTTCAACGCATGACTGCTTCGGGCGATCCGCGTGGTCGTCCTTGGCTCGCTTGTCCTTCGCGGCGTTTGCAGCTTTCAGACCGAGATGTGTCTGCGGAGTAATATCTTCTGGTTCGTCGCCCGCAGCAGCCATCTCTTTGTAAGATCTTAGGTCAATTCTGGATTTGGAACCAATACGACAAAGAACAGCATTTGTCTGAGCCGGAAGAACGCGGATGTATGGCTTTTTTCCCGCTATCCCGCAGGCTTCCGCTTAGACCGCGCAGCCCCGCCGAAAATCGCTTTTTTGCGGTCGGCTGGCGGCATGTGAGGCTGGGCTTTGGCCGTCGCTTTTGTCTTGGGCTTTGGTTCAACTCGATCCTCTTCCTGGCCCGGTTGAGACACAGGTTTTGGGGCGACATGGATGGCGGACGGCAGGTCTATCAGGAGTTCTTCGTCGCGCCAAAGGATGACGTCGAGCGGCCGGTAGAGCTGCATGCGGAGGCCGAGGTCGAGCACGGGAAACGGCAGTTTCCGGCCACGCTTGACCTGCTTGCGCAGCGTGTCGGGGTGCATTCCAAGCAGTGCGGCCATGCCGGGGAACTTCACCATTGGCGTGCGCAGCGCGGCTTCGAGATCTTCGATGCCGCCGATGATCGCCGAATTCGGATGGCGGGCTTTGAGCATGTCCAGACGCGCGGCGAGGTGGCTACCTTCAATTCCGTGGATCTGCTGCCAGATGCGGCGCCAAGGATAGGCGGCCCATTCGAGCTTTAGGCCCTGGGCTTTGGCCAGTCTGGTGGCCGTGTCACGATCCACGCCGAGGTGGTGGCCCAGGACCTTCGCAGTGAGAGGCCGACCGCTGTGCAAGTGTTCTTCCTGTTTGCGCAGCTCTTCAGCTTTGCGGGTGGCCTTGGAGCTATGACTGAATCTGGTGTTTTGGCGGTTTGAAGGTTGGCGGCGTATCTGGTTGATTTGTTGTTGGAAGACAGCAGCCCAACCGAAGGAGATACACCACCATGGAAACGACTAACATTGTTGATTTTGCGCGTCGAGACGGGATCACGGACGCGCTGACGGATTTGCTGAGAACGGGGGCGCAGCAATTGATCGCAACAGCAGTTGAAGCTGAACTTGCCGGTTATCTGGCTCAATTTTCCGACTTGCGCACTGAAGCAGGTCACGCGGCTGTCGTGCGCAACGGGCATCATCCGACCCGGCCCTTCCAAACCGGCATTGGC
>NZ_FOMW01000009.1 GCF_900112755.1 Sulfitobacter brevis | reverse complement strand
GCTCCACTCTGATCACCGCCAATCAGCCGTTCGGCGAATGGAACAGGGTCTTCCCCGATCCCGCCATGACACTCGCGGCCGTCGACAGGCTTGTTCATCATGCGACCATCTTCGAAATGAATGTCGAGAGCTACCGGCGGCGATCCGCGCTCGAAGCCAAACGCAAGCGAGGCAGGCCTGCCACATACGCGACAATCAACAACACACCGCTGATTGACGCGGAGCGACAAACAACAGACGAAGAAAATCTTGCCGACGGCAATAACGATGATATCGTCACAGATGCCGCGACATAGAATCTCATCATGATTGTCGCCGCCGTCTCACCCAGATTGTCGCGCTATAGATATTGGGATTGTCATCTCTAGCCCTTTTTTTGGGTTATCGTAGACTATTCAGATTTCACGGCAACCAATTAAGCGCGAGCAAAGATTTTCATAAACTGGGTGGCCCTAATAGTGTTATCGGTGGTCCGTCGACACATAAAGCTGTTGTTAGATAATTTGCCCTTAATTGTCTCAAAAGAGGAAACGCAGCATTCCCACGATTTATAGGATGTTCGTCGTTCATGAACCGGAGCGATCGTCGGCTTTGGCCGATACCAGCAAGTGCCGATTAACCGTCGGAGACGCCTGAGAGGGTGCAGGGACAGACGGCGAGTGGTCCTTGCCTTGGAGTGTCCAGAGAGGGAAGTCCCCTCTTTGGTCCAAGCCGGACAGGCTGCCAGGGGGTGCAGGGGAGTGGCGAACGACGACCCTGCGAGTGGGGATGAAAGGGGTGGGCGAAACCTCCCTTTCTCGGGCTGAAGGTCCCGTGAGGGTTTGGGAGAGTTGGACGTCTCCCAAGGTCGCCGCAGGCGGCCAGGGTCCAGGGGCTTGCCCCTGGCGAACGGCAGGCCGAACAGAGGTGCCGTAGGCGCCGGAGTGCGGGCTGTTTAGTGAGTAATCTCCCTCCACCCCCGCTTAACTTTCTGCTTAAGATTCCTCACGGCGCCCGAACCATCGACCGATGTTCTGATCTCATAGTCTGGAGATCAAAAATGGCGGCGAAAAAACACCCTGTAGTCTTGCGGTATGCGGGAATGGATCCAAGCGATATCAGCGGATATCAGGCCCATCGCTATCGCAAGTATGGGGATCTGGGGCACATTGACCGCGACAAGCCAAAGCCACGGCTTCTGATCGGAACAGAAACCTGGGCGGAGGAAGCGCTGGCCGAAATCAAGCTGATCAAGATGGAAACCTTTGCTGCAGAGCTGACCGACTTGGACCGTCGCAACCGGCGCAAAGATTTGAAAAAACGCCGCATCGAAGGGCCGCGTGATCCTTGGCGCGCATCCCGGCATGGCCCGTTGCGGGAAGTCCTACTGACCGCCAACAAGGACTGGTTCGAAGTAACCGAGGACAGTGCTGAGCTTTTCAATACAGCCCGAGAGAAGCAGCTCGAGGAGCGCGCTGTTGCGTGGTTGAAAGCGAATTTCGGTGATGATGTCATCCACGCCCGGGCGGATACAGATGAACAGGCGTATCACATCCATGCGGTGATCATGCCCCGCGCGACCGTGCATAAACACGGGGTGGAGTGCAGTGTGCTCCAACCCTCCATTCATCCGCTGATCAAGGATTACGAGGCGGCACAAGACAGCGTTGGCACTTGGTTCAGCGAAATTGGCCTGACGCGCGGGGAAACCCGCAAGCAGGCGATCCGCGAGGCGCTGAACAACGGGAAAGCCCCACCGGAAAAACGGCGCCATGTTCGCCCTGCTGAACCGTGACTAAAAATGAAGCGGGTTCGGCGGTATCTTCAATCACTGATGCGGCACCATCAGATGCTGCGCCAAAGAGCGGGCCCAGTAGGTTTTCCCAATACCGGGTGGCCTTACGAAGAGCAGAGGTCTCAAACGCGGTGCCGGATCGCCGCTGCGCACCGATGCCCGCATGTCCTGCAAGATCATCGCCGTTGCTGCTGCCATCCAAAGCATCTCAGAATGGACGGCAGCAGCAATCTCGTCGGCGCGGTGTTCGGATTCGACAGAAATTAGTTTTGCGCCGTGGCGGAACACCTCCAGCCTCTGCCGGTCTTGTCAGCAACATGGACCATGCCCGATCTACGGGAAACCGCATCCCTGTAGGCTGCTATCTTTCCGCAGAATATTGCGCCGATCTCGGTCAGAGATTTGATTGTCTGGTTTGCATTTGCCCATCTTCTCTCGGAAATTGATCGGGTGCTGTTTTAACCGATGTTCAATGTCAAAGACCGACGGGGCATTCGGGTCCGGGAATCTCACGTCGGCAAATTTGATGCGTGGCATTTGATGCCCTCTCTTGGCCGGTTCGCCAGCATTTTGGCGACCGGCACTCGACAGCGAAGGGCTGCCTTGGGTTAAGCGAGAGGATCCGGATCCTTGAGAATCTTGGTGCCATTCATTGGAAGGATAGCAAACGGCGTGTCAAATATGCGCGAAAGCCACCCGGACAGACAACCTCAACTATATGAGGAACTTAGTCATAAATACATGAAATAAAAGATAAAGTATTGCCGCAACTGCTTTCTGGACACATTTTTGCGCAAGCTATTGCTACATCTAGCGCATACATTCGCTTTCGTTGGCAGGTGAAAACGGTGGTGGTCCCAGCTGGATTCGAACCAGCGACCTCTCGCTTCGGAGGCGAGCACTCTATCCAGCTGAGCTATGGGACCATCTATACAGAGCGTTTCAGTGCAGTTTCTTTGCGAGACCAACTTCTACGCTCTAATTTATACCTTACCTTTCAACACGTTGCAACTTTACCCGTTCGCCTTCGGAGGGCAGCGCTCTATCCAGCTGAGCTATGGGTGCATGCCGGTATGGCAGTTCTATACCCGAGTGACCAAGCGCCCGCAATGGTCGGGACAGCACTTTGCGCAACAATCTGGCATCGCGCGCCCTGCCCCGAAAATCGGTGTTTACCGTAGCTTAGGCGAAAAGCTCATGCGCCAGTTCGAGCGCCTCGACCAGCGTGTCGACCTCGGCCTTGGTGTTATAGAGACCGAAGGACGCGCGGCAGGTCGCTGTGACGCCCATGTGTGTCATCAAGGGCGCGGCGCAATGTTGACCCGCTCGCACAGCGACCCCCTTCTTATCCAGAATGGTCGAGATGTCGTGCGCGTGGGCCGCACCGTCCAGTGTAAAGCTGAAGATCGCCGCTTTGTCAGGTGTGGTGCCCTGGATCTGTAGCCAGTTCAGCCCGCCAAGACGCGCCACCGCATAATCCCGTATGGCATCCTCATGGGTGGCGATATTCTCCATTCCGAGGTCCATCATGTACTCAAGCGCCACGCCCAGCCCGATGGTAGCGACTATGCCCGGTGTGCCTGCCTCGAACTTCATCGGCGGGTCGTTATAGGTCACCTCTTCTTTGGTGACTTCGCGGATCATATCACCGCCACCGATAAACGGACGCATCTCGGCCATCCGCCCAGGCTTGATATAGATCGCGCCCGACCCTGATGGACCATAGAGTTTGTGCCCGGTGATCGAATAGAAATCACAGCCGATGTCTGCCACGTCCACGGGCATATGAACAGCAGCCTGCGAGCCATCTACCAGCACCGGCACGCCCTTTGCATGCGCTGCGGTAGTGATGGCTTTCACATCAACCTTGGTACCTAACACGTTAGATAGATGAGAAATTGCCACGAGCTTTGTCTTGGGTCCGATCGCATCGATCACGGACTGCGGGTCCAAAGCGCCGGTGCTATCAACATCGACCCATTTCAAGACAATGCCTTGCCGCTCACGCAGGAAATGCCAGGGCACGATATTCGCGTGATGCTCCATCACGCTCAGCACAATCTCGTCCCCCGCCTGCATGCGCGGCATCGCCCAACCATAGGCTACAAGATTGATGCCCATCGTGGTGCCGGTGTTCAGGACGATACTTTCTTCATTGGGCGCATTGAGAAACCGCGCAACCGTGGCACGGACACCTTCATATTTGTCCGTCGCCAGATTAGAAAGGAAGTGTAAGCCTCTGTGAACGTTCGAATACTCAGAAGTGTAGCCTTGGGTCACCGCATCAATCACCACCTGCGGCTTTTGCGCCGAGGCGCCATTGTCGAGGTAAACCAGCGGTTTTCCATTCACTTCGCGCGACAGAATGGGAAACTGGCTGCGGACCTGCATGACGTCATACATGTGCAAATACCCCTTGGGCGCTCAGCCCGATCAGTGTCAACAAGAACCCTAAGCCCAGGACCAGCCCAATAGCCCCGATCACAAGCACTGCAAATGCATGAAAAAGGGTAGGAAGATGAAGGGCTTCAGAGATGAAGTTCAACATGATCCAAAAACCCCAGACAGAGACAACGAGCGACAACAGTAGCGCCAGCATGGGTGCAGCAAGCGTAAGGATCACCACGGCTAACTGAGCCGCAACCCGCAGCACTAAAAGCCAAACCACCAGCGCCACAACATCAAGCAGACTGCCTTTGCCGCCGATGGCGACGCCCGTCCAGTAGATCGCGTGGATATACACCACCGATGTGCCCGCAAGCAGCACGAACATCGCCAGCGGCGCGTCGAAGTAGCTTGGCAAGGCAATATTGGGCGGTGACATGGCCAGCAGCAGCACGATAATCACCGTATTTGCCAAAGCTACCAGCGCTAAACCTGTCCACAGAACATCGCGCGGAAAGTTAAAGCCGATGATTTGCTGTGCCGCTGCACGCGGATCGCGCAGTGTGAGCAACGCCAGTGCTTTGAAATCAATATCGATCATGATGTGGCTCGCAAAGCGCCTGTCAGGCCGCCAATCCAGAACCACGCAAAGATCGCGACCCATAGGATACCAACGGCCGTCATCTCTAGCCCGTCGCCGATGAACCCTGCCGTCAGACCCCAGAGCAGGATCACCGGAGAGGAGGCCAGCAACGCCCAGAACAGCGCCATGCGTGTTGCATAAGCGCTTGTCTTAACACCAAAAATCCGCAGCACCAATTGGCTGACGCCCGCCAGGATGTAGAACACCAGCGGCGCGATAAACAGCCACGCCAAAAGCGTTGCTCCCATCAACATGCCAAGGTCCTCGCCCGTCTGCCAGGCTTGTCTTGCCAAACGCGGCGTTTGCGCCACGAACACCATCAGGCAGCCGATCATCAAATAGATCAGCGCCCGATCTTCGCGCAGCCCGTCGCCGAGTAACCGGCGCACAACGCGGCCCGGCCCCCGATACGTGGCAACAATATCGCGTGTCGCCGCCATCAGTCGCTGCGACGGCCAAGCCAGGACGCGAGGCGGCCATTGATCTGGTCGCGCAGCGATTCCTGAGCGATCTCCTCCACAGCTTCGGCAAGGAATGACAGGGTTAGCAAATCTGTCGCTTCGTTTTTGCTGACGCCCCGTGCGCGCAAGTAAAACAGCGCTTCCTCGTCGATCGCGCCGGAAGTCGAACCATGCGAACAGGCCACATCATCGGCGTAGATCTCAAGTTCGGGCTTGGCGAGGAATTGGCTGTCTTCGTCGAGCAGCAAAGACTGGCTGATCTGATAACCATCGGTCTTTTGCGCGCCGGCCTTAACCAGAATTTTACCCTGAAATACACCTGTCGCGCCGTTGCGGAGCACTTTTTTGAAAACCTGACGGCTCTCGCAATTTACCGCGTCATGGGTAACGAAAACCGTGTCATCGTGATGGAAAGCCCCATCGCCGACGCAGGCGCCAGCGACATGGGCCGAGGCGTCATCGCCCGTCAACTCAATGATACAATCATTGCGGGTCATGACGCCGTTCACCGTGACTGTGAAGCTTTTGAACAAGGATCGTGCGCCAAGACGCGCAAAGATATGGGTTGCGGCGCGGCGCTCATGATCGCGCCCCTGGGCCCGCACGTGGTGGAATGCTGCGTCATCCGCGACATCAATCTCCATCACTTTGTTCAAACGTGCGGCGGCGGGACCGTTCTCCAGTAAAGTCAGTTCAGCACCCGAGTCGACCTTTACAAAGTGGTGGAGGATCGCGTCGGAAGTCGTTGATGCGTGACGATAAATAATGCTTACCGGCTTGCTTGGTGTGGATGTTACATGGATCAATACACCGTCGCTGGCAAAGGCTGTGTTCAGCGCTGCAAGCGGGCGTGCCACTGGTGTCTGGCCGTTCTGCTCCAGCGTGCCATAGAGGTCGCGCGCCCAATGCAAATCAGCATCTGTCTGCTCCAAGCGGTCTATCGTGATCCCGTCCAGCGCCAAATCGTCTGAGGCGTCTGCATCAAAAGTACCGTCGACAAAGACGATTTTCAGCCGGTCAACATCGTCAAACAGCTGCGCTTCGTCATTTTCAAACACCGCGGCAGGTTCAGCAACCGGTTGGATCAACGTATCTGGGCGGGTGTATTTCCAATATTCGTCACGCCGTTGCGGCAAGCCAGTGGCCCGCAGACGTGTCAACGCGTTTTGACGCGCGGCCACAGACCAACCAGCACTCGGCATCTCCAGCGTGGCGATCATCTCTTCGGTCGGGTTCGGTTTTTGGACTGCTTCCGCCATTAGGCAACCTCGGCCTTGATATCGGCGTAACCGTTATGTTCAACGTCCAAGGCCAATTCAGGACCGCCACTTTTAATGATCCGGCCATCTGACATAATATGCACAACGTCTGGTTTAATATGGTCAAGCAAACGCTGGTAGTGGGTGATTACCAAAAAGCCACGGCCTTCGCTGCGCAGCGCATTCACGCCGTCTGCGACCAGTTTCATGGCATCTACATCCAAACCGGAGTCGGTCTCGTCCAAGATGCACATCTTCGGCTCTAGCATCGCCATCTGCAGGATTTCGTTGCGCTTTTTCTCACCACCGGAAAAGCCCATGTTGACAGGGCGCTTCAACATCTCGGCGTCGATCTGTAAGTCTTTCGCTTTGGCGCGCACGACCTTCAGGAACTCGGAAGCTGACATTTCCTCTTCGCCGCGTGCCTTGCGCTGTGCGTTCACCGCAGTACGCAGAAAGGTCATGTTGCCCACACCGGGAATTTCAACGGGGTATTGAAACGCCAGAAACAAGCCCGCCGCTGCGCGCTCTTCCGGCTCCATGTCCAAAAGATCCACACCTTCCAGCTTCGCCGTGCCGTCCGTGACCTCATAGCCACCCTTGCCCGAGAGCACATAGCTGAGGGTCGACTTGCCAGAGCCATTCGGCCCCATAATCGCGTGGACCTTGCCCGCCTCGACCTCAAGGTTCACGCCCTTGAGGATTTGCTTGTCTTCATCTTCGAGTTTTACATGCAGGTTCTTGATGCTCAGCATAATGTCTTTCCTTACTCCCGCGATCCGGCGCGGTGTTGTCTGTTTCCAAGGGCGCCCGCAGACACCACTTCGGCATTTATCCAGCGGTTTAGCCGCAAAAGGTCCGGAGCGCGCTCAGCGCCCGAGAAATCCCATTGTCAACCGACCGATCCTTCCAGCGAGATCGCCACAAGTGCTTGCGCTTCCATGGCAAATTCCATCGGCAGCGCCTGCAACACGTCCTTGCAGAACCCGTTCACTACCAGCGCCACGGCCTCTTCCTCATCCATCCCGCGCGACCGGCAATAGAACAGCTGGTCATCATCGACCTTCGACGTCGTCGCCTCATGCTCCACGCGGCTCGAGTTATTTTTGACCTCGATATAAGGCACCGTGTGCGCCCCGCATTCGCTGCCAATCAACAAGCTGTCACACTGGGTATAGTTGCGCGACTCCTTGGCCTTAGGGTGCATTGACACCAAGCCGCGATAGGTATTCTGCGCCTTGCCGGCCGAGATACCTTTAGACACGATGCGCGATTTAGTGCGCTTGCCGAGGTGGATCATCTTGGTGCCGGTATCGGCCTGCTGCATGTTATTGGCGATGGCGATGGAATAGAACTCGCCTTGGGAATCGTCGCCGCGCAAGATGCATGACGGGTATTTCCACGTCACAGCAGAGCCGGTTTCGACCTGCGTCCACATCACCTTGGCACGGTCGCCACGGCAATCGGCACGTTTGGTCACAAAATTGTAAATCCCGCCCTTGCCGTTCTCGTCACCGGGATACCAGTTCTGAACGGTGGAATATTTCACCTCTGCATCTTCTTCGATGATGATCTCGACCACAGCGGCGTGCAACTGCGACTCGTCACGTTGCGGCGCCGTGCAGCCTTCGAGATAGGACACATAAGAGCCCTTGTCAGCGATAATCAAAGTACGCTCGAACTGGCCGGTGTTCTCGGCATTGATCCGGAAATAAGTCGACAGCTCCATCGGGCAGCGCACGCCAGGCGGCACATACACAAAAGAACCATCTGAAAACACTGCGGAATTCAATGTCGCATAGAAATTGTCGTTCACCGGAACGACTGTACCGAGGTACTTCTTCACCAGTTCAGGGTGTTCACGTACGGCCTCGGAGATCGAGCAGAAAATCACGCCCGCCTTCTTCAACTCGTCTTGAAACGTGGTACCCAGAGACACGGAATCGAACACCGCATCAACCGCAACCTTGCGGCCCTCGGCAGGTGCGTTTTCCGCGCCCTCGATGCCAGCAAGGATCATCTGTTCTTTCAGTGGAATGCCCAGCTTGGCATAGGTAGCAAGCAGCTTGGGGTCGACCTCGTCCAGTGACTTGGGCTTTACGGCCATGCTCTTGGGACGCGCGTAGTAATACTGGTCTTGGAAGTCGATCTCAGGGTAATCGACCATCGCCCAAGTGGGTTCTGTCTTGGTCAGCCAGCGATCATAGGCCGCCAGCCGCCATTCAGTCAGCCATTCCGGCTCATCATTGTTCTTCGAAATCAGTCGCACGATATCGGGCGTCAGCCCCTTGGGGGCGTAATCCATCTCGATGTCGGTGGACCAGCCGTGCTTGTATTTGCCACCGACTTCACGCACCGCATCCACGGTGTCTTGATCCACGCCATCCTTGACGCCGCTCTGTTCGTTCAGAGTGATAGTATCCAAGACCCTGTTCCTTTCGTTTGGCCGTCAGGCGGCCCGTATTCCATGCTTGGCAAGCTTTGCCGCCCAGCTATCTGCAAACCGCAAAACCTGTTCGCTTGTTGTTTCAAGCCCCAGTGACACGCGGATCGCACTCGACGCTTCTGTTTCATCATATCCCATGGCGTGCAACACAGCACTTGCCCGAACCTTGCCCGAAGAGCACGCCGAGCCCGCAGAAATCGCAAATCCCGACAGGTCCATTTGTATGACCTGCGTCTCACCCTTCCAGCCTGCGGTGATCATGCAGGACGTGTTTGGCAGCCGTGGCGCATCTTTACCAACTAAAATAGTCACCTTTGAAGCAGCTTCAACCGCCTGCTCCAACAAATCGCGGTGCTCGGCCACCTCTTCCCAGCGCCCCGCCGCAACGTCACGTGATGCTGCCTCCGCCGCCGCGCCAAAACCGGCAATCCCGATCACATTCTCGGTGCCGGATCGCCGCCCCATTTCCTGTCCGCCACCGCGTAACATCGGCTCGGGGTCTTCCCGTGTGAAGTTGATCAAAGCGCCAATACCCTTTGGCCCGCCCAGTTTATGGGCTGACAAAATCGCATAGGAAGGTGTGGCAGCGTCATAAACCACCGGCATCTTCCCTGCGACCTGGGTGATATCGCAAATGACCGAGTAGCCCGCCGTGCCGTTTGCGCCGTCAACGCTCCCCAGTACCTTGCCCGCATGGGTCAAAATGCCCGTCTCGCTATTTGCTGCCGACATCGCCACCAAAGCCGCACGTTCCACAGAATGATCGCCTGCAAGGTCTGACAATTGTTTTTGCAAACCCGCTAACGGCACCCCATCGCGCCCAATGGGGGAAGGCATTTCCACCTCGCTCCACACGCGCAAACAATCGTGCTCCGTCGGCAGCGCCGCAAATACCCCTCCATGTCGGTGCTTTTGGGCCACAGCCAGCGCTGCCGCTTCCGTTGCCGATCCGGTAAACACTACCTGAGTCGGCAGGCACCCGACCAAGGCCGCCACCTGCGCCCGCGCCCGCTCCACCAGCATCTTGGCCGCGCGCCCCTCGGCATGAACGCTGGACGGATTACCCGCCACATCCATTGCCGCCACCATCGCCGCCCGCGCCTCGGCCCGCAAAGGCGTCGTCGCGTTATGATCCAGATAGGTCCGCATCACGTCATCATTTCATTTGGCCGGATAAACTCCGGGTAAGTTTGAGGGGGCAGCGCCCCTTCATCTCAAAATATCTGTCGATTCGGCGCACCTTCACGCGTCATCCACCACGGCAAATAGATTGGGAACAGCCGGACAAGGCACCAGATCGTTGGTAATAATGTCTGAAAGCCGCGTCTGGTGCAGGAACACATAGACATGTGCACTTAGCCCCTCCCAAAGACGATTGGTCAGCGACTGCGCGCGGCTTCCCGACAAACCACCAGAAACACCCGCACCTTTGTGCATCGCATCCAGCATCTCGTCGACCGCCGCCAACACATCGACAACCCTGATTTCCGCCGCCGGACGCGCCAAACGATAGCCGCCCCCCGGACCGCGAACCGATTTCACCAACTCCGCACGCCGCAGCTTCACAAACAACTGTTCCAGATAAGGCAACGATATCGACTGACGCTCGGCAATGTCTCCCAGCGAAACCAGCTTGTCAGCCGGTTGCAACGCAATATCGGCCAGCGCCACCATGGCATACCGCCCCTTGGTCGAAAGCTTCATGCGTAATCCTTTGATCCGACCGCCATCTGATTGACGCGGGCGCGCGAAATGCCTAAGTGCAATGCCTGACCCGCGCATCCTGCGCGGCCCCAAGATTAGAACCGTTCTAAGGTGTCTTAGCGAATTCGTCAACTATTCGCCACACCCCAAAGAACCCCCAGACAGGGACGCCCATGCCCGAGGTTATCTTTCCAGGACCCGAAGGCCGCCTCGAAGGCCGCTACCACCCGCAAAAAGAACGCGATGCACCGATTGCCATCGTGCTTCATCCGCATCCGCAGTTTGGCGGTACAATGAATCACAAGGTCGTCTATAACCTGCATTACGCCTTTTATAATATGGGCTTTACCGTGCTGCGGTTCAATTTCCGCGGTGTTGGTCGCAGTCAGGGCGAATACGATCAAGGCATTGGCGAATTGTCCGATGCAGCATCGGCGCTCGATTATCTGCAGTCGATGAACAACAACTCCAAACATTGCTGGGTTGCCGGGTTCTCCTTCGGCGCGTGGATCGGGATGCAGCTTTTGATGCGCCGCCCCGAAATCACCGGCTTCATCTCGGTGGCACCGCCTGCAAACATGTACGACTTCTCGTTCCTCGCACCCTGCCCCGCATCGGGTCTGGTGATCAATGGTACCGCCGACCGCGTGGCGCCGCCTGCTGATACCGTGAACCTCGTCGGCAAGTTGCACGAGCAAAAGGGCATCACCATCACCCATCAGGAAGTCGAGGGTGCCGGCCACTTCTTTGAAGAGCCGCATATGGATACGCTGATCACCTCGACCACCGATTACGTCAAACGTCGCCTGACCGAGACGTCGCGCTGATGGCCGATCCCGCAGTCACCGAAATGGCCAACAAGCTGGCCGAGGAATGTCTGGCTGTGCAGACTGCAACTGGCGAGGACCGTTTGTTCATGCAGGTCGGTGACGTGCTGGGCGCTTCGAGCCAAACACTGGAAGAAGCGTTTCTGACGGCGATCCGCGTGCGGATGGCCGAAATTCAGGGCCGCAACTTCCTGAAAAAGAAGCTGGCTGAGCATCGTGCCCAAGCCAGCAAAACCGCGCCGGAATGACCGAACGGCTTGAGCAGCAGATCGCCTTTCTCAATGAAGCGGACAAGCTCAAGTCGGTCGTGCGCGGTACAACCCTTTGTGATGCTTCGCGCTATGAAAATTCAGCCGAACACTCATGGCATCTGACGCTCTATGCGCTGGTGCTGGCCGATCAGGCAGGGCCGGATGTCGACATCACTCGCGTGATCAAGATGCTGATCCTGCACGATCTTGTCGAGATTGACGCAGGCGATAATCCGATCTTCGGCGACTATGATGCGCAAGCCATGCAGGTCAGCGAACTTGCCGCCGCCGACCGCATCTTTGGCCTACTTCCCGATGATCTACGCGCTGATTTGCGCAGCATCTGGGAGGAGTTCGAAGCCGCAAAGACAGCTTCGGCCCAATTTGCCAAATCCCTAGACCGGTTCCAGCCACCGATGCAGAACCTGCAATCTGGCGGCGGCAGCTGGAATGACTATAATGTCTCCCAGACCCAGATTGCCGAAAAGGTCGGCGCCAAGATTGCCATTGGCGCACCCGCACTTTGGGCCTTTGCAAAAGCCAAGATTGCCACCTTTTTCGCCAATCGGCCCACCGACCAGACCTAGCCGCAGCAAAGCCTCATTCGTGAGCGGCAATTATCTGCATACAATGGTATACCGCCTTCCGCTGTAGCCCGCGATAGGCTACATGCTGGCTTAACCACATTCAGGAGCATCCCCATGTCCAAGATCAAGGTAGAGAACCCGGTCGTCGAACTCGACGGTGATGAAATGACCCGCATCATCTGGGATTTCATCAAGAAAAAATTGATTATCCCCTATCTCGACATTGATCTGAAGTATTACGATCTCGGCATCGAGACCCGCGACGAGACCAATGACCAGATTACCGTGGATGCCGCCGAAGCGATCAAGAAGTACGGCGTCGGCGTCAAATGCGCGACAATCACGCCAGATGAACAGCGCGTCGAAGAATTCGGCCTCAAGGAAATGTGGCGCTCGCCCAATGGCACCATCCGCAACATCCTTGGCGGTGTGATTTTCCGCGAGCCGATTATTTGCAAAAACGTCCCCCGCCTTGTGCCCGGGTGGACGCGCCCGATCGTTGTCGGCCGCCATGCTTTTGGCGACCAATACCGCGCCACCGATTTCCGCTTTCCGGGCAAGGGCAAGCTGACGATTAAATTTGTCGGTGAAGACGGCGAGACCATCGAACGCGAGGTTTTCGACGCGCCCTCCGCCGGTGTCACGATGGCGATGTATAACCTTGACGATTCCATCCGCGACTTCGCCCGCGCCTCGCTGAACTACGGTTTGGCGCGCGGCTGGCCGGTATATCTCTCGACCAAGAACACCATCCTCAAAGCTTATGACGGCCGGTTCAAAGACCTGTTTCAGGAGATTTTCGACGCCGAGTTTGCCGAAGACTTCAAGAAAAAGGGCATTACCTACGAACACCGCCTGATTGATGATATGGTCGCGGCCGCGATGAAATGGTCGGGCGGCTATGTCTGGGCCTGCAAAAACTACGATGGCGATGTGCAGTCCGATACTGTGGCGCAGGGGTTCGGCTCGCTCGGTCTGATGACCAGCCAGTTGATGACCCCCGATGGCAAGATCGTCGAGGCCGAGGCCGCCCACGGCACCGTCACGCGCCACTACCGCCAGCACCAGAAGGGCGAGGAAACCTCGACCAACTCCATTGCGTCGATCTATGCGTGGACTGGCGGGCTCAAGCATCGCGGCAAGCTCGACAACAACACAGCCTTGATCAACTTTGCCGAAACGCTGGAGCGTGTGGTGGTCGATACCGTCGAAGCGGGCAGCATGACCAAGGATCTGTCTTTGTTGGTCGGACCGGACCAAAGCTGGCTGACCACGATGGGCTTTCTAGAAAAAGTTGACGCCAACCTCGGCAAGGCTCTTGCGGGCTAAACCCAGCTCTCGAAACGTAACTTGATTAAAAGGACCCGCGCTGCGGGTCTTTTTTTTTGGCGGGAACCTTTTAGCGATTTCACGTGTTTGTGAGGGCGATGTGATCCGTACTTCCCCCTGCTCTGGCGCGTGTGCCCCGCAGGTCCGGCGGTTCGAGACACTTTAATGAAAAGACCTAATTGACTGGAGAACTAAGATGGGCGGAATTATTTACCTTGTGGGCCTCGTGGTCGTCGTACTGGCGATTTTGTCTCTGCTGGGGCTCAGCTGAAATGGTGGGTCGTACTGAAGGCATGACAGCGGCATCAGCGCCGCGTTCTTCGCATGATGGGTCCTATGTCGACTGGCCAGCAATCTTCGCTGGTGCGGTATCGGCATCCGCCATCGGCCTGCTTTTTGCGGGCTTTGGAGCAACCTTGGGGCTGACAGCAGTCTCCCCGCAACCCAACGAAGGTTCAGCGGGCTTTGCGCTCGTGATCGTCGGCGCATGGATGCTGGTAACCGTCGTGGCGTCCTATGCTGCTGGCGGGTACATTGCGGGCCGTATGCGCCGCCGCGTTGACGGTGCGCACGCAGATGAGGTCACCGCGCGTGACAGCATCCACGGCGTTGTTGTCTGGGCACTTGCTGTTCTGGTTGGCGCATGGATTGCAACTGGCGCGGTCGGCACAGCGCTTAACGCTGTTGGCAATACGGCTGCTGCTGTGGGTCAAACCGCTGCTGCGGCGGGTGCTGCTGGCGCCGCCGGTGCGGCTGCAACCCCTGGTGGGGTTCAAGGCGTTGATGTTGATCCGCTTGCGATCATCAACAACCGCCTGTTGCGCGGCACAGATGTGACGCTGGATCAGAACGCAGAACTGTCTGCACAATCCGCGACCATTCTGGCGGATGTTGCGGTTAACGGCGAAATGACCGAAGGCGACGCAAGCTATCTCGCAGCGGAACTGGCAGAAAACTCAAACCTGTCGGAATCCGAAGCAAAAGCGCGTGTTGAGGCTGCTGCACAGGAAGTCATCACCGTGCGTGATGAAGCTGCGCAGACTGCCCGTGACGCAGCCGATGCTGCCCGCAAAGCTGCGATCTTGAGCGGTTTTGCACTGGCTGCTGGTCTGTTGATCGCCGCCGCAGCATCGGTCTGGGCCGCTGCAATTGGTGGTCGCCACCGGGACGAAGGCCGGATCTTTGCAGGTTTTAAAACCTTCTGATCCGACACTCTTTCTTAACGAGTTTAATGCGTCCCCGATTTGTGGGGCGCATTTTTTTCGCTTTCAGTGGGCTGCCGAGGCATCCCCGACCGACGCAGATAAATCCGCCGCATGCCGGCTCTGCATCCGCATGTAGAGCTTTTTGATGATGCTGCTGGCTGTTTTCTCAAACAGGCACGGTATGAGCGCATGTACCAGCGCCGCCCCTGCTGCGGCAAACAGCAGCCCTGAAAACTTCAAAGCAAAGGCCATATGCTGAAGGAAAGTCTCTTCGACTTCGGCTGGATGATTGAGAAATACACGGGCGATCATAGGGGCTCTCCTTGGCTCAGCTAATTTGAACCAACCGTATCTGCGGGGCTGCGGGATAAAATCCCATAGTTTTGGAAACCGCCCTTGTTTTGGGGAATATTTCCTGCATAGCTTCGATAATGGTGACACTTGATGATATAGACCGCCGCATATTAGGTGAATTGCAACGTGACGCCACCCAGTCGCTGGAGGTGCTCGGTCAGGCGGTGCATCTGTCGCGCAATGGGTGCTGGCGACGCATCCGCGCGCTGGAAGGCGCTGGCGTGATCAAGGGCCGCGTCACCTTGTTGGACCCTGTGAAGCTCGGGCTGTCACTGTGCGTATTCATGATGATCCGCACCAATGCCCATGCGCCCGACTGGCTTGAACAGTTCTCCCGCGCGACCCGTGGCATGCCGGAGATTATCGGGGTCTACCGGATGACCGGCGATCTGGACTATCTAATTCGCGCACGGGTGGCTGATATGGCCGACTACGACAGGTTGTACCAGCATCTTATCCGCAAAGTGCCGATTTCGGATGTATCCGCCAGCTTTGTTATGGAAGAGATAAAGGAAACAACCGAACTGCCGCTGTAATGCAAGCTGTTACATTGGCGAAAGGACCGCTCCATGCCCGTTCAATATCTCATTCTTTTCTTCGCAATCTTGGCAGAGACCATCGGCACCACCGCACTACAAGCATCCCACCAGTTCACGCGGGTCGGTCCCGCGATTGTCACCGTCATCGCTTATGGCATTTCGTTTTACCTGCTGTCGTTTTTGCTCAAAACCATGCCTGTCGGGATCGTTTATGCGATCTGGTCGGGCCTCGGTATCGTGCTGATCGCCGGGATCGGGTTTGTTTTGTTCGGTCAGAGACTTGATCTTCCGGCGATCTTGGGCCTTTTATTGATCGTGGCGGGTATTACCGTCATCCACCTATTCTCGACCGCCACACCCCATTAAGGCGGCATGAATGAGCGCAGGTTAACCGCAGAGCCGCTTTTTGGCTGGCCTTTGCTGCGCGTGCACGCTATTGGCGCGGCAACCCTCACCAAAGGCTGAACTCATGGACCTGCGCAATATCGCAATCATCGCTCACGTTGACCACGGCAAAACGACGCTTGTGGACGAGCTGCTCAAGCAATCCGGCACCTATCGCGAAAATCAGGCAACGACTGAGCGCGCGATGGACAGCAATGATCTTGAGCGCGAACGCGGCATCACGATCCTTGCAAAGGCGACTTCCGTTGAGTGGAAGGGCGTTCGCGTCAATATCGTCGACACCCCCGGCCACGCCGATTTCGGTGGCGAGGTTGAGCGCATCTTGTCGATGGTTGATGGCGTTGTTCTGCTCGTCGATGCTGCCGAAGGCCCGATGCCACAAACTAAATTCGTGACCTCCAAAGCCTTGGCTTTGGGCCTGCGTCCGATTGTTGTTCTGAACAAGGTCGACAAGTCCGACGCCGAACCTGACCGCGCGTTGGACGAGTGTTTTGATCTGTTCGCCAACCTCGGCGCCAATGACGCACAGCTCGATTTCCCGCATATGTATGCATCAGGTCGCTCTGGCTGGGCCGATATGGAGCTCGACGGCGAACGCAAGAACCTTGATGCGCTGTTTGATCTGGTGATCAAACACGTCCCCGCGCCTGCGCAGATTTCGCGCCGCGCCGAGCCTTTCCAGATGTTGGCAACCACTCTGGGGTCCGACCCGTTCATCGGTCGCATCCTGACTGGCCGCGTCGAAGCGGGCACGCTGAAGACCGGCGAGACTGTCAAAGCTTTGGCACGTACCGGTGATCTGATCGAAAACTTCCGCGTTACCAAGATCATGGCGTTCCGCGGCTTGGGCCAGCAGCCTATCGAACTGGCCGAAGCGGGCGATATTGTTACCCTCGCCGGCATGACGAAAGCGACCGTGGCAGACTCGATTGTTGCCACCAGCGTCAACACCGCCCTGCCCGCGCAGCCGATCGATCCGCCAACCATCACTGTGACCTTCGGCATCAACGACAGCCCGCTTGCTGGTCGTGATGGCAAAAAGGTCCAATCGCGCGTTATCCGTGACCGTTTGATGAAAGAAGCCGAATCCAACGTTGCGATCAAGATCACCGATTCTCCCGGTGGTGAAGCCTTCGAAGTTGCCGGTCGTGGCGAACTCCAGATGGGTGTTTTGATCGAAAACATGCGCCGCGAAGGCTTTGAGCTTTCGATTTCCCGTCCGCAGGTTCTGTTCCAACAGGGCGAAAACGGCGAACGGCTGGAGCCTATCGAAGAAGCCACAATTGACGTGGATGACGATTACTCCGGCGCCGTAATCGAAAAGCTGACAGGCCCCCGCAAGGGCGAGCTGATCGAGATGAAACCAGCCGGTGCTGGCAAGACCCGCATCGTGGCACTTGTGCCGTCGCGTGGTCTGATCGGCTATCATGGCGAATTCCTGACTGATACCCGCGGTACCGGCGTTTTGAACCGTGTGTTCCACAGCTGGGCACCGCACAAAGGTCCGATCCCGGGCCGTCGTGCTGGCGTGCTGATCTCCATGGAGAATGGCAGCTCGGTGTCCTACGCCCTGTGGAAGCTGGAAGACCGTGGCCGGTTCTTCATCGGTGCACAGGAAGCCGTCTATCAGGGCATGATCATCGGCGAACATTCCCGCGAGAACGATCTCGAAGTGAACCCGCTGAAAGGTAAGCAGCTGACCAACGTGCGCGCAAGCGGCACCGACGAAGCTGTGCGTCTGACCACGCCGATCACCCTGTCGCTGGAACAGGCGATTGCCTATATCGACGATGATGAATTGGTCGAAGTGACGCCTAATGCGATCCGTCTGCGCAAGCGCTATCTGGACCCGCACGAGCGCAAGCGGATGTCCAAATCTGCCTAAAACTAAAAAAGGGTCCGAGGTATGAACCTCGGACCCTTTTTCTATGCCGCTAATTGAGAAGCGATCTTATTCGCTGGTCTCGATGATCATCAGCTCCCGCTCGGATGCGCCCCGCGCAAACTCCATAGCCGCCTGATACTCCGTTGAATGATAACATTTTTCAGCCGTTTCCACATCGGGAAAACGGGCAACCACGTTGCGCGGACGCTCTTTGCCTTCAAGCTGAACAAACTTGCCGCCCCGTGCGATGAAGGTACCGCCATGCGCGGCAATCGCCTTCGTTGCACCTTCGGCATATTTTTTGTACGCGTCTTCGTCGGTCACGGTTACATGTGCAATCCACAGAGCGCCCATTGATTTATCCTTTCAAGATGTTTTCGGCGGCCGCGATTGCAGCCTCCGCATTTTCTGCACTTTGTCCGCCGCCCTGGGCCATATCGGGACGACCACCACCGCCTTTGCCACCCAATTCGGCCACCGCGGCTTTCAGCAGATCCACCGCCGAAATGCGGGTGGTCAAGTCTTTGGTAACGCCAGCAGCAACGGCGGCCTTACCGCCGGTATCAGCGATCAACAAAACAGCGCCGGAACCCAAACGCGATTTATGCTCGTCGACCAGCGCGGGCAAATCCTTGCCGGAAATGCCGGAAACGACCTGCGCGATGAACGAAATGCCGCCCACGTCGCGCGGCTCTGCCCCACCGGAGGAGGCACCGCCCGACATTGCCATTTCACGGCGCAACTGGGCGATCTCGTTGTTCAGAGCTTTACGTTCATCCAGCAATGCACGCACCCGATCCGGCACATCCGCTGGGGCGGTTTTCAGGCTCTCGGCGGTCTGCGCGAGCTTCGATTGCTGATCACGCAGCCATGTCAGGGCTTCTTGGCCCGTCAAGGCTTCGATCCGGCGTACACCCATACTGCTGGCAGAATCGCCAAGCAGGACAAACGCGCCAATGTCGCCAGTCTGGCGCACATGGGTACCGCCGCAAAGCTCCAGTGAATAGGTGGTTTTATCTGCGCCCTTGCCCGAGCCGTCCTGACGGCCCATTGAAACCACCCGCACTTCATCGCCGTATTTCTCGCCAAACAGCGCCTGCGCGCCAAGGCCACGAGCATCGTCGGGCGTCATAATCCGTGTCTCGACAGGCGAGTTCTGGCGGACGTATTCATTGACCTCCCGCTCGACCTTTGAGAGTTCCTCGGCAGTGAGAGCCTTGGTGTGGCTAAAGTCAAAGCGCAAACGATCCGCCGCATTCAGCGAGCCGCGCTGTGACACATGATCGCCTAAGGCGCCCCGCAGCGCCTCGTGCAACAGGTGTGTGGCGGAGTGATTGGCTCGGATCGAAGACCGACGGGCATTGTCGACCTCAAGCAAAGCTGCCTGACCTGTTTTAACTTCGCCTTCGACGACCTTGCCGATATGGGCAAAGACACCAGCGGTCTTACGGGTGTCAGTAACCTCAATCTTGCCGGTTTCGGTGGTGATGATCCCTGTATCGCCGATCTGCCCGCCGGATTCAGCATAGAACGGTGACTGGTTCAGCGCGATATGCACTGACGTGCCTTTACCAGCTATCTTGGCCAGCTCGCCCTCGACCACAATCGCGACCAACTGGCCCTCGGCGGTTTCGGTGTCATAGCCGAGGAAATCTGTGGTGCCGTGTTTGTCAGCCACATCAAACCACACGGTCGCATCTGCCGCTTCGCCCGAACCCGACCAAGCCGCGCGGGCCTTGGCCTTTTGTTCGGCCATTGCGGCATCAAAACCCGCCGTATCGACGCCACGGCCTTTTTCACGCAAGGCGTCCTGCGTCAGATCAAGCGGGAAACCGAAGGTATCATAAAGCTTGAACGCAGCCGCACCGGGCAAATCGGCATCGGCAGGAAGGCTGCTCATTTCGTCGTCGAGCAGCTTCAGCCCACGCTCAAGCGTCTGCTTGAAACGGGTTTCTTCCAGTTCAAGCGTTTCGGTGATCAACGCCTGTGCGCGTCCAAGCTCGGGATAGGCCGAGCCCATCTGGCGGACGAGCGCGGGCACCAGTTGGTACATCACCGGATCTTTCGTGCCGAGCAGGTGGGCGTGGCGCATCGCACGCCGCATGATGCGCCGCAAAACGTAGCCGCGCCCGTCATTGGCCGGCATCACGCCGTCCGCGATCAAAAACGAAGTCGCCCTCAGGTGGTCGGCGATAACGCGGTGGTGCACATTGCCGGCCCCAAACGGATCGCTGTGGGTTGCGTGGCCGCTGGCCTCAATCAAACTACGCAGCGTATCGGTGTCATAGTTGTCATGCTTGCCTTGCAGCAACGCGCCAATCCGCTCCAACCCCATGCCGGTATCAATCGACTGCATTTCGAGGGGCCGCATGGTGCCGTCTTCAAACTGTTCATTCTGCATGAACACGATATTCCAGATCTCGATGAACCGATCGCCATCCTCATCGGGGCTGCCCGGAGGGCCACCGGGGATGTGATCGCCATGGTCATAGAAAATCTCGGTGCACGGACCGCAGGGACCGGTTGGCCCCATCCGCCAGAAGTTATCGTCGGTGCCAATGCGGATGATCCGCTCTTCGGGCAGGCCTGCGACCTTCTTCCAGATTTGTGCTGCTTCCTCATCCGTATGATAAACCGTTACCAGCAAGCGATTGGCATCAATGCCAAATTCCTTGGTCAGTAGTTCCCACGCAAAGGCAATGGCCTCTGCCTTGAAATAATCGCCAAAGCTGAAGTTGCCGAGCATCTCAAAGAACGTATGGTGCCGTGCGGTATAGCCAACATTGTCGAGATCGTTGTGTTTGCCGCCTGCGCGTACACATTTCTGGGCCGAGGTCGCACGCACATAATCGCGGGTTTCGACACCGGTGAACAGGTTTTTGAACTGCACCATGCCTGAGTTTGCAAACATCAGTGTGGGGTCGTTGCGGGGTACCAGCGGGCCTGAAGACACCACCTGATGCCCTTGCCTGTCAAAATAGGAAAGGAAAGTGGAGCGGATGTCGTTGAGGTTCATCATATTCAGGGCCTTCTCGGCATCAAAAGGATCAGCCTTCCGAATACCCCCACGCTCCCGTGCTGTCCACAGGGTCCCATGCAAAAAGGGCGCACCATTGGCACGCCCTTTTCGGTATAGATTTATATCAAGGTACGCACGGGCCGACTTATAAAGCGCAAGACCCGCGCAGCGCCGCTAGCTTTCGAGAACCGCGTCATCCTTCGAGCCTGCAAAATCAAGCCCGTGCGCCGCACGGATTTTATCTTCGATCTCAATTGCCATCGCTGCATTGTCCTTCAGGAACTGCTTGGCGTTCTCACGTCCCTGCCCGATACGCTCATCACCATAGCTGTACCAAGAACCCGATTTATCGACGACGCCAGCTTTGACCCCGAGATCAATCAACTCGCCCATCTTGGAGATGCCTTCGCCGTACATGATGTCGAATTCAACCTGTTTGAATGGCGCGGCAACCTTGTTTTTAACGACCTTCACCCGAGTGGCGTTGCCAACAACCTCGTCGCGATCCTTTAGCGACCCGATACGGCGGATATCCAACCGGACAGAGGAGTAGAATTTCAGCGCGTTGCCGCCTGACGTGGTCTCGGGAGAGCCGAACATCACTCCGATTTTCATGCGGATCTGGTTGATGAAGATCACCATGCAATTGGACCGGCTGATCGATCCAGTCAATTTGCGCATGGCCTGGCTCATCAAACGGGCCTGCACGCCAACGCTGCTGTCGCCCATTTCCCCTTCGAGTTCAGACTTGGGAGTCAGTGCTGCGACGGAATCGACAACAACCATGTTCACAGCACCAGAGCGCACCAATGTGTCGGTGATTTCGAGCGCTTGTTCGCCTGTGTCAGGCTGCGAGATCAGCAGTTCGTCAATATCAACGCCAAGTTTCTTGGCATACTGCGGGTCAAGTGCGTGCTCAGCATCAACAAAGGCGCAAACCCCGCCCTTTTTCTGCTGCTCCGCCACACAATGCAGCGTCAGCGTGGTTTTACCCGAAGATTCAGGACCATAAATTTCGATGATCCGGCCCATTGGCAATCCGCCAATCCCCAGAGCGATATCCAGCCCCAGCGAGCCCGTAGAACTCGCGGTGATGTCCTGAACCGCACCTTCGGCGCCCAGCTTCATGATGGATCCCTTGCCGAACTGACGTTCGATCTGGGCCAATGCACTATCAAGCGCTTTTTGTTTTTCCGCTGCTTTTTTATCGGTCATTGTCAAAAGATCTGCCATTGCCATTTTGCCTAACCCCTTAGTGTCATAGTGCAACCGCCGCGGCAATCGCCGAAGCAGGACACACTGGCTTTTGTTCTTCTAATGTTCCATATGAGACCAAAAGAAGAACATTTCAATCTAAATAATTGTACTGCCATCTTTTTACAGTGTTGGTTAAGAAGTAGTTTACGCAAACCGAATATTTTTAGACATCACACAGGAGAGACCAGATGCTTGTTTTCTTTAAAGAACGACTGGCGTTTCTTTCTGTGCCGAAAACCGGCACGACCGCCTATGAAGCGGCGCTCGCGCCGCGCGCCGATATGGTGATCTCCGAGCCGCCGATGCTGAAACACGCGCCCGTATATCGCTATAACCGGTTTATTCGCCCGATGTTCCTTAAGGTATGTGACGTAGAACTTGAGTTGATGGCGGTCATGCGCGAACCGGTGAGCTGGCTTGGCAGCTGGTACCGCTATCGCCAGCGCCCGTTTATGGAGGGCAAAGACAACAGCACCCATGGCATCAGTTTCGATGATTTTGTGCTGGCCTATATGAAAGGCAACAAACCTGGTTTTGCGGATGTCGGCAGCCAGTATAATTTTATGAAGGGGCAGCCGAACGGTACCTCGATTACCCATTACTTTCGCTATGAAGACCAGCCGCGGTTGCAGGTATTCCTTCAAGATCGATTGGGCGTCACACTTGATCTGAAGCGGGAAAATGTTTCGCCTGCTATGCCGCTTGCCCTCTCCGATGATGTCAAAACACGGTTCAGGCGGAAATTCCCCGAAGAGTTTGAACTGTACGAATCAATCGCCTAGATTTGCCTGTGTTTCTAGCTAATGGAGCTGGTTGTGCACGGTCTCGGTTAGATCACTCAGGGAGAAAGGCTTCGGTAGGAACACCGAGTTCGGGATTTTTCGCTGGCTTTCGCCAAAGCTGTCTTCAGCATAGCCCGAAACAAAAACCACTCGCACCTCAGGGCGGGCTTTCAATGCTTCCCGTACCCAAGTCGGACCATCCATACCGGGCATAACCACGTCGGTTACAAAGACGTCAATCACAAGATTCTGGTCTTCAAGTGTCTTTAGCGCTGCCTCGGCAGATTCGGCTTCGAGCACCGTATAGCCGCGCAATTTTAAAGCTCGGCTAGCAAAGGCGCGCACTGATGCTTCGTCTTCCACCAGGAGAACCACGCCGTCAGCCTGTCCCAAAAGGGGATGCGGAGTGGGCGCGCGCACGACCGAAGTGGTAAGCTCAGGTGCATCCAGGACCGGGAAATACAACGTAAAGACTGTGCCTGCACCCACCTTACTATCCACGAAGATAAACCCGCCCGTTTGCTTGATGATCCCGTATGCTGTCGACAGTCCGAGACCTGTGCCCTCGCCGGTGCGCTTGGTTGTGAAAAACGGCTCAAAGACTTTCTGAAGCTTGTCCGGCGCGATACCGACACCATCATCGCACACTTGAACCGTCACATATCGGCCCGTCGGCATCGTGACCCTATCACGAGTTAAGGGTTCAATGAGGTCTAGACATTCTGTGATGATTTTTATTTCCCCGCCGGCGGGCATGGCATCGCGCGCATTGACCACCAAGTTCATCAACACCTGTTCTAACTGACGTTTGTCAGCGCGGATCGGTTGCAGTACGGGATCGTGGCTGAGCGTTAAAGTTACCTTTTCTCCGACTAATCGATTCAAAAGGTGCGTTAGGTCTGCCAGCGTGTCCCGCAAATCCAAGGTTTCAGGGCGCAGAGTCTGTTTGCGTGAAAATGCCAGTAGCTGTCCGACCAAAGCCGCCGCACGATTGGCATTCTGGTTAATCTGCATCAGGTCCGCATAATCCGGATCGCCCTGATCGTGGCGCAGAAGCAGCAGATCGCAATGGCCGGAAATTGCCGTGAGCAAGTTATTGAAATCATGCGCGACACCGCCCGCAAGCTGGCCAATCGCCTGCATTTTCTGACTTTGGACAAATTGCGCTTCAAGCGTTTTTAATTCGGTCGCATCGCTCAATACGGCGATCAGCGCTGGTGCGCCGTTTTCAGTCACACGGTTAAGCGAAACCTGTACGAATACTTCGCGATCCTCGCGGGTCAGACGAAGGAACTCTGACTTCTGAACCAGTTTGCCTGCAAGCGTATCCGCGAGCCAATCGGCAATAGGCCTGCCCAGCCCCTCCATAAGTTTTGAAAGATTTACGTCTGTTTCCAGCGAAACGCCGATAAGTCGCGACGCAGTTGCGTTAAATGCAGTTACAGCACCTTCCGGAGACACTTTGATCAAAGGCACGGGCAGGTCCTCGAAAGCATGCCATCCGACATCGCCCACATCGCCCGGTGACGCAGGTAAAAGATAAAGCGCACGGCGCCCGGCTCCGGCCGCTACCTCGGAAAGGATCACGTTGCGTTTGCCTAAAGTTGTTGAAATTTCCGTCACCGATCCGGATACGGGAGGCAAATTGGTAAACAACCGGTCGAGCGACTTGATCCTTGAGCCTATTAACGCGCGCGCAGCATCGTTCATAAACAGGATCGCCCCCGTCCGGCCCACGGTGATCATTGGCAGGTTTACTGCATCCGGCCGGTTGCGGCGGGTCTGTTGGTCCACCATTTTCTCAAATCGCCAGATATACTTGTGGCGCTCCATTTCATGCACCGAAAGCCTGACGTGGCCCGACCTCGTAACGATATCCTCTCGCGCGGCACCAGTATGGCCAGCCTTGGATTGCAGCCGGAAAATAATGCCGCTGGGGTTGGCAAATGTCGTCTGCAAGGCAGCTGCCAAGGTATCGTGTTCGAGATCGGGGAATTCATCGCGCGCAATATCATTGCGCGACAAAATCCGGCCATCGGAGGAGGTCACGAAAGCCGAGGCACAATCTTTTTCAATAAACTTCAGGACTGCATTGAAATCCAACATCTTTTTACGGCTGCTCGCGCGGCTGCGGATGCCCAATGCCCATGCCAGCACGATCAGGGTTGCAGCAGTTGCCGTGAGCCCCAGCGCAACAAGTTGGTGCGGAACAAGAAGGGCCGAGGTTCCCAGAACCACAGCAAGCACGATGAGGGTCCGAACCCGCTTGAGTTCAGGGGATGGGCCCGGCATGGGTTCTGCCGATGCCACGATAATGGGCGCTGCCTGCTGCAAAGAGGCCTCAGTTGGTCGAATCCTTACCGCATTTACATGCGATAAGGGTTAACCAGCGCTTAACCATCCTAGGATTGCTGCCTAAAAGTGCAGATTTATGGTTTTAAACACGCACAAGATGCGCCGTGAAAAATCCGTCACCCCAAGCGTCGACCGAAAAGCGCCGCGAAAGCTTGGTCTCCCAGCCTGAATTGCGGGCATGGAATGCGGCAATGCGATCTTCGTTCTCGGACTTGAACACCGAACAAGTGGCATAGGCCAAAAGCCCCTCCTGGCCGACCAGTTTTGCCGCATCGTCCAAGATTTCATCCTGAATTTTAGTCAATTCTTCTAGGCGTTCGGGCGTCAAGTTCCACTTCGCCTCCGCCGCGCGGCGCCACGCGCCCGAGCCGGAGCAGGGCGCATCGCATAAAACCACGTCGAATGGCGCGGCAGTGGAAAGGTCTACTGTCTCCAGTATGGCCACTTCGGCCTCGGCGCGTTCGGCACGTGGCGGCAAATCAGCTAGCCGGCCAGAGTTGACGTCATGGGCAAAGACCTTTCGCGTGCTGTCCATCGCCAGCGCCAAAGCCTTACCACCGCCGCCTGCGCAGTAATCCAGCACCGTGCCACCTTGCGGCATAATGCCGACAACGGCTTGGCTTGCGGCGTCCTGAAACTCGACCAGACCTTCAAGATATCCTTGGGAGTTCCTGATCTTGCGTTGTCCATCCGTCACAGTTAGCGCGCCGAAACAAAGCGGATTATCAATGGTTTCGACGCCTTCACTCTGCAGCATCTCCTGCGCGGCCAAGGGCGTGATCCGCGCCAGATTGACCCGCAACGTGATCGGGGCACGCGATTGCAGCGCCATTGCCGTCGCAGCCGCGCTGTCTCCCAATCCCGCCTCAAAAAGCGGTGTCAGCCAGGCTGGCAGGTTCCACGTAATCGCTGGATCATGCGTGGCGGCGGGCACGATTTGCTCGTCTTCGCTGAGCGGTACAGGCGCATGCCCGACACCGTTAAAGATTGTTTCCAGATCAATGCCTTGCGCGCGGAGATTGCCGATCAGCAGCGCGCGCGGCGAAGCGCCGCCACCCAGTTGCGCGGCCGTCAGTTTGCTCCGCAAAACGTCAAAGACGTGGTCGCGCACTGCCGCACGGTCCTTGGACCCTGCAAAGCGGCTGTTGCGCGCCCAACGGGTCAGGGCCTGCTCTGCGGCAAGTCCGTCTTCCATTACGGCTAAAACTTCTATCGCGGCCGAGACCCGCGCGCCCGGGGTCACGTTGCGCCCACAGCGGTGGCGATTATCAATCTGGAACTAATCACGGTACTTTATCCGATCCGGTAGTTGGGAGATTCGCGGGTGATTTGCACGTCATGCACATGGCTTTCTTTCAGCCCCGCACCGGTGATTTTCACGAAACTGCAGTTTTTGCGCATCTCGGGCACCGTCGCACAGCCGGTATACCCCATCGCCGCGCGCAAACCGCCGACCATCTGGTGCACCACAGCGGCAGCACTACCCTTATACGCAACCTGACCCTCGATACCTTCAGGCACCAGCTTGTCCGAAGCGGCGTCCTTCTGGAAATACCGGTCGGCTGAGCCATTGGCCATTGCGCCAAGGCTGCCCATACCGCGATAGCTTTTGAAGCTTCTGCCCTGATACAAGATGACCTCGCCGGGGGATTCGTCGGTGCCTGCGATCATCGAGCCGACCATAGCGCAGGAAGCCCCGGCGGCGATGGCCTTGGCAAAATCGCCTGAGAATTTGATGCCGCCGTCAGCGATAACCGGCGTGTCACCGCCCGCTGTCGCACAATCCATGATCGCCGTCAGCTGGGGCACACCTACCCCTGCGACCATACGGGTGGTACAGATCGAGCCTGGGCCGATCCCCACCTTGATCGCGTCTGCGCCGGCACCGATGAGTGCACGAGTAGCCTCGGCGGTGGCAACGTTGCCTGCCACGATCTGCACAGAGCTATTGATCTTCTTCAGGCGTTCAACGGCCCGCGCGACCCCTTCGGAGTGACCATGCGCAGTGTCGATCACAATCAGATCGGCGCCGGCATCGATCAAAGCTTCGGAGCGCTCGAAGCCCGCGTCGCCGACCGTGGTTGCCGCTGCGACCCGCAAACGGCCCAAGTCATCTTTGCAGGCTGTCGGGTTCAGCACGGCCTGTTCGGTGTCTTTGAGGGTCAGCAGACCGGTCAATTTCCCCGCCTTGTCGGTCACAAGCAGTTTTTCGATACGGCGGGCCTTCATCAGGCTGATCGCCTCGTCGCGGTCGGCTGGTTCGTGCAGGATCGCAAGATTATCAGTGCTCATCATCACCTGCACAGGAGTGCGGTCATCCGAGGCAAAGCGCATGTCCCGGTTGGTGACAATGCCGACCACGCGGCCGCTTTCATCCACCACCGGAAAACCAGTTACATTATAGCGCTCCTGGAGGGCTTTGGCATCCGCGAGGGTCTGATCGGCCCGCAGGGTGATCGGATTGTAGACGATACCGGATTCAAACCGCTTTACGCGTCTGACTTCCTGCGCCTGTTGGTCAACGGTCAGGTTGCGGTGGATCACGCCCATGCCGCCTGCCTGCGCCATGGCAATCGCCATGCGGGATTCTGTCACGGTATCCATGGCAGAGCTCAACAGCGGGATATTCAGAGCGATGCTGCGCGTCACATGGGTGCGGGTATCTGCTGTTGACGGCAGTACCGATGACGCTCCTGGGACCAGCAATACATCGTCAAAGGTCAGGGCCTCACGAATCTCCATTTTCACCTCCGGGGCATGGGTTCACTTGGCGGTTTGCTATTTCACGGATGTGTCAGGATGGAAAGACCGTTCGGGGCGGAAATTGGCCAAGATTTGCGCATCTGCGTGCCATTCGTGCAGGGCACCTGCAATTTGACCGCTGAAAGCCTGAAGGCCGCCCGCGTAAAGTCGGTATCACCAACGCCCCGTCAACGCCCGCCAGCCGATCCGCAAGCGGTCCACTTGCACCGGATCGGGCAGCGTATCCAAGGCCACACGACGCGGATCGGCGATTGCCGCCCGCAAGACTGGTGCCGCCGCACCAATGTGAAGCAGCCCAACCGCTGCCGCACGGGACACGGCACCGCGGCGGGTGCGGGCTTTCTCTAGCCGCTTGAGCGCCCCGCCAGCCAGATCGCGCAGGCCATCGGCAGTGCCATCCAGCAGCGGTATCCGCCCCGCGGCCTCCAACTCGGGGATCGCCTTGAGCCATCCCGCTATCCCCGCAGCATAGGCTGCATCGCGTACCACTGCCTCATTCGCCGCGCCCAAGCGCCGCACAGCCACCCAAGTCAGGTTGCCCGAGGTCTGGTCGATATAACGTTCCAGATGCGCGGTGTCTTCAAAAGGGTCGCGGTAGATGTCCCAGCGCCGCGCCGCGACAAGCTCGTCCAGCAATGCGGCATCCTCAGACGTCACAGCCTTGGCCAATGGCGTTGCCACCTCATGCCGCCGCACGGCCTCACCCTGCGCAATCTGCGTGCAGATATCGCGCCACCACTGCAGGCGCATCTCGGCAATCATCGACTCCTTGGTGAGCCAAGGAGCGCGGGCGACCTCAAAATTAAAGGCATAGAGCGGGAACAGCAGCCGCCGCGCTGCCACAGGGGCTGCCATTGCCGCGCGAAAGCGCAGCGGATCGCCACGCTCTACCAATGCAGCGCAGGCATTCAGATCATCGTCAAAACTCATCGGGGTCGGGCTACCGTCAGCAAATATCCAAAACTGTCGCGATGTTTGCGCCAAGCTGCCGCTTCGGCCTCGGCCTCACCTAACACTGTCTGCAACGCCGCATCTGCCTGCGGGCGCAGCGCCGCAATCCGCGCCTCTAGCGGCCCGTAATAGGCCTCCCAAGCAGCATCAGACAGCTTACGCGTCGCCACCACACCAAACCCTGCATCCGTCACACGTTGGGCAATGCCTGCAGCATTGGTCATCTGCGGGTATTCCGCCCAAACGGCTTGCGCTTCGGACGAAGGATTATCGGTAAACCAGCAAGGCTCGCTAAAGGCCACTGCCCCGCCCGCCCGCAATGATTTGCGCCACATCTTCAACGCCTCGGTGATGCCGAGAAAATACACCGCGCCCGCGCACCAGATCATATCGTAGGGATTCATGATCCGCGCCATATCAGCCTGCAAGACCGTAACCCGCGGATCAGCCTGCCAAAGGGCGCGCGCGGCCTGCACATAATGCTCGGTCTTGTCCAAGGCAGTGACATGCCCCTGCGGAGCGGCCTGCAAAAGCGCTGCCACATCGCCGCCGGGGCCGCAGCCGACATCGGCAATCTCGGCCCGCGCCTTCAACCCCGCAGCCTGCGCCGCCCAAGCCACATCTGCCGCCTCGCCCGGTCCTTCGCGTGGCAGATCGCGGTGCAATGTGTAGAAAGCTGCCAACGTGTCGGTCATGCGGTTTTCCCTGCGCTGGTATCACGGATCAGCTTCCAACGGATCGCATCCAGCAAGGCCTCGAAAGAGGCATCCACGATATTCGCGGAGACACCCACGGTGGACCACCGCTGCCCCTGCCCGTCTTCGCTGTCGATGATCACGCGGGTCACCGCCTCGGTTCCGCCTTGGGTGATGCGCACCTTGAAGTCGACCAGTCGCATGTCATCCAAAGTCGACGAATACTGCCCCAAATCCTTCACCAGCGCCTTGGACAGCGCGTTGACCGGACCACGGTCCGAGCCGTCCTCATCCATCGACTCGCTCACGGACAGACGCTTCTCGCCGTCCACCTTCACCACCACCACGGCCTCGGACAGGCTGACCATCTTGTCGTACTTGTTCTTGCGCCGCTCCACCGTGACACGGTAGCGCTTGACCTCGAAGAGGTCCGGCATCCGCCCCAAGGCTGCCCGCGCCAGCAACTCGAAACTGGCCTGCGCGGTGTCATAGCTATAGCCTTCGGACTCGCGTGCCTTCACCTCTTCCAAGATACGCGCCAGCGCCGGATCACCCGAAGCAACCTCCAGCCCTGCCGAAGCCAAGCGTCGCCGCAAATTCGACTGCCCCGCCTGGTTGGACATCGGAATGATCCGCACATTACCGACTACGGCAGGATCAATATGTTCATAGGTTGTCGGATCTTTGAGGATCGCACTGGCGTGCAGCCCCGCCTTATGGGCAAAGGCAGAGGAACCGACAAAGGCCGCCTGTTTCATCGGCACGCGGTTAAGGATTTCATCCAGCATCCTGCTGGTGCGCGTCAAACCCTCAAGCGCGTCCAGGCTGACACCGGTCACATAGCGGCTTGCGTAAGGCTCTTTGAGCAGCAAAATCGGGATCAAAGCGGTCAGATTGGCATTGCCACAACGCTCCCCCAACCCATTCAGCGTGCCCTGCACTTGCCGTGCGCCCGCATCAACCGCAGCCAGAGTGCAGGCAACGGCATTTTCAGTGTCATTATGGGTGTGGATGCCCAAATAATCGCCCGGAATCCCCGCTTCGATCACTTCAGAGGTAATCCGCCCGACCTCGGCTGGCAGGGTGCCGCCATTGGTATCACAGAGCACAATCCACCGCGCACCGGCATCATAGGCCGCGCGGATCGTCTGTAGCGCATAGTCGGGATTGGCGCGGTAGCCATCAAAGAAATGCTCGGCATCAAACAGCGCCTCGCGGCCCTGCGCCACCAGATGGGCCACCGATTTGGCGATGTTCTCGGCGTTCTCCGCCAGGGTGATGCCAAGCGCCGTCGTCACATGGAAATCATGGGTCTTGCCGACCAGACAAACCGCCTGTGTGCCTGCATTCAACACACCCGCCAGCACGTCGTCATTCTGAGCTGAAATACCAGTGCGCTTGGTCATGCCAAAAGCGGTTAGGCAAGCACGGGTCTTGGGCGCATCGTCGAAAAATGCACTGTCGGTCGGGTTCGCTCCGGGCCAGCCACCTTCAATATAATCAACCCCCAAGGCATCCAGCGCCGTCGCAATCGCACGCTTCTCTTCCGTGGAAAATTGCACGCCTTGGGTCTGCTGGCCGTCCCGCAGGGTTGTATCATAGAGGTAGAGGCGCTCAGTCATGAGCTGCCCCATAATCCATCAAGCTTGTTAATGTCGAAATTTGACAGTCGCTCAAATTCGGGTTCAGTGGCTGTGTCCTTAATTCCTACGCCTGCATCCAGCAGCCCATCACGCAAAAGATCGGCTTTGGCAAAGTCGCGGTCACCCCGCGCAATCTCCCGCCTGTTGAGAAGATCGCGGATCAGACCAGTCTCTGCATCACTGAAACCCTCCACTCTGGCCCATTTCGGTATCTGTCCGTCAAACAGGCCCAGCAGATACAGTGATTTTCTTAGCTGGGAAAAATCACCCGCATTGGAAAGCGCATGAAGGTTGGAAATCACTTCCGGCGTGTTCAGATCATCAGCGATTGCTTCGATAGTCCCACGATGAACAGACCCATCGAGCGTGGCAGTTGAAAGTCCGATCTGACGAAACCACTTCTTCAGCGTTTGTTCCGCTTCCACCCGCTTCTTCTCTGTCCAATCCATCGGCTTGCGATAATGCGTCGAGAGCATCACAAAGCGGATCACCTCGCCGGGCACGCCCTGATCCAGCAAGTCCCGCACGGTAAAGAAATTGCCCAAGGATTTGGACATCTTCTTCCCCTCAACCTGCAACATCTCGTTGTGCAGCCACACATTGGCAAACCCGTGTCCGGCACAGCGCGACTGGGCGATTTCGTTCTCGTGATGCGGAAACTGCAGGTCATTGCCGCCGCCATGAATGTCGAACTGTGTACCGAGCAGTTCCGCCGCCATTGCCGAACACTCGATATGCCAGCCCGGACGGCCGCGCCCCCAAGGGCTTTCCCAGCCCGGCGTGGCCTCATCCGACGGTTTCCACAACACAAAATCCATCGGATCACGCTTGTAGGGCGCGACTTCTACCCGCGCGCCAGCAATCATATCATCCACTGACCGCCCCGATAGCGCACCATACTGAGCGTAACTGTCGACCGAAAACAGCACATGCCCCTGCGCCGCATAGGCATGGCCACGGGCAATCAGGTCCTCGATCATCGCGACCATCTGAACAATATACTGCGTCGCCCGCGGCATTGCATTGGGTTCCAGCGCCCCGACCTGCGCCATATCCTCCAGAAACCACGAAACCGTCTCATCCGTGATATCCCCGATCTCGCGGCCGGTTTGCGCAGACTTTGCGTTAATCTTGTCATCTACATCGGTGAAATTGCGCACATAATTCACATGGTTCGCGCCATAGACGTGGCGCAACAACCGATACAGCACATCAAACACAATCACCGGACGCGCATTGCCCAGATGCGCCCGATCATAAACTGTCGGCCCGCAGACATACATCCGCACGTCCTGCGGATCGATCGGCACAAACGCCTCTTTGCGGCGCGTCATGGTGTTATGCAGCTTGATCGTGGTCATCGCGGGCGTCCTTACGCAAGTGTTGCGCGGACTTTGCATAGTTTCGTCTGGATGAAAACATGTACAACGGCCCGCGAGAGTTCTCTCAGCAGATCGTACAGCACATAATGTCAGCACGCATGTTCATGCCGCCGACCATAGCAACACCGCTCTGCGCCGCCAAGTCTTCACTCGTTCTGAGCTTAAATATATCATACGGTCCGGGTGCAGCGCACCTGTCAACCTCCGCCGCGCTGCGCGACGCCGATTGACAAAATACCCTGCCTCTGCGTCCCTGCCGCTTCAAATCTCAGGAGGTGCAGCATGCAAATATCAAAGCGGATCAGCGGACTACTCGGCGGCGGCTCGGATGGATGGGACGTCTTCAACCGCGCCCGCGATATGATCGCGCAAGGCACTGCGGTGACCGAACTTACCATCGGTGAGCACGACATCCGAACCGCAGCCCCGATCTTGCAAGACATGCACCGCGCCGCAATGGCCGGCCATACCGGTTATGCAGCCGTTCCGGGCACCACCTCGCTGCGCGACACGGTTGCAGCGCGGGTTCAAAAACGCACTGGCGTGCCGACTACACGTCGAAATGTTTTAATCACCCCCGGCGGACAGGCCGCGTTATTCGCTGCCCATATGGCGACCTGCGATGTCGGTGATACCGCACTCTATCTTGACCCGTTCTACGCCACCTACCCCGGTACCCTGCGTGGCGTAGGTGCGATCCCCCAAGTGATCCGCACCCGCCCCGAAGATGCCTTTCAACCCCGCGCCAGTGACATCACCCCCTATGCCGCAAGCGCGACATCGCTGCTGGTCAACTCGCCGAACAACCCGACCGGCGTCGTTTATTCCCAAGCGACGCTCGAAGGGATCGCTGATGTTTGTAAACAACACGATCTTTGGCTGATTTCGGATGAGGTTTACGACACGCAAGTCTGGGAAGGCGAGCACATCAGCCCGCGTGCCCTGCCAGACATGGCCGAGCGCACCCTTGTCGTCGGCTCGATGTCAAAGTCCCACGCTATGACAGGTTCGCGCTGCGGCTGGATTGTCGGTCCCGAAGAGATCATCACCCATCTGATCAACCTTGCCACCCACACCACTTACGGGGTGCCGGGCTATATTCAGGACGCCTCCGAATTTGCCCTCACACGGGGCGACGCGTTGGAGGAAGAAATCGCCGAGCCGTTCCGCCGCCGTCGCGCGCTGGCGAAGCAGGTTCTGGCGCAGCAAAATGCGGTCGCCTTAGTGCCGGCGCAAGGTGCGATGTATCTGATGCTTGATATCCGCGCGACGGGGCGCAGCGGGGAAGAGTTTGCAAACGACTTGCTTACTGCCCACCATATCGCTGTCATGCCGGGTGAAAGCTTTGGCTCAGCAGCTGCGGGCCACGTCCGCGTCGCAATGACCATCGAAGACGCTGCGTTCGAGGCAGCATTGCGCACCCTGTGCAGCTTTGCTGAAGGTCTGGCTTAAGATCCAGCCAGTTTTTTCACCTGTACGACAAAAAAAGGGCCGGAGCGCTTAAACGCTCCGGCCCGACCACCTTTTTCAGGCAGCAATCAATCCGCTATTAGAAGCGCATCGAAGCGCGCAGGTTGAATGTTGTTGCGTCTGCATCAGCGCCAGCGACGCCGCCCAGATCGTCAAAGCGGTGCTCCAACAGTTCTGCGCCGACGGTGTAGCGGTCGGTCACTTTGTAAGCGACGCCAACACCGGCGAACTTGCCTGTTTCGTCACCAAAGCTTGTGTCGGCACGGGCCGCACCAGCTGTTGCATAGACCAATGTGTTACCAAGGTCGTAGCCGCCTTTGATTTTCGCACGGGCGATCGAGTCGATATTGGCGTTGCCGCCCAGATCGAGGTCGGTCTTGTCATATTCAAGTTCGCCACCCAGAACGAACTGACCGAAGTCATAGTCGTAACCAGCATGGAAACCGTAAGACATGTCGTCGCCGTCAAATGCGCCTGGGCCGTCAACGTCAGCGTAGCCGAGGTTCAAACCAGTGTAGAAACCGGTCCAATCGCCAACCACTGGCTGTGCGATGGGTGCGGGTGCGTATACCGGTGCTTCGACCGGTGCATCCGCAAGGCTGCCTGCATATGCGGTGCCGCCCATAGCGGTGGCGATTGTGAGGGCGAGGGACGAAATTTTAGTCGTGCGTTGCATTTTCTGCTCCTGCATTAAGTTTTTGAGGATCGACCGCTTGATGGTCGGATCACATCCCCAACCGCTCAGGTAAGAAGTGGTTTCATGTTTCGCACATCACAGAGCCGTGTTCGGCAAATTGTTGCGTAATTACGACAGGTTCCGGCGGGAACCTGCCGACTGGAACAGTTGATACGGGTCGCATTCAGAACGGCCCGTCGCAAACAGAACAGAAGCTGTCACCGCGCTTTCGCACCATCCCTAAAGCAGGGAGTGCTCAAGTGAATATTTATCTATGCATCATTGCACGGGTAAGCCGCACCATCGGGGCGGAACGCGGCCGCGCCGCTCGTGGCGCACCGCTTGGGTGCGCATAAACCACCCTGCAAAATTCCCTTTAGTCGGAAAACACCATGACAGATCAATCTCCTCTTCGCACCGGCGGTCGCGCTGCGCGCCGTGCTGCGCGCGCCGCGCCTTTGGCCCAGCACCTTCGCCCCGTGCGCCCCGGCATGTCCGGCGGCACTTATAACCCGCTCAGCCAAGCCGATGTCGAGCGCATACACCATGCGGCTCTGCAAGCGCTTGAAGAAATCGGGCTTGCCGATGCGCCCCCCTCGGGCGTGGCCTACCTCACTGGTGCGGGTGCCATCCAAGGCAGCGACGGGCGCATCCGCTTCCCCCGCGCGCTGGTCGAAGACACATTGGCCAAAGCCAACCGAAGTGTGACTTTATGCGCCCGCGATCCCCGACACGATCTCGATCTGTCGGGCAGCCGCGTGCATTACGGCACTGCGGGGGCGGCCGTCCATATGGTGGACGTCGAAGGCCGCAATTACCGCGAATGTGGCGTGCAGGATTTACACGATGCCGCCCGCATCTGCGATGTGCTCGACAATATCCACTTCGTGCAGCGCCCCATGGTCTGCCGTGACATTCCCGACAACTTCGAGATGGACCTCAACACGATCTATGCCGTCTGCTCCGGCACCACAAAACACGTCGGCACATCTTTCACCGATCCTGCCTATGTCTCCAAAGCCTTCGAGATGCTGCACATGATGGCGGGCGGTGAAGACAAATGGCGCGAACGGCCTTTTGTCAGCAACTCCAACTGCTTCGTCGTCCCACCGATGAAATTCGCTACCGAATCCTGCATGGTGATGGAGGCGGTGATCAAAGGCGGCATGCCGGTCCTGCTACTCTCTGCTGGCATGGCTGGTGCCACTGCCCCCTCAACAGTGGCGGGCGCAATCGTGCAAGCGGTTGCGGAATGTCTGGCGGGTCTGGTCTATGTTCATGCCGTGAAGCCCGGCCACCCTGCAATCTTTGGCACTTGGCCCTTTGGGCTCGACCTGCGCTCAGGCGCGATGACGGGTGGCTCCGGCGAACAGGCGCTGCTCACCGCAGGCTGCGCGCAGATGCACCGGTTTTACGACCTGCCCGGCGGCGCCGCCGCAGGTATCGCCGACAGCAAACTCCCCGATATGCAGGCCGGATGGGAGCAGATGTGCTCCAACGTCATGGCGGGGCTTTCAGGGCTTAACATGGTCTATGAAGCCGCGGGTATGCATGCCTCCCTGCTCGGGTTCTGTCACGAATCCCTTATTCTCGGTGATGATCTCATCGGGCAAGCCCTGCGTTGCGTGCGCGGCATCGAGGTGAATGACGAAACTCTCGCCCTGGACCAGATGCGCCAAGTTTGTATCGGCGGCCCCGGCCATTATCTCGGCACCGAAGCCACGCTCAGCCGGATGGAAGTAGACCACGTCTATCCCCGCCTCGGAGATCGGACCTCCCCCAAGGAATGGGCCGAAAAGGACAAGCCCGACCTGATCGCCAAAGCCGTTGCGCGCAAACAAGAAATCCTCGGACAACGCGCCGCCGCAAGGTTCGATCCCAACACTGATCAAAAGCTGCGGCAAGCCTTTAACATTCATCTCCCAGCCTAATGTTTAACTGCTCTTTCTGACCAAAAGTATCTTGGCGGGGCGAGGCCCCGGGCCGCTCGCCGCTCTTGTCTCCCTGCGCAGATCATCTACATCTCAAGGTGATCTGATCACCTAGGACTTTGCCGAAGATGCTATATTGGTTCACCACCCACATCGAAATCGTGATTGTGGTGGTCATGACGCTGATCGCCGCGGTGGTCATTTTGCAACAGCGCCGCACCCCGCAATCGGCCGTGGCGTGGCTGTTGTTCTTCATCGTGCTGCCCTGGCTTGCGGTGCCGCTATTTCTGGGCCTCGGCTTTCGCAAACAAGGCAGCCGCTACTCTCCGGTACATTTTCTGAAAGGGGATACTGGCGGTCCGCCCCCGCCGCCTGCGCATGCAATGGATGAAACCTTCCAGCGGTTTGGTCTCCCCGCAGCGCTTAACGGCCAATCCCTAACGCTATTGCCCACCGCCAAGGCGGCGCATGGCGCGCTGTTAAAGCTCGTAAACGATGCCGAACACACCCTTGATGCGCTGTTTTACACCGTCACCCGTGATCCGGTTGGCGAAGAGTTCCTGGACGCACTCGCCGCGCGTGCAAAAGACGGTATTCGTGTGCGATTGCTGCTCGATCGGCTCGGAACAGGTATCGGCCCCTCAGCTGCCCTTAAACGTCTGCGTGCCGCGGGGGTCGAAATGCACTTCTTCTCGCCGCTGCTCCAGCTTCCGGGCAGCGGGCATCTTAACCTGCGCAACCACCGCAAGATGGTGATTGCCGATGGGCTGCGGGTTTTCGCAGGCGGGATGAACGTCGGCCAACATTATTTTTCCCCTGCACCGGTAAAAGGTCAATGGACCGACCTTGCCTATCTGCTCGAAGGCGTTTCGGTCCAAAGCTTTGGCGATGTGTTTCGTTCTGACTGGGAAGAGGTTACAGGCGAGGAGCTTAATCCTGCCGTGCCGCGTGCACCTTCTTCTGGAGGGACAGCGACGGTGCAACTTGTCCCGTCAGGGCCAGACGTGAAGGAAGACCCGCTGCATGACGGTCTGCTCCGCGCTCTCCACCTCGCACAATCGCGGATCTGGATTGTGACGCCCTATTTTGTGCCCACCGAAGGGCTGATCGCCGCGCTGTTGATTGCAGCGCGGCGCGGTGTTGATGTGCGGATATTGGTGCCAGCCAAATCCAACCAGCGCATCGCCGATTTCGCCCGCGGCGGATACCTGCGTGAACTTGAACGCAACGGCGCCAAAATCCTGTTCTACCAGCCCGGCATGATTCACGCCAAAGCCGGGGTAATCGACGATCTGGCCTATGTCGGATCGGCCAATTTCGACGTGCGCAGCATGCTTTTGAATTTCGAGGTGACCCTGTTTGTCTATGACGGCGGCAGTGTCGCGGAACTAGCATCCTGGTTTGAGGGACTTTCGGACCACTCCGAAGAGGGCTGCCCTACCCCCAGAGCCGGACGGCGGTTGGCCGAGGGCGTCTTTCGCTTGGGAGCGCCGATCCTGTGACACCTGAAATTGCCCCCGAATGCCTGCGCATTGCGAGCTATAATATCCGCAAAGCGCTTGGCACCGACCGTCGTCGCAACCCTGACCGGATCCTCAGGGTGATTGCCAGCCTCCATGCCGATGTCGTGGTTTTGCAGGAAGCTGATATGCGGATGGGCGCACGGCCCTCCGCGCTCAATGCAAATACGTTGCGCAGCATGACCGGACTGCACCCTGTAGAGACACCAAGCGCGGTCAGCCTCGGCTGGCATGGCAACGCTGTGCTGGTCTCTGAGCGGACGGTGACCACCCGCGTGGACCATATAGACCTGCCCGGGATCGAACCGCGCGGCGCTTTGGTGGCGCATCTCGAGGTTGCAGGCAGACCGCTGCGGGTCATCGCCTCCCATCTGGGGCTGTTGCGCCCATCGCGCAAGGAGCAGCTCTCGGCGCTCTTTGCGCATCTGGAGCAATGTCCGCCCTGCCCGACCTTGATCGCAGGTGATCTGAACGAATGGTCCAACAAAGCCGGGTTGGGGCGGTTGGCCAAGCGGTTTACCATTGTCGCACCGGGCAAAACCTATCACGCGCGGCTGCCTGTCGCCTCGCTGGACCGGATGGCGTTGGATGGCAAACTGGAAGAGCGTCAGGCGGGGGTTGTAGATAACGAGACCACACGGCGGGCGTCAGACCATTTGCCGATCTGGGTGGATATTGCCCATCGGGAGTGACGGCAGATGTTTGGTAAAGGGACCCCTGCCTAGCGACCCCCGCAGGGTCAAAGAATAAGAACCGCTCTGAAGTCATTCACATTGGTGAGGGTTGGGCCGGTTCGGATGAGGTGACCAAGTGTGTCGAAGAGCGGGTAGCTGTCATGGTTGCGCAGATGCGTCGCAGGATCGATATTTGCGGTTGCGCAGGCGGCAAGGGTTTGGGGGCTGATCGCAGCACCGGCAGCATCTTCGGTGCCATCAATGCCATCGGTATCGGCGGCGATTGCGTGGATGGCGGGATGCCCCTCAAGGCTCACAAGCATCGAGAGCAGAAATTCGGTATTGCGCCCGCCACGGCCCGCCGTACCGGAAATTGTGACCGTGGTCTCCCCGCCCGAAAGCAGCACCGCTGGCGCTTTGATCGGCACCGAATGGGTGGCTGCAGATACCGCGATGCCAGCCATGATCGTGCCAAGCTCGCGGGCCTCGCCTTCAAGTGCATCGCCAAGGATCAGCGGGGTGACGCCATGCGCCTCTGCCACCTTCGCGGCGGCTTGCAACGCCATCATCGGTGTGGCGATCAGACGGTAGTCTGCATCAAAGGGGGGCTCCTGTTGCGGATCACGCAGCAGAATGTCGCGCACCGTATCGGGCAAGGTCGGGCCAAGTGCGGCAACGATACCGGACAGGTCTGCACTCTCGGTCGGGTCTGGCACTGTGGGGCCTGAGGCAATGGCAGCGGGATCATCGCCGGGTACGTCGGAAATTGCCAGTGTCACGACCCGTGCGGGGGCTGCGGCGCGGGCCAGCCCGCCGCCTTTGATGCAGGACAGGCGGCGGCGCACCTTGTTCATTTCGTCGATCGCCAGTCCCGAGCGTAGCAGCAGACGGTTGACCGCTTGCTTGTCAGCCAGCCTCAGCGGCGATACCGGCAAGGGCATCAACGCCGAGCCACCGCCCGAGATCAACACCAAGACCAGATCATCCGGCCCTGCTGCCTGCGCTGCGGCATAGATTTCGCGTGCTGCAGCTTCGCCCGCTGTATCCGGAACGGGATGGGACGCCTCCAACACTTTGATCCGGCGGGTTGGTACCGCATGACCGTAACGGGTCACGACCACGCCACCGAGATCGACATCGGGCCAAGCTTTTTCAACGGCCAGTGCCATCGCAGCCGCAGCCTTGCCCGCGCCGAGCACAATGCAGCGGCCTTTCGGGGGTTCCGGCAGATGGTGGGCCAATACGACAGCGGGGTCGGCGGCGGCAATTGCAGCAACCAGCATTTGGCGCAGCAGGGCTTGGGCCTCGTCGTGGGTCATGGGGGTCTCCGCTATCTGAGTTGCCGCATGATGCCTGTGGGTCTGCCAGTGTCAACGAAGCATCGACATCGGCGCTGGCAATAAAAAAGGGGCACCACATGGGCGCCCCGAGTTTCGCGTGATCAGGCTCGAATGGTTCACTGCTCGGTTAGTTTTATGCCTGCGGCCCGATCTGCGTCAGGGACAAGCGCACCTGTCCCGGATCCTTGATTTCTACCAGCGGCGATCGGGGGCCACAAACCGGCCTTGGCGGATGGGCGATCAGCAAACGGATAGCGCCGGACATCTGGGCTGGCATCGACCGCCTGAACTTTCTTGTGCTTTTCCCCGCGCTCCTGTTTGTCTCTGCATCTGTGCGCCCGATTGCCATCTCCGAGATCGCGTCCGTCGGTGTCGGTGTCTGGACCGTCATGGGGTTGGGGTTTGGCTTGGGGCTCCTATTGCGCTCTTGGGGACCTGCGTCATTTCTGGACTTCGCAGGGACATGGCAGACCGCATGGCGCTTCAACACGGCAATTGCCTTTGTCGCGGCGTCTGCGATGCCCGCTGCTGTTTCCGGAATAATGTCTGTCGCAATTGGCCTCGCCGTTCCGGTGGCGAATGTCTTGGCTGTCGGTGCTTTGTCTCGCGGACGCGGGGGGTGGAAATTACGGCTCATCGCTATCGCCACCAACCCGTTCCTGCTGGCCAGTCTTGCTGGTATTTCTGTCGGTCTATCCGGTATCGCCTTGCCGAAAGTCCCGGTGCAAGCCCTGTCACGCCTGTCTGAAGCAGCTGTGCCCATGGCACTTTTGTCCATAGGTGCCACGATGGATTGGAAGGCCATCCTCCGTCTGGACAGGTTCTGTAGCGGGTTAAACGCAATCAAGCTGTTGATTTTACCATTTGCGGTGTGGATCGTGGCACCGCATTTGACCGACGATGCAGCACTTGTAGCTTTAATGATCGTCTTTGCTGCGCTACCGACGGCATCGGCTGCGCATATTCTGGCAGGTGCCTTCGGCGCGGACCGTCGAGTTCCTTCTATACTGATCGCGCAATCTACGCTGTTGAGTTGTATAACGCTGCCGCTATGGATTGCAGTAGCTCTGCGTTTATAAAGACGAGATTAGGCATTTTGAGGAGTGTCAAAAACACTCGCTTTCGGCGCAGCCACAAATCACCTCGTTTGACGCTGCCACATTACCTGTTCAAAACTCAAAGAGTTGTTGAAGGTTTATGCCTCACTGGTGATAGCAGCCATTCACACACAATGCCGCATTCGTCAGTATGGGATCTCACGACACTTTCGACGCGCTTTGCATGAATGGCTGCTCAGAAATCTTTTGCCGTTAACTGGGGCAAGTCTGAACTCACACAACGCGGGACAAAATTGCCGTTCCATATACTTCTCTGAAAGTCATCTATCTGTTCCCACCGATCCCCATTTTGTTTGTTGCTCCCCTGAAACGCTACTTCAAAGCATTTGCGCCGCACGGCCAATAAGGTTGCTCAATGCAGCGACACGCGCGATCTCGCTCCGTCCCTTGCGAGAAATTATCCAAAGATCATGGTATCGTTTTTTTGGAAGTTGAATGATCGCCAAGTCCTGCTTGCCAGCAAAGGCATCGACGCCAGATTTGGGCAATATCGTATATCCCAGCCCCTGCGCTACTGGGATGGGGATTTGGCCGATCTGGTTGACAAAGGTCCTTATCCACAAGCGGTCAGCCCCTTTATAATCTTCTGGGAAGTTCAACGAAAAGAGATCATCCGCATATGCATATCCGTCTGGGTGTGCGACAAAACCGATCTCGTTCAAGAGGTTGAGATCAAGCTTTTGCCCAGCATATGATTGGGGAACAATCAAACAGAGCTCTTCACGGGCGAATTTGACGGCCTCCAATCTGGGATAGTTGATCGGCTCAGAAACGATCCCCAGATCGAACTTTCCATCCAGCACGGATGTCACAATACTCATATGCGGCGCAGCCGTGACACGGAGGACAAGCTCAGGTGCTTGATGCATCCAATCCAGAAGATGCGGATAGAGCCACATGGCAAAGCTGCCGGAACAACCAATGCTGATGTCGCCGACGTTTGGATCGTCAAATTGGATAATGTCCTGCAGTTCGCGTTCTTGGCTACGCCGTGCGATGCCAATCGCCAGCACGGCCTCACCAGCAGGGGTGAGCGTGAAAGATTTTCCATCCTTTGATATGAGCGGCTTGCCAACTTGAGACGCCAGCTTGTGTAAATGCTGTGAAACACCGGGCTGGGTCATCCCCAACACTTCAGCCGTCCGCGTAAAATGTCCAATATCGCACAGTGTTGTGAAGGTATCCAACCACTTGGCATTCAGCATGCTAAACTCATAAAATTATGAAAATCATATAAAATGATAATTTCCAACGAGACAAGAGTCCACCTAAACCTCCATCAGAACTCTTAAAAAGGAAATACCATGCACCCGACACCACGCTCATTCTCTCATATCGGTTTGTCTGTTCCAGATTTGGACAAGGCGATCACATTCTACGGCGACGTCCTTGGCTTCTATGTCATCATGGAACCTACGGTCATTATCGAAGACGACAGCGACATCGGCCAAATGTGCTCAGATGTTTTTGGCAAAGGTTGGGGGCGCATGCGTATCGCGCACTTGGCAACGGCTGATCGTATCGGGTTCGAACTCTTCGAATTTGAAGGCCACGAGGCGCCCGATAATAACCTCGACTTCCGAAAGCACGGCACGTTCCACTTTGCCATTCAGGATCCAAACCTTGAAGACCTTCTGGCAAAAATCGTAGCCGCCGGAGGTAAACAACGGATGCCCGTGCGTGAATATTTTCCCGACGAGAAGCCGTATCGCATGGTTTACGTTGAAGACCCCTTCGGCATCGTCTTTGAACTCTACAGCCACAGCTATGAGCTGACATACTCTAACGGTGCTTACTCCTAAGCCAAAAGCCGACATTCACGTTGCAATTGAGTGTCGGCACTTTGGGCTCACAGCCGTCTTTCATATCGCCGAAAAATCCTCGATCCATGGCTGAATGGATGTCGGCTCTCGCCGCTGATACAAGGCCAATTCGCACTTGCAGAGAAAGTCCGCAATCCGCCCTCAGTGTAGCATCGGCCGCCCCTCGAGAACCTCTGCCCGCCGCAACATGCGATTGACGTCTCGCAAACTAGGAACGGTCCTACCGACATATTCTGATGAGCCGATTACATGTTCGATAACTTCAACTGATGTATTTGTAAGCTTTAGTTGTTTCGCTCTCCGTCGGGCAAAACCTTTCAGTTCCGACACGGTGATAGGTTGGCACTCGACACGTGTGCACCTGCTAAGCAGCGGTTCTGGCACTTTCAACGCATCGTTTGACGTCAAAATCCATGAGATCTGCGACATGTTGATCTTAATTCGATAGAATGGGCACTCCCAGCTAACAGAAGTTGCCGGCTCAAGAATGTTCAGCAGCGTATTCGCAAACGAGTGTTCCCCACCTTTATTCGACCTGCCGGACTGAGCTTTGCAGATTTCATCGACTACAATCAGGGGATTGCCAATCCGATGTTGCATGATGATTTCAAGTGGTCTGCCGGGTTGCGCGGAAGACCATCCTCTTTCAGTTCCAGCAACGCTAAATCCGACACCCCCCAAACTCGCATCAATATCACATCTGGGGATGCAAAGCAGTTGAGCAAGTCGACGAGCCCAAACTGACTTGCCAATGCCAGGCGGGCCATTCAATAGCAGCGGTGGAATTTTGACAGGTTCACGCCGACTGCAATTTTGACGTAAAGCATACCAGACCTCTTTAGTAGCGGGGCCCATCCACGGCATCTCATCATGCAGGGTTGCAATGATTTCATCCACTCTGTGTTCACTTTCAAGTTCGACAACTTGGACCCCGTCGATGAAAGAGCTTAGCCACTGGACCTCTTTGTAATTGAGATGGGCCATCCCTGAAGCTTCTAACCGCCGATCTGCAATTCTTCTCACGCGCATACTGATCCGGTTTTCATCTTCCCAAGTCTTCTCTACAGGCGTTGTCACCGGTTCGACCCCAACAATCTTTGCGGGATTGTTGGGGTCATCATTGGCGTCAGAAGAAGCCAAAACTTGCCCCTTGGTGCGCAGCTTCTTTAGGTGCTTGGTCAGGCGCAACGTCATTGCGTCTTTGTCGACACTGGGATTCGATACATCAAAGAGCTTGAAGGTTTTCATCGCGGGTTCCTTGTTCTTCGAGAAAAAGGGACCAACCAGCTCGGGCAAGTTATATGGATGAATGACTAGACCTCGACTGCGGCCCCGAAGGGAATCAGATCAAGAGAACCGTATGAGATGGATAAGCTTTGCGTCTGTCATCACTAAAGACAGCACCAAATGTTTGATTTCGTCAACCCCATGGGAGGCGCGATGAATTTGTGGAGCGCGTTAATCGATTAAATCTAGCGCGCTCCAAAATATCATAAAAACAAGGACTTTACATTGCTTGGGTCCGAATGACCTTGGTTTTGGGCGTCAAAATAGCCCCATTGGGCTATAATCACTTGGTATATCACCGTGACGCGCCGCCGTTGGTTAGCTACAGCCGCTGGTGCCGCCGCAGGTATTGCACTTCATGCAGGTACCATTGCGCACCAGCGTGTAATTTCCGCACTCGCCGCAGGCCTCGCCCTCATAGCCCTGCATCTTGGCCTTGGTGCGCAAATCAATGCTCACAGCCCCGCTGGCGACCGAGGTGCTGGCCATGGCGACCGCGACACTGCCGGAGGCAAGCTCGGGCGCCAATGCGGTGCCAACAGCGGCCATCCTACCACCCTGCCCGCCTTGCAGCACGACAAGCTCCTGCGGCAGACGATTGCGCAGATATCCGGTCGAGCTGATCTGGCGCAGAACTTCGAGCGATTTGTTCGCCGCGTTTTCGCTGATCTCGCTGACGTTCGCGACACCTTCGGAGGTTTCGCCCTGTCCGATGGTGTCGAACGAGGCCCCTTCAGGCTGCACATGTGCCAGATCGGTGCGATCAAGGTACGACACCGCCAGTTCGCGGAAAATATAGTCGAGGATCGAGGTTGCAGATTTGATGCTGTCGTTGCCCTGCACCATGCCTGCGGGTTCAAATTTGGTGAAGGTGAAGGCGTCCACGAACTCCTCCAGCGGCACGCCGTACTGCAGACCGACCGACACCGCGATGGCGAAGTTGTTCATCATCGCACGGAAACCAGCACCCTCTTTGTGCATGTCGATAAAGATTTCGCCAAGCTTACCGTCTTCGTATTCTCCGGTGCGCAGATAGACCTTATGACCGCCGACATTGGCCTTCTGGGTATAACCTTTGCGGCGCTGGGGCATCTTTTCGCGGTGCGATTTGATGATTTCTTTGACAATGACTTTTTCGACGATCTTTTCGGCCAGTACACGGGCCTTCTCGTGGGGCGTGCCGCTTTCCAGCGTTTCTGCCGCCTCGTCGTCATCCTCCACCAAGGCTGCCGCAAGCGGCTGGCTGAGTTTGGAGCCGTCACGGTAGAGCGCGTTGGCTTTGATGCCGAGCGACCAGCTCAACTCATAGGCCTTCTGGCAGTCTTCGATGGTCGCATCATTGGGCATGTTGATGGTCTTGGAGATCGCACCCGAAATGAAGCTTTGCGCCGCGGCCATCATGGTGATGTGGCTGTTAACGCTCAGGAAACGCTTGCCCTTTTTGCCGCAGGGATTGGCGCAGTCAAAGATCGAGTAGTGCTGCTCTTTGAGATGCGGCGCGCCTTCAAGGGTCATTGTGCCGCAGACATGGTCGTTGGCGGCCTCAATGTCGCGGCGGGTAAAGCCGAGCAATTTCAGCAGGTCAAACGACGGATCGTTCAGCATCTCGGTGGGAATGCCGAGGACCTTGGTGCAGAAATCAGCGCCCAGCGTCCACTGGTTGAAAACAAAGCGGATGTCGAAAGCCGAGGCCAATGCACCATCAATCTTGGCCAGTTCCTTGGGGCCGAAGCCATGGCCTGTCAGGCTGGTGTGGTTGATGCCGGGCGCGTTGCCGATGGAGCCATGGCCCACGGCATAGGCGACGATCTCGCTGATCTGCGCGGCGGTGTAGCCCTGTTTGGCCAAAGCACCGGGAACCGACTGGTTGATGATCTTGAAGTAGCCGCCGCCTGCGAGCTTTTTGAACTTCACCAATGCGAAGTCAGGCTCGATTCCGGTGGTGTCGCAATCCATCACCAGGCCGATGGTGCCGGTTGGTGCAATCACGGAAGTCTGGGCGTTACGATAGCCGTGCTCTTCGCCCAGTTTCAGTGCTTCGTCCCAGCAGGACATCGCCACATCGACCAGCCCGGGCTGAGGGCAGTTCACGTGATCCAGCGGCACGGGCTTGACCGACAGACGCTCGTATCCGGTGTCGTTGCCATAGGCGGCGTTGCGATGGTTGCGCATCACCCGCAGCATGTGGTGGGCGTTTTTCTTATAGCCGGGGAAAGCGCCAAGCTCGCGCGCCATTTCGGCAGAAGTGGCATAAGCCACACCGGTCATGATCGCAGTCAGCGCGCCACAAAGGCTGCGGCCTTCGTCGCTGTCATACGAATAGCCCATGTTCATCAGCAAGCCGCCGATATTGGCATAGCCCAGACCCAGCGTGCGGAAATCATAGGACCGCTGCGCAATTTCCTTGGAGGGGAACTGCGCCATCATCACCGAAATTTCCAACGTCACCGTCCACAGGCGGCTGGCATGCATATAGTCTTCGACCATGAATGCGCCGTCCTTGAGGAAGGTCAGCAGGTTCATCGAAGCAAGGTTGCAAGCCGTGTCGTCTAGGAACATGTATTCCGAACAAGGGTTTGATCCGCGGATCGCGCCATCTTCGGGGCATGTGTGCCAGTCGTTAACGGTGTCATGGTATTGGATGCCCGGATCGGCACAGGCCCAAGCAGCGTGGCCCACCTGCTCCCACAGATCACGGGCGCGGATTGTTTTCGTGACCTTGCCATCAACGCGGCTGATCAGCTCCCAATCGGCGTCTTTTTCAACGGCGGTGAGGAAAGCGTTGGTCACGCGGATCGAGTTGTTGGAGTTCTGGCCCGAAACCGACGAATAGGCTTCGGAGTCCCAGTCAGTGTCATAGGTCGGGAATTCGATGCTGGTATGGCCCTGCTTGGCATAGTCCAAGACGCGCTTGATATAGGTCTCGGGGATCGCGACCTTTTTGGCCTCGCGGATCGCCTGCTTGAGCTGCGCGTTGGCTGCCGGATCATAGGCGTCTGCCACAGCGCCGTCCCAAGCCTTGATTGCCGCGAAAAGCTTGTTGAGCTTTTCTTCGTGCATTTTGGAGCCCGCAACGATGCTGGCAACCTTTTGTTCTTCAATCACTTTCCAGTTGATGAAGTCCTGAATATCGGGGTGGTCGGCATCGACGATGACCATCTTGGCCGCGCGCCGTGTGGTGCCGCCCGATTTGATCGCGCCTGCAGCACGGTCGCCGATTTTCAAAAAGCCCATGAGGCCAGAGGACTTGCCGCCGCCTGATAGTTTCTCTCCCGCACCGCGCAGGGAAGAGAAGTTTGTACCCGTACCGGAGCCGTATTTGAACAGACGCGCCTCACGTACCCAAAGGTCCATGATGCCGCCGTCACCGACCAGATCGTCCGCGACGGACTGGATGAAGCAGGCATGCGGCTGTGGGTGCTCATAAGAGGATTTCGAACGGGTCAGCTTGCCGGTTTTGTAGTCGACATAGTAGTGACCTTGCGCAGGACCGTCTATGCCGTATGCCCAGTGCAGGCCGGTGTTGAACCACTGCGGGCTGTTCGGAGCACCTGCCTGTGACGCCAGAATGTACCGCATTTCGTCGTAATAAGCTTGGGCGTCTTCTTCGGTGCCGAAATAGCCGCCTTTCCAACCCCAATAGGTCCAGGCGCCAGCCAAACGGTCGAATACCTGTTTGGAGGATGTCTCGCCGCCCATTTCCGCGCCTTCGACGGGCACCGAGCGCCAGAGAAATTCTGGGACGTCCTTTTCTTTGACCTTCTTCACTTCCGTCGGCACGCCAGCTTTGCGGAAATACTTCTGGGCGATCACATCACTTGCGACCTGGCTCCAGCTTGAGGGGACTTCGACATCATCGAGCTTGAACACCACCGAACCATCAGGGTTGCGGATCTCGCTTACCGTGGTGACGAAATCGAGTGCCGCGTAGGCGTCTTGGCCGGCCTTGGTGAATTTACGTTCAATTTTCATGTCGCTGCCCCATCCGTAGCGTTTTCATTATCGGCGGGATGCAGTCATTGCAGACACCCCATCTGCCAGCCCGCTACCGCGCGCCCACAGGTCACTGCACCGGCCACAACAGGAATACCCCACGGCCCATGCGTCATTTGAAAGAAACGATGTAAGTCGTTTACTGCCCTGTGCTCCGATGCGCCCTCTGAGCTTAAACCACTACATCTTGTGGCGACATCATCTGCACCCACAATCTGACGTAATCATCCCTATCGGGTCAACGGTTTTATTTCGGAATTTTTCTAAACTGCATGTTGACGGGAGGGCGCAACTTTGAGGCTCTCTCGCCCCACCGATTCACTCACTAGATATCCCCAGAGATGTCCGCAGCCTGTGCCGCAGTGCTACATCCGAATAAGTCGAATAACCCGTGGGGGTTAGCTGCAATCAATAGGCGGCCGGGGTGGAATTGTCCCCAGCTTCTGATCATCTCATCAGCCAACCTGACGAAGACAGTCGTAGGAGAGTCAATTTTCAGCGCAGCCGTTCATTGAATCGAAACCTGTGACATTTTAGGGCCTCAAATCTGCTCGCGATTCGGACAAAGCCGCACACCTAGAGATGGCGCATCTTACGGACCACTAAATGTAGGGGGGTGCACGGTTCGGCGAACAGTCTAAGTGCCCTGCAGTTGGCGAGCGGCACTATCAGATGGGGATACGATACCTGGGGGTGCCGAATGGCTCTGCCGCGACAAAACGCAAACACCCTGTGCGCTTAATGCGCACCCAAGGTGGGGGATTTTAGTGAAAGTGGTCGGAGCGAGAGGATTCGAACCTCCGACCCCCTGTACCCAAAACAGGTGCGCTACCAGGCTGCGCCACGCTCCGACAAGGGCTTCTTTAGCCAGCTTCTTTGCGGATGAAAAGGGGAACAATGCACCCGATTGCAATATATCTGGCCGAAACCGGTAATTTTTTGGCTAGGCCCTTAAAAACCGATCAATCGTCGCAAGGCCATGCAGCCAGGCGGCCCGAAAATGCAGGATGGCGCAGTTCGGTGCCCTCCTCGATTCCCATACGCGCCGCTAATCCGCCGTTGATCTCGAGCACCGCAAGCAAGTCATCACCACCGAGAATCGGCGACTCATCCAGCGGCACGGCATTGTGGTGGATGTATTGGACGACCCCGCGTGCATCGATGAACAGCATATCGAGCGGGATCAACGTGTTGCGCATCCAAAAGCTCAGGGTTGTCGGACGCTCATAGACAAACAGCATGCCCGCGCCCATCGGCATCGAGGTCCGGTCCATCAAGCCCTGCGCCCGCTCCGCAACATCGTCAGCGATCTCAATGCTAAAACGCGCACTGCCCCAATCGCCGCGCAAAAGCGCAGTGTCTTGCCGACACATCTGTGCAGCTGCGGCGCCAGTCACGGCCCATACAGCGATAGCGGCGCCTGCTAGATACCTTTGCCAGACGCGACTGTTAGAACTGTTTCCCATGCAAGCACCTCTGCGGCCATCTGACCCCGTTTGCCTTCAATGACGCGCATGGCAAGCGCCTCACCGGGTTGCAGGTCGGACAGGCCGGACTGGCGCAGAACCTCAACATGCACAAACACATCTTCGCGCTTGCCAAAGACATTGGCAAACCCGAAACCTTTAGACTTATCAAACCATTTAACACGTGCAGGCTCCAAGGGGGCCGCGGCCACAACGGCGGCGTCCAAACCTTCGATATCGGCCAGAGCAGCAGTATGCGCCCCCTCCGGCGGATGGATGGCACCCACTGAAACCGCTTGAATACCGCGCTCGGTTTTTTGCGCGTAAAGGTCGATCCGCGCGCCATCAGCGACGGAGCTTTGCCCGAAATTGCGCAGGACGTTGACGTGCAGAAGGATATCGGGCCCGCCCGTATCCGCCACAACAAATCCAAACCCTTTGACTGGATCAAACCACTTTACCACGCCCGACAGAAAAGACCCCAGAGCGGGCATCTGTGACTGTTCAGCTTCAATTTTCTCTTCTGTCGGCATTTCAACCTATGTCACTAATTCCGGACGGCGAGCGCCCTTATGTTAATATAATGTGTCGTTGCCGTCGATTCACGATGATGACGGCGATAAAATCTTAAGGATTAAGTCGTGTGACGCCCCAAGGCGCCGTTAGTGTTTCACGCCGCCACTGAAAACGGTCGTGTAGGCGAAAATCGCCATCTGCCCAAAACTCCACTTCAAGTGGCGCCAACCGGTATCCACCCCAAAATGGTGGGCGTGAAGGGTTGGTGCCATGACGCGCGGTGACCAATGCCACCTCCGCCAAAAGCGCCGCACGACTGGCCAAGGGGCGCGATTGTTGTGACGCCCAAGCCCCCAAGCGGCTCTGCAAGGATCGTGACGCGTAATATGCGTCAGCTTGCGGCCCGTTTTCGCGGCTGATCAGGCCCCGCACCCGCACCTGGCGGCGCAAGGATTTCCAATGCATTACAAAAGCGGCCTTTTGGGCTTGATCAAGCTCCGCGGCTTTTGCGCTTTCATAATTGGTGTAGAAAACGAAAGCATCCGCCTCGATTTCTTTCAACAACACCATCCGCGCATTTGGCATGCCGTCTGCATCTACGGTCGAAAGAGCAATCGCGTTGGGGTCGTTAGGCTCGCTACCCGCTGCCTCACCCAGCCAACGCTGCGCAATCTCGAAGGGATCCTGCCCTGCAAATATGCCCTTGCGCTGTTCCATAACCCGCATCGATACCAATTTTTGCACCATTCCAATCCCCTTATCCCGTCTTGCAGTGGGTTTCGCAAGCATGGATGCCGCATTTTGGTACCGACTTTTGCCTGTCTGTGCCGCATTTGCCATACGTCCATCATTTTGAAGCCGGTCTTGATGGTGCTAGAACTTTGCCATAAAGCTGAAAAACGGCGATAGAAATCAGGGGCGGACAGATGAGCAACCAGTTAATGGCAGGAAAACGCGGGCTCATCATGGGCCTTGCGAATGATAAATCTATCGCTTGGGGCGTGGCAAAGGCCCTCTCCGAAGCAGGCGCCGAGCTTGCATTCTCCTATCAGGGCGATGCGCTGAAAAAACGTGTCGATCCGCTGGCGGCCCAGCTTGGCAGCGATATCGTTCTGCCTTGCGATGTCGGTACCGAGGCGTCAATAGATGCCCTTTTCGATGGATTGAAACAGCGCTGGGACAGCCTTGATTTCGTCGTGCATGCCATTGGATTTTCCGACAAGAACGAACTGCGTGGCCGCTATGTTGATACCAGCCGCGCCAATTTCACGATGTCGATGGATATCTCTGTCTATTCATTCACGGCTGTGATGCAGCGCGCCGAAAAGATGATGGCCCCCGGCTCCGCCGCCGTGACCCTCACCTATTACGGTGCCGAAAAAGTCATGCCCCACTATAACGTGATGGGCGTCGCCAAAGCCGCACTTGAGGCTTCGGTGAAATATCTGGCCGAAGATCTTGGCAAAGACGGCATCCGCGTCAACGCCATCTCCGCCGGCCCGATCAAGACACTTGCGGCCTCCGGTATCGGCGATTTCCGCTACATTATGAAGTGGAACGAATACAATTCGCCCCTGCGCCGCAACGTGACCATCGAAGACGTCGGCAAATCAGCCCTATATCTGCTCAGCGATCTTAGCTCCGGCACCACCGGTGAAAACCTGCATGTCGATGCGGGCTATCATGTGGTCGGCATGAAGGCCGTCGACGCGCCTGATATGGCCAAAGAGTAAACCGCCGCTGCCCGCCGCCCCATCTGGCGCAACCCCTCTGCTGCAAAGGGACCATCATGACCACTGACAACCGCCTGCCCCACGAAAAAGGCTTTCACATCTCTTGGGATCAAATCCACCGCGACAGCCGCGCGCTGGCATGGCGTCTTGATGGCGAAGGTCCCGATAACGGGGCTTGGCGTGCTGTGGTCGCAATCACCCGCGGTGGCATGGCGCCGGCAATGATCGCCGCCCGCGAACTCGATATCCGCACCGTTGATACCATTTCGGTCAAATCCTACGATCATCAGGATCAATCCGAAGCCAAAGTGCTGAAAGCACCTGACGCGCAATTGATGGGCGATGGCACCGGCATCCTGATCATCGACGATCTGGTTGATTCCGGCAAAACCCTCGAAGTTGTTCGCGCTCTCTACCCCAAGGCTCATTTTGCCACCGTTTACGCCAAACCAAAGGGCCGCCCGCAGGTCGATACTTTCATCACCGAAGTCAGTCAGGACACCTGGATTTTCTTCCCCTGGGACATGGCCCTGCAATATGTCGAACCCTACCGCGGCAAGGACTAACCCGCCTGCCCGCACCTTTTGACTAGAAATATCCCCGCCGGAGGCTCCGATCCGCGCCACAAGGACCACAGTTATGACACTGCCGCGTACCGCTACGACCTTCGCCCCTCCGGTGATGGAGGCGCGGCGCTGGTTGTCCGACGTCACCTTTACCGCCGACCGCCCGCTGATCAACGTCAGCCAAGCCGCGCCCGTCGATCCGCCCCCCGCTGCCATGCGTCAAGCCATGGCCGAGGTGGCGCTGAATAATGACGAGGCACATCTCTATGGGCCTGTGCTTGGTTTGCCAGAACTGCGCAGCGAGCTGGCCCGCCAGACCTCGACCCATTACGCCGGAACCATCGCTGACGATCAGGTCTGCATCACTTCGGGGTGCAATCAGGCATTTGCCGCCGCCATCGCCACACTTTGTGCCGAAGACGATGAAGTCATCCTGCCAACCCCATGGTACTTCAATCACAAAATGTGGCTCGATATGTCGGGCGTCACAGCGGTGCCGCTGCCTACGGGCGATGACCTACTCCCCGATCCCGAAGCCGCCGCAGCGCTGATCACGCCGCGCACCCGTGCCATCGCCATCGTCAGCCCCAATAACCCCGGCGGTGTCGAATACCCCGCCGAGCTGGTGCAGGCCCTGTTCGATCTGGCGCGCAAACATGGCATCGCGTTGATCCTTGATGAAACCTATCGCGATTTTGACAGCCGCTCCGGCCCGCCGCATGCTCTGTTCCAGGACCCCGACTGGCAAGACACGCTGATCCATCTCTATTCCTTCTCGAAGGCTTACCGACTGACCGGTCACCGCGTTGGTGCAATGGTCGCCAGCGTGGCACGCCTTGCCGAAGTGGAGAAGTTTCTCGACACCGTGGCAATCTGCCCCGCGCAGATCGGCCAGCACGCCGCGCTCTGGGGCATGCAAAACCTTAGCCAGTGGCTCGCGGGCGAACGCGCCGAAATTCTCGCCCGGCGCGCCGCGATCACCGCGCAGTTTCCCCGCCTCGAAACACAGGGGTGGCGGCTCTTGGGGTTGGGCGGCTATTTCGCTTACGTCGAGCATCCCTATGATATGAGCTCGGCTGATCTGGCGCCGAAACTGGTGCGCGATGCGGCTGTGCTGTGCCTGCCCGGCACCATGTTCTGCCCCGACACCGACCCGCGCGGGGCCGCGCAACTGCGCATTGCCTTCGCCAATCTCGACGCTGCGGGCATCACGGTGCTGTTTGATCGCCTTGCGGCGCTGCGCCTGACCGCATAGACACACCAAAACGCGCATAAAGGAACGGACATGGCCAAAGGCTCCAGCATCACCAAAACCGCCGTATGGATCCTGATGGGCATGCTCATCCTCGGTCTTGGGGGCTTTGGCGCCATCAATCTGAGCGGGAGTGTCCGCTCGATCGGCAGCGTCGGCGACAAAACCCTTTCGGTCGACCAATATGCCCGCGAGCTAAGCCAGGAAATCCGCGCCATCGAAGCGCAAAGCGGCCAGCAGCTGCCCTTTGCGCGTGCCCAGCAGATCGGTCTCGATCGGGCCGTGCTGCAACGGCTGGTGCGCAACCGCGCTTTGGACAATGAGACTGCCCAGCTTGGTCTGTCGATTGGTGATGTTGCCCTGCGCGAAGAAATTTTGAAAATCAGCGCCTTTCAGGGGGTTGATGGCAAGTTTGACCGCGAAGGCTATCGCTTTGCCCTTCAACAGGGGGGCGTCAGTGAAACTGCCTTTGAGACCTCTCTGCGCGAGGAAGCGGCGCGGACCTTGCTGCAAGGGGCTGTGGTCGGTGGCGTGAAAATGCCGCAAACCTATGCCCAAACGCTGGTGTCCTACGTCGGCGAAACGCGCAGCTTTACTTGGGCGCTGCTCGAAGCTGACAATCTGACCGATCCGCTTGCCGCGGCTACAGACGAAGAACTGCAAGCCTATTACGACGCCAATACCGATGATTTCATGCTGCCCGCAGCCAAAAAGATCACCTATGCTTGGCTCTCGCCCGATGCGATGACCGATGAGGTTGACGTCCCCGAGGACGAGGTGCGCCGCGTTTATGAGGATCGCGCCGACCAGTTCAACCAGCCCGAGCGCCGTTTGGTCGAACGTCTGGTATTTGCGGATCAGGATGCCGCCGATCAGGCTGCCGCATCGCTCGAAGTTTCCGGCACCACTTTCGACGCATTGGTAGAAGAACGCGGTCTGAAGCTCGCTGATGTCGATATGGGTGATGTCGGTCAGGGCGATCTCGACAGCGCTGGCGAGGCGGTTTTTGCCGCCGAAACCGGCAATGTTGTCGGCCCGCTGCCGACCTCGCTGGGTCCGGCCCTCTTCCGCGTTAATGGCGTGCTGCCCGCACAGAGCACCTCCTTTGAAGATGCGCGCCCCGATCTGGAGGCCGAGCTTGCCTCCGCCCGTGCGGTGCGCGCTGTCGAAGCCCGCGCGCAAGACCTTGATGACCAGCTTGCTGGCGGTGCAACTCTGGAACAGCTGGCCAAAGAAACCAAGATGACGCTGGGCACCATCGAATGGACCCAGGACAGCAGCGATGACATCGCCGCTTACGCCGGCTTCCGCGTCGCGGCGGCTGCCTTGAAAGAGGGTGATTTCCCTAAAATTATTCAGCTTGATGACGGCGGCGTTTTTGCGATGCGTCTGGACGAAGCGCTCGACGCCCGCCCGGAGGCGTTTGATGCTGCCAAAGACGCGGTGCGCGACGCTTGGCAGACTGGGCAAACTGTCGAAGCTCTGAAAGCGCAGGCCGATGCATTGATTGGTTCACTGGCTGGCGATGCTTCATTCACCGAAGCGGGACTTGAGGAAAAGCTCGAAGAAGGCCAAACCCGCAGCGGATTCATCCAAGGGACGCCGGATGCGTTCATGTCGCGTGTGTTTGATATGGCCGAAGGCGAAGTGGCCGTCATCGAGGGTGAGACGTCGGTCGCAATCGTGCGTCTTGATGCGATCACCCCTGCGGCTGACAATGACGACAACGCCGCTTTGCTGGCCCAGTTGGGGCAGCAGCTTGATCAGGACCTCGCCGACGACCTCTTCGCCATTTACGCCGATCAAGTCGTGCGTGACGCGCGTCCGCAGATCGACCAGCAGGCGCTGCAGGCCGTGCATGTCAACTTTCCCTAAGGCACCGCCCGCATGACCCTGACACCGGATTTCGACAGCTTTTCGGCCGCCTATTCGGCCGGAAGAAACCAGATCGTCTATACACGGCTCGCCGCCGATCTGGACACGCCGGTCTCGCTGATGCTGAAACTGACGGGCACCGCAAAGAATGCCTTTGTGTTGGAATCAGTAACCGGTGGCGAGGTCCGCGGGCGCTATTCGATCATCGGCATGAAACCCGACCTGATCTGGCGCTGTCGCGGCGAGACCGCTGCGATTAACCGCGCGGCGCGATATGATGCCGATGCTTTCGAGGATGTGGCAGGCAATCCTTTGGATACCCTGCGCAGTCTGATCGCCGAGTCGCGAATTGACCTGCCCGACGACCTGCCACAAGCCGCCGCCGGACTGTTCGGATACCTCGGCTATGATATGATCCGGCTGGTCGAACACCTGCCAAACGTGAACCCCGACCCGCTCGGCCTGCCCGATGCGTTGATGCTGCGGCCTTCGGTGATTGCAGTACTCGACGGGGTCAAAGGCGAAGTTACCATCGTATCGCCCGCTTGGGTGTCAGACGGGCAGAACGCCCGCGCCGCCTATGCTCAGGCGGCGGAACGTGTGATGGATGCGGTGCGCGATCTGGAACGCGCCATGCCCGGCACCAGCCGTGATCTCGGCGATGCCACACCGGCAGCCGAGCCTGTCAGCAATTTTACCCCTGATGCCTACCGTGCCGCCGTGGAGAAAGCCCGCGACTACATCGTGGCGGGTGATATCTTCCAAGTGGTCCCCAGCCAGCGCTGGCACCAGCCGTTCGAGCTACCGCCCTTCGCGCTCTATCGCTCGCTACGGCGTACCAACCCCTCTCCCTTCATGTTCTATTTCAACTTTGGTGAGTTTCATGTTGTCGGCGCGTCGCCAGAAATCCTCGTGCGGGTTTTTGGCAACGAAGTCACGATCCGCCCGATTGCCGGCACCCGCAAGCGCGGCGCCACGCCCGAGGAAGACCGCGCTCTCGAAGCCGATCTGATGGGGGACGAAAAGGAGTTGGCCGAGCATCTGATGCTGCTTGATCTGGGCCGCAACGATGTGGGCCGCGTCGCAAAGATTGGCACCGTGCGCCCGACCGAGGAATTCACCGTTGAGCGCTATAGCCACGTCATGCACATCGTTTCCAACGTGGTGGGCGAATTGCGTGAGGATTGCGATGCGCTGGATGCCTTTTTTGCAGGCATGCCCGCCGGCACCGTCTCGGGCGCGCCAAAGGTCCGCGCGATGCAGATCATCGACGAGCTGGAACCTGAAAAACGCGGCGTCTATGGCGGCGGCGTTGGCTATTTCAGTGCGGGCGGCGATATGGACATGTGCATTGCGCTGCGCACGGCCGTGATCAAGGACGAGACGCTTTACATGCAGGCGGGCGGCGGCGTGGTTTACGACAGCGACCCGCAGGCCGAGTACATGGAAACCGTGCACAAGTCCGGCGCAATCCGCCGCGCGGCGGCCGATGCGTCGCGCTTTGGCGGCGGCGGGCGGAACTGATCATGCCAACGCGGCTCTCCTTCGAGATTTCCGGCCAGTCGGTCGCCCCCGGGTCCCGCAAGGAAATCGACATGCCAGTGTCGATCCTGCCGGATCACACGCCCGTTGGCCTGTCGATGGAAGTGCTGCACGGCAAGGTCGAAGGACCGACGATGTTTGTCTCGGCTGCCGTGCACGGCGACGAAGTTATCGGCGTCGAGATCGTACGCCGCCTGCTGCGCGCGCCCCAGCTCAAGTCGCTGCGCGGTACGCTGATGGTGGTGCCGGTGGTCAACTCCTTCGGCTTTCTCAATCGTTCGCGCTACCTGCCTGACCGCCGCGATCTGAATCGCTGCTTTCCGGGCCATCCGTCAGGATCGCTCGGCGCGCGACTTGCGCATATCTTCCTCAACGAAGTCGTGCTGCGCTGCGATTTCGGCATTGATCTGCACTCCGCCGCGATCCACCGTACCAACTTGCCACAAGTCCGCATCTCCCCCTCTGATGCGATGACCCGCCGCATGGCATTGGCCTTTGGCGCGCCTGTGGTGCTGACCTCGCCGCTGCGCGAAGGTTCGCTTCGGGCCGTTGCCTCGTCGCGCGGCACGCCAGTCTTGCTTTATGAGGCGGGCGAAGGCCTGCGGTTTGACGAAATGGCGGTGCGTGCGGGACTGGCGGGTATTCTGCGGGTCATGCACGACCAGCAGATGTTGCCTGCCAAAGGCATCGCACCTGCCCGCAAAATTCCCCATGTCTGCGCCTCGTCCAGCTGGCTCCGCGCCCCTGTGGGTGGACTGCTGCGAACCTTCCGGGGTGAGGGCGAGATGGTTGTTGAAGGTGATGTTCTGGCGACAATCTCGGACCCATTCGGTAAGGTCGAGCATGATGTGGTCGCCCCGTACGAAGGCATTTTGATCGGTCGCGCGATCCTGCCTATTGTGAACGAAGGCGACGCGATCTTCCATTTGGCCAAGCTGCTGCCTCGTGCGGTGACCGATACGGTCGAGACGATGATCGAACAGCTGAACGCGGACCCATTGTTTGACGAGGACGAGATCATCTGATCCCGTCCCTGCCATCGATCAATTGTCGCGCAGAAGCACCGCCGAGACCGGGACCAGCGCAACCTGACCGGCACGGTCTTGCAGACCCCATTGCAACAGCGCGGTGATGGTATCAGGGCGCAACCGGCCCAGCATGATGACAGCACCCTCTTGGCCCGCCTTGAAAGCCGCCTGATCCAGAAAACGCCGGATCACGGTGGCGGTCTGGCCCTTACTGTCAAAGTCGCGAAACACCGGAGCTGCTGGAACGCCGTCTTTGCGCGCCAGTTTCGGCATCGTATTCAAGCCCTTATCCTGCGTGACCAGCCCATGGCCCGATTGGGCAAGGATCGCCGTCACCTGATCGGACACCTGTTTAGAACCTTGGAAGCCACTATCGACCCCCTCCAGAACGCCGACAACTTCGGTGAATTTCGGCAAGGTGACGCCAAAGGTGGTTTCGGCATCCGAGGGCTGCGCACCGTTGGGCAGGTTGATCATCGCCAGCACTTCAAAGCCTTCGGCACGGTAGAGCGCCATGCGCTCGGCGGCATCGGCTTTTCCGGTGTCGACCGCGAAAGTCAGCGGATAGGGGAAGCTGCGCAGCGCTGCCAGCCCCGCCGCGCCCTGCGTAAGATTGCTACCGTCGTCGATCAGCACCACACTCATTAACGGCTTATCGCCCTCGATCTCGACCGGCTCGGAAAATTGTTCCAGCGGACGGCCCGTAGGGATTTCTGCTGCTATCTCTGGCGCGTCCTTGACAACAGCGACTTCAGCCGTCGCATCAGCACCGGGGCGGTTGATCGTCACGCCTGACGTACGCTCGGTCAGGGTCATCGCGGGGGTGCCGATCGCAGGACGGTCTGGAGCGTTGGGGACGACGGCGGAATATTCTGTCTGAGGCACCGGATCAGGATTATCGGCCTGCTTCAATACAATCGCCGGCGGCGGGGTCACGGAGGTTTCCGGCGCAGTCACAGCCTCGGAAACTTCCGGTTCGGGGGCGACATCCGGCAGAATTTCGAACGCCAAAGTGCCTGTTTCCTGCGTGGCATCGACCTGCGGCGCGGGCTCCTGAGCCAATACTTCTTGGTCCGGAGATGTCACATCCGTCACTACATCTTCAGTCGGGGCCATTTCAGGCGCGTCATCGCCTGCAGGGGCGTCCAAACTGTCCATAGCAACATCGGGCAGTGCCTCGGGCTGCGCGGGCGTTTCAAAGGCGCCTTCGATCTCGGCCACAGCCGGGGCTGGCGGCTGCGCAGGTTCGGTGCTGATCGACAGCTCGTCGGCGGGTGCAGGCTCCATCGGGGCCAGCGCTTGCGGGTTGGGTAGCACCGGTTCATCGCCCTGCAAGACCGTCGCGCCACTTTCGGTTGCCGCAGCGGGGGTCTCCAGTTTTTCGGCACTGCCGGTTTCCGGCTGGATCGCGGTGATGGTGGTCGCAGGATCAACGGCCAGCGTGTCACGCTCCGGTTCCGGCGCTTGCGGCGCGACCTGTCCCGTCACGGGCGCGCGGTCGCTCGCGCTGCCCGCCTCGCCGCTGTCGCCTTGGGTGATGCGGTCGGGTGCCTCTGCCGCACCGGGGGCGGCATCGCTTAATTCCGGCGGCAAGGGTGGCGGCGCCAGAATGGAAATCGCGCCCACGATGCTCAGGCTGGCAACGCCGCCCATCAATGCTCCGGTTAAAACTCCGCGTGCCATTCCGACGTCTCCTGCTGTCTTCCGCATAGGCTGCGCCTTGCGGGTTCTTTTGCGCGTCCAAGCTTGCGGGGATGCCCTTGACGCGCCGCGCCAAGCCTGAACATGTATGCGCTACATATACCTCGCGAAGGCGATGGTTCTCTAGACCTAATGCCCCGTTAAAAGACAAAGAATCTGCCATTGTTGCTGCTTATCGATAACTACGACAGCTTTACCTATAATCTGGTGCATTACCTTGGCGCACTGGGAGCGGATGTTGTCGTGCACCGCAATGATCAATTGAGCGTTTCTGACGCGATGGCGATGCGTCCAGATGGCATCCTGCTGTCGCCAGGTCCTTGCGACCCCGATCAAGCTGGCATCTGCCTTGAGATCACCCAAGCCGCAGCCCAAGCCCGCGTGCCCCTGCTCGGTGTGTGCCTTGGCCATCAGACCTTGGGTCAGGCCTTTGGCGGCAAGGTGGTGCGCGCAAAAGACATCGTGCACGGCAAGATGGGCCAGATGCACCACGAAAACACAGGCGTATTCGCCGGATTGCCCAGCCCGTTTGCCGCCACGCGCTATCACTCACTGGTCGTTGAACGTGAGAGCCTGCCGGATTGCCTGAAGATAACCGCAGCGCTGGAGGACGGCACCATCATGGGGCTGCAGCACCGCGAACTGCCGCTGCACGGCGTGCAGTTCCATCCGGAATCGATCCGCTCGGAGCACGGCTCTGCCCTGCTCCAGAACTTCCTGAACGAAATGAAAGTGGCTGCATGAGCGACGCGCTGAAACCCCTGATCGACGCCGCCGCCAATGGCCCGCTAAGTCGTGCTGATGCCGCAGTTGCCTTCGAAATACTGTTTGACGGCGAAGCCACGCCCAGCCAGATCGGCGGCTTTTTGATGGCGCTGCGAACCCGTGGCGAGACCGTTGATGAATACGCAGCCGCCGCCAGTGTAATGCGCGCCAAGTGCCACCCTGTCAAAGCCCCAGAGGGCGCGATGGACATTGTTGGCACCGGCGGCGATGGCAAGGGCACGCTCAATATCTCGACTGCGACCGCCTTTGTGGTGGCCGGAGCGGGCGTGATCGTGGCCAAACACGGGAATCGCAATCTCAGCTCGAAATCCGGCGCCGCTGATGCGCTTGGCAAGATGGGCATCAATGTCATGGTTCATGCCGATGTGGTGGAACGCGAGCTCGCCGAGGCAGGCATCGGCTTTATGATGGCACCGATGCACCACCCCGCCATTGCCCATGTCGGGCCGACGCGCTCCGAGCTCGGGACCCGCACGATCTTTAACATTCTGGGGCCGCTGACCAATCCGGCGGGCGTCAAACGCCAGTTGACCGGCGCTTATCGCCGCGAACTGATCCGCCCAATGGCTGAAACGCTCCAAGCTCTCGGCTCGGATGTTGCATGGCTTGTGCACGGCTCGGACGGCACCGACGAGCTGACGATCACCGGCGTAAGCTGGGTCAGCGCGCTAAGAGGCGGCGTCGTCACAGATAGCGAGATCCACCCCGAGGATGCAGGCCTGCCAGTGCACCCGTTTGAGAATATCGTCGGCGGCACACCGGATGAGAACGCAGTGGCCTTCAACGGGTTGCTGAACGGCGAACCGTCTGCCTACCGCGACGCTGTGCTGCTGAACGCCGCTGCCGCCCTTGTGGTCGCCGACGCCGCCCCCGATCTGAGGACCGGCGTCGAAATGGCTCGCACCAGCATTGATAGCGGTGCGGCGCGTGAAAAAATAACCGCCGTTGCGGCAGTGAGTCAGCGTAAATGAAATCAGCCTCCCTCTCCCAACTTGGCAATTGGGCCGATCTGCCGTTTTTCACCGATACATGGCCGAAGATCGACGCCGCTTTGAAAGCGGAAAAGCGTCAGATTTTCCCGCCCGAGAACCAGATATTCGCGGCACTCGAGCATGTCGCGCCAGAAGACGTGCGCGTGATCATTCTGGGTCAGGACCCCTATCCGACACCGGATCACGCGCATGGATATGCGTTTTCTGCCTCCGAAGACACGCGGCCACTGCCGAAATCTTTGGCTAATATTTTCAAAGAGTTGCGGACCGACGTTGGGTCTGCGCCCGGCAGTGCCGATCTGCGGTTCTGGGCCGATCAAGGGGTACTGCTGTTGAACACCGCGCTTACCGTGCCCGCGGGCGAGCCCAAAGGCCACGCGCATTTGGGGTGGCAGGAACTAACGCAACAGGTTCTTGCGCGTTTGGCAGATCGCCCCCGCGCCTATATCCTCTGGGGAGAGAGCGCGCAGAAGGTGGCCGCTGCGGTGGACGCCGATCGCAATCTAAAAATTCAGTCCGGCCACCCTTCGCCATTGTCAGCCAGTCGCGGGTTCTTTGGCTCGCGCCCGTTCTCGCAAGTGAACGACTGGTTGCACGCGCAGGGGTTGGCGACCATAAACTGGACCGACACATAAGGCAGCCCAATGACTATTCTCGACAAGATCAAGGCCTATAAACTCGAAGAAATTGCGGCAGACAAAGCCGCGAAACCACTCGCCGATGTGGAAGCAGAGGCAAAAGCCGCCTCGCCCGTGCGCCCCTTTGCCGAAGCCCTGCATGAAGCCTCCCGCGAGGGCTACGGATTGATCGCTGAGATCAAAAAAGCCAGCCCGTCCAAAGGCCTGATCCGCGCAGACTTTGACCCCGCGAGCTTGGCCCAAGCCTATGCCGCAGGCGGCGCTGCCTGCCTTTCGGTCCTGACCGACACACCTAGCTTTCAGGGCGCCAAATCCTTCCTCACCGAGGCCCGCGCCGCCTGTGATTTGCCGGTACTGCGTAAGGATTTCATCTATGATCCCTATCAGGTCGCCGAAGCCCGCAGCCTTGGCGCCGACTGTATCCTGATCATCATGGCATCGGTGTCTGACGCTCAAGCCGCCGAGCTTGAAGCGGCTGCGAGCGCTTGGGGCATGGACGCGCTGATCGAGGTGCACGATGCCGAAGAACTCGAGCGCGCAACCAAGCTGCAAAGCCGACTAATTGGAATAAACAATAGGAATCTCAATACCTTTGAGACCACTCTTGATGTAACCAAGAAATTGTCGAAGCGGGTACCAGCTGAAAAGCTTATCGTCAGCGAATCCGGTCTTGCGACCCCGGCAGATTTGGCAGATATGGCCCTCTATGGGGCACGGATTTTCCTAATTGGCGAAAGCCTGATGCGACAGTCAGACGTCGCGCAGGCGACCCGCGACCTGCTGGCTAATCCGCTAACGTCCGGAGGCATGTGATGGCGCTGACGCATTTTGACGCCAAGGGCGATGCCCAGATGGTTGATGTCTCGGACAAGGCTGTGACCAACCGCATTGCCACGGCTGAAAACTACGTGAAGATGCAGATGGAAACCTTTGATATTATTACAGAAGGACGCGCCAAGAAAGGCGATGTACTGGGCGTTGCCCGACTTGCTGGGATTATGGCCGCCAAGCGCACGTCTGATCTGATCCCGCTCTGCCATCCACTTCCGATCACGAAAGTAACGGTTGATCTGGTTCCTGACGCCACCTTGCCGGGGATCCGCATCACCGCGACAGTCAAGACTACCGGTCAGACCGGTGTCGAGATGGAGGCGCTCACCGCCGCCTCCGTCGCCGCGCTGACAGTCTATGACATGGCCAAGGCCGTCGACAAAAGTATGGAGATCGGCGGCCTCCGTGTTGTTTTGAAAGATGGCGGAAAATCAGGCCGTTACGAGGCGACATGATCAGCGTAGAGCAGGCGCTCACCCATCTGTTTGCTTTGGTGTCACCGCTCCCCCTTGAGGTAGTCTCGCTTGGCGACGCCCAAGGCCGTGTGCTGGCCCGAGATGTTGTCGCAAGCCGTACCCAGCCGCCTTTTGCCGCGTCTTCGATGGATGGCTACGCCTTGCGCCGCGCCGAGGTCGAACCGGATGCGATGTTCAAGGTCGTTGGCGAATCTGCCGCAGGTCACCGTTTCGAAGGCACCGTAAAAGCCGGCCAAGCCGTGCGCATATTTACCGGTGCCCCCGTTCCGGAGGGCGCTGATTTCGTGGTGATCCAAGAGGACGTCACCCGTCGCGGCACGCTCATCACGCTCGGCCATCGCATTGCTGACAAAGACAATATCCGCCCCGCTGGCGGTGACTTTATGCAAGGCGAAACCTTTCCCGCGCCACGCCGTCTGCGCCCTGCGGATATCGCGCTGCTGGCCTCGATGAATGTGTCAAAGGTGCCGGTCACGCGCAAACCACGGGTGGCGATTTTGGCCACCGGAGACGAGCTTGTTCAACCCGGTGAAACGCCGGGGCCGGACCAGATCATCGCCTCCAACAGCCATGGCCTTGCGGCGATGTTCGAAGCTGAAGGGGCGCGCGTGCAATTGCTGCCCATCGCACGCGACACCCGCGCCTCCTTGATGCAAGCTTTCGCATTGGCGAAAGACGCTGACATGATCATCACCATCGGTGGTGCGTCGGTTGGTGATCATGACTTGGTTGCTCCCGTGGCCGCAAAGTTGGGTATGGAGCAGGCGTTTTACAAAGTCGCGATGCGCCCGGGCAAGCCGCTGATGGCAGGCCGGATGGGTGATGCCGCGATGATCGGGCTGCCCGGCAATCCGGTATCTGCCATGGTCTGTGGTACGGTGTTTGTGGTGCCCCTGCTGCGCAAAATGCTCGGGTTGGGTGAGAAATGCACCCCTGTCAGGCACGCATCGCTCGGTGCGCCGCTTGCCGCAAATGGCCCGCGCGCACATTATATGCGTGCAGGATTTGTCGATGGACGCCTTATCGCCGAAGACCGGCAAGATTCGTCCCTGCTAACTGTTCTGGCCCGCGCTGACGCCCTGCTGGTGCGGCCTGTTGATGATCCGGCGCGCAAAATTGGTGATTTGGTAGATTATCTCCCGATTTAAGCGGCTTGGCATGATTTTGCCCTAACCGGCGGTTGACACAAAACAGGAACATCCCTAGAACAAAGCGAAACAAGCTGCGGAGGGACGGACGCGATGCTGACAAAGAAACAACTCGATTTGCTGGCTTTCATACATAAACGGGTGCAGCGCGATGGCGTCCCGCCCAGCTTTGACGAAATGAAGCTGGCGCTGGATTTACGCTCGAAGTCGGGCATCCATCGGTTGATCACAGCTTTGGAAGAGCGCGGCTTTATCCGGCGGTTGGCACATCGGGCGCGCGCCATCGAGGTTGTAAAACTGCCCGACAGCCTGAGCGGTAAGTCAGGTTTCGCGCCAAGGGTGATCGACGGCGACCGTCCTGATATGCCACCGCCCTCTGCCGCCCGCGAAGTTACAACCGCTGCGGCGATAGAACTTCCCGTGATGGGCCGCATCGCTGCCGGTGTGCCGATCGAAGCAATCAGCGAAGTATCCCATTCGGTAGCGGTGCCCAGTGGCATGGTTGCTGGCAAGGGCCAGCACTATGCGCTTGAGGTCAAAGGCGACTCGATGATTGATGCGGGGATCAACGATGGCGATGTTGTTGTGATCCGCGAAACATCTGTGGCGGACGATGGCGATATTGTCGTCGCTTTGGTGGAAGATGCCGAAGCCACGTTGAAACGCTTCAGACGGCAGGGCACGTCCATCGCGCTGGAGGCTGCGAACCCAGCCTATGAAACACGCGTACTGCCCGCGAGTCACGTCAAGGTTCAGGGCCGTTTGGTCGGGTTGATCCGCACGTATTGATCCGGTTGCGGCTTTGGCCATCGGGTCCAAAGCCGCTCTCCGGTTCTCTCGCGGGCAGTGGTGATTTGCCAACCTGTGTCGCTTTGCTTCATGGACAGTGCGCCCGTGTGTTTGAGACGGCTTGGATCGAACACCTCGCAGGTCGCTTGGGCAAGATGAGGCGCATCGACCGAAGCAATCACGATCTGAAGACCAGCGCATCCGGCAAACCCTGCCACTGCGCGTTTGCCGGATAAATGTATAACCGGCCCCTCGGACCAGCGCGCAGCCGCAATGTATTGCGGCGCGCCATCCCCGTCATTCTCAAGCCAGTTGCGGGCCACGAATCCCGCGCCTTTTTCTTTGCTAAGGGCTCTGCCTTGGGGTGTCATCAATCCAACTAGACCCCCTGTATCGGCAACCAAAACTTCAGGCCGCGCGGTTCCGTGCCACATCACAAAAGCTGCGGCCATCATCGGCAGACCGACAAACCGCAATCGCCCCTGCCACAATACCAGAACCAGGAATCCCAAGGCCAGCAGCGGTAGAACCCACCCCCCCCGGCCCCGCCACATAGCTTTGTGCGTCCTCCAATCCGGCGATGAATTCGGCCACCCCCAATATCCAGCGCAGGCCGAGCCCCATGAACCACAACGCGATCCAGTCGAGCCCCAAGGGCGCGAGCACCAAAGCAACTACCGCCGCCGGTATGACCAGAACACCCATAAGCGGCACCGACGCGAGATTGGCGATCAGCCCGTAATGCGAAATAGTGTTGAAATGTGCAGCCCCGACCGGTGCTGTTGCCATCCCCGCCACCGCAGAGGAAATGACGACGGCCAACACCGGCTTTAATAACCGCGGCACACGGTCCGTCTGCACGTTGCGCAGCCAGCCAAACACAGCGACAAGCGCTGTCGTCGCGGCAAAGGACATCTGGAATCCGGGACCCGTTAATGCTTCCGGCCTAAGCGCCAATACAATAATCGCTGCAATTGCCACCGCTCTAAGCGACAAAGCCCGCCGACCGATCATCAACGCGCCCAAGGCCACAGCAACCATAATATAAGCCCGCTCCGTCGCCACATTGCCACCTGACAGCATCAGATAGCCTGTCGCGGCAATGAGCGCTCCGACAGCCGCGATTGATTTGGTCGGGAGGCGCAATGCTGTGCCAGTATGGAGCGACAGCAAAATTCGCAATCCTCCTAGAACGACAGCCGTCAACAACCCCATGTGCAACCCGGAAATAGCCAAAAGATGGGCAAGGTTGGTGACGCGGAGGTTTTCTAACGCCATACGCGAGATGGCGCTGCGGTCCCCCGTGGTGATCGCTGCTGCGAAGCCCCCAATGTCGCCCGGCAAAGTACGTTGAATGCGCGCCGAGGCGGCCATGCGGATCCTGAAAACCCCCATGCCTGTGTGCCCCTCGCTGGCCTGCGCCATCGCCAGCAGCGGTACACGGGTATAGCCGACCGCACCGAGGCTGACAAACCAGGCATGGCGCTGAAAATCAAATCCGTCAGGTTCGACCGGACCTGAGGGCGGCGAAAGGTGGCCTGTGGTCATCACGCGCAAACCCGGCTCAGGGGTTACGCTGGCGCTCTGATCGCCGTGCAAGGAAATGCGGACATTTTTAGGGGTCCGATCGGGCGTCACCCTGTCCAGCCGGACCTGATCAAGGGTCAACCGCAGCGCGTCGGACTGGCTGCGGTCAATGGCGACAACGCGCCCCTCAATCGGGCCGTAATACCGCCAGCCCAGCACCGGACCAGCAACAGAATGGGCGCGCACACCTGCAAGTAAAAAACCGGTCAACCCCAGGGCGACGGCAATGGCGAGCGGTGAGGCCGCCTCGGGCAGGAGCTTCGCAAAGGCCAGCATCACGGCAATTATGCCCGCGACAGCAAGATAGAAGACCAAGCTCGGCTCATACAAGATTGAGAAATAGCTGCCGATCCCCAATGCCAGAAAAACCGGTATCCAGCCGACAAGTTCTCCGCGTTGCTGCAGCATGATCTGTGCGAGCTGCCGCATGCTTGCCCCCCCCTGCTGCACTGGCTAAATAGACTACAAAGTGTAGGTGGTTCGAGGTTATCAAATGATTAACCCGCCTTGTGACCGACCCCTCCGGCCTGAAAGAAAGACAACGCGCCCATGACAACTCCTGTAGTTACCCGATTTGCTCCGTCCCCGACCGGTTATCTTCATATCGGCGGCGCCCGCACGGCGCTGTTTAACTGGCTTTACGCCCGTGGGCGGGGTGGCAAGTTTCTCCTACGCATCGAAGATACAGACCGCGCCCGCTCCACCCCCGATGCGACTTCTGCAATCTTGCAGGGCATGAAGTGGCTTGGGCTGGATCACGATGGTGAGATCGTCAGCCAGTTTGAAAACGCGCCGCGCCATGCTGCAGTGGCCCATGAGCTGCTGGCAAACGGCAAGGCGTATAAGTGTTTTGCCACGCAGGAGGAAATCACTGCCTTCCGCGATGCCGCAAAATCCGAAGGCCGCAGCACGCTTTACCGCTCGCCTTGGCGTGACGCCGAATCTGCCAGCCATCCCGACGCGCCTTACGTGGTGCGCATCAAAGCGCCGCTGGAAGGCGAGACGAAAATCCGCGATCAAGTGCAGGGTGATGTGACCATCCGTAACGACCAGTTAGATGACATGGTGCTGCTGCGCTCGGATGGCACCCCGGTCTATATGTTGGCGGTGGTGGTCGATGATCATGACATGGCCGTAACCCATGTGGTGCGCGGCGATGACCACCTGAATAATGCCGCGCGGCAGATGATGATCTATGACGCGATGGGCTGGGACGTGCCGGTTTGGGCGCATATTCCGCTAATCCATGGTGCTGACGGCAAGAAGCTCAGCAAACGCCACGGTGCTTTAGGCGCGCAGGAGTATCAGGTGATGGGCTATCCCGCAGCTGGCATGCGTAACTACCTCGCCCGTCTGGGCTGGAGCCATGGGGACGACGAGTTTTTCTCCGATGCGCAGGCCCAGGACTGGTTTGATCTGGATGGCATCCGCCGCAGCCCCGCCCAGTTTGACCTGAAAAAGCTCGAAAATATCTGCGGTCAGCACATTGCCGTCGCAGATGACGCTGCGTTGCGGCAAGAATGTGAATCTTATTTGGATGCCGCCGGCCTGCCCGCCTTGACCAAGGACCAAGCCGAAGGATTTCAAAGAGCGCTATATTGTCTCAAAGAACGCGCGAAAACATTACCCGAACTGCTTGAAAAAGCTCATTTTGTTCTCACAAGTCGTCCGATTTATGTTGACGAGAAGGCTACAAAAAATTTGGATGAAGATGCACGTAATATGCTCGCCGAATTGACGCCGCATCTGCAAAATGTTAGCTGGGACAAAGAAACGCTGGAGACGGTGCTGAATGGTTTCGCTGAAGCCCAAGGCACCAAATTCGGCAAACTTGCGGGGCCGCTACGGGCTGCCCTTGCAGGGCGCGCGGTTACCCCTTCGGTCTTTGACATGATGCTGGTGTTAGGACAGGACGAAACGCTCGCCCGATTGAAGGATGCCGCAGCCTGAGCGGGGCGATACCCCCGCTGCAAGGCGCAACAGAATAATGAGACAGGTGCCACCCCCCGAGGGGCGCGCGCCGGATGCGGGAAGCCCCCGCGATACACACGGGAAGGGACCTTATGGCCGAGAGCACGAAATCCGCAAAGCTGATCATTGATGGCAAAGAATACGAACTGCCGATCTATACGCCGACTGCGGGACCCGACGTCATCGACATCCGCAAGCTTTACGCACAAGCGGACGTTTTCACCTATGACCCCGGCTTCACCTCGACGGCGGCGTGCGATAGCACAATCACCTTCATCGACGGCGAAGAAGGTGTGTTATTGCACCGTGGCTATCCGATCGATCAGCTGGCGGGTAAATCGCATTACCTCGAAGTCTGCTATCTGCTGCTTTACGGCGAACTGCCTTCCCCTGCAGAGCTGGAAGATTTCGAGCACCGCGTGACAAACCACACCATGCTGCACGAGCAGATGATGAACTTCTTCCGTGGTTTCCGCCGCGATGCGCACCCGATGGCTGTGATGGTCGGCGTCGTCGGCGCGATGTCGGCGTTCTATCATGACAGCACAGACATCACCGACGAATGGCAGCGCGAGGTCGCCTCGATCCGTCTGATTGCCAAGATGCCGACGATCGCTGCGATGGCCTATAAGTACACGGTCGGCCAGCCTTTCGTTTATCCGCGCAACGATCTGGATTACGCCTCGAACTTCCTGCGCATGTGCTTTGCTGTACCTGCCGAGGAATATGTCGTCGATCCGATCCTTAGCCGTGCGATGGACCGGATATTTACCCTGCACGCAGATCATGAGCAAAATGCCTCGACCTCGACCGTGCGTCTGGCATCATCTTCGGGCGCCAACCCTTTTGCCTGTATCGCTGCGGGTATCGCCTGCCTTTGGGGTCCCGCCCACGGCGGCGCGAACCAAGCCTGCCTAGAGATGCTCAAGGAAATCGGCACGCCGGACAAAATTCCGGAGTATATCGCCCGTGCCAAGGACAAGAATGATCCGTTCCGCCTGATGGGCTTCGGTCACCGCGTCTATAAGAACTTCGATCCGCGCGCGACCGTGATGAAGGAAAGCGCCGACGAGGTGCTTGAATTGCTCGGCGTTGAAAACAACCCGATCCTTCAGGTCGCCAAAGAGCTTGAGAAACAGGCGCTGGAAGATCCGTATTTCACCGAGAAGAAGTTGTTCCCGAACGTTGATTTCTATTCGGGCATCATCCTCGAAGCGATGGGTTTCCCCACTTCGATGTTCACGCCGATCTTTGCGCTGAGCCGCACAGTTGGTTGGATTTCACAGTGGAAAGAGATGATTGCCGATCCACAGAACAAGATCGGACGTCCCCGCCAGCTTTATCTTGGCGAGACCAAGCGCGACTACGTCGATATCGAAAACCGCTGAATTATCTGATGAGACAGCCAGAACGCCCCGCAGAGATGTGGGGCGTTCTGCGTTGAAAGCATTCTGGTCGTTGTTCGCGATAACGCAACAGTGGGAAGCGTTTCTGGGCTGTTGAAGGGCTTGCGAGTGGACTTCGGCGGGAGATTCTCACCTTAAAAGACCTCCAGTTAGCCGTTCAAATACGGTCATTTGGTTTGCATGCAAACAAATTGGACCGAATCAACTTTCCCGCCATCCTACAGCACTCCGTGCATAAATCCCCAAGAAGCCCCCCACTGTTTCCAACGCGAAATGCTCAATTCGAAACACCGAAGGCCGAAATCGGGCAAAACTGTGGCATTGTTTCTGCCAGCCTGACAATGGCACAGCCGACTTGACCGGCGCCTATACGAATGGATAGCTTGAAGTGAGTTCAGGTAAATAAGGGCATGGGTTGTTGGTAATTGTAAGTTTGGTTTTGTTTCTGGCAGGGGTCACACTTTGCTGTGTCGCCGCGCCTGCGCCATCGACCTGTGCCGCGTGCCGTAAGGGACCGACACCCCGCAATCGGGAGCTAAGCCAATGACCGAAAGACGCACCACCGGCCACCTAGACTGGACCTGCGCAGCAAGTCTGATGCCAGTCTCCGCACCTGCGCAGGCGGGCCCGCAGGGCGCATTGGTACCCGACACCCTGCACGACTGCGATCAGATCGCCGTGGTCTATGACAAGGGTGATACACCGCCAGAAATCACCATTCGCGAAGTTTCAGGCTCGGTGCATACGGTGCTGGCCAATGGAATCGCTGTGGCTGTGGTGGCGCGGGCCTCAGGCCCCGCGCCAACGGTAGATGATGTGCTGCTGGTTGAGCGGTCCTGCTAGGGGGTAACTCGAATGAAGCCGCTTACCTGCCTTCAAACTTGGCAGCACGTTTTTCGCTAAAGGCCAAAACGCCCTCTTTGAAGTCACGTGACTTGCCGCATTTGCCCTGCTCTTGCGCCTCCAGCGTCAGTTGATCTTCGAAGGAATTATCCCAAGATCCACGGATCGCTTTTTTCGCAGATGCGTAGGCAGCTGTGGGTCCAGCAGCCAGATGTGCCGCTTTGCCGCGCCAGTTTGCCTCGAAATCGGCCTCGGCCACAGCTTCCCAGATCATCCCCCAGTCATCCGCCTGGCGCGCCGAGATTTTATCGGCGAACAACGCCGCGCCCATCGCCTTGGCGGTGCCCATGCTGCGCGGTAAGGCGTAGGTGCCGCCGGCATCCGGAATCAGGCCGATGCGCGTAAATGCCTGCATGAAATAAGCATTCTCGCGGGCGATCACCACATCCGCTGCGAGCGCCAGATTGGCCCCGGCTCCCGCTGCTGGCCCGTTCACGGCTGCAATCGTCGGCACCGGACAATCGACAATGGCGCGCAGCATTGGGGCATATTCGTCCCGCAAGGTCCGCTCCAGATCGACCGACGCGCCCGATGCGCGGTCGCCCAGATCCTGTCCAGAACAAAACGCGCGTCCGGCCCCAGTCAGCACGACGACACGGCCCTCCTGCCCGCCGGTTTTGACAGCATGGGCGATTTCAGCCCGCATCTGGGTGGTGAGCGCATTCATCTTGTCGGCGCGGTTCAAAGTGATTAGGGCGACCCCGTCTTCAAGGGCATAGGTGATTGTCTGATAGTCCATCTGCGGGTTCCTCGCGCTAATACCGGTTAGGCGCACCCTATCAAAGACTTGCCCCGCGACCAGCAGAACCGCACGTCAAACCGTGAGAATTCAGCGGTCGAGAATATCGCGCAGCCGCGCCTCTTCGTCAGCGTTCAGCGGCGCGTCACCCGTAGCAGTGGCCCGTGACCGGCTGCGCAGGTAACCAAAACCAACGCCCCCCGCCAGCAGCAGCATCAAAGGTCCCGCCAGCCACAACAATCGGTTCGCCCCGCGCGTGTCAGGCTTGAGCAGCACATATTCCCCATAGCGGTTCACGATAAAGTCGACCGCTTGCTGATCGCTGTCGCCCGCCACCAAGCGCTCGCGCAGCAGCAGGCGCAGGTCCCGCGCAAGGCTCGCATTGCTTTCGTCGATGCTCTCGTTACGACACACGAGACAACGCAGTCCTTGGCTGATCTCCCGCGCCCGCGCCTCAAGTGCCGGATCGCTGAGTACCTCGTCGGGCTCCACCGCTGCCAAAGGGGAGGCCAAAAGCAGGAGTATAAAGATGAGGCGCTTCATTCGGCAGGCTGCGCAATCGGAGTTTTCCGCGCACCCGCTGCTACACGGAAACGACGGTCGGTCAGGCTCAGAATGCCGCCAAGTGCCATCATCCCGCAGCCGATCCAGATCCAGATTGTCATCGGTTTAATATAGGTTCGCACCGCCCAGCCTCCGCCCAGCTGTTCGTCACCGATCACTACATAGACATCGCGAGCGAAGTTATAGTGGATTGCGGCCTCCGTTGTCGGCATCTGCGCCACCGGATAAATCCGCTTCTCCGGGAACATCTGCGCAATCTTGTCGCCATCTTTGCTCAAAGTGACATCAGCTATCGTAGCAAGGTAGTTCGGGCCGCGGGTTTCTTCGACCCCATTGAGCGTCAGCGTATAGGCACCGACCGTGAAAGGCGCGTCCACCTTCGCCACACGGATATCATCGACCGCCCAAGCTGTTAGTCCCGCGATCCCTGCGATGGTCACGCCCAGCCCAGCGTGCGCCGTCGCTTTACCCCAGTCCGCGCGCGGCAAGCGCCCCAGCCTGCGCCAGTCGCTCCGACTGCGCTGCCAAAGTTCAACGGCCGTACCAGCCACCAGCCAGGCGCCAAGAAACAACCCCATTGGGCCCAGAAGGCTTCGCCCGCTTTGAACGACAAAGGCAAAGCCTGCCAGAGCGATAGCCAGAACAAACACATACCGCAGCGGACGCAATGCCCGCATAAATCCCGCCCGCTTCCATGGCATCACACTGCCGATCGGCATGACCAGCCCCAGCGCGACCATAAAGGGCGTGAACGCCGCGTTGAAGAATGGCGGGCCAACGCTCAACTTCCGGTCAAAGAACATCTCAGCGACCAGCGGCCACATTGTTCCGACGAAAACCACAAAGCACGCAACCGCCAACAACAGGTTATTCACCACCAAGGCCGACTCGCGGCTGACCAGCCCAAAGACACCGCGCGCCTCCATTACACCGGCACGCAGCGCAAACAACAACAGCGCGCCCCCCATGAACACCGCCATGATCGCTAGAATGAAAACTCCGCGTTCGGGATCGGTGGCGAAGGCATGCACGCTGGTCAAAAGCCCAGAGCGTACAATAAAGGTTCCGATCAGCGAGAAACCGAATGCGAGGATTGCCAACAGGATTGTCCAGCTCTTCAGGCTCTCACGTTTTTCCACGACAATCGCGGAATGCAGAAGCGCGGTGGCCAGAAGCCATGGCATAAAGCTCGCGTTTTCAACCGGATCCCAGAACCAGAAGCCGCCCCAGCCAAGCTCGTAATAGGCCCACCATGATCCCAGCGCGATCCCGATGGTCAAAAACACCCAGGCGGCCAAAGTCCACGGCCGCACCCAGCGGCCCCAAGCGGCATCCACGCGGCCTTCGATCAGCGCGGCAACAGCAAAACTGAACGACATGCTCAGGCCCACATAGCCGAGGTACAGAAACGGTGGATGAAACGCGAGACCGGGATCTTGCAACAGCGGGTTGAGATCCTGCCCGTCAAAGGGCGGTGTCGCAAGACGCAGAAACGGGTTTGACGTCAGCAAAATGAATGCCAGAAACGCTACTGCAATCGCGGCCTGAACCGAAAGCACCCGCGCCCGCAGCGAGGGCGGAAGGTTGCCGCCAAACAGCGCCACCATTGCACCAAACAGCGACACAATCAGCACCCAAAGCAGCATGGAGCCTTCATGATTGCCCCATGTGCCGCTGATTTTATAAAGCATCGGCTTGGCCGAGTGGCTGTTTTCAACGACCAGTCGCAGCGAGAAATCGGAATTGATAAAGGCCCACATCAGCGCACCAAACGACAGCGCAATCAGCGCACATTGCGCCGCCGCGGCCGGTTCGGCCATGGCCATCCATCCAGGCAGCCGCCTGTGTGCCCCGATCATCGGAATGATCATCTGAAGTACTGCGACGCCAAAGGCGAGGATCAGCGCGAAATGTCCGAGTTCTGTAATCATGCAATCGTTATAGGGGGCCAAAGCCCCCTACGCCATGATAGTTTATCACTTAGCCGTGGATGAATTGACGCAGTCAGGCCGCCGCACGTTTCCATGCTTCCAGCGCCGGATTATCATCGGGTTGCACCGCCGAAACAGACAGACGCGCATCCTCGCCAGTGTCCGCTATCATCACTGCGTCTGCCCGCAATTCGCGGATTTGTGCGATGTTATCCAAAACCTGCGGAACGTGCACCATTGTGCCAACAATTTCACGCTGGAACTGCTGCGCTTTGACCTGATGGCGCGCGCCGAAATAAAACGAAACGATCACACCGAGCAACCACCACAGGGGTTCTGGCACCAAGGCAATCCCCTGCATCCGCTCAGAGAACCACAAGGGGTTTACCATCGCCGAGACGAACAGCCCCAAGGTTCCAAGCGCCAACATCGGGCGCGGAAGCCGGTTGATCGCATCCATGAAGCGGTCAAACCATCCCATACGCAAAACTGCAAATTCTTGCCCGTATTGCGCCATCGCTTGCCCTTGCAACTGCGCGCCCCGCGCGGCACCCGCCTCGGCGTTTTCACGGAAGACTTCCACAGTTTCACGCACCACGTTGCTGCCACCACCGAATACAAACCCGAAAAGTTTTTCAATCACCCCCATGCTGCCACCCGCTGCTGAAAGGCGGCTTTGCTCATGTGGTACTGCGCTGCAATGAATTCCTCGGCCCGCAAAATCCAGCCGCCCTTCCCGCCTGCCCGCGTTCGTGCATATTTGCGACTGGCGGGCCGGCGATCAGCAAGGCGGAAGTAATAATTGCGCCGCGCGATCCCATAGGCATTCACAAAATGATCAGGCGCCGTGGCCATCGCGCTCCTCACAGCGCCAAGACTTTGGGGACCAAGGGCGCCATCGACAGCGACAGGCCGGCCCATATCGCACAGCAACTGCTGCAAGATTTTAACCGCGTTGCTGCCGGCATTGACGTACATATCAAACACCGTTGCCTGCAAAAGCGCAGGCAGTTCGGCAATCAGCGGACCCTCAAAATAGTGGCGGATGAAAATCTCGGTCGCCTGCGCTTGGGTCAGTGCACGCACATCTGCCACGCCGATTTCGCCATCTCCGGTCAGGTCCAGCCCCAGCCTGCGCAAAGTATGGATCGTTACGCCGTGTTTTGTTGCGCCTCCCGGATCATCGGGATCATTCACAAAACCACCTTCACGCGCCACGATCTCCGCAGCAATTTTTCGCACCGTCGTCATATCCAGCCCCTTGCTATTGCGTCCAGCAAATTTGGGCAGAAATTAGTTAATAAGGCGAAAGACGAGCGTACGGTCTCAGCTTTCAGGCTCTTTATAAACGCCTTGCTCTTTCAGCGCATCCACGACCTCTTTGGGCATGTAATTCTCATCATGTTTCGCAAGAATTTCAGAGGCTTCAAAGACGCCATTCACGTAGCGTCCGGTGCCAACCATGCCCTGATTCTCCTCGAAAAGATCAGGCAATACGCCGGTAAATACGACAGGAACGGTCGCGCCACCATCGGTCACGCTAAAACGGATTATCTCGCCCTCGCCGCGCTTCAGGCTGCCTTCTTCGACCAATCCGCCAATGCGAAACACCTCAGTTGGTTGCGGAGGTTCAGCCATGACCTGCGAAGGCGCGCGGAAGTAGTTGATCCCGTCACGCAGTGCATATCCGATTAGAGCCGTTGATAGGACCAAGGCCACAATCGCAACCGAGACCAACTGGATACGACGTTGTTTTTTAAGGCTTTTCATTGGCTCACGGGAACAGCGGGACAGCCATCAGGCCGTCGGTTTCATCAAGACCCAACATTAGGTTGGCGTTCTGCAACGCTTGCCCGCTGGAGCCCTTCGTCAGATTGTCCAAGGCGGCGATAACAATGGCACGGCCTTCAATCCGGTCTGCGACCACACCGATATGGCAGAAATTGGATCCCCGGATATGCCGCGTGCTCGGTGCTTCGCCTTGCGGCAACACAACGATGAAAGGCTCGCTTTCATAGGCATTTTTCAAAGTTTCGTGAATGACTTGCGCGTCACCCTTAACGTAGATTGTCGCGAGAATACCGCGGTTTGCCGGAACCAGATGCGGCGTGAACTGCACCTTGACCGGACGTCCCGCAATGGCCGAAAACTCTTGATCAAACTCGCCTAAGTGGCGATGCGTTCCGCCAATTGAATAGGCGTGATATCCTTCGGACAATTCGGCATGCAGTAGGTTTTCCTTCAACGACCGCCCCGCACCCGACACGGCGCACTTCAAATCCATGATGATCTCATCCAGATCGATCACGCCCTTTTCAATCAGCGGACGCAGTGCAAACTGTCCCGTCGCGGCATTACAGCCAGTTCCCGCCACCAGCCGTGCCTTGGCAATCTCCTCACGGTAGAACTCGGTCAGCCCGTAGACCGCCTCCTCCTGTTGCTCCAGTGCAGCGTGTTTGTTGCCATACCACTTCGCATATTCTTCAGGGTCGCGCAGACGGAAATCGGCGGAAAGGTCCACAATCTTGAGCGCTTTCGGCAGCTTGGCGATCACCTCTTGCGAGGTCTTATGTGGCAACGCGCAAAAACACAGGTCAATATCGGCAAAATCGATATCCTCGATCAGCACAAGATCAGGCAAGTCGAGATGGCGCAGATGCGGAAACACATCTGCCAACCGCTGCCCGGCTTTCGAATTCGCGCCGAGCGCTTTGATTTGCATCGAAGAATGTCCGGCGATGAGCCGGATCAGCTCCGCCCCAGTATAGCCGGATGCACCGAGGATGGCGATATTATGGGTCATGTCTGGTTCCCGTAGGTAGAGTATCAGTGTGCTGTCAAAACAGCGATCAAGCGGCCGTAAAGGTGATCGGTCGTCGCAAAAACTGCGTTGCGCGGGTGCTGACCCGTGCGGGGTCGCCTGTAGTCAAAAACGCCGCCGCTCCCGTGCCCATCATCCCTGGATGTCGCTCAAGATAATCAGCCAAGGCGTCTGCAACAAGCGTGGCTTGTGAAAACACCTTCACGTCCGCCCCCAAAGCTTCCTGAAAAGTATCCTGCATCAGCGGATAATGGGTACAACCCAGAACCGCCGCATGGGGTTCCGGCATTTTACGCTTCAGGGCATCGACGTGGCTGCGCACCAATGCCTCGGCCAAAATGAAATCACCGTCTTCGATGGCATCGACGACACCACCGCAAGCCTGCGCCTCGACGTCCACGCCGATTGCGCGGAACGCGAGTTCCCGCTGAAACGCACGGGTGGCGACAGTCGCCGGAGTAGCAAAGAGCGCGACATGTTTCAGCGCCACTTCGCGCGGCGGAGAATTATCCCCCCACTGCCGTTCGGTCATCGCCTCGATCAGCGGCACAAACACGCCCAGCACACGCTTGTCACGCGGCACCCAGCCCTCCTGCATGCGCCGCAGCGCCGCAGCAGAGGCGGTGTTGCACGCCAGAACTACCAGATCACAGCCCGCATCAAAGAGCCGCTGAGTGGCAGCACAGGTCAGATCGTAAATATCATCCGAGGTCCGCACCCCGTACGGCGCATGGGCGCTATCGGCCAGATAAGCAAATTCCACCTCTGGCAGACGCGCCTGCACCGCGTCGAGCACTGTCAGGCCGCCGAGGCCTGAGTCAAAAATTCCAACTGCCATATTACCCTGTCACCGTTCGGCGCGATGCCGTTGCTCAAACTCAAACCCCAGATCGAAACATCGGTCCGGGTCCGGAGACAACTCATAAGTGGCTTTGCGCAGGAAATCCATCATCTGTTTACCGTCGCACGCCAGCGGCGCCAGCACATCGCGGCCAATCGGCGCACCGATTGCTACGCGCACCGGCGTGTCCACCCGCTTGCGAAACTCCTTGATCAACAGGCCCAGTCGCAGGGTAGAATGCAAATGGCTGGCGATCTGGAATATCCGGCTGGTGTGGCCATCAAAGAAGATCGGCACAACGGTCGCCTCGGATTTCGCAATCATCCGCGCGGTAAAACTGCGCCAGCCCGGATCCATCGGGCGCGAAAACGGCTTGGCGCCGGTGCTGACAGTCCCGCCGGGAAAGATCCCGATGCACCCACCCTGCCCCAGATAATCGAGCGCAGACTTGCGGGTCGCAATATTGAGCGCCAGCGCGTCTTTGCTGGTGCCGAAATCTATGGGCAGTAAATGCTGGTGCAAATCCGGTGCCCGGCTGAAAACCGCATTTGCCATGATTTTGAAATCTCCCCGCGCGACCGACAAGATTTGGCCTAACATCAACCCATCGAGAATGCCGTAAGGATGGTTCGCGATCACGATGAGCGGACCCGTACGGGGGATATTGGCGAGACTTCCGCCCACGACCTCAAGGCTTAGCCCATAGCGCGTCGCCATCACGTCGAAAAACGTCCGTCCTACACTGACTTCGCTCTCATAGCCCTGCGCCCGCTTTATCAATTTCAAACGACCGGTGGAGTTCTCCATCAACCGGATCAGAGCCCGCCCGCCCTTGGTCGCGGCGGACCCTGCATAGCTGATATCGCGGGCAGTCGCGGGAGAGGTGTGATCCATCCAAAGCTCCGAAAAGGAATGATCAGGCGCAGGTATTACGCTGCGCCCGATATAGAACCGTTCCGTGTCTGTTGCATGACAAAGTTGACGGGGCGTTACTCTGCGGCCTTCGCCGTGGCATTTCCGCCCGCTTTGATCACGCTCAACAGTTCTTCGCGGCGTTTTGCAGCCTTCAGCTCATTGGCCTGCTTGACCGGCCCGAACCCACGGATTTGCAAAGGCAGCTCCGCCAGTGCGACAATCGCCTCACGGGTCTGGTCGGTCAGCTTGGGCAATACATCCCTCATATCCGCCTCATATTGCGCAATCAGCGCACGTTCCATGCGGCGTTCCTCGGTTTTGCCAAAGGGATCAAAAGCGGTGCCACGCAGGAATTTGAACTTCGACATCATCTTGAGCGGGCCGAGCAGCCATTCGCCAAACTCACGCTTGAGCGGACGCCCGTCTGGCCCCTCTTTGGAAATGATCGGCGGGGCCATGTGGAAAGTCATCTTGAAGTCGCCATCAAAGCCCGCGCGGGCCTTGTCACCACTGCGCAACAGCAGCCGGGCAACTTCATATTCGTCCTTATAGCTCAGCAGCTTATGATAGCCCATTGCCACCGCAGTCTTCACCGCGGGATCACCGATGCCCTCAACCATCCTGAGATAGCGGTTAGCGAGCTTCTTGCTCTGATAGCCTGTTAGATGGTCGACGCGATAGGCGATCTTGTCGTCCAATGTCTTTGGCAGAGCGATCACCTTGGGCTGGTGCACCTGTGCGGCGTCTTCAGGGTATAGTGCAGCCCAACGCCCGATCTCGAAGGCGCGCAGGTTGCGATCAATCGCCGCCCCGTTCATCCGGATCGCCTCCTGCAAGCTCTCAAGGCTCAGTGGCAGCAGGCCCTTTTGCCACGCAGCGCCAAGGATCATCATGTTGGAGAAGATCGAGTCGCCCAAGGCGGCCTTTGCCAACTCGGACGCATCAATCATCGACACGCGATCCTGCAAACGCGCTTCCAGCGCCAGCGACAGGCGGTCATAGGGCAGCTGGAATTCGGTGTCGCGGGTGAAATCGCCGGTGATGATCTGGTGCGAGTTCACCACGGCACCGGTACGGCCCTGACGGGTCAGCCCCAGCGTTTTGTGCCCGGCAGAGACCACGAGATCGCCCCCGATCAACGCATCCGCCTCACCGGTTGCCACACGAATGGCGCTAATATCTTCGGGACGCTCGGCGATGCGGCAATGGATATGCACCGCGCCACCTTTTTGAGCCAGTCCGGCCATCTCCATCATGCCCGCACCTTTGCCATCCAGCTGTGCTGCCTGTGCCATCAGCGCACCAATGGTCACCACGCCGGTGCCACCGACGCCGGTGATGACCACATTGTGGGTGCCGTTGATGACGGGCAACTGCGGGTCGGGCAATGCGGGAATCGTGATCTCGGTCGTCGGATCCTTGCGGACTTTCGCGCCTTCAAGCGTTACGAAAGACGGGCAGAAACCCTTGAGACAGGAGAAATCCTTGTTACAGGACGACTGATCAATCGCACGTTTGCGGCCCAGCTCGGTCTCGTTCGGCACGATCGACACGCAGTTGGATTGCACTCCGCAATCGCCGCAGCCTTCGCAGACCTCTTCGTTGATAAAGACCCGCTTGTCAGGGTCCGGGAACAATCCGCGCTTGCGACGCCGCCGCTTCTCCGCCGCGCAGGTCTGGATATAGACGATTGCACTCACACCCTCATGGCCGCGGAAGGCTTTCTGTACGTTATCCATCTCGGCGCGCTCGTGCACCTCGACACCTTTGAACTGTGCCAGATCAACGTCTTCTTTCTCGTCATAGACCACGGCCACGTTCTTCACGCCCATCGCCTTGAGTTCCTTGACGATGCGGTAGGCATCAAGGTCGCCCTCGTTGTGCTGGCCGCCCGTCATCGCAACCGCATCATTGTAGAGGATTTTGTAGGTAATATTGGTCCCCGCCGCCAAGGCCGCGCGGATCGCTTGCACGCCGGAGTGGTTATAGGTGCCATCGCCGAGGTTTTGGAACACGTGCTTGGTATTGGAGAACGGCGCCTCGCCGATCCAGTTCGCGCCCTCGCCGCCCATATGGGTAAAGCCGGTGGTTTCGCGGTCCATCCACTGCACCATGTAGTGACAGCCGATCCCTGCATAGGCGCGCGATCCCTCGGGCACCTTAGTGGAGGTGTTATGCGGGCAACCCGAGCAGTAATAGGGCAGCCGTGCCGCGATATCTTCGGCGTTGTCCGACCGCCGTGCCTCGTCGAGCTTTTCGAGCCCTGCGCGGATACCGTCAGTTTCGCGGCCCTCCTCCAGCAGAATACCGCCAAGCTTTTCGGCAATCCAGATCGGGTCCAATGCGCCACGTGTCGGGAACAACTCTTCGCCGTGCTCCATGCCAGCGCCACCTTTGTGCCAGCCATAGACGCGGCGATGGGTGTCGGAGAACAGCGCTTCCTTGATCTGGATCTCGATCAGCTTGCGCTTTTCTTCAACCACAACGATCAAGTCCAGACCGTCGGCCCATTCATGGAAGCCCTGCATGTCGAGCGGGAAGGTTTGCCCGATCTTATAAAGCGTCAGCCCAAGCCGTTCGGCCTCGTTCTCATCAATATTCAGCAGGTTCATCGCATGAACCAGATCGAGCCAGTTCTTGCCCGCCGCCGCGAAGCCAATCTTGGCACCGCGTTTGCCCCACATGCGCTTGTCCATTTTGTTGGCATGGCTGAAGGCTTCGGCAGCAAAGCGTTTATAGTCGATCATCCGCGTTTCTTGCAGGTGTGGTGTGTCTTGCAGGCGGATGTTCAGCCCGCCTTGCGGCATAACAAATTCTGGCGTCACCAGATTCATCCGGTGCGGATTGCCATCCACCACGGATGTCGCCTCCACCGTGTCCTTCATCGTCTTGAGACCGACCCACAGGCCAGAAAACCGCGACAGCGCCCAGCCATAAATGCCGTAGTCCAGAATTTCTTGTACGCCAGCCGGGCTGACGACCGGCATATAGGCATCCACCATTGCCCATTCAGACTGGTGCAACACAGTTGAGGATTCACCGGTGTGATCATCGCCCATCGCCATAAGCACGCCACCCTGCGCGCTGGTGCCTGCCATATTGGCGTGCCGCATCACATCGCCTGACCGGTCCACCCCAGGCCCTTTGCCGTACCACAGCCCGAAAACGCCATCATATTTGCCCTCGCCGCGCAGCTCTGCCTGCTGGCTGCCCCAAAGGGCCGTTGCTGCGAGGTCTTCGTTCAGGCCGGGTTGGAACTTGACGTTATAGCCAGCCAGTAACTTTTCAGCTTTGGCCATCTGCAAGTCGACTGCACCGAGCGGGCTACCGCGATACCCGGTCACATAGCCTGCGGTATTCAGCCCCGCCGCCTTGTCGCGCGCGCCTTGCATCATCATCATCCGCACAAGCGCCTGCGTGCCATTCAACAGCACTGGCGACTTCTCCAGATCAAACCGGTCATTAAGTGAAATTTTCTGGACTGACATGGTGGAACCTCCCTGAACCCGCAATTTGCATTGCGCCATTTCCCTTCTATATAGGTCACAATTGCTGACCTGTATAGGTAGTTTTTTCCTTGCCTGCGTCAGTTCGCGCAGATCAGGGCCTGTCATTTTCCTGCAATTAAGTTAGGACATAGGTCACCTTTAGAAAGTAGTGTCATCCGATGGATTGGGATAAGCTGAGAATATTCCACGCAGTAGCAGACGCGGGGTCCCTGACCCACGCGGGCGACAAGCTTAACCTGTCGCAATCTGCCGTCTCGCGACAGATCAGGGGGCTTGAGGAACAGCTTAATACAAATCTGTTCCACCGCCATGCCCGTGGGCTGATCCTCACCGAACAAGGTGAGCTACTGTTCGACGCGACCTCCGCGATGAGCCGACGGCTTGAAACAGCCGCTGCCCGTATCCGCGACAGCGAAGAAGAAGTCTTTGGCGAGTTGCGCGTGACCACGACCACCGGCTTTGGCACGCTTTGGCTGGCGCCGCGCCTGCCCAAACTCTACGAGAAATACCCCGACCTCAAAGTCGATCTGATGCTCGAGGAGCGTGTTCTCGACCTGCCGATGCGCGAGGCCGACGTCGCGATCCGCATGAAAGAACCCAGCCAGGCCGATCTGATTCGCAAAAAGCTGATGATGATCAAGATGTGCATGTATGCCTCTCCGGCCTATCTGGCCGAGAACGGTACCCCACAACGGCTGGAGGATATGGCGTCACACCGTTTGATCTGTCAGAACACTGACAGCGATCAAGTCGGTGCCGGCCTGCAACTCGTGCAGCAGCTGATGATGCACGACGTGCGCTCGCTTTTGACGGTAAACAACTACTTCGGCGTACTACAGGGTGTGTTGCACAATCTCGGGATCGGCGTGCTGCCCGATTACTTGATTCAGGATTTCCCTGATCTGGTTCAGGTTCTGCCCGATACGGAATCAGCCGATGTACCGGTTTTCCTCGCCTATCCGGAAGAGTTGCGCCAATCCAAGCGCGTCGCAGCCTTCAAGGATTTCGTTCAGGATGAGATCATAACCTACCGCAAGCTGCTGCGGGAAAAGGCAAATGGTTAAGATATGCATAAATTGCATATCTGGCATGCCTTCGCACATGCAGAATTTGCCTTGATCGACGCCGATACGCTGCCTATTTGGGCAGTATGAAGATTGAGGCGCCCGAGGGTGCCATGCTTCATACCTCCCTGTTGGACTTGGCCGAGCTTTTACAGCTCGGCCTTTTTTTCGCCGCTTTTCCGGGGCGTCCTAAGACATAGGCGAAAGCGACTTATGCCGGTTCGCTGACATACCGCAGTGCCGCGCATTCCCCGATATACACGATTCTTTTGCCTTTTCCCCGTGCCCCCCTTGTTCTAAGAGATGCGAAATCGCCACCGTCGGGGGACCAGACCATGCAAGAACCAGCTATCACCCAAGATCTGATCGAAGCACATGGCTTTACCTCCGAGGAATACGCCGAGGTGCAAAGCATTCTGGGCCGCGAACCGAACTATACCGAACTGGGTATCTTCTCGGCGATGTGGAACGAGCATTGCTCTTACAAGTCCTCCAAGAAGTGGCTGCGCACCCTGCCCACCGAAGGTCCACAAGTGATCTGCGGTCCCGGTGAAAACGCGGGCGTCGTCGATATCGGCGACGGTCAGGCGCTGGTCTTCAAAATGGAAAGTCACAACCACCCTTCCTACATCGAACCCTATCAGGGCGCGGCGACGGGTGTGGGGGGCATTCTGCGCGATGTCTTCACGATGGGCGCACGCCCGATCGCGGCAATGAACGCGCTGAGCTTTGGCCGTCCCGACCACCCCAAAACGCGGCAGCTGGTGCACGGCGTTGTGGCGGGCGTTGGCGGCTATGGCAACTGTTTTGGTGTGCCCACAGTGGGCGGCGAGGTCCGCTTTGATACGGCCTATGATGGCAACTGTCTGGTCAATGCCTTCGCGGCCGGCCTCGCGGACGCCGACAAGATCTTCTACTCTGCGGCATCCGGTGTTGGCATGCCCGTTGTCTATCTGGGCGCGAAAACCGGCCGTGACGGGGTTGGCGGGGCTACCATGGCCAGCGCCGAATTCGATGACACCATCGAAGAAAAGCGCCCGACCGTTCAGGTTGGCGACCCTTTCACCGAAAAGCGCCTGATGGAAGCGACGCTTGAGCTGATGGCAACCGGTGCGGTGATCTCGATCCAGGATATGGGCGCTGCGGGCCTGACCTGCTCTGCCGTAGAGATGGGCGACAAAGGCCGTCTCGGCGTCCGGCTCGACCTTGAAAAGGTGCCGGTGCGCGAAGAAAACATGACCGCCTATGAAATGATGCTGTCAGAGTCGCAAGAACGTATGCTGATGGTCCTGCGCCCCGAGCTTGAGGCAGAAGCCAAGGCCGTGTTCGATAAATGGGACCTCGATTTCGCCATTGTCGGCGAAACCATCGCCGAGGACCGCTTCCTGATCTTGCTGAACGGCGAAATGAAGGCTGACCTGCCGCTGTCCAAACTGGCCAGCACAGCGCCTGAATATGACCGCCCTTGGGTCGAAACCCCACCCGCAGCACCTTTGGGCGAAGTTGGCGAAGTCGATCCCATCGAAGGCCTGCGCGCCTTATTGAGCGATCCGAACTACGCCTCCAAAGCTTGGGTTTACGAGCAATACGATACGATGGTGATGGGCGATACTGCACGTATTCCCGGCTGGGGCGCGGGCATTGTGCGGGTGCATGGCACTAACAAGGCATTGGCCTTCACCTCCGACGTGACCCCGCGCTATGTCAAAGCAAACCCGTTCGAGGGCGGCAAGCAGGCCGTAGCCGAAGCCTATCGCAACCTCTGTGCTGTCGGTGCGCGGCCTTTGGCAACGACAGACAACCTGAACTTCGGCAACCCGCAAAAGCCTGAGATTATGGGCCAGCTTGTTGGCGCGATCAAAGGCATCGGTGCGGCCGTGGCGGCGCTGGATATGCCAATCGTATCGGGCAACGTGTCGCTTTATAACGAGACTGACGGCACTGGCATCCTGCCAACTCCGACCATCGGCGCCGTGGGCCTGATCGACCATGTCGACCAGATCATCGGCAATGTGGTGCGGGACGGTGATGTGGCTTTGGTGTTGGGCGTGAGCCATGGACACCTGGGGCAATCGGCTTTGTTGTCCTGCATGTTGAATCGCAGGGACGGCGACGCCCCGCACGTCGATCTGGCGGCGGAAAAAGCCCATGGCGAATTTATCCGCGCCAATGCCAGACAGATCGGTGCCTGCACCGACCTGAGCGATGGCGGCCTCGCCCTTGCGGCCTTTGAAATGGCTGAAAAATCGGGTCTTGGGGTCGCATTGGAGATGGCCGACACTGGTACACTTTTTGGCGAGGATCAGGCACGGTATCTGATCGCTTGTTCCGCAGATCAAGCGGAAGTGCTGGGCGAAGCGGCCAAAGCTGCTGGCGTGCCTGTGCAAAAAGTAGGCCAGTTTGGCGGCACCGATGTGCGCTTTGGCTCTCACAACGCATCGCTTGCCACGCTGCAAGCAACCTACCGCGATACCTTTGCCGCTTTGTTCGCGTAAACCTGCCAAGGTCGATGATTGAGAATTTGAGGCCGCGCTCGCAATCGGGTGCGGCCTCAGTCGTTGAACATCCGCATAAGCCGGGCTTTCTCACCGCTGTCATCGGGGCTGGAAATCGCCTCGGCCAGCGCTTCGAGCGAGGCAATGGAATGACCGGCGCGAAAGCTGTCCACATGGGGCAGCATCGCCCTGATACCCGCCGCCTTGGGTGCAAACCCGTCCCATCGCAGTAATGGATTAAGCCAGATCAGCCGCCGCGCGGTAAGTTGCAGACGCTGCATTTGACGGGCGAGGTCTTCGGGCGCGTCGCGGTCCAACCCGTCGGTGATCAGCAGCACCACCGCGCCTTGCCCCATGACCCGCCGCGACCAGTCGCGGTTGAAGGCTTCCAGACAGGCACCGATCCGCGTCCCACCTTCCCAATCCTGCGCCTGCGCCCCTGCGGCGGCCAAGGCTGCGTCCACGTCTCGGGTGGCGAGGTGACGGGTGATATTGGTCAGCCGTGTGCCAAAGGTGAAGGCATGCACCTTGGCCCAGCCCGCACCATTGGTATTGGATACAGCATGTAAAAAATGCAGGATGACGCGGGAATAGTGGCTCATGGAGCCGGAAATATCGCAAAGAACCACGAGGTTGGGATAGCGCGGGCGCGGCTTTTTAAACACCAGCCGCTCCATCTCTCCACCACGGCGCAGGGCCGCGCGCAGGCTGCGTGCCGCGTCGATCCGGCCTTGAGGCGCCACCATGGCACGGCGGGACGGCATCGGCTTTACCGGCAGGCTCAACCGCGCCAACATGCGTTTCGCTTCGGCCATTTCGGCAAGGCTCATCAGTTCGAAGTCAAGGCTGCGCAGACGCTCGGCGCTGGACATGGTCAGGCTGGCGTCAACCTCGATCAAGGTATCCTCGTCCGAGCTATCCGGCCCCTCCTGATCAGGCGCCTGCGCGCCATCAAGCAAAGCCTCGGCGGCGCGTTTTTCGGCAGGTTTTGCGGGCCGGTCCTCTTGAACGCCGCGAATTGCAGGCAGCAGTGCGGCCATCATATGCTCAAGGTACCGCGGATCGCGCCAATACAGCCGAAACAATTGCGCAAAGATAACCCGATGTTCGGGCCGGTTGACGAAGCAGGCGTGTAGCGTCCAGTAAAAGTCGCGTTTTTCGCTGAAGCCCGCAGCCTCGACCGCGCGGATTGCATCGATGACCCTACCCGGGCCAATCGGCAGGCCAGCGCGGCGCAAAGCACGCGCAAAATGGGTGATGTTACCGACCAGTTTCGGATCGTCGGGGAGGTTGAGCGGAAGGTGTTCAGCCATGGGTGGTAGTGCGGGAGCGCTGCCCCCGGACCCCTGGCATATTCCCCGTCAATACGATGTTCATGCGGGTTCGAGCGAGGCTTTGGCCTGATCCAGAATGCGTTTGGCCTCAGAACCGTGTAGCTTCGCAATGTCGTCTTGGTACTTCAGCACTGCCCCGAGGGTATCGGCGATGACTTCTGGGCTGAGGGTGAGCACATCAAGCGCCAGCAGGCATTTTGCCCAATCGATGGTTTCGGCAACGCCGGGTTTTTTAAACAGGTCTTCAGTGCGCAATTGTTGGACAAAAGCGACCACCTGACGGCTGAGCGCAGCAGAGGCTTCGGGGGCCTGAGCGGTGAGAATTTCCATCTCGCGGTCGAAATTAGGGTACTCGACCCAGTGGTAGAGGCAGCGGCGTTTGAGCGCGTCGTGGACCTCGCGCGTTCGGTTCGATGTAAGGATCACGATGGGCGGCTCAGGAGCGACGATGGTGCCCAGTTCAGGGATGGTAACCTGAAAGTCCGAGAGTGCCTCCAGCAGAAACGCTTCAAACGGGGCATCTGTCCGGTCAAGTTCGTCGATAAGCAGGATCGGGGCGCCATTCGCATCGGGGCGCATAGCCTGCAGCAAGGGACGCTCGATCAGGAATTCATCGCTGAACAGATGGGTATTGAGCTTGGCCGCATCGGCGCTTCCAGCAGCCTCGGCGGCACGGATGGCGACCATCTGGGCGGGGAAATTCCACTCATAGACCGCCGAGGAGGCATCAAGCCCTTCATAGCACTGCAGACGGATCAGGCGACGGCCCAGCCCCTTGGCGAGCGCCTTGGCGATTTCGGTTTTACCGACCCCGGCCTCGCCTTCAAGAAACAACGGACGGCCTAATTTGAGGCTGAGAAATACCACTGTTCCAAGGGCGCGGTCACTGACATAGCCTTGCTGGCTTAACATGGTCTGCACGGCATCGATGCTGGAGATATCGGTCATGGAGGCTCCCTTTGATCGTAAAGGTGCATGTGATGTGCGAATGGTCAAGGGCGCGCGGGTGCCGATTTGTCACGCAGCAGACCGGCAGACCTGTAAATATTGACGCGATTCCGTCGCCCTGCCATAGTCTGCCTGAATTAACAGAGGTATCGGGGCATGTTTCCCGACCCAGAGGCAGACATGAAACAGACCCCATCCACCACCAATCCGGCGGGAAACTGACATGCGGATCACTGCCGTCACCTGCGTCAAGAACGAGGGTCCCTTCTTGCTGGAATGGATCGCCTTTCATCGGGTGATCGGGGTGACGGATTTTCTGTTTTATCACAACGATTGCAGCGACCGCACGGTCGAGTTGCTGGAAGCGTTGCAGCAGCAGGGGGTGGTCGCGCATCTGCCCAACCCCGCCACCACACGTAACTATCAGATGCAGGCCCTCAAGCAAGCGAAGGACCATCCCCTGATCTGTGAGGCTGATTGGGTGTGGGTCGCTGATGTAGACGAGTTTTTGAACATCCATGTCGGCGACCATTCGATTCCGGCGCTGATCAAAGCCTGTGGCAACCCGCAGGCAATCTCAGTGACATTTCAATTCATGGCGAATGGAGGGATCGATGCATTCGAAGATGTTCCTGTAATTAGCCAATTCACCAAAACCCACAACCCGGATATCTGGTGTGGCGAGGCCGCTATCGAAGTTAAGTCACTCGTCCGTAAAGATTTTCCTCTGGGCTATTTCGGCGCGCATCGGCCCTTTCATAACGACAAAAAGGCCCAGCCAAGTTGGACCGATGGGGCGGGTCGTCGGGTCCCTCCTCCGTTCCGGCGTTTGGCCAATAAACGCCGTGTTCGCGCATTTCCAGCCAAGGGCGCCCGCAAATTTGCAACGCTGAACCACTATGCCTTGCGGTCGCTCGACAGCTATCTGGTGAAGAACGACCGCGGTGATGTGAACCGCGAGAACCGCGCTTTTGATGACACCTATTGGCGCGAGCGCAACGATGCGGCTTTTGTCGACGACAGTATTCTGCGCTACGCTGCACCGCTACGCGCCGAGATGGCTCGGCTGATGGCGTTGCCGGGCGTTGGTCCGCTGCACCAGGAGGCTGTGGCGTTGCACCGCGCCAAGCGGGACGCGCTCCTGGCTCAAGAAAGCTACCGCGAGATGCAGGCGAAACTTCGTATTTCTTCGCCCTACTCTGCCGCCGAAGCCGCACTCCGTGCCGAACTGGGGCTGACATGAGCCGCACCCATATAGTCAATCTGGGGCTGCCCAAGACAGGCACAACCACCCTGACGGATGCACTGCGGCTCGCGGGCCTGACGGTTGCAGATTGGAAAATCCGCGACGGACAAAGTGCAAACCCCGAGATCAAGGGCATGCATGTCGGCAAGATTATCTATGCCGATTACTTCGTGAGTGGTGATCCTTTAGCGCGGTTGGATGAATTCGACGTGATCAACGAGATGTCGGCGGTGCGCCATGATCGCAGCCTCTGGCCACAGACCGATTGGGGCCTGCTTTCGGCGATTATCGAGCACCATCCGGGCGTGAAGTTTGTGATGACATGGCGCGATCCGGCCAAAACTGCCAATTCGATGATGCGCTGGAATAACCTGGGTAAACGCCGCCTGCCGCAAGCTGATATTCCCGGCCTGCCGCGGGGATTTGGCAGCACAGAGGCCGAGCTGGCCCGATGGCTAGAGGGGCACTACCGGTTCTGCCGACAGGTCTTTAAGGGTGCCGACAACTTTCTGGAATACGATATCGAAGCGCCAGATGCGCAGGCGCGGGTTGCCGGGTATCTCGGGCTTGATTTGCCGTGGTGGGGTCAAAGCAATGTCGGAAAGCCGGAACATCCGGATGAGGTTGTCTAAATGCGTCTGACCCTTTTGATCGGCCCAACCGAAGCGACCGCTGCGCGCTTTCGTGACATATTCAGCGAGAAGGCCGCGACCCTGCTCGAGCAAGGCGTTTTTGCACCCGATTGGAACATTGTCCGGCTATACGCGGCATGTGCCGATCCGGAGGAGATCGGAGTTTTGCGCTTCAAACGCGGGCTCGATAACCCGCTGGTGCAGCGCACGCTCACGTCAGATTTCAGCAGTTTGATCCCTTTTGATCTGAAAGCTGTTGCAGCTCGCCATGTGGTGGTGAGCGCTGCACAGCTTGGCAGCTTGCTGCATACGCCCGCAGAGCTGAAGCGCCTGCATGATCTGTTGTCCCCACATTTCGATGATATACGAGTTGTGGCGCATGTTGATGAGCAAGCCAGACTGCTGGCCGCGCACTATGATTACGCAGTCGGCGAAGGGCGCCGGCACGGGCTGGACCAAGAAATCACCCTCGCGGCACGGGCAGATTGGTGGCAAGGCGCACTGGCGCTGCGCGGGCAGAACGAACCCTATTTCGGCTTGTTTAATGATGTGCAATGCCCTCCCCAATGGCTTGATTACACCGCGCTTCTCTCGCTTTGGGAGGATGTTTTCGGCGCAGGAAATGTCAGCTTACTGCCGCTAAACACAGCCAGATTGTCCTCTGAGGATGGCGCTGTGGTCGTCGAAGAACTTTTGGAGCTCAACCGGTCTTTAGGAAAAGTTAAGTCGAACGGCTTATCCATCGTGCGCTCGGCGGCGACACTGGCGCGAATGCGTGCGTTTAATGATCTGTTGATCCGTTTGTGCCAGATACGCGATGTCGCCTGCCCGCGTGAACTCTGGGCCCAGATGTTAGGCAGCCTGAGTATTTCGGGAAAAACCATTCAACCGGGGAGCCTCCACGCGGTATCGGAGCACTTTCGCACCGAGAACGCGGCGTTGATTGCGCGGTTCCCCGATCTGGAAGCGGCGCTCACACCGGATGCGCCGCTGGCTCCCTACCAAGAGGCCGATACCGAATTTGGTTTCCGCGCGACGCAGTATCTCGCCGCCTACGACTTTCATCTGCGCAATCAATCTCCCTCGCTGGAGAAAAAGCGGGCCGAAGTGCGCGAGGCCGAAAGGGCAGCGGCCAAATTCGAAACTCTACTCGACGTGCAGGCCGGTACGCCTGCGCAAGTGAAAGAAACCGCCTGCTTGCTGGACCGCATCAAGGTGAACCACCAGATGGTGATTTCCGGCCAGTTTCGCCCGCACAATGATCTCGGTGCGGTCGACGACGAGGTTATTTCCCCGGCCTACGCCCCCGCCGCGCCCCGCAAACTGCCGCAAGGCAGCAGCGGTAATGTCATCGTTGGCTGCATGAAAAACGAGGCACCCTATATCCTCGAATGGATCGCCTATCACCGCGCCATCGGCGTCGATAACTTCCTGATTTACACCAATGATAGCACTGATGGCACCGATGAGATTTTGGGCCGTCTGATGGAGATGGGCGTTGTCGAACATCGAAATAACGACAACTGGAGAGGCAACTCACCCCAGCAGCATGCGCTGAACCAAGCGCTGAAAGAACCGGTGATCCAGCATGCCGATTGGATCATCCACATTGACGTGGACGAGTTCATGAACATCCGCACCGGCAATGGCACGCTTGAAGACCTCTTTGCGGCCGTTCCCGAAGCCACCAATTTCGCGATGACATGGCGGCTGTTTGGCCATAATGGCGTGACCGAGTTGAACGACCGTTTTGTAATTGAGCAATTCGATACATGTGCGCCAAAGTACTGCCCAAAACCACATACTGTTTGGGGCTTCAAGACGATGTTCCGCAACCTCGGAGCCTATGCTAAAATCTCGTGCCATCGCCCCAATAAACTCTCGGAGGAGTTTGAAGACAAAGTAAAATGGGTCAACGGTTCAGGGCAGGACATGACCCGGGACGCTGCACATAACGGCTGGCGCTCCTCGAAATCCAATATCGGCTATGATCTGCTGCAGCTCAACCATTATGCCCTGCGTTCAGCTGAGTCCTTTCTGATCAAACGCCAGCGAGGCCGCGCCTTGCATGTCGACCGCTCGATCGGAATTAACTACTGGATCCGCATGGATTGGGGCGATTTCCGCGACATTACCATCCAACGCAACCTGCCCCGCTTGCAGGCAGAGTACGATGGCCTGATGGTTGATGACATCCTGCAACATCTCCACCGCAACGGGCTTGCATGGCATCGGGCCCAAGCTGACGCCTTACACAAACTACCCGAATTCGGTGATCTCTACCGTCAGGCGTTGCGCATTAAACTCAATGAAACCGAGCGGGTCGCCTTTGCGCTCTCGCTGGATACGGAGAGCTGACCATGACCGCTGAACCCCAATCAGACGCGACCGCCGTTTCTGTCAAGCTAAACTACGCCACGCGCGGGATGAAATTTCCCAATGATCCTGAAATTATTCGGGGCCGGGTTCGCAAACTGTTGCGCAATAACCAATATGAACTTAAGGAAACCGACGCCGTCCTGCGCATCGTGAAAGAGGGCGATGTGGTGATGGAGCTGGGTGCGGGCATCGGATATATGTCAACGCTGGTCGCAACAAAGCGGGCGATAAAGTCGGTCCATTCCTTCGAGGCAAATCCAAATCTCATTCCCTACATTCAATCAGTTCACGCCGCGAACGGCGTCACCAACGCAACAGTTACAAATGCAGTTCTCGGCAAGCGCAAAGGCAAGGTCGACTTTTACGTGCGCGATGATCTGCTCGGCTCATCCATGACTGTGCTGGAGGGCGAGATCGACCCGCCAGGTATCAAAGTTGATGTGTTGAACACGCGGCAGGTCATGAAGGACATCGCCCCCAATGTGCTAATTTGTGACATCGAAGGGGCCGAGGTTGACCTGATCCCGGAAATGGATCTGACGGGCCTGCGCGCCGCTGTTATCGAGTTGCACCCCCAGTGGATCGGGCCTGAGGGCGTCAACAAAGTGTTCCGCGCCTTTATGGAAGCAGGGCTCGCCTATTATCATCGCGGATCACAGGGCAAGGTCGTTTGCTTTCGCAGCGAATGGTAATGATTTGACCCATCTGGCCCTGCTCTGTGTGCGCAACGAAGGTGCGTTCTTACTAGAATGGCTGGCGCATCACCGCGCTGTTGGCTTTAATAATTTTGTCGTTTTTTCGAATGATTGCGACGATGGCACTGATGAAATTCTTGATCGGCTGGCGGCAATGGGCTGGCTGACCCATGTGCGCAACGACGGCCCCTACGATAAAGGCGGCATCCAGTTTACCGCGCTCAAAGCGGCAGCCAAACTCCCCGATCTGCAACAAGCCGAGTGGATCTTGCCGCTCGATGTTGATGAATTTGTCAATATCCATACGGGTAATCACACCCTGCCCGCCCTGCATGCAGCCCTGCCCGACGCGACAGCGATCACCCTGACATGGCGGCTGTTCGGCAATGCCGGACAGGTGCGCTTTGCCGATGCCCCCGTCACTGAAACCTTTTCCCGCTGTGCGCCTACGCGGATGTTCTGGCCGTGGCGTGCGGCGATGTTCAAAACGCTATACCGCAACGATGGCACCTACCGGAAACCCGGCGTGCATCGGCCCCGCGATCCCGACAAGGCGAAGCTCGACGCTGCACGCTGGTTTGACGGGGCTGGCCGGCCGCTAACCGAGATGTTCAAAACGCGGCGGATTTTCTCCGATTACGGGCAGGACAACTACGCACTGGTGCAGCTCAATCATTATCCGCTGGGTGCGATGGAAAGCTATGTGCTCAAGGCGGACCGTGGTCGCGCCGTGCACTCTGACGACCTGCTCGGCCTCGATTATTGGGTCGAGCGGAATTTTAACACGGACATTGATGATACCGTCAATACGCTCGCACCCGTGCGTGACGCCCATTTGGCCGAGCTGAAATCCGATCTCGAATTGGGACGCCTACACGACGCAGCGGTTGCATGGCGACGACAGCGTTTCGATGCACTGATGCTGCAAGAACCGTTCCGGGCCTTGATGGGGCGCTTGATGATGACAGCGCCGAGCCAACCACTCCCCCTGAAAGCCGCACAATTTCTGGTGCGTCACGCGACGCTTGCGCGCGACCAATCTGAAAACTAGCATCAACTTCGCAAAATTTTTCCGCATTTTCGCCGCATTGCCTTGGTATCCCATCGGCAACCCGCGCCCGAAAATCGCGCAGGACAATGGATTGAGGATGCGGTCATGACGGATAAATCGCCCACGCTCGCCACGTCGTTGGTGGATTTGCCAAAGCGCGAATGGCTTTCAACGCTCGCGGTTATTGCCGAAGAAGACGGGTATTTTCAAAAGCTTGGCAAGCGGCACTTTGCTGCATTTGTCGAAGAAGGCACCTCGCTGCTGGTCACCTTCGAGACCATTCAGGGCATGCATGCCCTCTCTGAGCGCGCCCAGCCTTTCGGGTGGGAAATGGTGCAGGCACATGGCTGGTCACATTTATGCCTCGCCAGCGATGGCGACACGTGGTTTCGCGATGATGCGGTGATCGGCTATTTTGACCGGCTGATCGACGACGGTTTCTTTGATGAATTCGACAACGTCTTGTTTTACGGCGCAGGCCCTTGCGGCTATGCTGCCGCGGCCTTTTCGGTCGTGGCCCCGGGGGCGCGGGTCATCGCGATCCAGCCCCAAGCCACCCTTGCCCCCCGCATGACCGAATGGGACGACCGCTTTACCGATATGCGCAGCCTCGATTTCACCTCACGCTACGGCTATGCCCCCGATATGCTGGAGGCCGCAGACCGTGCCTTCGTGCTTTATGATCCGCGCGAAAAGCTGGACGCGATGCACGCCGCGCTATTCACCCGTACCAATGTCACCAAGCTGCGCATGCCCTTTATGGGGGCCGCGTTGCAAACAGACTTGATGGAGATGGAGCAGATCTCCCCGCTTCTTAACGCCGCTATGGAGGGCACGCTGACTGAGGCCGTTTTTGCCCGCCTGTACCGTGCTCGGCGCGATCATCGAACCTATCTGCGCAATCTACTGGAGGCAATGGAGGCCGGAGATCGGATCAAATATGCAATTGCTCTGTGCCGCAATGTCAGCTCGCGGATGGATGCACGCCACTTTGCAAGCCGCCTTTCTGCCCTGCAAGGTCATGCGAAAGGTACCCAAGTGCCGGCGCGAATGTCCGCAGAAGAAGACTAGAAGCAGACGCGCGGCTATGCTAGCCCGCGCATATGACACAAACACTGACAATCCGCCGCCCCGACGATTGGCATCTTCACCTGCGTGACGGCGACATGCTGCGCAGCGTGCTCCCCCATACCGCCACTCATTTCGCCCGTGCGATCATCATGCCCAATCTGGTGCCGCCTGTCGTGACAGGCGCGCAGGCCGCCGCCTACCGCGACCGGATCCTTGCCGCTCTGCCGGAAGGCGCGGATTTCACCCCGCTGATGACCCTCTATCTGACCGAGGACACCGATCCCGCAGATGTCGCCGCCGCTCATGCAAGCGGGCTGATCCACGCGGTCAAACTCTATCCTGCCGGTGCCACCACCAACTCCGCCAGCGGCGTCGCCGATTTCGCACGTGTCGCCCCTGTGCTGGATAAAATGGCCGAGATAGGTCTGCCGCTTTGCACCCACGGAGAAGTCACCGACGCCACTGTCGATATCTTCGACCGTGAGGCCGTATTCATCGACCGTGTGCTCGACCCGATCCGCAAGGCCCATCCAGCGCTACGGGTGATCATGGAGCATATCACCACCGCCGAGGCCGCTGCCTATGTGCAAAGCGCCCCCGAAGGGCTGGCCGCGACCATCACAACCCATCATCTGGTGATCAACCGCAATCACATCCTCGCGGGGGGCATCAAGCCGCATTACTACTGCCTGCCCGTGGCCAAGCGCGAAACCCACCGTCTGGCGCTGCGGGCTGCGGCGACATCAGGCGATGCGCGGTTCTTTCTGGGCACCGACAGCGCCCCGCATACGGATGCCAACAAACTGCTGCCCTGCGGCTGTGCAGGCTGTTTCACCGCGCCGAACACCATGTCGATCCTGGCCGAAGTCTTTGAACAAGATGGCGCGCTCGACAAGCTTGAGGGCTTTACCTCACTGAACGGTCCCGCCTTCTACGGCTTGCCCGCGAACGAGGGCACCCTGACACTGGTGCGTGAAACGCCGGAATTCCCGACCCATATCGACACGCCCGACGGGCCTGTCACTGTTTTTGATCCGGCCATGCCGTTGCACTGGACCGCCTGAACCGCTCTACTCTCTCATCCTGAAGGACACGCCGATGATTCCCACCAGCTTCCCCCCCGCCGAGGAAATGTCCCGTTTGACTGCGCGGATGTTGCTGGAAATCGGCGCTGTACATTTCAACGCTGAAACGCCGTTCACCCTTGCTTCCGGCCTGCCGAGCCCGACCTATATCGATTGCCGCAAGCTGATCTCCTATCCGCGCATCCGCGCTACCCTGATGGACTTTCTAACCGTCACCGTCATGCGCAACGCCGGATTTGAGGCGTTCGACAATATCGCGGGCGGTGAAACGGCAGGCATCCCCTTTGCCGCTATGGTCGCCGAACGTATGGCACTGCCAATGACCTATGTGCGCAAGAAGCCCAAAGGCTATGGCCGCAATGCCCGCATTGAGGGTGTGATGACCGAAGGCCAGCGGGTTTTGCTGGTTGAAGACCTCACCACCGATGGCGGTTCCAAGCTCAGCTTTGTTGACGCGATCCGCGAGACCGGTGCGACCTGTGGCCATACGGCGGTGATCTTTTACTACGGCATTTTCCCGCAGACCGAAAAGACTTTGGGCGATCATGGTGTTGCCCTGCATGCGCTGTGTACATGGTGGGACGTATTGGCCGAGGCCAAGGCGCAAGGCAGCTTTGACGAAGCGACACTTGCGGAAGTCGAGGCATTCTTGAATGCCCCTAAAGACTGGCAAGAATCCCGCAAAGGTTAACGCTAAACGCCCAGCATATTGACGCGAGGTGTCCCCTTGGGGCAATATGTAGTGGCGCAAGGGCTGTTCTTAGATATCCACAAAGATATACAATTTGCGCTGACCCGCCCTGCTGGATATGACAAGAGCGGGCACCAAGGGGTAGATTGATGAACGAGATAACGTCGCTGAATGCGAACCAGATCGCTGTGCAGGCACCGGAAACGATGCCGCATTCGACCGAGGCCGAACAGCAACTTTTGGGCGCAATCCTGACCAATAACGATATCTTTGATCGCATCGCGTCCATCATCGGCCCCAAGCATTTCTATGACCCTGTACACGCGCGCATCTTCGATATCGCCGCCGCACGGATCGCCAAGAACAACCTTGCCAGCCCCGTGACGCTTAAGGCGTTCATGGAGGACGACGAGGGCCTGAAAGAGCTGGGCGGCCCTGCCTATCTCGCCCGTCTTGCCGGCGCTGCGATCAGCGCCTTTGCCGCGCGTGATTATGCCCAGATGATCTATGACCTCGCGGTGCGCCGCGAATTGATCCAGCTTGGCCGTGACATTGCCTCCAAGGCCGCACAGGTCAACGTGTCCTCCGAACCGCGCGAGCAAATCGTCGAGGCAGAACAAGAGCTTTACCGTCTGGCGGAGCAAGGCCAGACAGAAAGCGGATTTCAGAGCTTTCTCAAAGCTGTAACCGACGCAGTTAATGTGGCAAATACGGCCTATCAGCGCGATGGCGGCCTTTCCGGCGTCTCGACGGGTTTGATTGATATGGATAAAAAGCTCGGCGGGCTACACCGCTCTGACCTTTTGATCCTCGCGGGTCGTCCCTCTATGGGGAAAACATCGCTTGCCACCAACATCGCGTTCAATGTTGCCAAAGCCTACAAACGCGGCATGCGCCCTGACGGCACCGAAGGCGCGATTGATGGCGGCGTGGTAGGGTTTTACTCGCTGGAAATGAGCGCCGAACAGCTTGCCGCGCGTATCCTCTCGGAAGCCTCGGAAATTCCCTCCCAGCAAATTCGGTCGGGCGATATGTCCGAAGCCGAATTCCGCCGCTTTGTTGACGCCGCCAAATCGTTGGAAGCCTGCCCGCTGTTTATTGACGACACGCCTGCCTTGCCGATCAGCCAGTTGGCCGCCCGCGCCCGACGGCTCAAGCGGACGCACGGGCTCGATGTCTTGATCATCGACTATTTGCAGCTGGTTCGGGGCACCGGAAAGTCGGAAAACCGCGTTAACGAGATTTCCGAAATCACCATGGGCCTCAAAGCCATCGCCAAGGAGCTCGACATTCCGGTGATCGCGCTGTCGCAGCTTTCGCGTCAGGTTGAGAACCGCGAAGACAAACGCCCACAGCTGAGCGATCTTCGTGAATCGGGTTCGATTGAGCAGGATGCGGATGTGGTGATGTTCGTTTTCCGTGAGGAATACTACAAAGAGCGTGAAAAACCCGGTGACCACGAGCTTGAAAAAATGGCCGCGTGGCAGGAAGAGATGGAGCGGCTACACGGCCGCGCCGAGGTGGTCATTGGCAAGCAGCGTCACGGTCCCATCGGCACCGTCGATCTGAGCTTTGAGGGCCGCTTTACCCGCTTTGGCAACCTCGTCAAACCTTGGCAGCAAGGCAACGACGATCAGGAATTCTAGTCTCGGTAGCGCGGTTGCGTGCCGCCCTAATGCTAACTTACCGCAGCGCGGGCGATTTCGGCTTCTGAGAGCTCGTATTTCGCCGCAAACCGTTCTCGCGCTGCGATCAGGCGCGGGTCATCGGGGCGCATGCCCAAGGTACGGATAAACTCGACCCTTTGCTGGGATTTCAACGCCTCGCGGTCGATATCGGTGCCCATAGCGCGGTCGATAATCTCGCCACCGGGGCTGACGTGAAACCATTTGCTGAAGTCGCGAAAGTGGTGCTGGTTATGCAGGCGCGTCACATGCCGCTCCAACGCTGTTTTCGGCAGGGTCAGATGGGCGGACATGTGAAACCACTCATAGGTCAGAAATGTGATGATCCCACCGACCGGCACCACCGCCACCGCAATCCAAAGCGCTGCCGGCAGCCCCAGCAGCGTTGTAACTGCCCAAACGAGGATGAAATTCCCGATCAGGATCGGCAGCGCCACCCAGACCGGCACAAAAAACAGCCCGTGGTTGGTAGGAAAGTCATGGTGCCCATAGTGCGCACGATAAAGCAAATCAAACCGCCATTGCTGGCGTGGCGGGGCCAGGTGAAACACAAAGCGGTGCAGGCTGTATTCATTCAGCATCTGCGCGCCGATGCCTAAGGGCACCAAAAACCAGACCCAAAGCGGCGCGGCCCAAACCATTGCCACAAGCCCGATCGCGCAAGCCAGTGCCATTGTGCCAACGCCGTCATGGCCGAACATGATCCGCAGACGTATCATCCCCTTTTACCCGTCATCCTCTGGCACCGCCGGCCTTACTCGCCCGCAGCCCGCCGCTCGTAAAGTAACCCTTTGGCAGTACCCTTGGCAAAACCCTTCCAATAGGTGTGATCGGGCTTCTCGCTGCCATCTTCAGCGACCGACCAGATGCCAGCGTTGGAATCCTCGGTCAGGTCGAGGTATCCGGCTTTTTCACTGTCGCCCTTCAACTCAAGATCGAGCCATGCGGTGACAAAATGCTGAGCGATGTTGTTCATCCGCGCCGTGTCCCAGACTGGATCGGTGTAATGCTCGGAGACGTTAAAACCCAAGGCATCGTCGTCGCGAAAGCTCTCTTGCGGGGCGGGCATGGGCGCGCCGGAGTTGTGCCCCCCGTTGACATAGGTCAGCAGAGCGCGATCCACGCCGGTGGTATTTTCCCAGATTGCCCGCACGCCTTTTTCGTAAAGCGATACATCATCTTGCGAGCCCGCGATAAATAGCATCGGGATCTGGACCCCGGAAAGACCTTCGGCGTCCCAGAAGCCGGTGTTCATCCCCCATGGGCCAAAGGCGACTGCGGTCTTGATCCGTGCATCGGGAAGATTTTTATGCGTCTCGCTCCCCGCCTGATGCTGCGCGAGCGTGCCATGCGGCGCGCCCCATGCATATCCCACCGACGCTTCGGTCACACCGCCGCCAGCGGTGATCACTGCGCCGTATCCGCCCATAGAATAGCCGATCAAGCCGGTGTTGTCCGCGTCCAGCAGCCCATTCAGAAATCCGGCTTCGGCGCTCAGACGTGCCATTTCGTCCAGAACAAACAATTGGTCGAGAGAGCGATTGACCAAGGTCGAGCCAAAGGCCGCCTTATCGCTGTACGTTGAATCGGTGTGGTCAATCGACGCCACGACATAGCCCTTGGAGGCGATATTTTCAGCCAGATGCGACATCAGGAACCGGTTTCCCGGATAGCCATGGCTGACCAGCACCAGCGGGTAGACGGTGCCCGAAGCATCAGGCTCGGCATCGCGCACAGCGCGCCCCTCAAGTGCTACCGCAGTGGTTCCATCGCGCGCCACTGTCTGCAAGGTCGTACTGCCGCTGGCCCCTGCCGCTGCTGGATACCAGACTTCGACCGTCACGGGCCGGTCGTAGGTCGGCAGCGGGTCGGGCTTGGCAGCGGCGGGATCAATTGCGAGGATTTCAATACGGCCGGGATCGCTCAGATCAATCTGGCGCACCCCGACGGGCAAGCTGCCATAGGCCGCCAATTCCGGCGCCGAAGGTAATTGTGTGTCGATCCGGTTTTCGGCATGGGCGGGTAGCGTGGCCGAGAGCCCGATGACCATTGCAGTCGCTGTGGCAGATTTTGAACGATAGAACATAAACAAACCTTTGCTGAAAAAATCAATGCACTTGCCGCCAGAGTAACCGGACAGGTTTTTCAAACAAGGATTTCGTTGGCTCTACACCGTCTCTGCCGCAACGTCAGATTCTTCAGCGTGTGTGGTTTGGGTGGCCTTGACGTGGCTGCGCATCCTGTCAGAACCCGCAGCATGACAACATCCAAATTGACAATCGATCTGTCCGCAATCGTCGCCAACTGGCAGGCTTTGAACGCAATGACCCAAGTCGAGACCGCCGCTGTGGTCAAGGCTGATGCCTACGGGCTGGGCATCGCGCGTGTGGCGCCGGCTTTGGCGTCTGCGGGTGCACGGCAGTTCTTTGTCGCCTGCGCCGAAGAAGGTGCTGCCCTACGCGATATCCTAGGGCCCGGCCCCACCATCAACATTTTCTCCGGCCATATGGCGGGAGATGCCGGGATGATCGGGGGTGCCAAGCTGACCCCGATGTTGAACTCGGTCGACCAGATGCTGCGCCACGTCGAATCCTTGCCCGGTCATCCCTTTGGCCTGCAGCTCGACACCGGCATGAACCGTCTGGGGATGGAGCCGGCGGAATGGTCGGCGCTGCGCGATATCGCATTGGCGCAACGGCCCGCGCTGATCATGTCGCATCTGGCCTGCGCCGATGAACCTGCCCACCCGATGAACCCTGCGCAATTGCAGGCGTTTTACGAGATGACGGATGGTATCGATGCGCCTTTGTCGCTGAGTGCGACGGGCGGCATTTTTCTGGGCAGAGATTACCACTTCGATCTGACCCGCCCCGGCATTGGCCTGTATGGCGGGCTACCATTCACCGAAGCCCTGCCGGTTGTCACGCTGGACGTGCCGGTCATTCAGGTGCGCGAAGTCTGGGCGGGCGAAAGCGTGGGCTATGGCAATGCATTTGTTGCCACTGAGGACATGCGCATCGCGACCGTCGCGGCAGGTTATGCCGACGGGTTGCCCCGCGCGATCGGACCAAATGCGCGCTTTACGCTGGACGGGCGCCACGTATCCGCTGTTGGACGGGTATCAATGGATCTGATTACGGTTGACGTCACCGGCCACGATGGCACCCCCGAATACCTGCAACTCATCGGCCCGCACCAATCTGTCGACACGGTGGCAGATTTTGCCGAGACCATCGGCTATGAGATTCTCACATCTCTCGGGTCGCGGTACAGCCGCGCCTATGTTGGATGAGGACCGGGCTGCTCACGCTGCTGAACCTTGCCTTGTTGATTTTATTTCCGGTTTCGTGGGCTGCACCACTGATGCGCGCTGGCATGCTGCCGCTCTTTGCGCTGAACGAGATCTCGGTCCTGACCGGCTTACAGGCGCTGTGGCGGACGGATGTGTTTCTGGCTGCACTCGTCACCCTTTTCGCGGTGGTAGCGCCCTACGGCAAAACCGTGACGCTCGCGCTTATGCATTTCGAAATTCTGAGCCTGCATGCCTTGCCAGTGCTGCGCCTGCTCGGAAAGCTGGCGATGGCCGAAGTCTTTCTGCTGGCGCTCTATATTGTCCTTATCAAAGGCACAGGATTCGGGCGCATCGAAGTCGGCTGTGGGCTTTATCTATTCACAGCCTGTGTCCTTGCCTCGTTGGGCATAAGTTGGGCAACGAAACAAACTGACACAAATTGAACGATTGTCTCGCTTTGAGCAACAAACAGCAATTTCAGTTGTGATAAAAACAGCGAAGTAAAGTTTTTCGTCGAATGAGCGGAACTTTACCATGGAAATCGCCGTTGGTCGGCATAAACTTGCCGATAACGCTTTGCCCCGGGGGGAAATAGCCGTGACCCAGATCCGATCATTCACCTACCTCATCCAATTCATCTTCCAGCGTCTCGCTTTGGCGACATTTGCCATTGCCGCGCTCGCGATGCTGGGAGCCACGCTAATGGCCACTTTTGGCCTGTGGTCGTGGATCAGCCTTGATGTTCAATATCAGGGTGCGCCTGTCGAGAACGCTGGCATGTACGCCCAGATCGGGTTGACCGTTCTGGCCATCGGAATTTGCTTCTTCCTGCCATCTAACAGCCGCGTTATGCAGCTGGAAAACTCGCACCGGTCTTTCTCCATCGGGATGAACGACGTGTCGCGGGCCTACGCTGCGGTTCACGCTCAAGACCGTGCTCAAACCTTCCAGCTTAGCTCCGAGTTTGATGCGGTGCGGGAGCGTTTGGCCTATCTGCGCGATCATCCTGATCTCAGCACGCTCGAGCCTTCGTTGCTTGAAGTTGCGGCACAGATGAGCCACATCAGTCGCGAGCTTGCGACCGTCTACTCCGACGACAAGATCAAGCGCGCCCGTGACTTCCTCAAGCAGCGCCAGCAAGAGCTTGAGCTTTTCAACTCGCGCCTTGATCAGGCAAAAGGAATCTCCAACGACCTTAAGCATTGGGTCCACGAGATCGAGCTTGAAGAGAGTGTAGCCGCCGCCCAGCTTGACCGTCTGCGCGAAGAAATGCGCGAGATCATGCCCGAGCTTGGCCTTGAAACCGTGGTGCGCACCAACCCCTCTGCGTTGGACAATACTGTCGTCGAGATGCCACCAAAGGCTGCCGAGTAACTCCGGCACGCCCGCAACGCGGCTCCCCCCCGCACGGCAAACTGCATCGGGTCCCCCAACCCCGCCAATACAATCACCCGTTCGCGGGTGATTTTCCTTTGACGCGCCGCCCACGGTCAGACAAAAGGCGCCATGGCTAAACCCGTCAAGAATTTCAGCTGCACCGCCTGCGCTGCCAGCTTCAACAAATGGTCGGGGCGCTGTGATGCCTGCGGCGAATGGAACACCATTTCCGAAGACAAAGGAATCTCCGCCGGTCCGCCAAGCAAATCGCTCGGTGCGAAACGCGGGGCGACTGTGGCGCTCACTGACCTATCTACCGAAGAATCACCGCCCCCACGCAGCCTGTCGGGCATCGGCGAGCTTGATCGGGTATTGGGCGGCGGTTTGGTGCCAGCTTCGGCGATCTTGGTCGGCGGCGATCCGGGTATCGGCAAATCCACTTTGCTGTTGCAAGGCGCGGCGCATTTCGCCCGCAAGGGTTTGAAAACCATCTACGTCAGCGGCGAGGAAGCCAGCGCACAGGTCCGCATGCGCGCGCAACGTCTAGGCTTGGCCGATGCGCCAGTGAAGCTCGCCGCCGAAACAAATCTGCGCAATATCCTCACCATGCTGGAGACCGAGCGCCCTGATCTGGCGATTATCGATTCGATCCAGACCATGTGGGCGGATAACGTTGAAAGCGCGCCGGGCTCTGTCTCGCAGGTCCGTGCGGCGGCCCATGAGTTGACCAGCTTTGCCAAGCGGCGCGGCGTTTCTGTCGTACTGGTCGGCCACGTCACCAAGGAAGGCCAGATCGCGGGCCCGCGCGTTGTCGAACACATGGTCGACACAGTGCTTTATTTTGAAGGCGAACGCGGCCACCAGTTTCGCATTCTGCGCAGTGTTAAGAACCGCTTCGGCCCCGCCGACGAGATCGGCGTATTCGAGATGACCGGTGCGGGCCTTGCCGAAGTCACCAATCCCTCTGCCCTGTTCCTCAGCGAACGCGGCGGGCCTGCGGCAGGATCTGTGGTCTTTGCAGGCATCGAAGGAACCCGCCCCCTCCTGGTCGAGCTTCAGGCTCTGGTTGCCCCCTCACCCCATTCGCAGGCACGCCGTGCGGTTGTTGGCTGGGACAGCGGGCGGCTGGCGATGATTCTTGCGGTGCTGGAGGCACGCTGCGGCATTCCGTTTGCTGGGCTTGATGTTTACCTCAATGTCGCTGGCGGCATGAAGATCACCGAACCTGCCGCCGATCTGGCGGTTGCGGCGGCGTTGCTTAGTGCGCGCGAAGATGTGGCACTTCCGCCCGAAACCGTGGTTTTCGGCGAAATCAGCCTGTCTGGGGGCTTGCGTCCGGCGTCCCAGACCGAAAACAGGTTGAAAGAGGCGCAGAAACTTGGTTTTACCAGCGCGATTGCTCCGTCCGGAGGGAAACCTGTGGGCGTTTCTGGAATCACGCTGAATACGATGGGCGATCTGACCAACTTCGTAGGCGAAATTTTTGGGGCCGGCTAAGCGCCCCCAGTAAAAGGCAAGACGCATGGACGGTTTTACGATCATCGACGGGGTTGTCGCACTGGTTATCGTGCTCTCTGCTCTGCTGGCCTACGGGCGCGGGCTGGTACGTGAATTGATGGCGATTGTCGGCTGGATCGCTGCGGCGATACTTGCCTTTCTCTTCGCCCCGCAGGTAGAGCCGCTGGTCCGCGAGCTTCCCGTCGTCGGCGAATTCCTCGCCGATAGCTGTGAGTTGTCGATCATCGGCGCCTTTGCGCTGGTCTTTGCCGCAGCCCTTATCGTGATCTCGCTGTTCACGCCGCTGTTTTCGTCACTGGTTCAACGTTCGGTTCTGGGCGGTGTCGATCAGGGTCTTGGTTTCATCTTTGGAGTGGCGCGCGGCATCCTCTTGGTCGCCATCGCTTTCTTTGTTTATAAAACCGTGATCACCGGCCAAGAGATCACCGTCGTTGACGAAAGTCGCTCTGCCGCTGTGTTTGGGCGCTTTACCGACCGGATCGAAGAGCAGAACCCCGAGGATGCCCTTGGCTGGGTGACCACCCGCTATGAAGCTCTCGTGGGCAGCTGCGCCGAGTGATCGACCTCTGCGGATTTGCCCATCACAAATCCGTTGCAATAGCGCCGGTACGGGGTGACACCCGTGCCGCGACCGCCTATATCACCATCTAACGTTGCCGGATCGGAGCTGTCCACAGTGCCCAAAAACGTCCCCGATGTCCCCACCAAGATCATGCCACCCGCCAATCCGTTTGATACGTCCTATCTGCGGGATGCAGGCAGCGAGGACAAATTGAAGGAAGAATGCGGTGTCTTTGGCGTTGTCGGCGTGGCCGATGCCTCCAACTTTGTCGCCCTTGGCCTGCACGCTTTGCAGCACCGCGGTCAGGAAGCAGGCGGCATCGTCAGCTACGACCCCGCCGCCGGTTTCCAGTCTGCCCGCCGCTTCGGCTATGTCCGCGATAACTTCACCTCACAGTCGGTGATGGAGACCCTGCCCGGCGAATTGGCCATCGGCCATGTCCGCTATTCCACCTCGGGTGCCAAAGGCCAGACCGCGATCCGCGATGTGCAGCCGTTCTTTGGCGAGTTTGCTATGGGTGGCGCCGCAATTGCGCATAACGGCAATATCACCAATGCCGTTGCCCTGCGCCGCGAGTTGATCGAGCGCGGCTCGATCTTTCAAAGCTCCAGCGACAGCGAATGCATCATCCACCTGATGGCCCGCTCGTTGCAGCAGAACATCCCCGAACGGATGGAAGACGCGCTGCGCCGTGTCGAGGGTGCGTTTTCAATCGTCGCCATGACACGCACCAAGCTTATCGGTGTACGCGACCCGCTGGGTGTGCGTCCGCTGGTGCTCGGCAAAATTGGCGATGGTTGGGCGCTCAGCTCCGAAACCTGCGCGCTTGATATTATCGGTGCGGAATTTGTACGCGAGATCAAGCCTGGCGAAATGGTGGTCATTACTGCCGATGGCGTTGCCTCGCACTTTCCGTTCCGTGCCCAGCCGTCGCGTTTTTGCATCTTCGAACACGTCTATTTTAGCCGTCCCGACAGTATTCTCGGCGGCCGCTCTGTCTATGAAACCCGTGAGGCGATTGGCCGCGAACTGGCCAAAGAAAGCCCTGTGGATGCCGATCTGGTCTGTCCGGTACCTGACAGCGGCACTCCTGCTGCCATCGGTTTCTCGCTGGAATCAGGCATTCCCTACGCGATGGGCATCATCCGCAACCAGTACATGGGCCGGACGTTTATTGAGCCGACCGAACAGATCCGCAACATGGGCGTGCGGCTTAAACTCAACGTCAACCGTGCGCTGATCAAGGGCAAGCGGGTTATTCTGGTGGATGACAGCGTCGTGCGCGGCACCACCAGCCGCAAGATCAAAGAGATGATTTTGGATGCCGGTGCTGCCGAGGTTCACTTCCGCATTGCCTCACCCCCGACGGCATGGCCTTGCTTCTATGGTGTGGACACGCCGCAGCGCGAAAAGCTGCTGGCCGCGACCATGTCCGAGGAAGAGATGCGCGAGCATCTTCAGGTCGACAGCCTGAAGTTTATATCGCTGGATGGTTTGTACCGCGCCGTGGGCGAAGCCGAAGGCCGCAACAAGAAGTGCCCGCAATACTGTGACGCGTGCTTCTCGGGCGAATACCCTGTGATTCCATCGGATCAGGTCACGCAGGGCTTCGAGATGAAGCCGGCAGCGGAGTAAGCGCCGCCGCCCTTCCTTACGTATCGAACTTTAAACATATTCAGCCGCTTCAGCCTTCTAAACGCTGGGGCGGCTGTTTGTTTGTTCGATCAGCGTGTTAACGGCTGGCGCTTTTCGCTCGAAAAGCGCGCTCCTGCCCGTGACCCAACGTTTCCGGCCACTGTTAAGCTAATTTTTGCGCATCCTCTGGCAAACTACGGCTGATGCAAATCTGCACGTCTTCCGGCCTCCTATGGTGGCTGCTAGCTGCAGTGCAGCAACAACAGTTGAAACCACAGGTGCTGCTCCCCGAAAGGGCTGCGCTGAAAGGAACACATGGCTTCGAACACACAGAACGGGACAACGAATGCAAGAGTCGCGCAACTGGCGACTGAAAAGGCGCAGCTTGATCGCACCGCGCTGATCGGGATTTTTGGCAGCTCCAATAGACCCGGAGCTTTGGTGCGCGAAAGCAACGGGCGCGTCACACGGGTCGGGGTCGGCGACCGGATCGACGGGGCGCTGGTTTCCGCGATTGGCGAGACCCGATTGGTGCTGTCGCAGCGCCGCGGCACAAAAATCCTGGAACTTCCAAGCACCTGAGGAACCAAACGCTGCCCCAGTGCGTTGGGAAAAAATGTCTGACGCAAAAAGGGATCGCACCGCATGGAAGAAGTTGACGCCAATCCAGGTTTGATTTTCGATAAACTTGACGCTTGGCTCGACGGATTTTTCAGACTGTTGCCGAACATCGGCATCGCCATTGTGGTTTTTCTGATCTTTCTGGCGATTGCGCGCGGGGTCTCTGGCTTAGTGCGCCGCGCCGCGCGTCATCGCGACCGCCCCTCGCTCGGCGACGTGGGCGGGAGCCTTGCAGGCTGGATGCTGATCATCGTAGGCGCAATGCTGGCCGTCACCATCGTGGTCCCGTCGATGAAGCCGGGTGACCTGATTGCTGGGCTAGGCGTCAGTTCGGTCGCGATCGGTTTTGCCTTCAAAGATATTCTGCAAAACATGCTCGCGGGGATTTTGATCCTGCTGCGGCAGCCCTTTGAAGTCGGTGACCAGATTGTCTCCTCCTCGGGCCACGAAGGCACGGTCGAGCGGATTGAAACCCGTGCAACCATCATCAAAACCTACGACGGGCGCCGCGTGGTGATCCCGAATGCCGACATTTACACTGATAGCGTTGTGGTCAACACCGCCTTCGACAAGCGCCGCTCACAGTATGACATCGGCGTCGGGTGCAACGATGATTGGAACGAATCGCGCCGGATCATGGTGGAGGCCTGCGCGGGTGTATCTGGTGTGCTGTCCGATCCCGCTCCCGAAACAATTCCGGTCGAGCTTGGCGATTTTGCCAATGTCATCCGGCTGCGCTGGTGGACAAGGCCCGACCAAGCCTCCGTCATCCATACCCGCGGCGACGTATTGCAAGCCGTCTACAAAGCACTCGATGACGCGGGTATCGACATGCCCTACCCTACGCAGGTGCAGCTTTTCCACGACCAGACGGATGAGCATGACGGCGACCGCGCCCGCCAGCGCGAAGGCTGGCCGACCACGGGCGACGATCCAAAACCGCGCCGCATTGCTGACGCGCTTGAAAAATCCGCCGCAAAAACCACAAGTAAAGCCAAGTCGACAGAGACCAAGGCACCCGCCACCTCTTGACGCCTGTGCCCGCGCGGTGCAAAGCCCGATCCATGACAAAAACAGCTCTGATCACCGGTGCCTCGCGCGGCCTTGGCGCAGCCCTCGCCGAAGCGCTCGCTCCCACCCACCACATTATTGCTGTGGGCCGCACCACTGGCGCGCTGGAAGAGCTTGATGACCGCATCAAAGCCTGTGGCGGCAGCGCCACGCTCGCCCCGATGGACATCACCACGCCCGAGGCAATGGCGGTGATGTGCCGCGGTATTCATGACCGTTGGGGTAGCCTTGATATCTGGTTTCACACCGCGATCCATGCAGCACCGCTGGCCCCAACCGACCATATCGACACCCGCGATATGGCAAAATCGGTGGCCTGCAACATTACCGCAACGGCCACGTTGATCACCTATGTCGCCCCGCTGCTCGGCCAATCGGGCGATGCGGTGTTTTTCGATGATCCGCGTGCTGGCACTAAGTTTTTTGGCAGCTACGGCGCGACAAAAGCCGCACAGATCGCGCTGGCACGCTCATGGCAGACCGAAGCCGCAACAATCGGCCCCCGCGTTCATATCGTGACACCCGAACCTATGCCGACCGCGACCCGCGCCCGGTTCTTTCCGGGCGAAGACCGCGACAAGCTCTCGGACATCCACGCGCAAGCCGCTGCGGTATTGGCGCAACTCTAAGAATTTGGGCGGCGTAAAATCCGCGCCGCCGCTTGCCCCAGCTTCCCCCCTCGCTTATCAAACGAAAAAGGGGCGGTTTCATGCGTATTCTAATCACCAATGATGATGGCATCAACGCGCCGGGGCTGGCTGTGCTGCACGCGATTGCCACCGATGTCGCGGGGCCGGGTGGCGAAGTCTGGACCTGCGCGCCTGCGTTTGAGCAATCGGGCGTCGGTCATTGCATCAGTTACACCCATCCTATGATGATCAACCAGTTGGACGACTGTGTTTTTGCAGCTGAGGGCAGCCCCGCCGATTGCGTGCTGGCCGCGATCCACGACGCGATGACCGCCGCGCCGCCCGATCTGGTGCTTTCCGGCGTCAACCGCGGCAATAATTCGGCCGAGAACACCCTCTATTCCGGCACAATCGGCGGCGCGATGGAGGCAGCTCTTCAGGGCTTGCCCGCCATTGCCATGTCGCAATTCTTCGGGGTCGAGAACCGCAGTCTAGATGATCCGTTTGAAGGGGCTGCTGCGCATGGCGCCGACGTCGTACGCCGCATTTTGGCGAATACGCCCGCGCATACAGACGGTTACCGACTGTTCTACAACGTAAATTTCCCGCCCGTGCCCGCAGCTGACGTCAAGGGCATCCGGCTTGCGGCCCAAGGTCTGCGCCCCGGCACAGGATTTACAACCGAGCCGCATGTCTCCCCTTCCGGACGGCGGTTTTTGTGGATACGTGGTGGTGACCAACAGGTCCGCACCGCCGAGGGCAGTGACGCCGCCGTCAACCTTGATGGCTACGTCTCGGTGACCCCGATGCGTGCCGACCTGACCGACCACGCCGCGCTCAGCACCCTGAGCGGCATTGATACATGAACGAACCCGCCACCTCTGACGCAGAACGCAAAATGCAATTTCTCTACGCGCTGCGCTCAAAGGGCGTGACCGACAATGCTGTACTTTCGGCGATGGAAGCGGTGGATCGCGGCCCATTTATTCGTGGCATTTTCGCCAATCGCGCCTATGAGGACATGCCCCTGCCGATTGCCTGCGGGCAGACCATCAGCCAGCCTTCGGTTGTCGGATTGATGACGCAAGCGTTAGAGGTCAGTCCGCGCGATAAGGTCCTCGAGATCGGCACCGGATCGGGCTATCAGGCAGCGATCCTCAGCAAGCTGGCGCGCCGTGTTTATACGATCGATCGCCACCGCCGTCTTGTGCGCGAAGCCCGCGAGATTTTTGACGCATTGCAGTTGAACAATATTACGGCCATCACCGCCGACGGCAGCTTCGGCCTTGCCGAACAGGCACCGTTTGACCGTATTATCGTCACCGCCGCCGCAGAAGACCCTCCCGGCCCGCTGCTGGCGCAGTTGAAAGAGGGTGGCATTATGGTCCTCCCTGTTGGCCAATCCGACGCCGTTCAACACCTGATCCGTGTGCGCAAAACCGCCACTGGGCTGGAATATGACGAAATGCGGGCTGTTCGCTTTGTTCCCTTGTTAGAAGGGTTGGGCAAGGACACATAATCGGCTATAAGGCCGCAAACCCCGGATGCACATGGGGCAGACTATGAGGACATGCAGATGCGTCACCACACCTTGCGCCGCCCGATCACACGGGCCAGCCTGCTGGCCGGTGCCAGTGTCCTCTTTCTCGCGGGTTGTGAAAACCAGCCGCTGGATTATGATTTACGCGGGCTAAATGGCGGTTTTTCGACCGCTGATGCAGCCTCTGCTCCGGTCGCCGACCGGCCCCGCCCCGATAATCGCGGCGTGATATCCTATCCCAACTATCAGGTCGCCGTGGCGCGGCGTGACGATACGCTGGCCGATGTGTCCGCGCGGGTCGGCGTCAATCTGCAAGAGCTGGCGCGCTACAACGGCATGCAGCCCAACGTCCGCTTGCGCAAGGATGAGATCATCGTGCTGCCAAGCCGCGTGGCCGAGCCTTCGCCTGCCACAGGCGCCACCACAACCGGCCCGATCACCGCGCCGCGCGACATTACCAGCATTGCAGGCGACGCAATCAACCGCGCTCCTGCGACACCCGGCGTGCAGACTGCAGCCCTGCCGCCTGCCTCGGCTCCAGTTGCGGCATCGCCTGTCGCGGCGCAGCAAGCCAACAAAGAGCCGATCCGCCACAAAGTCGAGCGTGGCGAGACCGCTTATACCATTGCGCGGCTCTATAACGTGCCGATCAAGGCATTGGCCGAATGGAACGGCTTGGGCCCTGATTTCTCCATTCGTGCTGGGCAATTCTTGTTGATCCCCGTGCCACAGCAAAATCCGCCAGCCCGCTCGGTGCCCAGCGAAGCGGCACAGGCCACCACACCTCCCGGTGCTGGCTCACCAACCCCTACGCCTCCCTCGGCTGCCAAGCCATTGCCACAAGATACAACCGCGAAGCCGCTGCCTGCGGCAACAACGCCGGCCAAGCCGGTTGCCGATGTGGGAAAAACCTCAGCTCCCTCTGCCCCGACCAAAATGTCACCCCCAGTTCAGGGCAGCATCATTCGCGGCTATGCCAAAGGTAAAAACGAGGGTGTTAATATTCAGGCCGCTGCGGGCACTGCGGTCAAAGCGGCTGATGCGGGCGTCGTCGCCGCGATCACCAAAAGCGCCGAGGGCGTGCCGATTGTAGTCGTGCGGCATCCTGACAACTTACTGACCGTCTATGCCAATGTCGCCGATGTGAATGTCGCAAAAGGGGACAACGTGGCACGGGGTCAGCAGATCGCCAAACTGCGCGGCGGTGAGGATGCCTTCGTGCACTTCGAGGTTCGCAAAGGCTTCGATAGCGTCGATCCCGCCCCTTATATTCAGTAACCTGCACCGCGCCTTAGCTGATAATTATCGACCTGTGGGGAAAATGCCTCACAGGACCACGACTCTGCAGCGCGTGCCTACAGAGTCCACGATGCTGGTCTTGCCGGAAGCCCGGGTTCCACAGCGCCGGGGTTAGATCTGGACGCCCTTCCGGCCTGCGAGATCAACAAAATACTGCCACGCCACACGGCCCGAACGCGACCCACGCGTTGCCTGCCATTCAATGGCATCTGCTGTCAGCGTCTCGTCTGCGATCTCAACTCCGTGAGCGTCGCAGTAGCCACGGATCATCGACAGATATTGCGCTTGATCGCAGGGGTGGAAGCCGAGCCACAGACCAAACCGATCCGAGAGCGAGACCTTTTCCTCGACCGCTTCAGACGGATTAATCGCGCTACCGCGCTCGTTTTCGATCATATCCCGCGGCATCAGGTGACGGCGGTTGGATGTCGCATAGAGCACCACATTGTCAGGGCGCCCTTCAATGCTACCATCTAACACCGCCTTAAGCGATTTGTAGTGGCTGTCATCATGGCCAAAGCTCAGATCGTCACAGAACAGCACAAAACGGTGTGCGTCACCACGTAGCAGGTTCAGCAAACGACCCACCGATGGCAAGTCTTCACGCTGCAATTCAATCAGGCGCAACCCTTCATGCTGTGACTGAACATCGGCATGTATCGCCTTGACAAGGCTGGATTTACCCATCCCGCGCGCCCCCCAAAGCAAGGCGTTATTCGCAGGCAAGCCAGCCGCAAATTGGCGGGTATTGGCCAGCAGTGTCTCGCGCGACCGATCAACTCCGACCAGCAAATGCAAATCAACCTTTGCAACCTTGTGCACAGCTCCCAATCTGTCGGGGTTGGTGTGCCAGACAAAGGCAGTCGCTGCATCGAAATCAGGGGCTGCCAGCGGCGCGGGAGACATACGCTCCAGCGCCGCGGCGATCCGGTCCATCGGGTCGTCAATCACTTGTCAGCGTCCTCACGATCGTCCTCGAACTCGGCCATCAGGTCTTCGTCTTCGTCATAGAAGCCCTCTTCGCGTAGACGCTTCTCGCGCTTGCGTTCAACACGCTTCACCAGTTGGATCGAAATCTCGTAGAGGCCGTAAACTACAACGAACAAGATCACCTGCGTGATCACATCAGGCGGCGTTACCAGGGCAGCAAGCACGAGGATTGCCACAACCGCGTATTTACGTACGCTGCGCAGACCCTCGGCACTGACCAGCCCAGCCTTACCCATCAGGGTCAACAAAACTGGCAACTGGAAGCACAAGCCAAAGGCCACGATGAACTTGATCGTCAGGCTCAGATATTCCTGAGCGGAGCCTTGAAAAGCAATGGCTGCGATGCCGTTTTCGCCATTTGGCCCTTCACCGACAAGTGTACCCGCCTGCTGAAATCCAAGGAAGAAATCAAAGGCCAACGGCGTGACCACATAAAAGGCAAAAGACGCGCCCAGAAAGAACATCAGCGGGCTGGAGATCAGAAACGGCAGGAAAGCGCCCTTTTCGTTCTTGTAAAGCCCGGGCGCCACAAACCGCCACAGCTGGTAGCTGATATAGGGAAACCCCAACATCAGGCCACCAAGGAACGAGATCGAAATCGCAACAAAGAAGCCTTCTTGCAGCTTGATCAGGATTAGCCCGCAATCGTCTTGCCCACGTTCGGCCATGGCCGAGCATAGGGGCGCGGTCAGGAAGTTAAAGATAGGGTTCCATACGGTAAAGCAGATCACCATGCCGATGATAAAGGCGATGACCGAATGGATCAGCCGCGTGCGCAGCTCCGCCAGATGTTCGATCAGGGGGGCCGCGCTGTCGTCGATGTCGTCTGATGCGCTCATTTACGTGCTCTTTTTCGCAGCTGTTTTGGCCGGAGCCTTCTTGGCTGCTGGTTTCGCGGCTGTTGTGGTTGCCGCAGGTTTTTTTGCAGGCGCTTTCTTGGCGGCGGGTTTCTTTGCCACCGATGCTTTTGCTGCTGTCGCCGTTTTCTTGGCCGCAGGTTTTGCGGCTTTGGGCGTGGCCGCTGCAGTGGTCTCGGTCACACGTGCCGTGCTTGGCGCAGCTGTGGCCGCCGGTGTCAGCTTGGCTTCGGCCTCATCGGCCTTGGCAAGCGCCTCGGTTGCCTCGCGCTGTTTACGCTCTGCTGCCGCACGCGCTGTGCCCGCCTGTATCTTATTGACGTCCTCGGCCCGTTCCGCAGCTAATTTTCCGGTCTCGCTGTCCGGGTCGATCTTGGTGAGCGAACTTGCAGCTGATTTGACACTGTCCATCGCTGAACCTAGCGGATTGGTTGCGGCTTTAAGCGATTTGTTCAGGCTTGAGGAGACCTCGCGCACGCCGGTATCATCAGCGGCATCGTTCATTGCCTGACTGAATTCGCGGGCCATGCCTTTGGCTTTGCCGACAAATTGCCCGACACGCCGGAACAATACCGGCAAGTCCTTCGGCCCCACGACGATTAACGCCACGACACCGATGACCAATAACTCTGACCACCCCAGATCGAACATGTGCGTTTACACCCGGTCTTTGTCGGCGATTTTATCCGTCTTGGGGTGCGTGCCAAGGTCGGTATGCTCGGGCAGGTCGGCATCGTGCAGGTCTTCGACGTGTTTGGTGTCGGTCTTCTGCTCTTCTTCGCCTTCGCTGATGCCCTTTTTAAAGCTGGTGATGCCTTTGCCGACTTCACCCATCAACGACGAGATCTTGCCCCGACCGAAAAGTACCAACACCACAACCGCGATCAGCAGCAGGCCCGGCAAGCCAATATTATTCAACATCTGCGCTCTCCCATGATTCCGCAAAGCCGCACAGGGGCGACCGTTCGTCATCGGGTGTAGTGAATTTGTCAGGCTGGCAAAAGCGGCAAAGCCCTATGGCATGGTGATCAGCAGCGCAGTGCCGGGCTATTTGCAGGGTTGCAGCGGACAACTGACAGGTTAATGTCAGGAGTATGCTACGCCAGAACCGCCTTTTCGAGATTATGCAGCTCATGCGCGACGGGCAGACCCATCGCGCCGAGGATATTGCCAGCCGCATGGGCGTCACACCGCGCACGGTTTATCGGGATATGGACACTCTGGCGGCATCGGGCGTGCCGGTGTCGGGAGCGCGTGGCGTGGGTTACAGGCTCGCCGATGTGATCAGCCTGCCGCCGCTTACCCTGACCGACGTGGAATTCGAAGCGCTCAATCTGGGGCTCGCGATCGCGGGCGAAGTCGCCGATGCCGCATTAAAATCCGCCGCCCTTAGCCTTGCAGAAAAGATTGACGCGGTGCTGCCGGAGAGGATCACAGCCGAAGCGGAGGCGTGGAAATTTGCCGTCTATCCCTTTGCCGATACTGCGCGTGGCATCCGCCATATCGCTACCCTGCGTGCCGCGATCAAGGCACGGCAAAAGCTGCGACTGACCTATACGGCGCAGTCAGGCACCGTGACAACGCGCCGCGTGCGCCCCTTGATGATGGAGCATCTGGGCAGGATATGGCTGCTGACGGCTTGGTGCGAACTGCGCAGTGATTTCCGTACCTTCCGGCTGGATCTGATCGAGAGCGCCGAGGCGTTGCCGGAGCTTTTTACCGATGAGGCAGGCAAATCGCTGGCTGAATTCCAAGCGCAAAAGCCGTAAGGGAGTTGATCACTCTTCCTGCGCAGCGACCACAAGCCGCCAGTCGGTTTGCGGCGGCAAAAACGCCTCAACACTGGCCTGTGCGATTACAATCGTATCCTGCGCACCTGTCACATTCAGCCCGCCAAAAACCGCCCGAACTTCGGCTCGACCGCGCGGTAAACGCGCTGTGAGGGCTGCGATATCGATCTTGTCCGGCTCGTGCACCGCCACGGTCACCTGCACCCGCATCGCATCATGCGGAAGCTCCAACACGCCGAACAACGGCAGCGACGAATGGCGCAGCGCATCGTCAATCGCCCGCGCGGCGGCTTTGGTATAATCCATCCCGTGCAAGTCGTTGCCCATGCCCATTTCGATGATCACGCGCTGCTCACCCATCGGCCCGCTCCATATCAAAACCGACCGACAGCGCCACATTGGCGATGATCGTCGGGTTGCCCTGCCCTTCGGGACGCGGCACATCCAACCCGCCACGGTGCAGATTTACCGTGACAGAGCCATAGGGAAACACCGCCCGCAGCACATCTGCGTCAACCGCTTCAGGCTGCTGCACGCCAACATCGAGGGTGATCTGCATGTCCGCTTTGTCAAAACCAAACAGCTCGGCCAGATTGATCGAGTTGTGCCAAAGCGCATCCTCGACCGCGCGTTTGGCCGCTTGGGTATAGTCACCTCGCCGCAGCGACGATCCCATCCCGAATTCCACCAGCAATGTTTTGGTCATGACGTGCTCCTTGAAGCGACAGGGAAAACAAAGCAACGGTCGCGCCTTATGGTCAGCCACATCACTGCGCCGGGCTGGGGCAAAAACACATTCGGGACTGTCGCCTTAAGCGTCGATCCATCGTAATCCATCACAAATTCCACGAGGCTTTCGTTGCCCATGAACCGCGCCCGCGCCACGGTCGCACGCGCCGCCGTGCCGTCGGTGGCCGTCGGCACTGGCCCCTTGCCCCCTCGATCAAAGTCGATCCGGACGTGCTGGGGGCGAAACACGATATCAACGGGCGTGCCATCGGGCACACCGGGGGCGAGAAACCTGCCAAAGGGCGTCTGCGCCAGCGCGCCGGACACTTCGGCATGCAGCACATTTGCGTCAGAAAAGAACGACACCGAGGCGCGATCAAGCGGGCGGGTATAGACGTTATAGGGCGCGCCCTGCTGTACGATCTTTCCATCGCGCATCAGGGCAATTTCATCCGCCATGCGCATGGCTTCGTCCGGCTCGTGGGTGACCAGCAGGACGGCGGTGTCTTCTTCCTTCAACACAGTCAGCGTGTGGTCGCGTATTTCATCGCGCAAACGATTATCGAGGCCAGAGAATGGTTCGTCCATCAGCATAATCCGCGGCCGCGGTGCCAAAGCCCGAGCCAGCGCCACGCGCTGCTGCTCCCCGCCCGAAAGTTGATGCGGGTAGCCGTCCACAAAACGTTTGAGGTCCACGCGCTCCAGCAAATCTTCGATGCGGGCGCGGCGGGCGGCCTTATCCATCGTTTTGAGGCCAAAGCCCACGTTGTCCGCCACGCTCAGGTGAGGAAACAACGCAAAGTCTTGAAACATCAGGCCAATTTCCCGCCGCTCCGGTGGGACCCGAAAATTTGTATCGCAGATCAGCTTGCCATCCACATAGATCGAGCCGCTGTCTTGCATCTCGACGCCTGCGATCATCCGCAGCGTAGTGGATTTACCGCAGCCCGACGGGCCGAGCAGGCAGGTCACCTGCCCCGGCATGATCTGAAGGCTGACATCGTCGACAACCGCGCGCCCGTCGTAGCGGCGCTTGAGGTTGCGGATTTCAAGGCGGGGAATTGCGGCCTGCATGGGTATCCGATGAATTTACTCGGATACCAGCTATCAGCCGCGCCGCAGGCCCGCAAGCACTGCCGCAAAGCCCGAGACCAGAACCACCGCGCAGATCATCAGCAATTGCTCATATTTATGTCCCTCGGGCAGGAGCGCTGCAAACATCGGCCAGTCGCGGCCAAAATAGGCAATCGCGCCGAGCATCGCCGTTCCGAAGGCGGTGAAATAGGCCCAAGGCGCGATCTGCCGTCCGCCAATCAGCGCGACCAAAAGAACGGGCGTTAAAAACATCGATGCGGTGCCAGATACCGCCACCGCGTCGAACAAGGTCGCATCGCCCCAAAGTGTCAGGCAGGTGCCCACACCCATGAAAGCAACCATCGCCACCCGCCCGCCATTCAACGTGCGTGGCGCGATGCCCAATTCCTCAACAACCAAGCGGGCGGCAGCGGCCAGAGTGGAATCAAGCGTGCTTAGCGCCGAGACCAGCAAGGAGATCATCAGGGCCAGAAAAACCCAAGGCGGGAACATCACGGCCCAAGTGCCGAGCAGCTCGCCTTCGTAAGCCGCGCCCATGAGGCCGGCCTGTATCCCGAAAAAACCGAAACCGATGATGCAAAGTGTCGAAATCCAGAACGCATGCAGAAACGACCGGCGTGTGGTCTCAGGGTCGGCCAGAAATCCGCGATCCATCATCACCGGATCATGCGCAGGATAGGAAAATACCTGCAACAAAGCGACGGCCAGCAGGACCCACCCGTTCCACGCGCCCGAGGTGCCCGAAGCTGTCAGCACCGAAACGAGATCAAAAGCTGGGGCCGTGACCAGCGCCAAAAAGGCCAGACCAAAGATGACAATAAACACCAGCATCTGCATGACATCGGTGCGTAGTGATGCCGACAAACCGCCCCACGCGGAATATCCCAGCCCCAAAAGTCCGGCAATCAGAATTGCAGTGGTGCCGCTGCCCGCCAGAACCGCGTCGAAGATCAACCCAACGACCAGAAGGTTGGCGAAAACCTCGGACAGCAGCCGCAGGGCAATCACGAAGTTATAACATCCATTGCCGGCCGAGCCGAACTGCGTGCCGAGCCAATCCTGTAGCGACCGCGCACCATTTCGCCGCAAATGACCCACGATATAGCCGCCAGTCAGAAATGACCCATAGTAGGCGGCATAGGCCAGCGTTCCGGCGATCCCGTAATAATATCCCAAGATCGCTGCATTCATTAACGAACGGGCGAAGATCCATGTCGTTACCTGGCTGAGCACCAGAACCATCAGCCCCGGCGCGTGTCCGTTCTCATCTGCGCCGCCAAAGAACCCTTCGACGGTGGCGCGTTTAGGGGCCACAAGGAAACTGGCGATCAGGATCGCGCTGAAAACTATGATAAGGGTCGCGGCTTGCATCGTTACAGGAACCTTTACGCTCAAAAACTTTGCAAAGGATTAAGCCAGACGAGACGAAGCTACCAGCAACCGGAGGCTTGCTGTCAGAAACGTGATAACTAATGGCAGAAAATCTAGCGGTAGTTGCGCAGCGTTGGCGGCATGGTCTGCCGCCAACGCTGTCCATCGCACTTGGTCGCTAGAATACAATTGGCCCGAAAGCCAACGCTCCTACATGGTCAGATTGGTGCCGCCACCGTCCAACAATAGGTTTTGCCCGACGATAAATCCGGCGTGCTGCGAACAGAAAAACGCGCAAGCCGCGCCAAACTCCTGCCGCGTGCCATACCGCCCTGCCGGAATGCCCGCGGCACGCTGGCTGCGGGCTTCATCCATAGTGATGCCCTTGGCTTTCACCACACCCTGATCAAGGCTATCGGCCCGATCGGTCGCATGAATTCCGGGCAGCAAGTTATTGATTGTAACACCTTTATCGGCAACCTGCCGGGCCGTGCCAGCCACATAACCAGTCAATCCGGTGCGGGCAGCGTTCGAGAGCCCCAACACGCCAATCGGCGCGCGCACGGACTGGGAGGTGATGTTCACGACCCTGCCCCAACCACGATCCATCATGCCGGGCACCAACGCTTTGATTAGCGCAATCGGCGTCAGCATATTGGCGTCCAGTGCTTTGATGAAATCTTCACGCTCCCAATCATGCCACATGCCAGGAGGCGGGCCACCGGCGTTGTTGACCAGAATATCGACTTCGCCCGCTGCCGCGATCAACTGCTGCTGGCCCTCTGGGGTGGTCACATCAACGGCGACGGTTACAACTTCAACACCATGCTCCTGACGGATCCGCTCAGCAGCAGCTTCCAGCGCTTCAGCACCACGTGCGTTCATTACCAGCGACACGCCTGCTGCCGCCAATGCCTCGGCGCAACCAAGCCCGAGGCCCTTTGAAGACGCACACACCAATGCGCGTTTGCCTTTGATTCCCAAATCCATGATACGATTCCTTTGTTAAACTTTCCTAAGTCCTAACAGCAAAGACGCCGGACGCCAGCAAAACACCCGAAGGTTGTCCAAGCATTGTCACAATTCCGAACTATCTCTTGGGCATAAGCTCTAACCCCCGTCCAAAGGTTTTCCATGGCCCGTTCCCGCCCCGCCTCCGCGCAAAGCGTTCCTGTTTTTCGCGCCACTGATATCGTGGCGACGGATGGCGCAAATATGGGCGACACCTTGTCGTTTGCGGCCGAGCTTTTGTTGGATGATGTTTATGAGATCAGCCCTGATGCCGCACCTTTGCGGCTGTCGCTATTACCGCTCAGTGCCACACATTTCCGGCTTGGTGAAGCCACCGGCGCAGGCACGCCGGGTGCCGAAGTTTATCTTGATTCAGCGTTGATGTTCATGTCGCCGAACGGGCATTTAAATGAGGCTTTGCTTCTGGTCGAAGTAGATGACGAGCAAAACGTCTCGGACGTTTATCTGCTGCCGCTATCCACTCTTGCAGCACGGGTTGAACATCGGCTTGTCGGAATTGATATAAAGACAGCATCGCAAAAATTCGGACAGGTAGCCTGCGTTTCCTTTACGCGCGGCACCCACATTACGCTGGCCACCGGTGAGCAGCGCCTCATTGAAAACCTCAATGTTGGCGACAAGATCCTGACCCGCGACGACGGGGTACAGCAGGTACGCTGGATCGGCCAAAGCACGGTGCGCGCGGTTGGTGAGTTTGCGCCGATCTGCATCCGCGCGGGCACGTTGAATAACGAGCATGACCTGATCGTCAGCCCTGACCACCGCCTTTTCGTCTACCAACGCACCGACGAGGTTGGCGCGGGGCGCGCAGAATTGCTGATCAAGGCGCGGCATTTGGTCAATGGGGAGACCGTGTTGGTGCAAGATGGCGGCTTTGTCGATTATTTCCAGCTGTTGTTTGACAGTCACCAGATTATTTATGCCGAAGGGATCGCGGCAGAATCGATGCTGATTGACACCCGCACGCGCACCATCTTGCCAGCCGATCTCTCAGCCGCCATGGGCGACATCGTGCCCGGCCATTCCGACCTACCCCACGCCGGGCTGGACGTGAGCGAGGCGTTGCTAAAACGCCCCGACGCTGCTGAACTGTTGCGCAAGGCCAGCGGGCGCTAGCGCGCCACGCCAACGTCGCGCCTATTTGCCGCCACTAAGTGGTGTAGAAGAACTCCTCACGCGCAATCTTGCCATCGCTGACATGGTAAATCGCGACTTCTTTCATATCGAATGCCTTGCCGCTCTGCTTTTCCTTGCCCTGCATCTCAAAAATCACGGCAAAACGATCATCGCCATGCAACATCGGGTCGCTGATGTTTCCACCGGTGACTTCCATCTCGCTCTCCCACCACTCATGCTTGCCCTTGATCCCTTCAAGGCCCTTGGTCTCTCTCCCTTGACCCATATCCGCCGCCTCAACCGACACTGCGTCGGACTTGTAGAGCTTGTCCAGATTGGCAATCGTCCGGCCCTCGCGACAGCCAGCCACCAATTCTTGCGCCAATTGCTTGATTTCCATTTTTAATCTCCCCATAATGTTCATGATACGTTCACAATACATTAAATTCGGCCACCGGGGAAGGATTGCTTTTTAATCCAAGCCGCAGAAGGCGCCGCGCTTGCGCAGGTTGCGCACCGCGGATATACGCCAAACGATGTTGGACACAGCCAAAAACCGCCCCGATCTGCCGCCGGAAATTGCCCGGCGTCGCACCTTTGCGATCATTTCTCACCCTGACGCGGGTAAGACCACGTTGACCGAGAAATTCCTGCTGTTTGGCGGGGCGATCCAGATGGCCGGACAGGTCCGCGCCAAGGGCGAAGCCCGTCGTACGCGCTCAGACTTTATGGCGATGGAAAAAGACCGCGGAATTTCGGTCTCGGCCTCGGCAATGTCGTTTGATTTCATGACCTACCGCTTCAATCTTGTCGATACCCCCGGCCACTCGGACTTCTCGGAGGATACCTACCGCACGCTCACGGCCGTTGATGCGGCGGTGATGGTGATTGACGGTGCCAAGGGCGTTGAAAGCCAGACCCAAAAGCTTTTTGAAGTTTGCCGGATGCGCGATCTGCCGATCCTGACTTTCTGTAACAAAATGGACCGCGAAAGCCGGGATGTCTTTGAAATCATCGATGAAATTCAAGAGAATCTCGCGATTGACGTGACACCTGCGAGTTGGCCCATTGGCGTAGGTCGCGACTTCATCGGCTGCTATGACATTCTGCGTGACCGGCTTGAATTGATGGACCGCGCCGACCGTAACCGCGTGTCGGCAAGCGTTGAAATTAACGGTCTCGATGACCCCAAACTGGCCGAACATGTGCCCGCCGCGCTTTTGGAAAAACTCCGCGAAGACCTTGAGATGGCGCGTGAATTGCTGCCGCCGCTGGATATCAAGGCGATGCACGAAGGTACCCTAACGCCGATCTGGTTCGGTTCCGCGATTAACTCCTTCGGGGTTAAAGAACTGATGGAAGGCATCGCCACCTACGGGCCTGAGCCGCAGATTCAATCGGCCGAGCCGCGCTCGATCCTGCCAGAAGAAACCAAGGTTTCGGGGTTTGTGTTCAAGGTTCAGGCCAATATGGACCCCAAGCACCGCGACCGCGTGGCCTTTGTTCGGCTTGCATCGGGGCACTTCCTGCGTGGCATGAAAATGACCCATGTACGCAGCAAAAAACCGATGGCGATCACCAATCCGGTAATGTTCCTCGCCTCGGACCGCGAACTGGCCGAGGAAGCTTGGGCCGGTGACATTATCGGCATCCCCAACCACGGCCAGTTGCGCATCGGCGATACCTTGACCGAAGGTGAAGTCCTGCGCGTCACCGGCATCCCGTCCTTTGCACCGGAGCTGTTGCAAGGCGTTCGGGCGGGCGATCCAATGAAGGCCAAACACCTCGAAAAGGCGCTGATGCAGTTTGCCGAAGAAGGCGCTGCCAAGGTCTTTAAACCGGCGATCGGATCAGGTTTTGTGGTTGGCGTTGTGGGGCAATTGCAGTTCGAGGTCCTTGCCAGCCGGATCGAGCTTGAATACGGGCTGCCTGTCCGGTTTGAGCAGTCGCGATTCAGCTCGGCCCGTTGGGTGAACGGCACACGCCAAGCCGTTGATAAATTTAGCGAAGCGAACAAACAGCACATCGCGCATGATCATGATGGTGACGTTGTGTACCTGACCCGTATGCAGTTTGATATCGACCGCGTTGACCGCGACTATCCAGATATACGCCTGACCGCGACCAAGGAAATGATGGTGTGATTGGGCCCTTCGATGGATGAAGGTGAAAACCTTTACTCCGGCGGATTTGCCAGCCTTTTGAAGCGGCAGGAAAAGCGCCAGCGCCGGTTTGACGGGGTGGATAATATCCTGCCCCTTGAAGACACCGACCTTGCCGCGTTGTTCGAGGCGGTAACACCGCCACCCGCGCAACACTATGAAGATGCGCCGCGCTATTCGGCACAGCGGAAATGGCTGGAGCTTCAGGTCGAATTCGCGGGCCAGCCGAAAATCCTGCATCTTCACGCCATGCTGATCGCAATCTCGCGCCGCGATGACCCGCCGCCCTGCGCCGACGCGCTGTTCTTCCGCATCTGGCGCGACCACGGCAACCGGCTTGTGCCGCTGCTAACCCCGCGCTGGATGATTTCCACAGCTACGACCTTTTCAGACCGCGGAGAGACGGGTGCGCAGCGCGCGCTCGGCATGGGGCTTTCGGTGCTGTTTGATATGATCAAGCTGCACGACAGCGAGCGCCGCCGTTCGGGTCAACCGGGGCGCTCGCCGTTTCGCACTATGGCCAAGCGCAAGACTTTTCCCCTGCCCTTCGGTATGGACGCCTACGGCTTTCGCGGCGGCGATCTGGATAAAATCCTCCTGGCCCGCCTGTGGCAACTGGCAGAAAGTGACGCCATCATCCGTCCGCTGGGCTTTGCCATGCTCCGGCTGGTGATGAGCGACCAGCGCAGCATCTTTGCCCGCATCCAAGCGATAAAAGCCAAGCTGAAGGGAGACGGCTGATGGCCAACCTGACCACATGGGGGCTGAGCGCCACCATCCTCGCCCCTGCCGCCGATATCCTGCGTTTTGCCGCCTACCATCTGGAGGCGGGCGCACAGCGGCTCTATATCTATCTCGATGCGGAAAACGCGCAGGCTTTTGAGGCGCTAAAAGCCCACCCCAAAGTACGGGTACAAACCTGTGACACGGCGTGGTGGAATAAAGTCGGCAATGGGCGCCCGAAAAAGCATCAGGTGCGCCAGACCATGAACGCCACACATGCCTATAATCGCAAGGCCGAGGTGGACTGGCTCATCCATATGGATGCCGACGAATTTCTGGTCAGCGCCGAGCCGGTAGCGGAGATTCTTGGCACGCTAACGTCTGAAACCCTCGCCGCCCGTATCCGCCCGATGGAGGCGCTGTCGGGCGATGGCACGGCCTTTAAGGCCTTTGTGCCCAACGGCCCTGACCGAAACCGCATCGTGCAGGATATCTACCCGACCTTTGGCGCCCATCTGAAGGGCGGTTTTCTCAGCCATCTCGCCGGCAAGGTTTTTGTCCGCACCGGCCTTGCGGGCGTACGCGTGCAAATCCACAACGCGTTTCAAAATGAAACAATGATCCCGACCGAAGAGCAACAGGCGGGAATCGGTCTGGCACATATGCACGCAAAGACGTGGGACCAGTGGCATGCTGCCTATCGCTACCGTCTCGCACAAGGTTCCTATCGCGCCGAGCTTGCCCCCAACAAACCGCGCGACAAAGGCGGGATGTCGATGCACGATCTGTTCCAACAGATCGAGGCGCAAGATCCCGAAAGTGGTTTAAAAGCCTTTTTCGACGAGGTTTGCGCCGATACGCCGCGTTTGCGGGGCAAGCTTGCGGAACATGGTTTACTGCGACAAGCCAATCTCAACCTGGATGGCCTATTGTCCACACATTTCCCCCACGTAAGCCTCTGACGGCGCATTGATTTGACGAGCGTTACGCAACTTGCTATGGCCTGCGCAACATACAGCGGCACCTGCGCCGCCTCTTGGGCCATGCGGGCCGGTATGGAACGCTGACGCGGGCCAAGTGAGTGTCCGCAATTATTCGGACACACATGATAAAATTCTCTGATCTCAACCTGAATCCAAAGGTCCTGCGGGCCATCGAAGAAGCCGGCTACGAGACGCCGACACCCATTCAGGCCGGTGCGATCCCACCCGCCCTCGAAGGCCGGGATGTATTGGGCATTGCCCAGACCGGCACCGGCAAAACCGCTAGTTTTACACTGCCAATGATCACAATGCTGGCCCGTGGCCGTGCCCGTGCGCGCATGCCGCGCAGCCTGGTTTTGTGCCCGACACGCGAACTGGCCGCACAGGTTGCCGAAAATTTCGAGACCTATGCCAAGCACGTCAAATTGACGAAAGCCCTGCTGATCGGCGGCGTGTCATTCGGCGAGCAAGACAAGTTGATCGACAAGGGCGTCGATGTGTTGATCGCCACACCAGGCCGTCTGCTCGACCATTTCGAACGCGGTAAACTGATTCTTAACGACGTGAAGATCATGGTTGTCGACGAAGCCGACCGGATGCTCGACATGGGGTTCATTCCCGATATCGAACGGATTTTCGGCCTGACCCCTTTCACTCGTCAGACGCTGTTTTTCTCCGCCACTATGGCGCCTGAGATCGAGCGGATCACCAATACGTTCCTCAGCAGCCCCGAGCGGATCGAAGTGGCCCGTCAGGCTACCACGAGCGAGAACATCACCCAAGGTGTGGTCATGTTCAAATCGTCCCGTAAAGAGCGCGAAGCGACAGAAAAGCGTCAACTGCTGCGCGCGCTGATCGACGCCGAAGGCGCGAAATGCACCAACGCCATCATTTTCTGTAACCGCAAGATGGATGTTGATACGGTCGCCAAGTCACTGAAAAAGCATGGCTATGACGCGGCGCCAATCCATGGCGATTTGGATCAAAGCCAGCGAACACGCACGCTTGACGGTTTCCGCGCCGGCGATTTGCGCTTCCTTGTCGCCTCGGATGTGGCGGCGCGCGGGCTTGATGTGCCTGCGGTCAGCCATGTGTTTAACTTTGACGTGCCAAGCCATGCCGAAGACTATGTTCATCGGATCGGCCGCACGGGCCGTGCGGGCCGTGATGGTACCGCGATCATGATCTGCGTACCGCGCGACGAAAAAAACCTCGCCGATGTCGAGCGTCTGGTCCAGAACGAGATACCGCGTTTGGAAAACCCGCTCGGGACCGGTGCTGTCCAAGCGCCTGCCGAAGCCAAGACCGAGGCGTCCGCCAAGCCGGAAAGTACAAGCGACAAGCCCAAGCGGAGCCGGTCACGGTCACGCAAACCGAGTGATTCTGCCAAGAAGTCCGATGCCGCTAAAACTGACGAAGCCGGCAAGGTCGAGGCCATATCCGGCGAGGCGGAGCAGCCTGCAGAAGCACCTGTCCAAGCAGCCCAGCCAGAGCCCAAAGATACGCCAACTTCCACGGCTGAATCCGATGACATCCGCACCCAAAACGACAGTAACGACAACCGTTCTCGCAACGAAAACAGCCGCAACGATGCTAGTCGCAACGATAATCATCGTAATGATAACAATCGTAACGAGAGCGAGCGTAACGACAGAAACCGTAACGACAGCAATCGCAGCCGTAATGACAACAACCGCAATGACAACAACCGTAACCGTCGCAACAATGATCGCGGTGGCAATCAGGTTGTGGGCTTGGGCGACCATTTGCCCGACTTCATTGGCCTCAGCTTTGAAGAACGCGACAGCTAAGCCTCGCTGATCAGCGCAAACCAGCCAGCGCCATCACCGGAAAAACACCGGTGGTGGCGCTGGCATTTCAGGCAGGCTATTTCTCGCCGGTACTCATTTACCGGAGCTGCCGATGTTGCGCCTTATCCTCTCCATCCCTTTTGCTGTGATCGCCGTGCAAGCGCAGGCAGACCAATGCCGCGCGCTGGTTAACGGCGACGAAATCGTTGTCGAAGCAGAGAATTTTCAGACCTTCGCCGAAGAGGTCAAGACCCGCGAAAAGCTTTTGAACTGGCCGAACCGGACGTGGAACCGCACATTGGGTACACCGGTGGCATGCAATAGTGGCGTGCTCTACGACTACCTCGCTACTACGGTCCCGGACAATGACATTAACGGCTACTGCCTGACCGAAACCGCTGACTACGGCTATTTTTTGGTCCCCGGCGAGCGGAACTTCCGTGGCCTGTGCAAGACGACATTCTGTGAAAAGGTCAACACCACCAAGGATCAGGGCATCGGCATTGCGGCTTCGATGACCCAGACCATCGCGCAAAACGCCCGTACCGCCGGTTTGAACGCGATCAAACACGGCTCTGGCGCAATGATCCTGTCAGGCACCGCCTCCTCGGTCAGTGCCAGCCTTGGGACTGCCAGCAGCACGGCGGTCACAGCGCTGTCGACGCCAGCGGTTCTGGGTGCGGCGGCGGTAAGTGTGGTGGCTGTGGGGGGAGCTGTCTATATGTGCAGCGGCGACGAGGCGATACCTGCGAGTGCTGCTGAAATCCTGCCCGAGAGTGTTCCAGTCACGGAGCCCGTCGAGACCCCAGTAGAAGAATATATCGAGGTGCCGGAGCCGTCATCGGCGGCAGACATCGAAACCGAGCTGCCGCCAATTAATGACGTAATTGAGTAGTCGAGAGGCTGGTAAGTCGGCTTAACTAAGCCGGCTTACCACCACTGTCACTTCGGGTTTTTTGCCGATTTCATCGTTCGCCGACTGGCGTGCGACTTTCTTCAGACCGTCGTTCAGCGCTTTGTCGTCACGCAAAGTGCGCGCGCCTGCACGGTTGAGCCACTGTGCGAGATCGGCTTCGAGGACATCCGCCAGCGGGCTGTCGGAATTGCCCATTTCCGGCAGACCCATCATATCGACCCATGGCTCACCAAGGGGCGAGTCGTCGGCGTCGAGGATCACGGTCACAGTGACATGACCGTTCAACGCCATGCGGATACGGTCGCGAACAACGCCGTCCAGCGCACCGATTTTGACCGATCCATCAAGATAGGTGCGGCCAGTATCGATATACTCGATCACCTTAGGCTCGTTGCCCGACAAGTCGATCATCATGCCGTTCACGGCCAGCACACCTTTGATGCCTTTGGCATTGGCGATCTTGACGTGTTCGCGCAGATGGCGATGTTCGCCGTGCATCGGGATCAGGATTTGGGGCTTAACGATGCTGTGCAACTGCTCCAGATCAGGGCGGTTGGCGTGGCCGGACACATGGTACAGCCCCGAGGAATCATCCACCACATCAACGCCCTTTTCAGAGAACATGTTGATGATGCGGATCACGCCGCGCTCGTTGCCCGGAATCGTCTTGGAGGAGAACAGGAACAGATCGCCCTCTTTGGCTTCCAGACCCTGAAACTTGCCATTCGCGAGCTGTGCGGAAGCCGCACGGCGCTCGCCCTGGCTGCCGGTGACCAGCAGCATCAGGTTTTCGCGTGGCAAGCCGCGCGCGTCCTCGGGAGCGATACGGGTCGGGAAGTCGGTCATAACGCCGCTTTCGAGCGCCGCTTCGACCATGCGGTTCATCGACCTGCCCAAAAGCACGATAGAGCGCCCTGCCCGTTCGCCCGCAACTGCAAGAGTTTTTACCCGTGCCACGTTGGAGGCAAAGGTCGTCGCGATCACCATACCGTCGGCATTGCTGACCAGTGTTTCGATCTCTGGCCCGACAGTCGCCTCGGAGCGGCCAGCATTGGGAGAAAACACATTCGTGCTGTCACAGATCAGCGCTTTCACACCGTCTTTGCAGATATCGGCCCAAAGCGCATCGTCAAAGGCTTCGCCAACACCGGGGGTACGGTCGATCTTGAAATCGCCGGAGTGGATGACCCGACCTTCGGGCGTGTCGATCACCATAGCAGAGGATTCAGGGATCGAGTGTGAGATCGGTAGGAAAGCAACCGTGAACGGGCCCGCCTTGATCTGCTCGGGCCATGCCTGCACAACGGTCACCGCCTCGTCGGGGTGGCCGTGCTCGGACATTTTGCGCCGTGCGATATTGGCAGTGAAGCGCCGCGCATAAACGGGTGCGCGCAGGGCCTCGTAGTAATGCGCGACGGCACCAACGTGGTCTTCGTGTGCGTGGGTGATAAAGATAGCATCGATCCGGTCGCGCCGCTCTTTCAGCCATGTGATGTCCGGCAGGATCAGGTCCACGCCGGGGCTGGTGTCCATATCGGGGAAGGCCACGCCGATGTCGACGACGATCAGCCGTTCTTTACCGGGCTTGCCGTAGCCATAGACATAGGCATTCATGCCAATTTCGCCCGCCCCACCGAGGGGCAGGTAGATCAATCTCTCGCTGCTCATATTATTCAGCTAATTCCTTGTTGTATTCATGTATCACGGTCAAACCGTGCATTGTCAGGTCATCTTGATATTCGTCAAAGAGGTCCACGGACTGTTGGAACAGCGGTGCCAGACCTCCGGTGGATATGACGCGCATTTCGCGCGCACGTTCCGCCTTTATCCGCGCACATATCTCACGGACGAGCCCGACATAACCCCAAAAAACGCCAGACTGCATACAGGCGACCGTATTGGTGCCCACAACCCGCTGTGGTTTGGAGATATCGACATGTGGCAGGGCCGCAGCAGCGCTGTGCAATGCCTCAAGGCTCAGGTTGACGCCGGGTGCAATTACGCCGCCGATATAGGCGCCATCTGTGTCCACCACGTCAAACGTTGTCGCAGTGCCGAAATCCACCACAATCAGGTCACCCCCGAAGAGATCAAAGCCCGCGACAGTGTTCACCAGACGGTCCGGCCCGACCGTTGTGCCCGCGTCGACGCGCGGTGCGACGGGCAAGGCACACTCGGGCTTGCCGACGACCAGTGGGCGGGTATCGAAATAACGATCGGCGAAAACCCGCAGGTTGAACACCACGCGGGGCACGGTTGAGGAAATAATCACATCCGTGATGTCCGCTTCGACCTTGCGAAACCGCATCAGCGTCGACAGCCAGACATAGTATTGATCCGCCGTGCGCTGCCAGTCGGTCGAGGTGCGCCAAGTGGCAATGAATTCGGTGCCATCCCAGATGGAAAACACCGTGTTGGTATTGCCGCAATCAATCGCCAGAAGCATGCACGCCCCCTTTTACTTAGAAAAACACATCTGCAGCAGTGACAGCAACGCGGCCCTGTGCGGTTTTCAATATCAGGTTTCCAGTGTCATCGACATCTTCAAACACGCCGACGGTTTCGCTGCGCATGGTCCGCGCAGTAATCACCTCACCCAACTTGGCTGCGCGGGCCAGCCACGCCTTGCGGATCGGCAGGAAACCAAAGGTGACAAATTGGTGTTCGAGCCTGGCATATTCGGCGGCCAGCGCATCAAGAAAACCGGTCGGGGTGATCGCGACGTCTAAGGCACCCGATAGGGTCACCGGTGCCAAGGCCTGCGGCTCAATCGCTGCGACGCTGGGAGCATGTGCGAGATTCACCCCGATCCCGATCAAAAGATGCGGGCCAACGCTCTCCAGCAAAATCCCCGCAACCTTGCCGCCATGCAGCAAGACGTCGTTGGGCCATTTCAGCATGAAAGCATCAGGCTGCCCGCTGACTGCGACGAAGGCCCGATACAGCGCCAGTGAAGCCACAAAGGACCGCAGCGCGGCATAGCCGGGGTCTTCGCGGCGCTGCATGATCAGGGTGCCGGCAAAATTGCCGCGCGGGGTGGACCATGCCCTGCCCCGTCTGCCGCGTGCCGCAGTTTGCTCTTCGGCCAGTATCCAAGTCGGCCCGCCCAAAGTAGGGGCAAGCCGCATCGCTTCGGAGAGGGTTGAATCGACGCTGTCGTAGACCCGCCGCGCGTAGCCCGAGGGCCAGTTGCCGCTCTGGCTGGCCTGCTGGCCCTGCACTGCGCGCGGCAGTTCGGGATCAGTTGACAAGTGTTGACGCGGCCGCCGCTGCTGCGTTCTCGACGCCGAACATATTTACAATGCCCAACACCATAATCACGGCCGAAGCGATCAACATGCCCTGCAGCAGAGTGCCGCCTTTAACATCCAGAGGCTCGGAGCCTTCTTCGCCAAAGTACATCAGGAAGACGATACGCAGATAATAATAAGCTCCGATGACGCTGGCGATCACACCTGCGATGGCCAGCCACGCCAGATCGGCCTCATAGGCGGCACGCAGCACATAAAGCTTGCCAAAGAAGCCCAGCATCGGAGGCACACCCGCCAGTGAGAACAGCAGTACCAGCATAGCCAGTGCCCGCCCGGGCGCGCGTTTGGAATACATGTTCAGCGAGTTGATATCGGTGATCGGGGCACCGTCCTTGCTCATCAACATGATGAAGGCAAAGGTGCCGACGTTCATCGTCACATAGATCGCCATATAGACGAGCATCGCCTGCACGCCAAAGGCTGTGCCCGCCGCAAGGCCCATCAGGGCATAACCCATATGAGCAATCGACGAATAGGCCATCAGACGCTTGATATTGGTCTGGCCAATCGCGGCAATCGCACCAAGGAACATCGACAGAACCGACAGCAGCGCGATGATCTGGCTCCAGTCAGCAACAGCATTGCCAAAGGCATCAAACAGCACCCGCGCAAACAAGCCCATCGCCGCCACTTTCGGCGCAGTCGCGAAGAACGCTGTGATCGGGGTTGGCGCGCCTTCATAGACGTCGGGGGTCCACATGTGAAACGGTACAGCGGATACTTTGAACGCCATACCGGAGATCAGGAATACCAGACCAAAAAGTAGCCCGATGGAGGTATCCCCGCTTTGCGCTGTGGTGATGATGCCCGCAAACAAAGTGGTGCCTGCGTAACCATAAACCAGTGACGCGCCATAGAGCAGCAGACCCGAAGACAGCGCGCCGAGCACGAAATACTTCAAACCAGCTTCGGTGGATTTGATGCTGTCACGGCGCAGCGAGGCCACAACGTAAAGCGCGAGGGACTGAAGCTCCAACCCCATATACAGCGCCATCAGGTCACCGGCGCTGACCATCATCATCATGCCAACGACAGCCAGAACAACCAGCATCGGATATTCAAACCGCAGCAAGCCGCGCGATTTCATGTAGCCTTCGGACATGACCATCACCGCCGCTGCACTCAGCAGAATGGTGATCTTGGCAAAGCGGGCAAAGCCGTCATCGACGAACATGCCGTTAAACGCGATGCGGGTGGTGGCACCGGTCAGCCCGATCCACGCCGCGGCGGCGACAAACAGCCCCGCCGTCAGCCAGACCAGCACGCCAGCGAGCCCGTCCTTGGAGGTATAGACCGCAGCCAGCAAACCGAGCAGGGCAAAAGCCGACAGCACGATTTCGGGCATGATGATGTTCAGATCAGCGGAAATCATCGCTTGGTCCTTTTCAGTGAGAAGCTTCGGCAGTTTGGGCGGCGTCAGCGACGCTACCCAAGGCCGTTTCGTAGTTTTCAACCAGTGCCGATACTGACGGCCCGATCATATCAAGCACGAGCGCGGGATAGACCCCGAGCAGCAGCGTCATCGCCACCAATGGCGCAAAGATCCAGCGTTCGCGGGCGGTCATGTCGGTAATCGATCGCAGGCTTTCCTTGATCAGATCGCCCATCACCACACGGCGATAAAGCCACAGCGCATAGGCCGCCGAGAAAATCACCCCGGTCGCCGCAACCGCCGCCACCCAAGTGTTGACCTGGAAGGCCCCCATCATGGTCAGAAATTCCCCGACAAAGCCCGAAGTGCCCGGCAGGCCGACATTGGCCATGGTAAACAGCATAAAGATCAGCGCGTAGGCAGGCATACGGTTCACCAGACCGCCGTAAGCGTCAATCTCGCGGGTGTGCATACGGTCGTAAATCACGCCGACGCAAAGGAAGAGCGCGCCAGAGATGAAGCCGTGGCTGATCATCTGGAAAATCGCGCCATCAATGCCCTGCTGGTTAGCAGCAAAGATGCCCATTGTCACAAAGCCCATATGCGCGACCGATGAATAGGCGATCAGCTTTTTCATGTCTTCCTGCACCAGTGCGACCAGCGACGTATAGACAATCGCAATCGCCGACAGCCAGAGCACCAGCGGCGCCATCACGTCCGAACCCACAGGGAACATCGGCAGCGAGAACCGCAAGAAGCCGTAGCCGCCCATCTTGAGCAGGATCGCCGCCAGCACCACAGAACCCGCCGTTGGGGCCTGAACGTGGGCATCAGGCAGCCATGTGTGGACCGGCCACATCGGCATCTTGACCGCAAAGCTGGCAAAGAACGCGAGGAACAGCAGCGTCTGCATACCGCCCACAATCGTAAAGCCCCAGACGGTCATCGTGTCGGCAGGGAAGTTATGGGTCAGCAAGCTGACTTCGCAAGCGCCGATACAGGTGGTGCCGGCCTCAGAAAACATCGCCACCATCGCAACCAGCATCAGCACCGAACCGAGGAAGGTATAGAGGAAGAACTTGAAGCTCGCGTAAATCCGGTTCTTGCCGCCCCAGATACCGATGATCAGGAACATCGGGATCAAACCTGCCTCGAAGAACAGGTAGAACAGCACCAGATCCAGCGCCATGAAGACGCCGAGCATCAGCGTTTCCAGCATCAGGAAGGCGATCATGTATTCCTTGACCCGCAGCTTCACATCCCAGCTGGCGGCGATCACCAGTGGCATCATGAAGGTGGTCAGCATTACAAACAGGATCGAGATCCCGTCAACACCCAAGCGATACTTGAGACCCAGAAGCCAATCGGCCTCTTCGACAAACTGGAAGCCGGAATCGTCCGCATCAAAGCCAAACAGGATGAAGAGCGACACCGCAAAGGTCACGGTGGTGGTGAACAGTGCCAGCCACTTGGCATTGCGCTGTGCCGCTTCGTCGTCGCCGCGCAGGAAAATCGCAAGGATCAGCGCTGCGAAGGCAGGCATGAAGGTAATAATAGAAAGCAGGTGGGAGTCCATCAGTTCGCCCCCCCGCTCATCGTCATCCAGGTCACAAGCACCGCAATTCCGATCACCATCGCAAAGGCATAAGTAAAGATATAGCCGGACTGCGCCCGACCGGCGAGACGGGTAAGGAACGGAATGATCCCCATCGCCACGCCATTCAGCGAGCCGTCAATCACATTGCCATCGCCACGCTTCCACAAGAACCGCCCGATTGCCTTGGCCGACCGCACAAAGAGCACGTCATAGACTTCGTCAAAGTACCATTTGTTCTTGAGGAACTCGTACAAAGGCTGCTGGTTGGCCGCCAGACGCGCAGGCAGGCTCGGGTTCCAGATATAGAACCACAACGCCATCACCAGACCAAAGAGCATCGCGATGAATGGGCTGACTTTGACCCAGACAGGGGCCGCATGAGCCTCGTCCAGCACATGGTTGTCAGGGCCGAAGTACAAAGCCCCCTCACCCGGTGCGCCGCCAAAGCCTGCAGGATGCTCGCCCTCGGCAGCCTCGCCATGCGCGGCGCCTTCGCCTTCAACTGCGTCATGTGCTTCTTCGGCACCCTCAACATGGGCATCGCCCCCTGCGGCCATTTCGGCCAGCGGGATGTCATAGAACTCGGCCATATCTTCGGCATGGCCAAAGAAGGAGTTATACCAAAGCATCCCTGCAAAGATCGATCCGAGGCTGAGCACGCCAAGCGGGATCAACATGACCATCGGGCTTTCGTGGGCATGTGCATGGGTATGCTTGTCGCCGCGCGGCTTGCCGTAGAAGGTGAGGAACATCAGGCGCCAGCTATAGAAACTGGTCATCGCCGCTGCGGCTACCAACAGCCAGAAGCCGTACATCGACCCGCCACCATAGGCGCTCTCGATGATCGCATCTTTGGACAGGAAACCTGCAAAGCCGATGTGGGTCAGCGGAATGCCAACGCCGGTGATCGCAAGCGTGCCGATCATCATCGCTGCAAAGGTATAAGGGATCTTTTTACGCAGCCCGCCGTAGTTGGTCATGTCCTGCTCATGGTGCATCGCGTGGATGACCGAGCCTGCACAAAGGAACAGCATCGCCTTGAAAAACGCATGCGTGAACAGGTGGAACATCGCGGCAGAGTACATGCCAACGCCTGCGGCCACGAACATATAGCCAAGCTGAGACATGGTCGAATAGGCAATAACGCGTTTGATATCGGTCTGCACAAGGCCAATGGTCGCGGCTACAAACGCTGTGGTCGCGCCGATCACTGTCACGAACATCATCGTTTCGGGTGCAAATTCCATCAGTGGTGACATGCGGCAGACGAGGAACACACCTGCGGTCACCATGGTTGCTGCGTGGATCAGCGCCGATACGGGTGTCGGGCCCTCCATCGCGTCGGGCAACCATGTGTGCAGGAACAACTGCGCCGATTTGCCCATCGCGCCGACAAACAGCAAGAAGGCGATCAGGTTGGCGGCGTTCCAGTCGGTCCACAAGAAGGTGATGCTCTGCTCGGCCAGATCGGGCACGGCAGCAAAGATATCATCAAACTTTACGCTATCAGTCATCAGATAAAGCGCAAAGATACCTAAGGCGAAGCCAAAGTCACCGACCCGGTTGACCACAAAAGCCTTGATCGCAGCGGCATTGGCACTTGGCTTGCGGAAGTAGAAGCCGATCAACAGGTAGGACGCAACGCCCACACCTTCCCAGCCAAAGAACATCTGAACAAGGTTGTCAGAGGTCACCAGCATCAGCATCGCGAAGGTAAAGAACGAAAGGTAAGCAAAGAAGCGCGGGCGATAGCTCTCGTTCTCGGCAAAGTTCACGTCATGCGCCATGTAGCCAAAGCTATAAAGGTGCACGAGGCTGGAAACCGTGGTCACAACGATCAACATGATCGCGGTCAGACGGTCCATCCGGATCGCCCAATCGGTGCTGAGTGTGCCGGATTCGATGAACCGCAGAACCTGAATATGCTCTGTCGGGCCATCAAAGGTCAGGAAGGTGAACCACGACAGCAGTGCCGCGAGAAACAGCAGGCCCGTGGCGATCCACATACCCGCTGTTTCGCCAATGATCTTCCAGCCAAAACCGCAGATCAGCGCGCCCACAAGCGGGGCAAAGAGGATGATGGTTTCCATGTCCCCTTACCCCTTCATCACGTTGACATCTTCGACCGCGATCGTGCCGCGGTTGCGGAAGAAGCAAACCAGAATAGCCAGACCAATGGCGGCCTCGGCGGCAGCCACAGTCAGCACGAACAGGGTGTAGACCTGCCCGACAAGATCACCGAGAAAGCTGGAGAAGGCGACAAAATTGATGTTCACCGCCAAGAGCATCAACTCGATGCTCATCAGCAGGATGATCACATTCTTCCGGTTCAGGAAAAGCCCGAATATGCCAATGACAAACAGCGTCGCTGCCACCGTCAGGTAGTGTTCAAGTCCGATCATGTCGTCCCTCGGTAATCACGCCCGTTTGTCGGGCTTGTAGTCTCAGTTCATCCCGACTTCCATCGGGATCGGGCGTTTAGCCCCAGATTGAATAGCCGCCGAAAACGATGATCAGAACAACGATCAATGCGACAATGGTGGTTCTCGACATGGTGTATTCCTTTGTGTGCACCGGACCCCTTGGGGCAAGCCGGTCAGTTTCTTTAAAATCTGGCGTTTCAGCGCGCCAGACCGGTTCATCGTCTTTGGCCTGTGCCTTGGGGAATAAGCCTCCCCCTCCGCACTGGCGCCCTTTTTACGTCCGCAAAGCGGGGTGGGTCAAAGCCCCTGCCCCGGTTTCACGTCACGCAATTCCATCGCCTTGGCCGGATCACGCATCATCTGCGCCACCACGTCCTGACGTTTTACATCGACCCTATGGCGCAGTGTCAGCACGATTGCACCGATCATCGCCACCAGCAGGATCAAGCCCGCCAGTTGGAACAACAAGAAATATTGATCATAGAGGATCAGCCCGAGGCTTTCGGTATTGAAACGCTCGGGCTCGATCACCTGCGCACGCAGACCCTCGGCAGCCGCGTTGGTCTCCCATGCGCCAAAAGCCATGACAAACTGCATCAGGATAATCAGCCCGATCAACAAGGCCAGCGGCAGATAGCGCGCCATCTCGGCCTTCAGCTCGGCAAAATCGACATCCAGCATCATCACCACGAAAAGGAACAGAACCGCTACGGCGCCGACATAGACAATGATCAGCAACATCGCGACGAATTCCGCGCCCAACAGCACGAACAGGCCCGCTGCCGACAGGAACGACAAGATCAACCACAACACCGAATGCACCGGATTGCGGCTGATCACGGTAAAGAGGCCGCCGGTGATGACGCTGATCGCGAACAGATAGAAGGAAAAGACTGTCATGCGTCACCTTTCGTGTCGTCGGACTTGGCGTCCAGCACCGTCTGCGCCAAATCCAGCGCTCGGGTCATGGCGGGGATACCGGCAAAAACCGACATCTGCCCGATTGTCTCAATGATATGCTGCTTGGTGGCACCGGCCTCCAGCGCGTGGCGCACGGTCTGGCGGATCGCCGTATCATTCTGCGCGCCCTGCATGGTCAGCCCTGCCAGTGTCAGCAATAGACGGGTCCGTGCATCAAGGCCGCCGTCGTTGAAGGTATTGCCGAACATCATTTCCATCATGTCGCGCGGCATCGTGCCCATCATCGCTTCAAAGCCCTTGGGCGAGAACGCATCCATCGCCGGAAAGGCTTTCGCCATCTCCCGCGCCTGTTTCATCATCGCCTCGAAAGGGTTGGTTGGATCGGTCATCGGTAGGGTGCATCCATCTCAAGGTTGCGGGCAATCTCGGCTTCCCAGCGGTCGCCGTTCTCCAAAAGCTTGGCTTTGTCGTAATACAGCTCTTCGCGGGTCTCGGTCGAGAACTCGAAGTTCGGGCCTTCGACAATCGCATCCACGGGACAAGCTTCCTGACAGAACCCGCAGTAGATGCATTTGGTCATGTCGATGTCATAGCGTGTGGTGCGGCGGCTGCCGTCTTCCCGCGGCTCGGCGTCGATGGTGATGGCCTGCGCAGGGCAGATGGCTTCGCACAGTTTGCAGGCAATGCAACGCTCTTCGCCGTTGGCGTAGCGACGCAGTGCGTGCTCACCGCGAAAACGCGGGGACAGCGGGCCTTTTTCATGCGGGTAGTTCAAGGTCACCTTGGGGGCGAAAAAATAGCGCATCCCCAGCATGAACCCTTTGAAATAGTCCTGCAACAGAAAGTACTTAGCGGCGCGGGCATAGTCAGTATTTGCCATATCAGCCTCCTACGGTCCAACGGGCATAGACGCCCCAGAACCAATCAAACTTTGCCGCAAAGGCAACGAACACGACCCATGCCAGCGAGAACGGTAGGAACACTTTCCAACCCAGCCGCATCAGCTGATCATAGCGGTAGCGCGGCGTGATCGCCTTGACCATGGCGAACATGAAGAACACCATCAGCATCTTGATGAACATCCAGAAGAAGCCATCGGGCAGGAACGGCACCGGCGAGAGCCAGCCGCCAAAGAACATCAGCGACACCAGTGCACACATCAGCACGACGGCGACCAATTCACCGATCATAAAAAGCAGGAACGGCGTCGAGGAATATTCAACCTGATAGCCCGCGACCAGCTCTGATTCCGCTTCGGGAAGGTCAAAAGGTGGGCGGTTGGTTTCAGCCAACGCCGAGATGAAGAAAAGGATCAACATTGGGAAATGCGGCAGGAAGTACCAGTTGAACAGGCCCCAATCGCCCCGCTGCGCGTCGACAATCGCGGTAAAGTTCATTGATCCGGTCGAGAGGATCACACCGATGATGATCAGGCCGATCGACACCTCGTAAGAGATCATCTGCGCCGCAGAGCGCAACGAGCCGAGGAACGGGTATTTCGAGTTGGAAGCCCAGCCGCCCATGATCACGCCGTAAACCTCAAGCGAGGAGATCGCGAAGACATAGAGGATTGCCACGTTGATGTCCGACAGGATCCAGCCTTCGTTAAAGGGGATCACTGCCCAAGCTACCATCGCCATCACGAAAGAGATCAGCGGTGCGAGGAAGAACACCGGACGGTCTGCACCGGCAGGGACAACGACTTCCTTAACGATATATTTAAGAAAGTCGGCAAAGCTTTGCAGCAATCCGAAGACACCGACCACGTTGGGCCCGCGCCGCATCATTACAGCGGCCCAGATCTTACGGTCGGCGTACATCAAGAACGCCAGCGCCAGCAGCAAGGGGATCACCAGCAGGAACACCTGCCCCACGGTCAGAAGGCCAATGCCCAGATACGTGTTGGTAAAGAAATCAGCCATATGTCCTCACACCGCCGGAATGCCTTTTTCCGCACAGTTTTGTGCGGTCACTTCAGCATCAATTGTCTTCAAGCCCCGTGGCAGGCTTGGCGAGATTGTGTAAACAGCATCTGCCCGCCAGACGCCACCCTCTACGTCCACATTTGTGCGGACATGTCGGGCAAAACCGTAGCCGCGGATCAAGGTGTACTGCGCTGCAGCACATTCGGCATAGGCTGCCACATCTTCCGTGCTTTGTGCTTTGGTCATTGCCACCTTGAATTGCACTAAATCCCCGTCCAACAAGGCGGTTTTAACGCCTTTATATTCGGGAATAAAATCTTCGGCACTGGGCACCTGTGGTTCGCAGGCGCCCAGCAAAAAAGGTAGAATCGCAGTCAACCGCTTCACTCTGCCGCCAGCGCGCCACCGGCCCGCACCGCGACCCCGGCAGAAAGCTCAGCCATCAGGGCGCTTGCACGCGCAATCGGGTTGGACAAATAGAAATCGGTGATCGACGCGGCGAACGACGCCTGCCCCAACGCGCCTTTTTCCAGCGCTTGCCATTCATTTTCGGCAACCTGATCAATTTTGCCCAGATGTGGCACCTCGGCGACCAAAGCCCGACGCAGGGCCGCAATCGAATCAAACGGCAAAGTGGCGCCCAACTCGGCGGAGAGAGCACGCAGTATCGCCCAGTTTTCCTTGGCTTGCCCCGGTGCAAAACCGGCACGCTGTGCAAGCTGTGGCCGCCCTTCGGTGTTCACAAACAGACCACCCTCTTCGGTGTAGGCGGCACCGGGCAGGATAATATCGGCACGGTGGGCACCACGGTCGCCATGGCTGCCTTGATATATCACGAAAGGACCACCAGCGATATCGACCTCATCGGCGCCAAGGTTATAGATCACCTCGGCAGCGCTAACATCGTCCATACCGTTCTCGGCAACGGCACCGATGTCCATCGCGCCCACACGGCTCGCGGCGGTGTGCAGAATCATCAGCTTGCTCTTGGTCTTGTCGGCAAGTTCCATCGCGGCGGCGAGCACGGCGGCGCCGTCAGCCTCGCGCAAGGCACCCTGCCCGACGATCACTACCGACGGCGCGTCCAACACTTCGCTGAAGTCCTTGCTTAACAACCGGTCGAGGGCGGCGCGGTCGTCACCGAGATAGTGATGGTCATAGGTCAGATCTGCCCGCTGGCCGATCAGACCAATATCAGCTCCCTTGGTCCACGCTTTGCGAATTCGCGCGTTCAACACCGGAGCTTCGATAGCAGGGTTGGTGCCGATCAGCTGGATCATTATGGCGTTATCCAGATCTTCGATCCGCGCTGTCCCGACATAGCCCGAGCGGTTCCCCGCAGGCAATTTCGCGCCATCAGTACGGCATTCGACAACGCCGCCCTGCCCTTCAATCAGCTGCTTAAGCGCAAAGATCGCTTCCACGGGCGCCAGATCCCCCACGATACCGGCAAGTTTCTTGCCCTTCATCGCAGCGGCCGCGGCGGCCAGCGCTTCGGGCCATTCGGCTTTGCGCAGCTTTCCGTTCTCACGAATATAGGGCGTGTCCAACCGCTGGCGGCGCAACCCGTCCCAGACAAAGCGCGACTTGTCGGAAATCCATTCCTCATTCACACCATCATGATTGCGCGGCAAAATCCGCATCACTTCGCGGCCTTTAGTATCGACGCGGATATTCGCGCCCATCGCATCCATCACGTCGATGCTCTCGGTCTTGGACAGCTCCCAAGGGCGTGCGGTAAAGGCGTAGGGCTTGGAAACCAGCGCACCGACGGGGCAAAGGTCGATGATGTTACCCGACAGATTGCTGTCAATCAGCGAGCCCAAATAGGTGGTGATTTCGGCGTCTTCGCCGCGACCGGTCTGGCCCATCACATGCTGGCCCGCGACCTCGGTGGTAAAGCGCACGCAACGGGTGCACGAAATACAGCGCGTCATATGGGTTTCGACCAGCGGGCCGAGATCAAGATCAACCGAAGCACGCTTGGGCTCGCGGTAGCGGGAGAAATCGACGCCGTAAGCCATCGCCTGATCTTGCAAGTCACACTCGCCGCCCTGATCGCAGATCGGGCAATCGAGCGGGTGGTTGATCAACAGAAATTCCATGACGCCCTCGCGGGCTTTTTTGACCATCGGCGAATTGGTTTTGACCACGGGCGGCTGGCCTTCGGGACCGGGGCGCAAATCTCGCACCTGCATGGCGCAGCTCGCCGCTGGCTTCGGCGGGCCGCCCACAACCTCCACAAGACACATCCGGCAATTGCCCGCGATGGACAGACGCTCGTGATAACAAAAGCGCGGGATCTCAACGCCAGCCTGCTCACAGGCCTGAATCAGCGTCATCGCCCCTTCGGCTTCGATTTCCTTGCCGTCGATGATGATCTTGCGGATATCGCTCATATGTTCACTTCGCTCTTAGTAACGAACCTATTCGGCTCGATTTCTGAATCTCTGCCCGTCCAAGCGCACAATAGCTTTGCGGGTCAGAAGTATCGACCCCCTTTGCTTTGAAAAACGCCTTACCACGCGCCCTCATACGCGCTTTTTCAGCGTCTGAGTCGACATATGCCTCAATCTCGGCCTCGGAATAGCCCAGATCGCGGGCTTGGGCCTTCACGCCCCAGACGTAATTCACGGCTTTAAGCATTCGAGCGCTGATATCGGGGCACTCTTTGCGGATAATGTCGGCGATTCCCAGATCGAGCAGCGCGTCATCGACAGCTGCCACGTCGCGCAGGGGTGGTTTGGCAAATGCAGGGGCGGCGCTCAGGCTGGCACCCAACAGGGCAATGATTAAAACTCGCATGGTCTCTCCTCATGTGCGGGGGCCAGTGTGGCCCGTGTTGCACATGTGGTCTGCACCGGCTGATATGCAATAACACGCAGCGTTCCAGCCGCTTGCCTGCGATATCCCGCCGTTTGCGTCATTGCGGACACGTACCTTGGAACACGATCGCATTGTCGACGATCCGCAATTCCGGCGTGTCTGGCCCGACCACCCAATCGATGTCAGAACTGCCGTAGGTCCCGACGCAATAAGACACCGCCTCATGGCGGCCTGCTTCGCGCGCACCCGCAATCGACTGGGCCACATCCCGCACGGTGACGGTAAAGACGTCGCGCTTGCCGTCGACCTTGGTGACCTTGGTGCGGAAATATTTGCCGTCAAAAGCAACGCGCTCGCTGCCAGCCTGACAGGCGGCCACGGCGGTAGTTGCCACCAGTATCCCGATTAAAAACATCTTCTTTGTCATATCTTACCCTCGAATTTCCGCTGGCCGTGCTTTGGTGTTGTGATCCCACCTAAGGGAGGTCGTCAATGATCTGCGCCGTTGCCTCAGCGTTTTCGGTCGCGCAGCGGCGCCACCCCGTCCAGCGCTTTACGTAGAAAAGCAATCGTCAGGTTGCCCCCGATATAGATCAGCCCCACCAGCGCCAGATAGGCCCATACCCCGATCAGCCCGCCGTTGATCGCCAGATGCGTGGCCCAAACCGGTACCGCAAAAATCGCCAGACTAAGGAGCGCCGCGCAGAGGCTCAGCAGCCCGTCCAAGACATTGCGCAAAAAGCCCATCAGCGCGCCATCACGTCAAATGGCCGCAAAAATTGCGATGACAGCCAGCCCGAGCACACAAAAGAACCCGATCCCGAAGAATGCGGACCGCATCGGCTGGTTGGTGGTCCGGATATGAACCACCGCCATCGCCAAACGCGCAACCACAAAGACCGACGCCAGAATATTAACCCAGAACGGGGATGCGCCCGCCAGCATTGCCGCGACCGAGGCCGCGATAAACGGACCGGAAGTTTCAATCGCGTTCATAAAGGCCCGCTCGCGCCGATAGACCGCATCGCCATAGTCGCGCTTTGGCTTGCCACAGTCACAGCGTTTTTCGGCGCTGCGCCCGACGGTAGAGAGCGCTCCCAGCACCATGATCAGCACCGACCAGAGCGCTAGTGAAACGATCGTGTGGCTATAGGCGGCAAAGCTTTCCATCACTCAGCCGCCACGGCACTGACGCGGCCAGTGCGTTTGTGTTTGATCCGGTCCTCGATCTCGTCACGGAAGTGACGGATCAAACCCTGGATCGGCCAAGCCGCCGCATCACCAAGTGCGCAGATGGTATGGCCTTCGACCTGTTTGGTCACGTCCAACAGCATATCGATTTCTTCCGGCTCGGCGTCGCCGGTCACAAGACGGTCCATCACCCGCATCATCCAACCGGTGCCTTCGCGGCAAGGCGTGCACTGGCCACAGGATTCGTGCTTGTAGAACTTCGCCAGACGCCAGATCGCCTTGATCACATCGGTCGAGTTATCCATCACGATTACCGCAGCCGTGCCCAGACCTGACCGCTGCTCGCGCAGATAGTCGAAATCCATGATCGCGTCTTTCATCTGTGCGCCGGGGATCATCGGCACCGACGAACCGCCCGGGATGACGGCTTTGAGGTTGTCCCAGCCGCCCCGAATGCCGCCGCAGTGACGCTCGATCAACTCCTCGAACGGGATCGACATGGCTTCTTCGACCACGCAGGGGTTGTTCACATGGCCCGAGATTGCAAACAGCTTAGTGCCCGCGTTGTTGGCACGGCCAAAGCCCGCGAACCACTCCGGCCCGCGCCGCAGGATTGTTGGCACCACAGCGATAGATTCGACGTTGTTCACCGTTGTCGGGCAACCATAAAGGCCCGCGCCCGCAGGGAATGGCGGCTTCATCCGTGGCATGCCCTTTTTGCCCTCAAGGCTTTCAAGCAGCGCGGTTTCTTCGCCGCAGATATAGGCACCCGCGCCGTGCGCCACGTAAATGTCGAAATCCCAGCCTGAGCCGGAAGCGTTCTTGCCCACGAGGCCGGCATCGTAAGCCTCATCAATGGCGCGCTGCAGCGCCTCGCGCTCGCGGATATATTCACCGCGAATGTAGATGTAGCAAGCATGGGCCTGCATCGCGAAGGAGGCGATCAAGCAACCTTCGATCAGCGTATGCGGATCGTGGCGCATGATCTCACGGTCTTTGCAGGTGCCGGGTTCGGATTCGTCGGCGTTCACGACCAGATAGCTGGGGCGACCGTCGCTTTCCTTCGGCATGAACGACCATTTCAGGCCGGTGGGGAATCCCGCGCCGCCGCGCCCGCGCAAGCCGCTGGCCTTCATCTGGTCGATGATCCAAGGTGCACCCTTGCCGATGATATCAGCGGTATTGTCCCAATGCCCCCGCGCTTGCGCGCCTTTGAGGGTGCGGTCATGCATGCCGTAAATATTGGTGAAAATCCGGTCTTTGTCCTGAAGCATGATGCCTACCTTTGGTTATCCTTTTGGGCCTGTCGGGCCCGCCACATCTGATAAATTACGACCAACGCCCAAACCATCGCCGCCAGTGCGGCAAAGTCGAACAGCAGTGCATAGTGCCCTGGCAACCCGAACTTTCGGGCGGCCATCGGTGCGACTAGCCACAACACCATTGTGCCTGCAATGACAAGACCCGCAGTCTGTCCCTTGCGTGCCAGCGCTCTATCCTGTTCGTCGGACATGATCTGAATTTAGCCCTTCGTGCCGTTGACAAAGGCTTTGGCCTGCGCGACCCAATCGTCGCGCTCGATCCGGCCTTTAACGCGCAACTGTGCATCGACCCAAGCGATATCGTCGGGACCCCAGTTGGCGATCTGGTCGAAATGATAGATTCCGATGCCGTTCAGGGTCTGTTCGATCTTGGGGCCAACGCCGCCAATCCGCTGCAGGTCATCTGGCCCCTCGGCGCGCGCTTGATCGAGCAATTCAGGCTTGGCGCCTGTCGCGGCTGGTGTTGCAGCCACCGCAGTTTTCGGCGCGCTGTTCGTCGGGGGCGGTGTTGTCGCCACTGGTGGGGCTTTCGCAGTAGCACCCTGCGGCACCGGATCGCGGCTCTCGCGGGCGGGGGTCGCCGCAGCCATATCCGGTTCAGCGGTGCTCGAAGTCTGCGTTTCACCAATTGAAGCGCCGGCAACTGGCGGAGTGCCAGCCGTGGCATCTTGCGGCACCGGATCATGACTAGCAGCGGCAGAGATTCTACTTGTCACGCTTTGATCGGTCGATGGCGCAGTCGCGGCCGAAGGATCCGCCAAATCGCGCGGCGCGACCACGGACGTGGTTGGGGTGTCCTCGGAACACAGCTTCGCGCCCAACACAAATCCCGCAATGACTGTCACAAGGACCCCCGAAACCAGTGCCATCAAGAAAGACATTGACGTCATAAGGAGAAGCAATATCGCCGCCACAGCGCCGACACCCATGCCGATAAGCCAGCAGTTGCGCGTACAGGTTGCGTGATCTTGATCTTCCAGCATCTGTCGTCTCCCTAAAGGTTAATCGTTCAGTCTGCGTCCTCGTCCGTTTTTTTGCCTGCGCCCGCTGTAAAGCTTTGTGCCTGAGACACCCAATTGTCACGGCTGGCCCGACCTTTGAACCCTTGCAGGTTCTGATCAACCCAGGCAATCTCACCCTCGCCCCAATTGCCGATCTGGTCGTAGTGGTAGAACCCCATATCATTCAGCATGGTCTCCAACTTGGGACCCACACCTTTGATCAGCTTAAGATTGTCTGCGCCTGTCGCGCGGGCCGCTTTCAGACCACTGGGCTTGGTGCCCGGCTCTGCTGCCAGCTTTTTTGCGCGAGGGGCAGGATGGCCTGCCACGTCTGTTGTCTCATCGTGCTCGGGCTTGCCAGTGGCAGTGCCTTCGGGCGCTTCGCCGGGCGTTTCGGAATACTGGTCAGAGCTGTCGCCGCGCTCCCGCTCGACACCATCAACCGCGTCAATCGCATCATCGCCCGCAACCGACGAGCCGGCATCCGGCCCGAGTGGTCCGTCCATTGGCGGATTTTGGTCGTCGTCGGCGCCACTAGTCTGCCAAGGCGCAGTCAGCGGCACTTCGGTCCCGTCAATACGCTTGACGGTGTCGCCGATATCAACTGCAAGCTGGGCGCTCGCATTGTACTGCGTGCGCCCGCTCTCATGCTCGCTCAAGCTGGTGAGACCGCTCAAGGGCTCGGAGGCGAACCGGCCATTTTGCGGACCGGGCACCGGCACCTTACCAGCGGCGAGTTCGTCAATGATTTCGCTCAGGCGTTCGGTCGTCAGGTCTTCGTAATAGTCCTTGCCGATCTGGGCCATCGGAGCGTTCGAGCAGGCCCCGAGGCATTCGACTTCTTCCCAAGAGAACTTGCCATCAGCGCTGACTTCGTGGGCACGGGAGGCGATGCGGTCTTTACAGACCGCCATCAGGTCTTCTGCGCCACAAATCATGCAGGACGTTGTGCCGCAAACCTGAATATGGGCAACGCTGCCAACAGGTTGCAGCTGAAACATGAAGTAAAATGTCGCCACTTCAAGCCCGCGAATATAGGCCAGACCCAGCATTTCGGACACATGTTCGATTGCGGGACGGCTAAGCCAGCCCTCTTGCTCCTGCGCGCGCCACAACAGCGGAATGATCGCGCTGGCCTGACGGCCCTCGGGATATTTTGTGATCTGCGTTTCGGCCCACTTTTGATTGGCGGGGGTGAAGGCAAAGCTGGCGGGTTGGTCAGGGTGGAGACGACGGAGCATCAATTCGGGCCTTCGTACGGGCGGAGACGGCGGGAGCCTCCGGCGGGAGTTTTCTTGGTCAAGTGAAGACGGGGCGCGGCGCGACCCATCACGCGTGTTTTGTATCAGGCTTGGCGGTATGGTGCGGGAAGCTCATCGGTCAATCTCCCCGAACACCACGTCCATTGTGCCGATAATGGCGGCGACATCCGCAAGCTGGTGGCCCTTGGAGATATAGTCCATCGCCTGCAAGTGCAGAAAGCCCGGCGCGCGGATCTTGGCGCGATAAGGTTTATTGGAGCCGTCGGCCACAAGATAGACGCCGAACTCACCCTTGGGCGCTTCGACAGGGCAATAGACCTCGCCTGCAGGCACGTGGAAGCCTTCGGTGTAGAGTTTGAAGTGGTGGATCAGGCTTTCCATATCCGTCTTCATCGCAGTACGCGATGGCGGGGTGATCTTACCGCGGGCCAGCACATCGCCCTGCCCTTCGGGAGCACGCAGTTTTTCAATGGCCTGCTGAATGATGTAGACCGACTGGCGCATCTCTTCCATCCGCACGAGGTAGCGGTCAAAGCAATCACCGTTCTTGCCGACGGGGATCTGGAAATCAAACTCGTCGTAGCATTCGTAAGGTTGCGAACGGCGCAGGTCCCACGCGAGGCCGGAACCACGCACCATCACGCCAGAAAAGCCCCAATCGAGGATGTCCTGCTCGGTCACGATGCCGATATTGACGTTGCGCTGCTTGAAAATCCGGTTCTCGGTCAAGAGCTCGTCGATATCGACCATGAAGCGGGTCATGAATTGCTGGCTCCAAGCCTCGATATCATCGAGCAGCTTGGGCGTAACGTCCTGATGCACACCGCCGGGGCGGAAGTAGGCTGCGTGCAATCGCGCACCGCTGGCGCGCTCATAGAACACCATCAGTTGTTCGCGTTCCTCAAAGCCCCAAAGCGGCGGGGTCAACGCGCCGACGTCGAGTGCCTGTGTGGTCACGTTCAGCAAATGGTTCAGCACCCGACCGATTTCGCAAAACAACACGCGGATAAGGCTGGCGCGGCGCGGCACCACGACCCCGGTGAGCTTTTCAATGGCCAGACACCAAGCGTGTTCCTGGTTCATCGGGGCCACGTAATCCAGCCGGTCGAAATACGGCAGATTTTGCAGGTAGGTGCGGCTTTCCATCAGCTTTTCGGTGCCACGGTGCAGCAAGCCGATATGCGGATCACACCGCTCGACGATCTCGCCGTCAAGCTCAAGGACAAGGCGCAACACGCCGTGGGCCGCAGGGTGCTGAGGGCCGAAGTTAATGTTGAAATTGCGGATCTTCTGTTCACCGGTGAGCGCGTCTGTCGACCCGTCGTCATAGGTGTTGGTCCGGATATCGCCGTCCATCATGTCACAACTTCTCCAACTCTTGCAGCTTGATCCCCATCCACCACAGCAGGCCAAGCGTGCCAAAGGGGATCAGACAGGCAGCTGCCCAATATTTGTGAATCCCGAAATGCGGCAACAACCGTACCATCGGAATGGCCGTTAAGGCCGACAGGATGAGCCACCAGATCATTTCGGCGCATCAGCCTTGTCATCACCCGGCAGGATGTACTCGGCACCCTCCCACGGGGACATGAAATCAAACTGGCGGTACTCCTGCACCAGCTTCACCGGTTCATAGACAACGCGCTTTTGCACCTCGTCATAACGCACTTCGGTATAGCCCGTTGTCGGGAAGTCCTTGCGCAGCGGATAGCCGCGAAAGCCGTAATCGGTGAGGATGCGACGTAGATCAGGGTGGCCGGAAAACAGGATGCCGAACATGTCGAAAACTTCGCGCTCGAACCAGTTGGCCGAGGGGTGCACGTCGGTCAGCGACGGGACCATATCCTTTTCGCGCACGGCCACGCGCAGGCGAATGCGGTGGTTCTGGTACATGCTGAGCAGGTGATAGACGACGTCAAACCGCTTGGCGCGGCCCGTGTAATCGACCGCGGTAATGTCAACCAATGTCGAAAAACGGCAGGTCGCATCGCCTTTGAGGAAGTCGATCAGACCGGCAATATTGGTCAGCGTGACATCCATGTTCAACTCGCCCTGCGAGATGTCCCAGCCCAGCACACAGTCGGGGCGTTTGGCTTCAATATAGCCGCCAAGCTCCTGAAGATGGTCACTCATCGCTGGTTCCTTTCCAACACGCGCTCATCGTACGATTGTCCCTGTCCGGCGCATTTTGCGCTGCAATTGCAGGATACCGTAAAGCAATGCCTCTGCCGTTGGCGGGCATCCGGGCACATAGATATCGACCGGCACGATCCGGTCACAGCCGCGCACAACGCTATAGCTGTAATGGTAATAACCGCCGCCGTTGGCGCAGGACCCCATCGAGATCACATAGCGCGGTTCTGGCATCTGGTCGTAGACCTTGCGCAGCGCGGGTGCCATTTTGTTGGTCAGCGTGCCGGCAACGATCATCAGGTCGGACTGGCGCGGTGAGGCGCGCGGCGCCGTACCAAAACGCTCAAGGTCATAGCGCGGCATCGAGGTGTGCATCATCTCGACCGCGCAACAGGCCAGACCAAAGGTCATCCAGTGCAGCGAACCGGTGCGCGCCCAGTTAATGATGTCCGCCGTGGAGGTGACAAGAAAGCCCTTGTCCTGCAACTCGGCGTTCAACGACTGGGTCGCCACATCGCGGTCAAAGCCGGCTTTGTTCACAGCCACAGGTGCCTGAGCGGAAGGGCCAGATTTAACGCGGTCGCTTTGATTGCCGCCCATGCCCATGGTGTCGGTCACGCGCGGTGTTTCGTTCACTGCCATTCCAGCGCCCCTTTCTTCCATTCATAGGCAAAGCCCGCTGTCAGCACGCCCAGAAACACGATCATCGACCAGAAGCCGACCATGCTGATATCTTTGAATGCAACGGCCCAAGGAAACAGGAAAGCGATTTCGAGATCGAAGATGATAAACAGGATCGACACCAGATAGAAGCGCACGTCGAACTTCATCCGCGCATCGTCAAAAGCGTTAAACCCGCACTCATAGGCGCTGACTTTTTCAGGGTCGGGATTGCGCACCGCAAGGATCACCGCGGCAAGGATCAAAACGACCCCCAGCCCGATAGCAACGGCCAGAAAAACTAGAATCGGTAGGTATTCCCGCAGCATGTCGTCCAAGGGGAGGCTCCTTTAGCGTGGCACGGCCTTTACAACACGCAAAGGCCATGAGGGGCAGACTTGCAAACGGGTTTAGCGGGGGTGGTCGGCAGGGTCAACGGGATGCGGCGGTGAAAGGTGCCTAACTGGCACCCTGCCCGACCGGGTTTTACCCCGTTCAGGCCCGTTTTATGCCGCGAGACGCCGCGCTGCAGCGAATGAAACCAGCTTGCGGCTTTTTTCATCCCAAAGATCGAGGCTAGCACACTTGAAGCTTTCCATCAGCGACATCCGCGCGTGAGTCGCCAACTCGCTATGATCACGCACAACTTCGGTCAACCGGTAGAACGGAATCCGCGCATATAGGTGGTGCACATGGTGGATACCGATATTGGCGGTGAACCAACGCAGGATTGGTGGCAGATCATAGTGCGAGCTGCCGTGCAGGGCTGCTTCGTGCACTTGCCAGTCCGGCGCGCTGTCCCACTGGGTATCCTCAAACTGGTGCTGGACATAAAACAGCCAGACACCGACCGAGGCCGCCACCAGTGTGGAAGGCAAGAACACCAGAAATAGCGCCTGCCAGCCGCCAAACCAGACGATGATCGACAGGATTGCAACGATACCCGCGTTCGTGGCCATAGCCGAGAACCAGTATTTACGCTGCCCCATCAAGCCAATCGGCAGACGGTATTCGAGAAAGAAAAGATAGGCCGGGCCAATGCCGAACAACACCAGTGGATGACGATAGGCGCGATAAAGGAATCGCCCCCAAGCGCTGCGCTGGTGATATTCTTCGATAGTCAGGGTCATCACATCTCCAATGCCACGGCGGCCCAGATCGCCCGCGTGGCTGTGGTGAATCGAGTGGGTCCGACGCCAGACATCATAAGGCGTCAGCGTAACCACACCCAAAATCCGGCCGATCCAGTCGCTTGCCGTCCGGTTGCCCAGAAACGAGCCATGGCCGCAATCGTGCTGGATGCAGAACAGCCGCACCAGAAAGCCGCCGTTCAGCGCCGAAATCACAAAGGCGCCGAGATAACTGTATTGTGCGACCCAGCAAGCGGCGACCCAAAGGGCCACAAAAGGAATCATGCTGACGCAGAGTTCAAAGATGCTGCGTGCGGTACTGGGTTCGCGATAACGCGCCAGCACCGTGATCCAATCACGGGCGCGCGTAGGTGTTTGGGATGCTGAGATGTCTGACACTGCCTGCTTCAACCTGTTTTTCCGTACCGGATACCCTAAACCAGATAGTTGGCAAGCTTAAAGGAAGGGTTGACACGCATGTGATTGCCGCCATCGGCGGATCATCGCACCCAATTGGCCGCCCGTTTGTCGAAAAATGCGCCAATTCCCTCGGCGGCTTCCTCGGTTTCCCAACGTGCGGACAGCGCGGCGATGGTATGCGCCACAACTTCGTCATTAATGCGCGGCCCCAGATCACGCGCCAGTTTTTTGGCTGCGGCCACGGCACCGGGTGCGCAGGAAAGGTACGGGACCACCTCACGCTCGACTGCGGCGTCAAGCTCTGCCGCTGGCACGGCGCGGGCCAGCAGATCCAGATCCACCGCCTCGGCAGCACCAAAAAGCCGCGCCGACATAAACACACGCCGCGCCCGCCCCTCGCCCATCCGCGCCAGAACGTAAGGCCCGATGGTGGCGGGAATGATACCAAGCCGGGTTTCAGTGAAGCCCATCTTGAGCGTATCAACACCGATCGCGACATCACAAACCGCCGCCATCCCGACGCCACCGCCCAAGGCATTGCCCTGCAAGCGCCCGATCAACGGTTTCGGCAGCGCGTTCAGCACACCGAGCATGGTAGCCAGCTTCCCAGCCTCCGCCGCCCGTGTGGCGCTGTCCATATCGGCCTGTGCGCGCATCCACCCCAGATCGGCACCGGCACAGAACGACTTGCCCGCACCCGTCAGCACAACCACCCGCACCGCATCATCGCCGCCCAATTGCGCGGCAGCGGCCGTGAGGTCGGCCATCATCTGCGGCGACATGGCGTTGTGTTTGTCAGGGCGGTTCAGGGTCAAGGTCGCAACCCCGCGTGCATCGGTGTCGATCGTGATGGTCTCGTACATGCTTAGCCCCGCATCGCGCGCGCCATAGCGGCGGCCTCTTCCAAAATTTCCTGATTTAAACCAGTCTTGTAGCCTAGGGTCTTAAGGTGTTTATTGACCGCTTCAGTGGCGACATTACCTTCTGCACCGGGCGCAAAGGGGCAACCGCCCAGACCGCCAACCGCCGCATCGAATACCCGCACCCCCAAGGCAAGGGCTGCATCAATATTAGCCATCGCCCGCCCGCCGGTGTCATGAAAATGCCCCGCCAAACGACCTGCTGGCACAACGTTGCGCACGGCCAATAGCATCTTTGCAATACTAGCAGGTGTGCCCGCGCCGGTCGTATCGCCGAGCGAAATCTCGTAACAGCCCATCGAGAATAACCGGTCGGCCACTTTTGCGACCTGCTCGGGTGCCACTGGCCCGTCATAGGGGCACTCCACCACGCAGGAGACATAGCCCCGCACCGGCATATCTATGTGACGTGCCTCCTCCAGTATCGGTGCGAAACGCTCAAAGGCTTCGTCGATACTGGCGTTTATGTTCTTCTGGCTGAACCCTTCAGAGGCTGAGGCGAAAATTGCAATCTCGTCCGCGCCCGCCTTACGCGCATCCTCATAACCCCGCATGTTCGGCGTAAGCGCAGCATAGCGCACGCCCTCGGCCCGCTTAATCCCCGCCAGCACCTGATCAGACCCGGCCATCTGCGGCACCCATTTCGGGCTGACAAAACTGGCACATTCAATCCGCGAGAACCCTGCCTCGCTGAGCTTGTTCACCAAGGCGATCTTCTCCGCCACCGGTATATCGCGTTTTTCATTCTGCAACCCGTCGCGCGGGCCAACCTCAAAAATCTCGCATGGTCCTAGTGTCATATGGTGTCCCTTACGTTGCAGAATGATCGGGCCGATTTATTCAGCCATCGGCCAAGGTGGGTAGAAATCTTCGGTAAAAAGCGTGCGTTCGTCCGGCAGCGACTTGATGAAGCTCTCGCGCTCGGTGATCCTTTCGTACCATTCGGCAACCGACGGGTGCTTGTCCAGCTTGACGAAAAATTGCGCCATGTAAACCGCTTGCCCGACCGAGATATCAACAGCCGAAAAACCCGAGGTCAAAAGATAGTCGCGGTTTTCGACGGGCGTACTCAGCCGTGCCTCCAATGCATCGTAGCATTTGCCGATCCGCGCGGCCTCCAGTTTCATCACAATCGGGCTGCGCATGGCATCCTCGCGCAGCGCGATGTGTTGCTGTGTCAGAGCAGCGGTATGCTGGCTGATGGTTTCCGCAAAATGCAGCCACACCAGCCACGCCATCCGGTCAGGGCTGCCGACCGAACGGCCCAAACGATCGGGGCTAAAGCGCTCACACAGGTATTGGGTAATTGCGCCGGTCTCGAACATCCGCTCGCCGTCAATCTCCAGCGCCGGTACCCGCCCCGCAGGCGATAGGCTAAGAAATTCCGGATCGCGCAAGCTTTTGTCAAAGGCATGCCCGCGCAGTTGGAACGGCTCGTCCATCTCGTTCAACAGCCACAACGTCCGCATGGAGCGGGTTTGCGGCGTGTGGTGTAAAACGATCATGCTGCCACCTCTGCGTCGTCAGCGGGTTCAAGCCGGATCAGCGCCGCCCCCGCTTCGACCTGGTCGCCTGCTGCGGCCAGCACCTCGGCAATGACACCATCCCGCGCCGCCAAAAGCGCATGCTCCATCTTCATCGCCTCTAGTACCGCGAGCTTGTCACCCTGTGACACGGTCTGCCCGACCTTCGCCGTAACCGACCGGACCAACCCCGGCATTGGTGCTTCGATCAAATTGCCATCCCCCTGTGCGCCCGCCGCGCGGTCGAGCGGATCAATCACATCAAAGGCCAGCCCGTAGCCGTCAAACACCGTGACAATCCCGCCCGCCTTGACCACATGCGGCGCGGGCTGGCCATCGACTTGCCAGCGCCCCTTGATCCGCTCGGCTTTGACCTCGTGATCGCCAAGCGTCCAAAGCTGTACCAACGGTGATAAAACCCGCACCTTCAACATCTGCTCCTCACCGTCCCGCGCCAGCAAAACCTGCCGCCGCAAGGGCCGCCAGAGGGTAAATCCGGCCTCGGCCATCGGTTCAAGCAGATCGAGCGCCGCCATGCCCGCCACAACAATATGGCGCGCCGCGACCTCCGGTGCGGCGGTCAAGCTCTCAATATCCCGCGCGATCAAGCCTGTATCGACCTCGCCACGCACAAAACCGTCATGGCTGGCTAATGCGCCCAAGAATGCCAGATTGGTCACCGTTCCAGCCACCTCACAGCCCGCCAGCGCCGCGCGCAACCGCGCCAGCGCCACATCGCGGTTGGGCCCGTGCACGATCACCTTGGCGATCATCGGATCGTAGAACGGCGAAATCGTATCACCCGCCCGCACGCCCGAATCCGCACGCGTCTGATCAGTGAAGGCCAGATGCGTCAGCGTGCCTGTCGCTGGCAAAAACCCTTTCGGCACATCCTCGGCATAAAGCCGTGCCTCAAACGCATGCCCGTCAATCGTGAGCGCGTCTTGCCGCATCGGTAAGTCTTCCCCAGCCGCCACGCGTAACTGCCAAGCCACCAGATCAACGCCTGTGATCGCCTCCGTTACCGGATGCTCAACCTGCAATCGGGTGTTCATTTCCATAAAATAGAAGCCATCGGCGCTTAGCCCGCCGGAGCCGTCGACGATGAATTCTACCGTGCCAGCACCGGCATAGCCGATCGCCTCGGCAGCACGCACCGCCGCTTGGCCCATCGCTTCGCGCACCTCGGGGGTCATGCCGGGCGCAGGCGCTTCTTCAATCACCTTCTGATGACGGCGCTGCAGCGAACAATCGCGCTCGAACAGATGCACCGCCTTGGTGCCATCGCCAAAAACCTGCACTTCGATATGGCGCGGCTGGGTCACGAATTTCTCGATCAACACATCCGAATTGCCGAACGCAGTCTTGGCTTCCGAACGGGCACTGTCCAATCCCTCTTGAAACCCGGAGGCGCTCTCCACCATCCGCATACCTTTGCCGCCGCCGCCTGCAACCGCCTTGATCATCACCGGAAAGCCGATCTCGTCAGCCTGTCCTGCTAGAAACCCGTCATCCTGATTGTCGCCGTGATACCCCGGCACCACGGGCACTCCGGCCTCAACCATCAGCGCCTTGGCGGCATCCTTCAAACCCATCGCGCGAATTGCTTTTGCGGATGGACCGATAAACACCAAGCCAGCCGCGACAACCGCTTCCACAAAATCAGGGTTCTCCGACAAAAACCCATAGCCTGGATGGATCGCCTGCGCGCCCGTATCAAGCGCCGCTTGAATGATCACATCGCCCTTCAGGTAGGACTCCGACGGCGACGAGCCCCCGATGTGCACCGCACGGTCCGCCATCGCCACATGCTTGGCGCCGGCATCCGCGTCCGAATACACAGCTACACAGCGCACCCCCATCGCCTGCGCTGTTTCCATCACCCGACAGGCAATCTCGCCCCGGTTCGCAATCAAGATCGTATCGAACATGCTCACACCCGTCTTTCTATTCTAACTTCATTTGGCCTATATGTTCCGGGCGAGCGGTCCGCAGGCAGCGAGGGCAGCGCCCCCTGCTTCGCCATTCGCAAAACCAACCCACACCCGAAGCGTCGCCCCATTCTCACATTCGGAACAAGCCAAAGCGCGTCGGCTCGATCGGCGCGTTGAGGCTGGCACTCAGGCTCAAGAACAACACATCACGGCTTTGGCGCGGGTCAATGATCCCGTCGTCCCACAACCGCGCCGAGGCATAAAGCGGATGCGACTGTTCTTCGAACATATCAATTGTCGGCTGCTTGAACGCGGTCTCTTCCTCTTCGGTCCAAACCTCGCCGGCGCGCTCCAGCGCATCGCGTTTGACAGTGGCCAGAACGCCCGCCGCCTGGGGCCCGCCCATGACCGAAATCCGCGAATTCGGCCAAGTCCACAAGAACCGAGGCCGATAGGCGCGCCCGGCCATGCCGTAATTGCCCGCCCCGAAGGAGCCGCCAACCAGCATGGTAATTTTCGGCACATTGGTCGTCGCCACAGCCGTGACCATCTTGGCGCCATGCCGCGCGATACCCTCGTTCTCGTACTTACGGCCCACCATGAAGCCGGTGATGTTTTGCAAAAAGACCAGCGGGATATTGCGCTGCGAGCAGAGCTCGACGAAATGTGCACCTTTCTGGGCCGCTTCCGAGAACAACACCCCGTTGTTCGCAATAATCCCGACAGGGCAGCCTTTGACGTGCGCAAAGCCTGTCACCAAGGTCTCCCCGAAGCGGGATTTGAATTCGTCAAACCGGCTACCATCAACCAACCGCATGATTACTTCGCGGATGTCATAGGGGGTGCGCAAGTCGGCAGGCACCACGCCGAGCATCTCGGACGGATCATAGGCAGGCTCTTCGGGGCTTTCCCATTGCACGGTTGCGGGTTTGGCACGGTTCAAACCTGCCACCGCGCGCCGCGCCAGCGCCAGCGCATGGGCGTCATCTTCGGCCAGATAATCCGCCACGCCCGACAGGCGGGTATGAACGTCACCGCCGCCCAAGTCCTCGGCCGAGACGACCTCGCCCGTCGCTGCCTTCACCAAAGGCGGACCGGCAAGAAAGATCGTGCCCTGATCCTTTACGATAATCGTCACATCCGACATCGCCGGCACATAGGCGCCGCCTGCGGTGCACGATCCCATAACAACCGCGATCTGCGGAATGCCTTTGGCGCTCATCCGCGCCTGGTTGTAAAAGATCGCACCGAAGTGGTCGCGGTCGGGGAAAACCTCGTCCTGATTGGGCAGGTTCGCGCCGCCGCTATCGACCAGATAGATGCACGGCAGATGGTTGGCCTCGGCGATCTCTTGGGCGCGCAGGTGCTTTTTGACGGTCATCGGATAGTAGGTGCCGCCTTTCACCGTGGCGTCGTTGCAGACCACCATGACCTCATGGCCTTGCACCCGCCCGATACCGGCGATCACCCCCGCACAGGGCGCAACCCCGTCATAGAGTCCGTGCGCCGCAACTGCGCCAATCTCCAGAAACGGGCTGCCCGGATCAAGCAGGTTCGCCACCCGTTCCCGCGGCAGCATCTTGCCACGGCTGGCATGGCGGGCGCGGGATTTCTCACCGCCGCCCAAGGCTGCGGCTTCGGCTGCCTCGCGAACGGGCATCATCGCCTTGAGATGCGCCATTTCGTTCGCCTTGAAGCTTTCGGAAGATGGCAAAGCCTGTGATTTCAACTTCATGTGTTATCCTCGTTTTCCCGCGCCGCCATGCGCTTTAGTTCTTTGCGGATGACCTTGCCTGTGACGGTCATCGGCAGCGCCTCAAGAAAGGCTATTTCTCTTGGGTATGAATAGCTTGCGAGCCGTTCTTTAACCCAGTTCTGTAATTCTTTTGCATCTGCCGTCGCGCCGTTGCGCAAGACCACATAGGCTTTTACCACTTCGGTGCGCAGCGCGTCGGGCTTGCCCACCACGCCACAGGTCGCCACATCGGGATGCGCAAGCAGGCAGTCCTCGATCTCGGCGGGGCCAATGCGGTATCCGGACGAGGTAATTACATCATCCTCGCGGCCTACAAAACACAGGTAATCCCCCTGCCACCGGCCGCGGTCTCCGGTGACCATCCAAGGCCCTCGGAACTTGTCGGCAGTCTCCTCTGGCCGGTTCCAGTAGGCCAACATCATGGACGCCGATCCCTTGCGGATCGCGACATCGCCTTCATCCTGCGTCGGCTGCCCATCTGCATCAATCACTGCAATCTGGTGCCCCGGCACCACCTTGCCGATACTGCCCGGACGCGCCGCGAAATCAGCCCCACAACTGCTCGCGACCATGTTACATTCGGTCTGGCCGTAAAATTCGTTGATATTGAGCCCGAAGGCCCGCCTGCCCCATACCAACATTTCGGCTCCCAAAGGCTCGCCGCCGCTAGCAACCGAGCGCAGTCCGGGTATCTGCGTTTCCGCCGATTTGAGCATCCGCAGCGCCGTTGGAGGGAAAAATACGTTGCGCACATCGCCCGCCGTGATGATATCGGCACAGCCTTGGGGGGAGAACTTCTCCATCCGTGCGGCGACCACCGGCACACCGAGCGCCAGCCCCGGCATCAACACATCAAACAACCCGCCAATCCACGCCCAGTCGGCTGGGGTCCAGAGGCAATCGTCGGGCTGACCCAGATGATCATGGCTGACCGACACACCCGGCAAATGGCCTGTCAGCACGCGGTGCCCGTGCAGTGCGCCCTTGGGGGTGCCCGTAGTGCCTGAGGTATAGATCAGCACCGCAGGATCATCGGGGCCGGTTTCGGCGGGGGTCACGGGGGCCCCGTCAATCCCGACCTCGGCAGCGATCCACGGATGGGCGATGCCGTTCAGCATCGCAGCGCCTTCGAAATCGGTGAGCACCACAGCGCAGCCTGCATCCTCGATCCTGCTGGCCAAAGCGTCGCGCCGGAACAATTTGAACAGCGGCATCGAGATCGCGCCCGCCTGCCAGATCGCCAGATGCGCCGCGGCGCACCATGGCGACTGACTGAGCAATACACCGACGCGGTCTCCGGCTATGATCCGGCGTTGCAAGGCGCGGGTCAGCCCGTCGGCCATTTCGGCAAGCTCGCCAAAGCTCACATCGCGCCGCTCCGGGCCTGTCAGATCGATGATCGCCACAGCATCGTCTGGCTGGGCCAGACATTGCTGCGCCATGTTCAACTGCGCAGGCAGATCCCATGAACCATCGCTCTGTAGGCCCGGATATCGCATCTCAGCTCCGATACTCGGGGTTTTCAAAACCGAAACGCGCGCCCGCGTCCCATGCGGTCCGGTCGTTACCCTCGTTCGGATAGCCGCCGGCGGATTTCAGCATCCGCGCAAGGTGCATTGCGTTCCATGTCATGATTGTGGTGTTGCGCTGCGTAAACTCGTTGTCAAAGCCCACACGCTTACCGTCCAGATCGTCCCCATAGGACGGCCCCGGCCCTGCCTCGCCGATCCAGCCGCAATCGGCCTGTGGCGGGTTGGTATAGCCCAGATGGTTCATCGCAAATCCAGTGGTCATGGCGACGTGTTTGATGCCGTCCTCATTGCCGGTCACAATCGTCGCGCCAACCTTGCCATAAAATACTGACTGGCCTTTGTCGTTGAGCAGACCACTCATCGCGTACAGCCGCTCGATCAAAATACGACAGACCGAGGATTCTTCGCCCAGCCAGATTGGCGACCCAATGATCAGGATATCGGCGGCCTTGACCTGCTCCCAAAGCTTGGGCCAATCGTCACGGTCCCAGCCGTGTTCCGTCATATCGGGATAAATGCCGGGGGGCACCTGATGGCTAAGCAAGTGCAGATGCTCGACCGTCACGCCCTGCTCTTCCATGATCGCGGCAGAGGCGTTTATCAGCAGCTTTGTGTGGCTCTCGGAGGGCTGTTTCTTCAACGTCGTGTTGATGTAAAGCGCCCGCAGGTCTGAAAAATCACTCATCGTTCAAGCTCCTTTTTGACGTCGGCCAGTTCCCGATCGAGAAAAAAGGATATCAGCGAGCGGATGATGACCAACAAGCCCAAGAACACTAGGTCGGCCATCGCGAAGGACAAGGCGGTGTGGATGATGTCGGACACGATCAACAACTCAAGCCCGCCAAGGATATAACGCCCCAGTTCAACCCTTTCTGTATTGACGCCGCGCACCCGTGCGGTCTGATCGCGCGATACTTCTGCGCGCAAAAACCCGATCATGAACCGCACGGCGCCGATCACAAGGATCACGCAGCCAAAGATATCGGTCAGCGAGGCGATCCACTCAAAGATCACCACCATCCAATGCAACTGCTCATGCAGGATTGGCGTCTCTCGCACATAGCCCAGAAATCCTTGGCCCTGTTCCAAGTTACATCGCCCCCATCATCTCGCGGCCAATCAACATGCGACGGATTTCAGAGGTGCCCGCGCCAATTTCCATCAGTTTGGCATCGCGGAAGATGCGCCCGACGGGATTGTCAGACAGATAGCCCGCGCCGCCCATTGCCTGCACCGCCTGATGCGCCTGCACCATCGCCTGCTCGGAGGCGTAAAGACAACAGGCCGCCGCGTCCTGACGGGTCACGTCACCACGATCACAGGCCTGCGCCACGGCATAGACATAGGCACGGGCAGAGTTCATCGCCGTGTACATATCCGCCATCTTGCCCTGCATCAGCTGAAAATTCCCGATCGGCTGGCCGAATTGCTTGCGCTCCGCCATGTAGGGCATGATTTCGTCGAGACAGGCGGCCATGATGCCAAGGCCAATACCCGCCAGCACAACGCGCTCGTAATCAAGGCCAGACATCAGAACCCGCACGCCCTTGCCCTCTTCGCCCAGCACATTCTCGAACGGCACTTCGACGTTGTCAAAGATCAGCTCGGCCGTGTTGGAGCCGCGCATCCCGAGCTTGTCGAAATGCGGGCTGGTGGAGAAACCCTTCATCGACTTTTCAATCAGGAAGGCGGTGATGCCCTTGCTGCCTGCCTCGGGGTCGGTCTTGGCATAGACCACCAGCGTCTCGGCGTCTGGCCCGTTGGTGATCCAGTATTTGTTACCTGACAGGCGGTAGTGATCGTTGCGCTTTTCGGCCCGCAGTTTCATGCTGACCACATCACTGCCTGCCGACGGTTCTGACATCGCAAGCGCGCCCACATGCTCGCCCGAGCAGAGCTTGGGCAGGAATTTCGCCTTTTGCTCGGCGGTACCATTGATGCGGATCTGGTTGACGCAAAGGTTGGAATGCGCCCCGTAGGACAGCGAGACCGAGGCCGAGGCGCGGGCAATTTCTTCGACTGCGACGGTATGCGCGACATAGCCCATCCCCGTGCCGCCAAACTCTTCCTCGACGGTCATACCGAGCAAGCCAAGCGCGCCCATTTCGGTCCAAAGCTCTGGCGGGAATTCATTTTTTGTATCGATCTCGGCGGCCATCGGTTTGACCCGTTCTTGCGCCCAGCGGTGCACCATATCGCGCAGTGCTTCGACATCTTCGCCCAGATCGAACTTCATGCTGGCGTTGAACATGGACTTCCCCCAAAAGTTTATTGAACACTTGTTCATTACTTATCGCGCCGTCTGTTCTGCGTCAAGCGCCGCGCGAGGTGGAACCGCGCTGCCCCTCGCCACGTTCTTCCTGCGAACACGCTAGCATAGATATGAAAAGGTATCCGACATGAGCGATAAAGTTAAAAAAGAATTTTGGGACCGTCTTGAAGACACCCGCACCGGTATGTTGTCAGCAGATAGCGCCCGCGCCGTCCCGATGAGCCACTACGTCGATGAAGACGGCCCAGCCAATGTGCTGTGGTTCATCACTGCCAAAGGCACCGACCTCGCGAAAGCCGCGACAACTGGCGCGCAATCGCAGTATATAATTTGCAGCAACGACGAACATCTGCATGCCCGCATTGATGGTCGTTTGACCGCGTCCAACGACAAGGCAGAGCTTGACCGGATCTGGAATGGCGTCGCCTCAGCATGGTTCGAGGGCGGCGAGCGTGACCCTGATGTGCAACTGCTGCGTCTTGATCTGACGCAGGCCGAGGTTTGGATTACCGGTGGCAGCATGCAGTTCCTGTATGAGATCGCCAAAGCCCATTTGACCGATGAAAAGCCGGATATGGGGGATCACGCGACCCTGCGATTCTAATGGGTAATGCGCCTTTGTCTGCAGCCAATTTGTAGCAGACAAAGGCGCTACTTACTTGACGTTACTTTGAAAGACAGTCGAAACTTCGGCGCGTATGATGCGCGCGATCAAGGCACAATCCTCAAGGCTGAAGGTTAGTGGCACCCGCATATCGATGATCCCCGCCAGCACCGCATCACTCTGCGGCATCGGCAGCGCGTCCACATAGCGCCATGAATCGTATCGGCTGGTAAAGCCGACAGGCTCGGCCCCGCCGAACCATTTCAGCTCGACCCCGCGCGCTGCACAGCGCCGCAAAACTGCTTGCACAGCGTCAGCGCTCCAACCCTGCAACAATAACTGGAAGGATGAACCGACAAAGGCTTCCTGCGCCGGTCTTTGGATGACTGTCAGGCCGGCAGTGTCCTTGAGACCCTTTTCGACTTCTAAGTACCGCGCGTTCCATCTTGCCCGCCGCTCCTCAAGATCGCGCAGTTGCGGCCGCAAGATCGCGGCACGCAGATTGTCCATCCGGCCCGATATATTAGGCGTCTCGAAACGGATCGTCTCAAACGCTTCTTTGGGTGGACCGGCCAGATGCCGTTCATAAAGCATGTAAGAGCCCGACAGCATGATCGCCCGCGCTGCAATTTCGGCATCGTCAGTGACCAGAAGACCACCCTCGCCCGAATTTACGTGTTTATAGGTCTGGCACGAATAGCAGCCTACGGTGCCATGCCGCCCTGACGGCACGCCATTCCATGCGGCTCCCATTGTATGGGCGCAATCTTCGATCACCGTGATACCCGACTGCCTGCATATCCGCATCAGCGCGTCCATATCAGCCAGATGCCCGCGCATGTGGCTGAGCAGCAGCACATCGGCCTGATCCGCCTTGGCCGCCAGATCATCAAGGTCAATCACCAGTTGATCGGTGACGCCAATAAAGACCGGCACCGCGCCCACGGCGGCAATCGCACCCGGTACAGGCGCCAGCGTAAAGGCATTGGTCAGCACCCTGTCGCCCGTTTGAACCCCAACTGCCCGCAACGCCGTCGACATCGCATAGCCGCCCGAGGCCACCGCGAGGCAGTATTTTGCCCCGACCAATGCGGCAAATTCCTGCTCCAGCAAAACCGTTTCCGCGGTCTCATTGGGGGCGGTGTTGTAACGGTGAAGCCGTCCGTGGCGCATCACCGCGACGGCGGCCTCGATCCCTTCCTCCGGAATAGGCTCCTGTTGGGTAAAACTTCCTTTGAAAACCTCACCTTGCGCCGCGTCATTCATGCAACTTCTCCGATAAGCTCCGTCACGATGCGCGGCAGATCGGCGAAATCGCTCAGCAAGGCTTCAGGCTCGAGTGCTGCCATATCCTCGCCCGATGGGCCGAATGTCACCAAGACACAAGGCACCCCCGCCGCGCGTGCGGTGTTGCGGTCGGTGTCGCTGTCGCCGATCAGGATCGATTGCGCAGGATCGCCCCCCGCGCGGCGTGCGGTTTCAAACAGATGTTCGGGGTCGGGCTTGCGCACGGCAAGACTGTCGGCGCCCAACATCGCGCCAAACTCGTGGCGCACGCCAAGGCGGGTCAGCAGCAATTCGGCCAGTGCTTCGGGCTTGTTGGTGCAGATCGCCACGCGGTAGCCCGCTGTCTTGAGCGCCGCCACGGCATCCATCGCGCCGGGATAGAGGATCGTATGGGTATCGATGTCCGCAGAGTATGCCTCCAGCAACTGCGGGTAATAGCTATCTATGGTGGCTTTATCCCCGGCACGGCCCAAACGCTGCATCCCCAGCGTCAACATCGCCCGCCCGCCGCGCAGGGCAGTGCCCGCATCCTTGGCGTCCAGCATGTCGCCCGCGCCCATCGCCCGAAAGCAGGCATTGGCCGCCGCAATCAAATCGCCGCTGGTGTCTGCCAAAGTTCCGTCGAGATCGAATACAACTGTCTTCACTTCTGCCCCCTTAGGCGATAGGCCGCCCGTTCATGTTGCAACCCGCAACCTTGTTTGATGGCCCGTGGCCTTGCGCCTTTGTGCGAAGCGCGTAAAGAGAAAGCAAGCTAGAGCATAAAGAGACTATCATGAAAACAGCCCTGATCATCCTTGCCGCAGGCAAAGGCACGCGGATGAACTCGGACCTGCCCAAGGTTCTCCACCCGATCGCCCAAGCGCCGTTGCTGGCCCATGCGATGGCATCCGGCACCGAACTGGAGCCGAGCCATACCGTGATTGTTGCGGGCCATGGCGCCGATCTTGTGTGCCGCGCGGTGTTCGAGATCGACGAAGAGGCCATTGTGGTCGAGCAGACCGAGCAATTGGGCACCGCCCACGCTGTTGCCCAAGCCCGCGAGGCGCTCGCTGGTTTTGACGGCATGGCACTGGTGCTTTACGGGGATACGCCGTTTGTGCGCTCCGAAACCCTTGAAAAGATGCGCGATGCGCTGGCGTCGAGTGATGTCGTAGTGCTGGGCTTCGAGGCCGCCGACCCCGCCCGCTACGGTCGCCTGATCTTGGCAGGCGAAACATTGGAGCGGATAGTCGAGTATAAGGATGCCTCCGAAGCCGAGCGAGCGATCACCCTGTGCAACTCCGGCGTTGTCGCTTGTAAGGCTGATTTGCTGTTCGATCTGATTGACGCGGTTGGTAACGACAATGCGTCGGAAGAATACTACCTCACCGATATCGTTGGCATCGCCCGCGCCCGCGGGCTGTCAGCTACCGCTGTCACTTGCGACGAGGCTGAAACGCTTGGGGTGAACTCGCGCAGCGATTTGGCCAGTGCAGAGGCCGCGTTTCAATCTCGCGCCCGCGCCACTTTGATGGAAGACGGGGTGACAATGATGGCGCCCGAGACCGTTTATCTCGCCCGCGATACCGTCATTGGACGGGATACAGTTATTGAACCGAATGTCGTCTTTGGCCCCGGTGTCACAGTCGAATCCGGTGTGACCTTGCGGTCGTTTTCCCATCTAGAAGGCTGCCATGTATCGCGTGGGTCAATTGTCGGCCCTTATGCCCGCTTGCGGCCCGGCGCCGAACTGGCCGAAGATGTGCGCATTGGCAACTTCGTTGAGGTCAAGAACGCGCAGATTGCCGAAGGCGCCAAGGTCAACCATCTGAGCTATATCGGCGACGCCACAATTGGCGCACGGGCCAATATCGGCGCGGGTACCATCACTTGCAACTATGATGGCGTGATGAAGCATCACACCGAAATTGGTGCGGGGGCATTTATCGGTTCCAACACCATGCTGGTCGCGCCCGTCTCCGTCGGCTCTGGTGCGATAACCGGATCGGGCTCGGTGATTACCTCGGACGTGGCATCTGACGCGCTGGCCCTGTCCCGCGCACCGCAAATCGAAAAACCCGGGGTCGCTCGAAAAATGTTCGAAATGTTAAAGGCCAAGAAGGCCAGAATGCAGAGAGGCAGCTAAAAATGTGCGGAATTGTAGGCGTTCTTGGCAACCACGAAGCGGCACCGATCTTGGTCGAAGCCCTGAAACGGCTGGAATATCGCGGCTATGACAGCGCCGGTATCGCCACAGTGAACGGCGGCACGCTGGAGCGGCGCCGCGCTGTCGGCAAGTTGGTAAACCTCTCGGATCTGCTGGTACACAATCCACTGGCGGGCAAATCCGGCATCGGTCACACCCGCTGGGCCACCCACGGCGCGCCTACTGTCAGCAACGCCCACCCGCACCAGTCGGGTAAGGTCGCTGTCGTCCACAACGGCATCATCGAAAACTTCCGCGAGTTGCGCGAAGAAATCGTTGCCGCTGGCCTGAAAATCGAGACCGAGACTGACACCGAGACCGTGGCTCTGCTGACCCAGATGCACATGGCGCAGGGTGACGATCCGGAGTCTGCGGCCAAAAAGACTGTCGCGCGGCTTGAGGGTGCCTTCGCAATTGCCTTTCTCTTCGACGGATACGATGACCTGATGATCGCCGCCCGTAACGGGCCGCCATTGGCGGTCGGTTATGGCACAGGCGAAATGTTCGTTGGCAGCGACGCAATTGCGCTGTCACCGCTGACCGACCGGATCACCTATCTCGAAGACGGCGACATCGCAGTCGTCACCCGCACGTCTGTCGCGATCACCGACGCCAAGGGCAAGACCGTGACCCGCCCGATCAAGACGATCCAGATCGAATCCACCCGCATCGACAAAGGCGGCTACAAACACTTCATGGCTAAGGAAATCGCCGAACAACCCGGTGTGATCCAGAATGCCCTGAACCATTATCTCACCGAAGACGGCGAGATCGTTCTGCCCGATGGCGGCATCGACTTCACCAAGATCGACCGTTTGACGATGGTTGCTTGCGGCACCGCTTATCTTGCCTGTTTCACGGCCAAATACTGGTTTGAGCGCATCGCGCGCTTGCCCGTGGAAGTCGATGTGGCATCCGAATTCCGCTATCGCGAGCCGCCGATCTCCAATCGTACCCTCGCGATTTTCGTGAGTCAGTCAGGCGAAACTGCCGATACATTGGCAGCGCTGCGCTATTGCAGCGGCAAGGTCGATACCATCGCCTCCATCGTCAACGTCTCCGAATCTTCCATCGCCCGCGAAAGCGATCTTGCCCTGCCGATCTATGCGGGTGTCGAAGTCGGCGTCGCCTCGACTAAGGCCTTTACCTGCCAGTTGACTGTTTTGTTCCTGATGGTGCTGAAAGCCGCCCGCGATCGCGGCGCAATCACCAGCGCCGAACTGGCGGATCACATCAGCGCCCTGCGCGGACTGCCATCGGTAATCAACATGGCGCTGGAGCAAAACGACACTGTCCGCGCTGCTGCCCGCAAGCTTTCCCAAGCCCGCGACGTGCTGTTCCTGGGGCGTGGCCAGATGTATCCTCTGGCCCATGAAGGCGCACTAAAACTTAAGGAAATCAGCTATATACATGCCGAAGCTTATGCGTCAGGCGAGCTAAAGCATGGGCCGATTGCCTTGGTTGATGACACCGTCCCAGTGGTGGTCATGGCCCCGCGCGACAGTCTGTTTGAAAAGACCGTCAGCAACATGCAGGAGGTCATGGCTCGAAAGGGTAAGGTGATCCTGATCTCCGATGCCAAGGGTCTGGCAGAGGCCAGCGAAGGCGTTTGGGCCAGCATTCAGATGCCTTCCGTTGCCGACGCGCTCGCCCCGATCCTCTACGCCATTCCGGCGCAGTTGCTGGCCTATCACACCGCCGTTGCCAAAGGCACAGACGTAGACCAGCCGCGCAATCTGGCGAAATCCGTAACAGTCGAATGATTGGACAGCACATTCAAATTCTCGCTCAAAATCCTACAGGCCTCGCGGCGCGGCTCAGCACATGAGCACGCCCGAACTTGAACTGAATATCCCCGAACTCGAGCAACTCGCCGCCAATGCGAACCCTGCCAGCGCGCTTGAAATGCGCAAGTATCATAAGGTCGAGCGGCCCTACCTCGGGTTGCGCAATCCAGATATCGACGCACTGGTCACCGAATGGCGCGGTGCATTGGATGTGCCGGCCCGCGTCGTGCTCGCCGACGCGCTCTGGCAGTCCAACATTCACGAGGCACGCGTCGCAGCCGCAAAGCTGCTGACCCAAGCCCGCCTGCGCCCCGATGATGAAGCCGCTTGGCAACTCATCGCGTCATGGACACCTGATTTCGACAGCTGGGCCATCGCCGATCACGCCTGTATCGCAGCGCAAAAGCGCCTCGTGGCCGACCCGTCGCGGCTTGATACTCTTGAAGGTTGGATCAGCAGCGATCACCTCTGGACCCGCCGCGCTGCGCTTGTCGCCACACTGCCATGGACCAAAATGGCCCATCCCAAAGCCGCCGATCTCGCAATTCGCGACCGGATCTTGGGCTGGTGCGCGACTCTGGCCCCCGATCATCGCTGGTTCATCCAGAAAGCCATCGGCTGGTGGCTGCGCGATCTGTCAAAACACGACCCCGAACGCACACTCGCCTTCCTTGAGGCACAGGGCGACACTCTCAAACCCTTCGCCGCCAAGGAAGCTACCCGCCTGATGAAAGCGTCGTAAAGCCTCTTTTTGACGGTGAATATCCCGAAGGCTGGGGGCAGCACCCCCAGCCTTCGGTCCATTCGCAGCCCTAGCCTTCGGTTGAAACCTCAACTTCGGTCAGGTCTGTCAAAGACGCCCCGACCAAGCGCAATGCCGCGAGCGACATCTGGCTGCCCGCCGTCGCCGGCCCCCCGAGCGGGAGCAAGGTCACCGCCGAAGATTTTCCGGTTGCGGGATTGGTCACCCGCCCTTGAGTCTCGGCCTTAACCAAAGGCGTTTTCAACCACAGGCCCGGCTCGGTCGGGCTACCTAATGAGGCGATCGTCTTACCCAATACCTTACCTTGCGCCGCCACCGGAGCCGCTGCTGCTTTGCGCTGCTCTGGCGTGGTCGTGTCCAGCGCTTCGGCAGAGCGCGCCGCCGCGGGTGGCGGCGCCGCGGCCGTCGCAGGCGCTGTCACCGCCGCAGCAGTCGCCACTGCCGCGCCGTCAGCGTCAACCGCCGCAGACGTCTGAGCCGCAGCGGCAGGTGCCGCAGCCGCGCCTTTAGGTTTATCAAATCCAAGCCGTGACGCCATGTCGGCACAGCCTGAAACACCGGTCATCAAGACCACAGAGATCATAAGTTTTTTCATGTCTGCGAACCTAGCCGCGCCGAGCGTGCCGCGCAATCGACCAAATGCCGCTTGCGTGGGGTTCGGCGGGTCATTACCTATACCCTATGAATGCGCCCCTGATTGACCCCTTCGCCCGCGCCATCACGTACCTGCGTGTCTCCGTTACAGACCGCTGTGATTTCCGTTGTGTTTATTGCATGTCGGAGAATATGACGTTTTTGCCGAAAAAAGAACTTTTGACGCTGGAGGAGCTGGACCGGCTCTGCACCAACTTCGTTGATCTTGGCGTGCAAAAGCTGCGCATCACCGGTGGTGAACCGCTGGTCCGGCGTGGCATCATGACGTTTTTCGACGGCATGACCCGCCATCTTGAGGCCGGTACTCTCAAAGAATTGACCCTGACCACCAATGGCAGCCAGCTTGAGCGCTTTGCCGATGATCTTTATGCCGCCGGTGTGCGCCGCGTGAACATCTCGCTCGATACGCTCGATGATCAGAAATTTGCCGATATCACTCGTTGGGGTCGCCTGCCGCAGGTGCTGCGCGGAATTGATGCCGCTCAAAAAGCAGGTCTGCGTGTCAAGATTAACGCCGTGGCGCTCAAAGGCTTCAACGAAGACGAGCTGCCAACTATCACCCGCTGGTGCGCCGAGCGGGACATGGATTTGACGTGGATCGAAGTCATGCCGATGGGCGATCTTGGTAATGAGGACCGTCTGGGTCAATACTGGTCGCTCAAAGACGTGCGGGCCCGCTACGGCGATCATTATACCGTCACCGATTTGCTTGAAAATTCAGGCGGCCCAGCACGCTATGTGCGGCTGGAAGAAACCGGTCAGAAAATCGGCTTCATCACACCGCTTAGCCATAATTTCTGCGAAAGCTGTAACCGCGTACGGATCACCTGCACCGGCGAGATTTTCATGTGCCTCGGCCAAGAAGACGTGGCCGACCTGCGCGCGCCCTTGCGCAATCACCCAACCGACGATGCGCCCCTGCGCGAAGCGATCCATGCCGCGATCGCGCGCAAGCCCAAGGGCCACGATTTCGACTATTCCCGCCAACGCGCTGACGGACAAATGCCGCGCCACATGAGCCACACGGGCGGCTAAGCGCGGGGCGATGGCACCCTTTCCCTATCTCGCATGGGTCGCGGCCAGCACAGTGCTGGTACCGTTCGCGAGCCGGTCTGAAACCGCCAAACTTGCACGCGCCGATGTACCGCGGTCGCGGGCACGCGAAAAGCTTGGATTTGCAACAGGGCAGCGCGACGCGACGCAGCCACTTGTGTGGTTTCACGCCGCCTCGGTCGGTGAAAGCCTGTCGGTTCTGGCACTGATTACCCGCATCGGCGCGGCCCTGCCCGATACGCAGTTTCTGATCACCTCCGGCACCGCTACCTCCGCCGATCTGATTGCCCGCCGGATGCCACCACGCTGCCAGCATCAATTTGCACCGCTCGACGCCCCCGGCCCCCTGCGGCGTTTTCTCAAACATTGGTGCCCGGATGCGGCGATCTTTGTCGAAAGCGAGCTTTGGCCGCAAATGCTGCGCCGCACCCATGCTTCGGGCGCACGTATGGCGCTGGTCAATGCACGCCTGTCGACAGATTCGGTCAAGCGTTGGCAACAGATGCCCGCGACGGCGCGCTATATGCTGGATGTGTTTGACCTGATCCTGACCCAGAACGACGCAATGGCCGAAACCATCGTCAGCCTCGGCGCCCCGCCTGCCCGCGTGGCGCGCGGCATCAACCTCAAATCTATGGCCGATCCGCTGCCCGTCGATCACGCAGCCCTCGCAGAGGCGCAGACCGCCCTGCGCAATCGGCCCGTCTGGATCGCCTCTTCGACGCATCAAGGCGAAGAGCAGTCGGTTCTGAAAGCCCACCAAAGGCTGTTGCGACGCTGGCCTGATCTGTGCCTGATCCTTGCCCCCCGCCACCCCGCCCGTGGCCAAGAGGTCGCGGATCTGATCACCGAGGCCGGTATGAGCCATTCGCGCCGGTCCGCAGGGGATGCGCCGGCTGGGCAGGTCTTTCTGGCCGACACGCTGGGCGAGCTTGGCACGTGGTACGCCCTGAGCGATATCGTCTTCTTGGGCGGCTCACTGCGCCCGATTGGCGGGCATAATCCATTCGAGGTCGCCCATTCGGGTGCCACCGTGTTGTCGGGCACCCACGTCACTAATTTTGCTGAAACCTTTTCCGGCATGGAAGAACTCGGCGCGGCGCGTTTCGTATCGGATGCCGCCGATCTGGCCGAAAAGGTCGAAGCGCTGTTCTCCGACACGCAGGGCCGCGAGATGGCTTGTGCCGCAGCTTTGGAATTTGCCCAGCAGCAAACCGACAAGCTCGACGAGATCGCGGCGCGTCTGATCACCACATTGGAGTTGAGCGCATGACCGCTGTTGATATCGCCAAGGTGCGGGTGATTGCGCCGAATTTCAAACGGCGTCTGTCGGGCGTGACTGCAACGGTTGTTCGTCTGGTGCCGATCCAGTCGCGCGATATCAGTATTGCGGCCACCGGTCCGGTCATGCCCGCGCATGTGCCGCAAATATCGCTTTCGCAACTCCTCACGATGCCACGCCACGGCCCGGACGGTGTGCGGGTCTGGCACGCCCGCCGCAACGTCGAAATGATTGGCGGGCTGGCACTGAAACACCTCGCGCGCAAGCGGTTGCGGCTGATGTTCACCTCGGCTTCGCAGCGCAGCCAATCGGGGCTGACCAAATGGCTGATCCGCCAAATGGATGCCGTCGTCGCCACGTCCGATCGCACGGCCGCCTACCTTGAAGTGCCCGCTAAGGTGATTATGCATGGCATCGACACCCAAGAATACGCCCCCGCGCCGGACCGTGCCGCATTGCGCGAAACGCATGGGCTGCCGCGTAGCGGCATTTTGATCGGCTGTTACGGCCGCATCCGCGCGCAGAAAGGCACCGATGCCTTTGTCGAGGCGATGGTTCCTGTGCTGAAACAGCATCCGACAGCCCATGCATTGATCATGGGACGGGCGACCGATAAACACCGTGCGTTCGAGCATTCGTTGAAGGACCGCGCCAAAGCCGAAGGCGTCGAGAGCCGGATGCTGTTTTTGCCCGAAGTGCCGGTGGAGCGGATGGCCGACTGGTACCGCGTACTAGATCTCTATGTCGCGCCCCAGCGCTGGGAAGGATTTGGACTGACCCCGATTGAGGCAATGGCCTGCGGTGTGCCTGTCATCGCCACCCGCGTCGGAGCCTTTGAGGCTTTGGTGGTTGACGGGCAAACCGGAGCGCTGGTGCCACCTGACGATATTCCCGCGCTCGGCGCCGAAATCCTCGCCGCATTGGCCGCGCCCCCGACCCTGACGCAGTGGGCCGCAGCGGCACGGCCCCATATCATCGAACATTTCTCGATCGAGCGCGAAGCGGCGGATTTGATCGCGCTTTACCGCGACCTCTTGGCCCGCAAAGACTAAGGGCGCCGCGCAGATCGCGTGACGCCCTTATATTTTGTTTTGGCTGGTTGTGCTTATTGCGCCATTGGCATCCGCTGTTCGGCAAGACCCGCCCACCATGAGCAGCCTGCGGGAATCGCATCATCGTTAAAGTTATACTCGGGGTGGTGGACCATCGCCCCGTCGCCATTGCCGACGAGGATATAGGCACCCGGGCGTTCTTCGAGCATAAACGCAAAGTCCTCGCCGCCCATGACCAATGGCGCTTCGTCGCATTGGCCTGACACGCTGCGCGCCACATCAGCGGCAAATTCGGTTTGGTCATTGTGGTTGACCATGACTGGATAGTTGCGGCGGTAGTTCACCCGCGCCACGGCTCCAAAGCTGGCGGCGATACCTTCGCAAATCTCGGTGACGCGCTTTTCGGCCAGATCCCGCAGGTCATTGCTGAGCGTGCGGACCGTGCCCATCAGATTGACCCGCTGCGGGATCACATTGAACGCCTTGGACGAGCTTTCGATCGACGTGATCGAGACCACAATATTACCGACCGGATCGGCATTGCGGCTGACGATGGTTTGCAGCGCGGTGATGATATGCGCGGTGACGACGGCAGTGTCGATGGTCTCATGCGGCTTGGCGGCGTGCCCCCCGAGGCCTTCGACCTCGATCTCCAACAAATCTGTCGCGGCAAAGAACGGGCCGGGACGGATCGCGAAAGAGCCCAGCGGCATCCCCGGCCAGTTGTGCATACCGTAGACTTCCTGAATGCCCCAGCGGTCCATCATGCCGTCTTTGCACATCTCGCGCCCACCGCCGCCGCCTTCTTCGGCAGGCTGGAAGATCACCACCACTGTGCCGTCGAAATTGCGGGTTTCGGTCAGATATTGCGCCGCGCCCAACAGCATCGCGGTGTGGCCGTCATGGCCGCAGGCGTGCATCGCATTGGGCGTTTTGGAGGCATACTCGACGCCGGTCTGTTCGTTGATCGGAAGCGCATCCATATCGGCACGCAAACCGATGACCTTGCCAGACGCGGTCGAGCGGCCCTTGATCACACCGACAACGCCGGTGCGGCCAATGCCTTCGACTACTTCATCACAGCCGAACGCGCGCAGTTTCTCCGCCACAGTGGCCGAGGTGCGGTGCGTCTCAAACAGGATTTCGGGGTGGGCGTGAAAGTCGCGGCGCCATGCGGTGATGTCGTCGTGTAATTCGGCAAATCGGTTTTTTACGGGCATGTAAGGGGTCCTCGAAATGTGGGGGCGGCAGCGTTGGCCGCGCTATTGCGCCATGCTTACGCCTGCCGCTGCCAAGCCTCAAGGTCATGCGCCTGATCTTTGATCAAATGGCTGCGTGCCGCTGATTGACGCCTAAAGGCTGGGCACTAGGGTGATCGGGCTCCCGTCGCTGAAGCGCCCCATCCGGAAGCGGCTAAGATCATGGCCAGTGGGGTTTCCCGTTACCAAATCGGCCAGCACCCGCCCCATCGCCGGACCAATCCCGAAGCCGTGGCCGGACATCCCGGTGCCAACCACCAGCCCCGGCAAAGCCGTGCAGTGATCCACCACAGGCACCACATCGGGCATGGTATCGATCATCCCCGCCCATGCGGCTTGGAGGTGAACGGGCGGCAGATTTGGAAACATCTCGGCAAAGTCGCGCAGCAGGCGGATGATCCGGCGCATATTGGGGGCCGGGTTCAGGATGCGCATCTGTTCGAAGGGCGAGGTCTGCTCGGCATTCCAGCGGCGCTTGGTGGTCCATGCATCAGGAAAGCCGCGCGTCGCGGCAGGCAGCAAACGCTGGCCAAAAGGATCGCTGCGCAATTGCGGGAGGTATTTCGGCAATGCGCGCAGAGCATCCGGCCCGATGGAAAGTTCCGGCGAGCCAGGCGGCGCCAGCGTATAGCCGCCATCCAGACGGCGGCGAAAGGCGACCTTGCTACTGGCGGCGGCCCCCTGACCGATGTCGGGCAACGGACCGGTTGCGGCGACAGTTTCGCGCACCGAAAGCTGGGGTATGAAGACGCCATGGGCCTGTAGAAACAGGTTCGACCATGCGCCGCCCGCCAGCACAACATTTTGCGCGGCGATGCGGCCTGCTTCGGTCAGCACGCCCGCGACCTGCCCTGCTGCGATGTCGAGTTTTCGCACAGCGCAACCTTCGACGATGCAGACGCCTGCCCCCTGCGCCAGTCGCGCCAATGCGGGCACGGCCACCCAAGGCTCGGCACGCATGTCTGAGGGGGTGGTCAGCGCGCCGGCAAATCGGGTTTTCATTGTTGGAAAAGTCGCTGCGACTTCGTCACCGGAGAGAAGGCGCGTATCGAGGCTGTGAGCTTTGGCGATCTCCAGCCATGCCGTATAGCCCGCCAACTTCGCGGTATTATTGGCGAAATAGGTGACACCGGTGGGGCGCAGGCCGATATCGGTGTCCACCTCAGCCGCCAAGTCGTGCCAGAGGCGCATTGCCTCGATCATGATTGGCAGTTCGGCGGGGTCGCGGCCCTGCTGGCGTATCCATCCCCAGTTGCGCGACGACTGCTCGGCGGCGATGCGGCCTTTTTCAAGCAGGGTTACGTGCTGGCCTTTTCGGGCAAGGTAGAGGGCCGTGCAGATGCCAATGATGCCGCCGCCGATGACGACGACATCCGTTTTGGCGGGAAGCGGGCCGGAATAGGTAATTGGGTTGTTTTCAGTGAAGGGGAAGGTGGTCACGGGGGCACCTTTGGGGTAGGGCAATTAAGAGCTATCAGGCCTCCGGCCGGAGTTTAATCCGGCCAAATGAGCGGGGATCATGTGGCGAGGCGCGTGACGAGGTTGCGCATGAACTCGTGGCCCGCCTCGAACTGGGAGATTTCGATGAACTCGTTGGGTTGGTGGGCTTGCGCGATGTCGCCGGGGCCACAGATCACGGCAGAGTAGCCCGCATCCTGAAACTGGCCTGCTTCGGTGCCGTAACTTACCTTGTGGCTGGCGTTGTCGCCGGTGATCTGGCGCACGAGGGTTTCGGCGGCGCCTTCGGTTTCGGGCTGCAGCGCGGGGACGTCAAAGCGCGGGGTGACCTCGATGCGTGTTTCGGGAACGATGGCGCGCATCTGCTTTTCGACCTCGCGGACTTTCTTGAGGTAGGCGGTACCCCATGCGGTTTTGTCCTCGCCGGGAACCACGCGGAAATCCATCGCGAAGTGGCAGTCTTTGGCCGTGATATTATGGGCGGTGCCACCGCTGATCATGCCAACGTGCACGGTGGTGAAGGGCGGGTCAAACATGGCGGCAAGCTCGGTTGGTTTGAGTTCCATGTTCTCTGTGTTCATCTCGTTGGCCCATTCGATCAGCTTGGCCCCTGCCATGATCGCATTGACGCCTTTGTGCAGCATCGAGGAATGGACCTCGAAGCCAATCACATGGGTGTTGAAGCCGATCCCGCCTTTGTGGCCGGTGACGGCCTGCATGGTGGAAGGCTCGCCCACGATCACCGCGGAGCCTTTAGGCAGCACCGGTTGCATGGCTTCGATCATGGGCGGCGCACCGGTGCAGCCGATTTCCTCGTCAAAGCTAAGCGCGAGCTGCAGGGGGCGCTTGACACCCGCGTGATGCGCCTCGACCAACGCCCAGATCGCCAGCGCATCAAAGCCCTTCATATCACAGGTGCCGCGCCCGTAGTACTTGCCGTCTTTCTCCGTCACGGTATAGGGATCGGTATCCCAGGGCTGGCCGTCAACCGGCACCACATCGGTATGGCCGGACAGAACCACCGCGCCTTCCTCCCAAGGACCAACATGGGCAAAGAGCGCGTGTTTAGGCTGTTCGGGATCAATGTAGCGGTGGCTTTCGATGCCGTGGCTGGCCAGATAGTCGGCAACCCAATCGATCAGCGGAATATTGGTGTCGCGTGAGACCGTTGGAAAGCTGATGAGCTTTTCCATCAGTTGCAGCGGGGTAAGGCGGTCGGTCATAGTCGGTATCCTCCTGAAACGGTCAGCACTTCACCCGTGATGAAGCCCGCTTGGTCACTCGCCAGATAGCGGACGGCATTGGCAATGTCATCGGGCGTTGCGAGCCTGCCGAGTGCGGTCATGTCGATGAAAGCCTGGGTTAATTCAGCGTCGCGCGGGGCCTCGGGTATGTTCACAGCTCCGGGTGCCACGGCGTTGACACGGATGCCGCGCGGGCCAAGTTCTTTGGCCATCGCGCGGGTCCAAAGATCAAGCGCCGCTTTGCTGGCGCCATACATTGCCGCACCTTTGGGCGGCAGCACGGCGTTGACCGATGAAATATTAATCACCACAGACCCTGCCCTTAAATGCGGCAAAGCCGCTGCCAGCAACCCATGCGGGGCCAGTAGATTGATGTCAAAGGTGGCGCGATAGGCGTCTTGGTCAAAGCTGGCTACGGGTGAAGTTTCCATTGCTCCGGCGTTATTTACGAGCACGTCGATGCGCCCGAAGTGCGCTATTACCGCGTCGAGTACGGTATTGAACGCAGCCGGATCGCGCAGTTCGGCAGGGATCGCAAGAATGTCTTCGGGCAGATCCTTTGGCAGCGAGGTAAGATGAGTGATCGCGACCGCGTAATCAGACGAGAGATTTAGCGCGATGGCGCGGCCAATCCCCCGCGCCCCGCCGGTCACAAGGGCTACACGCCGCTCGGATTTCCCACTCACGCTGTGAACCTCAATAACCGCTGTCGGTTTCCAGAACCGTGTGGCCGGGCTCCACCTCGCGGTAGACCGACGGCGGGGCCTCATAGCCGACAGGGTGGATCGGCGACGGGATCGGTTTGAAGTTGAGGTCTTTCTCCGATTTGCGCTTGCGCGGGTCGGCAATCGGCACGGCCTTCATCAGGGCCTGCGTATAGGGGTGCTGCGGATTTTCGAAGACCGCAGAACGCGGCCCCAATTCAACGATCCGGCCCAAATACATCACGCCAACATGGTGGCTGACGCGTTCGACGACGGCCATATCATGACTGATGAACAGGAACGACAGGTTCATCTCAAGCTGCAATTCCAACATCAGGTTCAGCACCTGCGCCTGCACCGAGACATCGAGTGCCGAAACCGCCTCATCTGCGATGATCAACTTGGGGTTCAAGGCAAGCGCGCGGGCGATGGCAACGCGTTGTCGCTGGCCACCGGAGAGTTCGTGCGGGAAGCGGCGCATGAAGCTGCGCGGCAGCTCGACGCGGTCGAACAACATCTCGACCCGCTCGGTGACGTCTTTGCCTTTGAGGGTAGCGAAATTGTGGATCGGCTCGGCCACCTGCTCGGAGAGCTGCATCTGCGGGTTGAGCGAGGCGAAGGGGTCCTGAAAGATCATCTGCATATCAAGCCGCGCGGTGCGCAGATCGCGCTGGTTCAGCGCCATGATATCCTTGCCACCAAGGTTGATATGACCCGACTGCGGTTCCACCAATCGCAGAATCGACCGGCCCGCAGTGGATTTGCCGCAACCGGATTCACCCACCAGCGAGAGGGTCTGGCCCTTGTTGATGGAGAAGGACAGGTCCTCGACCGCATGCACATTAGCGACTTTGCGGCGCAAAAAGCCCCCCGTAACGGGGAAGCGCGTGGTCAGGTTGCTGACGGTCAGCAATGTCTCGTTAGTGCCTTTGATCGGAACGATGGCTTTGTCTTCGGTGCCGAGCAGTTTCATCGGTTCGGGATAGGGTTTGCCAGTCATCTCGCCCAGTTTCGGCACGGCGGCGAGAAGCGCTTTGGTATAACCGTGCTGCGGATTCTCGAAAATCTCTTCGACAGTGCCTTCTTCGACCTTACTGCCGCGATACATGACCACCACACGGTCGGCCATCTGCGCAACGACGGCCATATCGTGGGTAATGAACATCACCGCGGTGCCGGTTTCACGCTTCAAGCGGTTCATCAGTGCGAGGATTTCGGCCTGAATGGTCACGTCGAGCGCGGTCGTCGGCTCATCAGCGATCAGCAAACGTGGCTCGCAGGCCAGTGCCATAGCGATGACGACACGTTGGCGCATGCCGCCGGACAATTCGTGCGGATATTGCTGCAGACGACGCTCCGGTTCGGGGATACGGACCTGTTTGAGCAGTTCCAGCGCGCGGGCCTCGGCCTGAGCGCGGCCCATGCCCATGTGCAGGCGCAAACCTTCGGTGATTTGTCTGCCGATGGTGAAAACCGGATTCAGCGCAGTCATCGGCTCTTGGAAGATCATGCCGATTTCATTGCCACGGATGTGCCGCATCAGATTTTGATCGGTCGTCGCAAGGTCGATCTCTTTCTCGCCGCTGCGCCTAAATAATAGCCGCCCGCCCGAGATTTCACCGCCGCCATATTCAATCAGCCGCATAAGCGACAGTGAAGACACTGACTTGCCGGAACCGGATTCGCCTACAACGCACACAGTTTCACCGGGGTTGATGTCAAAACTTACATCTTTGACGCCGACCACAGGCCCATCTTTGGTCTGGAATTCGACACGCAGACTATCGATTCGGGCGATTGGCCCGTCTGAAGCTTGATCCAACATGCGTTTTTGCCCCTATCCGCGCCACATTGGCCGAAGCTACGGCCATTCTACGGCGGCTGTCAAACAGCCTTAAGCAGGATCGACGATGCGGCGCGGAAAGTGATCACCCCCCTTGCTTTTTCACGAAAACCTGTTTCGATGCAGCCCATGCGCCCTGCAGGGGTTATGTGGTAACGATTGTATTTCTCGCGCGTTGTTATGCGAGCAGAAGTCTACCCTCCCTCTGTCTGGTTATGCAAAGAGCGGGACAACTCCGCTTTGAAAAAACGCGGCACGTCCACGTGCCCAACAAGGAGTGAACTATGAAGCTGAAAACCCTCTTGATGGGGGCCGTCGCATCGACGGCATTTGCCCCCATGGTCCTTGCCGACGCCCACGAGGGCGAACGCGGACGTGACGGCGAGGTCAAGATCATCTATTGGCAAGCGCCCTCGATCATGAACCCTTATCTGTCTGGTGGCACCAAGGACGTCGAAGCAGCGTCCCTGATTTTAGAGCCGCTGGCCCGCTTTGACCAAGACGGCGCGCTGGTGCCGTTTCTTGCGGTCGACATTCCCACCGTGGAAAACGGCGGCGTTTCCGAAGACCTCAAGTCGATCACCTGGAAGCTTAAGGAAGGCTTGATCTGGTCCGATGGGTCTCCGGTCACCTCTAACGACCTGAAATTCACCGCTGATTATTGCATGCATCCCGAAGGCGGTTGTGCGCAGGCAGCCAAGTACGATGGCGTGAAAGAAGTCGAGATCATCGACGACCAGACCGTAACCGTGCATTTCACCGAACCCAAGCCGAACCCCTATTCGGCTCTGGTTGGCGGTCAGGCACCGATCATTCAGGCGGCACAGTTTGCCGATTGTCTGGGTGCCAAGGCCCCCGAGTGTACCGAAGCCAACTTTAACCCCATCGGCACCGGTCCTTTCACAGTCACCGAATTCCGTCCCAATGACGTGATCACCATGGCGGCCAACGAGAACTTCCGCGAAGCAGGCAAGCCTGCTTTTGCCACGCTTACCTTCAAAGGCGGCGGCGATGCGACGGCGGCGGGTCGTGCTGTTATGGAAACCGGCGAATACGACTACGCTTGGAACATGCAGTTGGCACCTGACGTGCTGGCGAAAATGGCCGAAGGCGGCAAAGGCATGCCCATCTCTGCATTCGGCACCTTGGTCGAGCGGATCGAGATGAACATGACCGATCCATCGCCCGACCTTCCCGAAGGCGAGCGTGGCACGGTGGCGCATCCGCACCCGATCCTGTCGGACTTCAAAGTCCGCAAAGCGCTGTCCATGGCGATCGACCGTGAATTGCTGGTCGAAGTCGGTTATGGTCAGGCCGGTCGTGCGACCTGCAATCTGGTCCCTGCCCCGGTGCTGTTTGCGTCAGAGAATACCGAGTGTCTGACCCAAGACCTTGAGGGCGCAAAAGCGTTGCTTGAGGAAGCCGGCTGGACCGATAGCGATGGCGACGGCGTCCGCGACAAGGATGGCAAAAAACTTTCGCTGCTGTTCCAATCTTCAACCAACGCTGTCCGTCAGGATTTCCAGGCGCTGATCAAGGATTGGTGGAACCAGATCGGTGCCGAGGTTGAACTGCGCAACGTAGATGCCTCCGTGTTCTTTGGTGGGGATCCAGGTTCGCCTGACACCTTCCAGAAGTTCTATGCCGACGTGGAAATGTACGCCAACAACTTCGACGGCACCGATCCAGAACAGTATCTGGCCTCGTACCGTTGCGGCAATGAGCCCAAGCCTTCCAGCCAATGGCAGGGTGAGAACATCAACCGCTTCTGTAACGAAGAATACGACGCGATGCTTGACGAACTGAGCCGCACCGGCGAGTTGGAAAAGCGCGGCGAGCTTGGCAAAAAGCTCAACGAGATCATCACCAAAGACACGATGACCATCGTGCCGCTGGTCGATCGTGGCCGTGTGTCTGCCGCCTCCAACACGCTTGGTGGTGTTGTGCTCAACACATGGGACTCCGAATTGTGGAACGTTGCCGACTGGTACCGCAAAAAAGAGTAAACTGAACAGGCGCGCGGGTTTCGCCCGCCGTGCAGATCATGTATCTGCACGGCGGGCGCGATTGGCGCGCCTCTTTCGCCCGACCCGCTCCCTTCACCGACTGACGTACAAAGGCGCCGCTAGATGCTGAATTTCACCATCAGACGACTGGTTTTGTCGATTCCGACGCTTTTGTTTATCAGCCTCGTGATCTTCTTGTTGCTGCAACTCGCCCCCGGCGATCCGATGGCCCAGGTGCCGCTGACGGTACCACCCGAGGTCAAGCAAAAGATGCGCGAAGCGCTGGGGCTGGGTCAGCCGATCCACATCCAGTATTTCAAATGGCTGCACCAGTTTTTCATCGTCGAACCGCAAGTGTTCATCGACTGGGCCACCCGCGACAGCTGGCTGCTTGGCTGGCTGCCCAACACCCAACTATCTTACGTGATGAATGATGCAGGTAACTTTGTACCGCAGCAGCGCGTGATCTCGTGGCAGACCCGTTCGCCGGTGATGGACATTGTAATCCAGCGCATGCCGCAAACCCTTTGGGTCGTCGGACTGGCTTATGTCGTGGGCATTTTGATCGCCATCCCCATCGGAATCTACTCTGCTTACCGGCACTATTCGCTGTTTGATCAGGCGGGTACCTTTGTCACCATGGTCGGCTTTTCGATCCCGCCGTTCTTTACCGGTCCGCTGCTGATCGTGATCTTCTCGGTTTACCTCGGCTGGTTGCCCTCAATCTATGACACAACCCATGTGGTTAACTCATGGGCCACCTTCAAAGTCCAGTTCATGCAGATGATCATGCCCGTCATGGTGCTGGCATTACAAACCACCGCGCAGATCAGCCGCTACATGCGCGGCGCGATGCTGGATAACCTCAACCAAGACTATGTGCGCACCGCACGTGCCAAGGGTCTGGGCGAAGCGACGGTGGTCATGGTCCACGTGCTGCGCAACTCGATGATCCCTGTGGTCACGGTGATTGCACTGGGGATGCCCGCTATTTTCGGCGGCGCGATCATCACCGAGAACGTCTTTAAGGTGAACGGCATCGGACAGTTATTGCTGACCGCGCTGTTTGCCAACGACATCCCCATGGTAATGACGCTGACCTTTATCTTCGCCATTCTTATCGTGCTTTTCAATCTCATCGCTGACGTCCTTTACGGCGTGCTTGACCCAAGGATCCGCTATGACTGAGCAAGCCATCCCCGCCAGCCCTCTCGAGGCAGATATCGAGGTTTACGGCGCGTTGAAGGACGAGATGCCGCAAAAGCCGCCGCGCAGCCAATGGCGCGACGTCTGGGACCAGTTTCGCAAGCACAAGGGCGCCATGTTCGGCGGCGGCTTTCTGGTGTTTGTCACACTCGCCGTGGTGCTCGGCCCCTATATCTGGGACGTGGACCCCAAGAAACTCGACATCCGCAACAAAGATTGGCGCACGGTGTTTTCGCTGATCTGGGATAGCGAGGCCAAAGCGGGTTGGATCCACCCGTTTGGCACCGACCAGTTGGGCCGTGATATTCTGGCGCAGATGATTGCAGGCGGCCGTGTGTCGATGGCTGTTGGCTGGACCGCGATGGGGCTGGCCTTGTTTATCGGCACCGCGATCGGGGTGATCGCAGGCTATTTCAAGCGTCTCGATTTCTGGCTGATGCGCCTCACCGATCTGGTGCTGTCGCTGCCGATCCTGCCGCTGCTTTTGGTGGCCGTGACGCTGTTCCGCCAGCCGCTGCGCGCGAACTTTGGCCCAGAGGGCGGCATGTTCATTCTGATCGTCACCGTCATTGGCCTGACCTCCTGGATGCAAACGGCCCGCATTGTGCGCGGCGATATCCTCGCTCTCAAAGAGCGCGAATTTATTCTCGCCGCGCGGTCGATTGGTACGAAGCCCGGCAAGATCATCCGCCGCCACCTGCTGCCCAATGTGATCTCGCCGATCATGGTCTCGGCGACGCTGGGCCTTGCCACCGCGATCATCACCGAGAGTGCTTTGTCGTTTCTAGGCGTCGGTTTCCCGTCTGACTATCCCACATGGGGCAAGCTGCTCTCCGATGCCGTGAGCCGGATGCAGGAGTTCCCCGAACGGGTGTTGCTGCCGGGGATTGCGATTTCGCTGACCGTTCTAGGGGTCAATTACCTCGGTGACGGGTTGCGCGATGCGCTGGATCCGCGGATTCGCGGACGGTAAGGCACGCGATCGGTCGGCGGCTTTTCAGAGCCATACCAGAAATAAGAACCGCGATCCGGCCTCAGACTTCAGGCTGGATCAGCGGTTTCTTTTTTCGCCGCAACTAGAACAAATGTTCACCTGATTGCCGCATTTCCGCACCCTTGTTCCAGCTTCAGCCCGCCTTTGACCGGCTACATGGGTTGATTATCCCGCAACGGCGCGCCACCTGAGGTGCACATTAGCAAATCGGGAATCGCGACATGTTTGAAACCTTCGGCTTTGAAAACGTCACCGCCCAGCAGGCGTCAGTGGTCCTTGGGCTCGTCCTCGGGCTGGCTTTCGGATTTCTGGCGCAGCGCACCCGCTTTTGTTTCCGCCGCACATTGGTCGGCGAAGACAGCCGACAAGCCGCAGGCGTGTGGTTTATGGCGCTCGCCACAGCCGTCATTGGCACTCAAGTCGCGGCTGGCTACGGCTGGATCGACTTTGCCGAGCATCGCTTCATGACTTCTGCCATGCCGGTACTGGCCATCGCGGTCGGCGGGTTACTCTTTGGCGCGGGCATGGTGCTCACGCGCGGCTGTATCTCGCGGCTGACGGTGCTGGGCGGCTCAGGTAACCTGCGCGCGCTGACTGTCATCGTCGTCTTCGCTGTCGTTGCCCATGCCACCCTCAAAGGCCTGCTGGCGCCGCTGCGTGTCGCCTTGGGGTCGGTCACGGTCGAGATGGGCGATACCGTTTCGCTCGCCGCACTTCCAGGCGGTGTGTGGGCCGGTACGGCGTTGATCGTGGCGCTTTGTGCACTGATCGTTTTGCGCTCGGGCACCAGCGCGGGTGCGCTGGTGATGGCAGCGATGCTGGGGCTTCTGGTCCCCTTGGCATGGGTCGGCACCGGCTTTGTGCTTTATGACGACTTCGACCCGATTGTGATGGAAAGCCTGTCTACCACCTCCGCCTCCGCCGAAGCGCTGTTCTTCATCATCGCCAGCAGCTCAATTCCGGCCAGCTTTGGCACCGGCTTCATGGGCGGCATCCTCGCGGGCGCATTGGTAGCCAGCCTGCTGTTCCGCGAATTCGCATGGCAGAGTTTTGACAGCCCGCGCCAGACCGGACGTTACCTGACAGGTGCAGCAATGATGGGTGTAGGCGGCGTTCTGGCGGGCGGCTGTACGCTGGGCGCGGGCCTCTCGGGTGTGCCGACCCTTTCGATCGCGGCGATACTGGCGCTGGGGATGATCGCGGCGGGTGCCTTGGTCACCAATGCCCTGCTCACCCGAGGCGGCGTCGCAGGCGGCGCAGCATCCACCACACGCCAATCACAACCGGCGCTGTAACACCGGCGGTCAGCATCTCTTTGCTGACCTCCAGCCGCGCCGCGAGCGGATAGAGCAGATAACCGACCAGCGAGACCGCGTAGTAGCTGATCGCAACCACAGACAATCCTTCAACTGTGTGCTGAAGCCGCAACTGCAGGTCGGCACGTTTGTCCATGCTGGCCAGAATGGCTTGGTTCTGCGCCGAGCGTTCAACATCAACCCGCGTGCGCAACAACTCACTGGCGCGCACGGCACGGGCTGACAGGCTCTGCAACCGGCTCTCGGTCGAGACAACGGTGCGCATCGCCGGATCGTAGCGGCGCATCATGAATTCACCAAAGCCCTGCCGCCCCATAAACCGCTCTTCGCGCAGCGCCGCAATGCGCTGGCTCACGATGGCACGGTAGGCTTCTGTAGCGCCAAAGCGAAAGGCCGAGCGGACCGCCAGAGTTTCGAGCGCGACCGAGATATCCAGCAGCCCGTGCAGGGTTTGCTCCGGCGCTTGTTCCGGCCCGCGCATCTGGGCCATCAGCTCGGACAGCTCGGTATCGAGCGTGTTGAGCGCGGGGCCGATATCACGCGCATGGCTGAACCCCAGCATCGACACGGCCTTATATGTCTCAATCTCGCACAGCCGCTGCACAATGCGCCCGATGCGGCGGTCGCCGGTGCCTGCGTCGGGAAAGATCGCGATACGCTGATGGCCAGCCGAATCGATGCGAAAATCGCTGGCAACCACAGCGGCCCCCTCGAGGACCGAAGCCACAGCAAGGCTTTCGGGGACAAACCAGTCACGCAGTTGGCTATCGATCATGGAGTCGTCAGACGGGCGCGGCACGACCCTCAGCAGGGCCGAGGTGATCCGCCCGCCCGGTGCGGCAGCAAGCCAATAGTCGGGGAAGACGTCAAATTCGGCAGGATCAAAAGGCCGGTCGCCCAAGCCTTTAGAGAATACTGTATACGTGACAAATTCGGTGTGCTGCTCCCACTTCAGGGAGTATTTACCCATTACACCGTAATAATGCGTGGCGTTCTCATCAGGGCGCGGTGCGCCGTAATGATCAAGCAGTTGCACCAAATGCGCCAAATCGGCCGCCCTGTCACGGGTCGCGGCGTCGCTGGGTTGTTTGATCGCGAGAAACACCGCCCTAGAAGGCGCCCCGAGCGCCGGAAACGGCCGCGCGTGCAATTCGCCGGACAGAGCATAGCGAAGCGGGTGGTCGGTGATCGGGGCCATGAGTGCGTTCCTGCAAGAGCTTTTAGCATGAATACGCGGTCCTGCGGCGATATCAAAGAGAAAGTATCATATCAATCAATGAGTTACTGTGTACTTAGGTATACCAAGTGGGTCCGGCGAGATATGACCCGCCTCATAAACGTAAAACGCCCCACCGATGCGGCGGGGCGTTTGGAAATAGCAAAGCTGGGTCCGCTCAGTCGATCAGTGGGATCAGCTTGTCCAGCGACGCCTTGGCATCGCCATAGAACATCCGCGTGTTTTCCTTGAAGAACAGCGGGTTCTCGATACCGGAGTAACCAGTACCCTGCCCGCGCTTGGATACGAACACGGTCTTGGCTTTCCAACATTCGAGCACCGGCATACCGGCGATCGGGCTGTTGGGATCGTCCTGCGCCGCAGGGTTCACGATGTCGTTTGAACCGATCACAATGGCAACGTCCGTTTGGGGGAAGTCGTCGTTGATTTCGTCCATCTCCATCACGATGTCATAAGGCACCCGCGCTTCGGCCAGCAAAACGTTCATGTGGCCCGGCAGACGCCCCGCAACGGGGTGAATGGCGAAACGCACGGTTTTGCCCGCAGCCCGCAACTTTTTGACCAGCTCGCTGACCGACTGCTGCGCCTGCGCCACCGCCATGCCGTAGCCCGGGATGATGATGATGCTGTCAGCATCGTTCAGCGCATTGGCCACACCTTCGGCCTCAATCGCGATTTGCTCGCCTTCGACCTCCATCGCCGGACCTTTCGACCCGCCAAAGCCGCCGAGGATCACGTTGATGAACTTGCGGTTCATCGCACGGCACATGATGTAGGACAGGATCGCCCCCGAGGAGCCGACCAGCGCGCCGACGACGATCAACAGATCGTTGCCCAGCGTGAAACCGATCGCCGCAGCCGCCCAGCCGGAATAGCTGTTGAGCATGGAGACCACGACAGGCATGTCCGCGCCGCCGATGCCCATGATCAGGTGCCAGCCGATGAAGCCCGCGATCAGGGTCACCAGAACCATCGTCCAGATGCCCGCGCCATTAAAGTACATCACACCCAGCAGCAATGCAGCGATCAGCGCCGCTGCGTTCAGCATATGGCCACCGGGAAGCTGTGTCGGCTTGCCATCAACACGGCCCGCGAGCTTGCCAAAGGCAATAACCGAACCGGTGAAGGTGATCGCGCCGATGAAGATGCCCAAGAACACTTCGACCTTCAGGATCGCGATTTCGACCGCGTCCTTCTTCCACAGGCTTTCACCAAAGCCGGTGAGCTGTGCATCGGCCAGCGGTACCCCGCCGTCGCGCAGAGCCACGACCGAGGCCAGCATGATATCAGCGTTCAACCCGATAAAGACCGCCGCCAGACCCACGAACGAGTGCAGCGCCGCCACAAGTTGCGGCATTTCGGTCATCTGGACCCGACCGGCCACATAGTAACCGGCAAAGCCCCCCGCCGCGATGGCGATCAGGATAAGAACGATGTTGTAAACGCCGGGGCCAAAGACGGTCGCGAAGACCGCCAGACCCATGCCGACAATTCCGTACCAGACAGCGCGCTTTGCGCTTTCCTGATTGGAGAGCCCGCCAAGCGAGAGGATGAAAAGAACAGCGGCAGCAATATAGGCCGCAGACGTCAAACCAAGTGAAAACATATCAGCGACCCCCTCAGGATTTCTGGAACATGGCGAGCATGCGCCGTGTCACGAGGAAGCCACCCACCACGTTGATGGAGGCAATGAGAATGGACACGAAGCTGAGGAAGACCACCAGCCAACTGCCCGATCCGACCTGCAACAGCGCCCCGAGGATCACGATCCCCGAGATGGCATTGGTGACGGCCATCAGCGGTGTGTGCAGCGCGTGGCTGACATTCCAGATGACTTGGAAGCCGATGAAGCAGGCCAAGGCAAACACGATGAAGTGCTGCATAAAGCTCGCCGGTGCAAATGCGCCGATCAGCAACATGATCGCCCCGCCCACCACCAGCAAGGTCACTTGCGATCTGGTGGCCGCCTTGAATGCAGCCGTTTCGGCGGCGCGCTTCTCGTCGGGTGTCAGCTCTTTCACGGGCGCTTTTTTGGGCGCTGCCGCAATCGCCGCTACTTTGGGCGGTGGCGGCGGGAAGGTTACATCACCGGCATGGGTGATGGTCGCGCCACGGATCACGTCATCTTCCATGTTGTGATTGATCTTGCCGTCCTTATCGGGCGTCAGATCGGTCATCATGTGACGGATGTTGGTCGCGTAAAGCGTGCTGGCTTGTGTCGCCATCCGGCTGGGGAAATCGGTATAGCCAACGATGGTGACGCCGTTCTTGGTCACGATCTTCTCGTCCGGCACAGTCAGCTTGCAGTTGCCGCCCTTCTCTGCTGCCAGGTCGACAATCACGCTGCCCGGCTTCATCGCGGCGACCATATCTTCGGTCCAAAGCTCCGGCGCTTCGCGGTTCGGGATCAACGCGGTGGTGATCACGATGTCCATATCGGGGGCCAGTTCGCGGAATTTGGCAAGCTGGGCTTCGCGAAATTCCGGCGAGGAAACAGAGGCATAGCCGCCAGAAGCGGAACCGTCCTGCTGCTCTTCCTCAAAATCAAGGTACACAAACTCGGCGCCCATGCTCTCGACCTGTTCAGCCACTTCTGGCCGCACGTCAAAGGCGTAGGTGATTGCACCAAGCGAGGTCGCGGTGCCGATCGCGGCCAAACCGGCGACACCAGCGCCCACAACCAGAACTTTGGCGGGCGGCACTTTACCTGCTGCCGTGATCTGCCCAGTGAAGAAGCGCGGGAAGTTATTGCCCGCTTCGATGACAGCGCGGTAGCCCGCGATATTGGCCATCGAGCTCAGCGCGTCCATCTTCTGGGCGCGGCTGATCCGCGGGACCATGTCCATCGCGATCAGTGTGGCTCCCTTGGAGGCCGCAGCTTCCATCAGCTCTTTGTTGCCAGCCGGATTGAAGAAGGAGATCAGCGTCTGGTCGTCGCGCAGCCGCGCAACCTCGGCCTCTGAAGGTGCGCGCACTTTGGCGATCACATCAACCGCGCTCCAGAGCGCTTCGGTGGTATCAACCACCTCGACGCCCGCCGCTTTGTAGGACGCATCGTCAAAGCCAGCTAGGGCGCCTGCCCCGCTTTCGATGACGCATTCATGCCCGAGCTTTTGTAGCGCCAAAGCCGAGTCGGGCGTCATCGCGACCCGTGCCTCGCCTTCAAAGGTTTCTGTTGGTGTGCCGATCTTCATCCAATACCCCCCGATCAAATCGATCGCGCCAAGAACAGCGCAATTTTGTTATCGAAGCGATACCGCGCATGCCGCAGGTGCACAAGTATTGGAAAGCGCCACTGGTTCATTTATGTCGTTTTGATGCGAAATGACGCAACAATCCAACGCAAACCTTCCCGTAGCGCGATCCAGATCACGCATAGCGACCTACTGTCAGCTTTATAGACCAGGCAATACAGAACTGAATCCGCGTTGCTCGAAAGTCGCTCCGCGCTTTGCACCAAAGGCGTACTTGCCGCCAATGCCCATGAAGGCATCCGTTTCGGAAAAACCCAAAGCCGCAACTTTGCCCACACCGGCTTCGACAAACAGGTTCAGGTTTGGAGAAACGTCAGCATCAAGCCCCGCAGAGAAGACAGATATGTCGAGCACATCTACGTCGGCGCGATCATAGCCAACTGTCAAACCAACCGAGTTTGCAAACTCGTAGCGTCCCGAAAGGCCGATCAGCGTACCATCTTCGGAGGCGATATCTGCTCTGGCAAGGTAGCCCTCAAAATCCATAATTCCGGCGTCATACCCGGCTTCGAGCCCGATATAGTCAATGTTGCCGAAGTTAGTATCTTCGCGCACAACAAAAGCACCAAACGAGGTCATCTCATCCATGTGATAGATGCCATGCAGGCCGATATTGGTCGAATTCAGATCAGTTTCGCCGGCGCGGTGGTGTGCCAAATCCGCTTGCACTGCAAAATTGCGGGTAATGCCAAATTCAACCGATCCTTCGATCGAAGCTTTATCGCCGAAATCGCCGTCGGAAAACGAGGAGTATGACAGACCGAGCGACCCGCCGGTCATCTCCCCTGCCTGCGCGCCTGTCACGCCGAGCGTCGCCACCGCAATTGCGGCTGTCATAAATTTATTCATCTACTGCTCCAATATCTTATCTGATGGGCCCTGTGTTCAGGTTACCTGCCTCTGATCTACCCAAGCCGGAATCGCCCTGCAACGCTTGATGCGTATTCGCAATACCTGCGCGGCGAGCGTGACGTAACGGCCACGCCTGCGCGCCCCGCTTGGCCCTTGCGCACCATCCTCTCCAGCGGCAGCATGCCCGCTGCAATCAGGAGGAAAAACATGGACCTAACAGGCAAACACGCGCTCATTACCGGCGGCGGCACTGGCATCGGCCTCGCCATCGCGCAAGACCTCGCAGCAAAAGGTGCCCGCGTGACCATCACTGGTCGGCGGCAAGAGGTGCTGGACGAGGTGTCCACCGATCATATCACTGGCATAGCGATGGACGTGCGCAATGAAGACGAGGTTGTCGCGACCATCGCTGCCGCCGTAAAAGCCCGCGGCCCTGTGCAAATCTGTGTGGCAAATGCGGGCATCGCCACGGGCAAAGCCCTGCATAAGACCGATATGGCGTTCTGGCGCGACATGATGGCCACCAACCTTGATGGCGCTTTTCTGACCATCCGCGAGAGCCTGCAATCCATGCGCCAAACCGATTGGGGCCGCGTAATCGCAATATCCTCAATGGCGGGTCTGCGCGGCCTGCCCGGCGCAGCCTGCTACTCGGCTTCAAAACACGGGATGATCGGGCTGGTCCGTTCGCTCAGCGAAGAATACATCGGTCAGCCGCTTACCTTTAATTCCATTTGTCCGGGTTATGTTGATACACCCATCGTAACACGCAACACCGCCTCCATCGCGCAGCGTGCGGGGCTGAGCGAGGAAAAAGCCCGCGACATCATGGTAAATTCCAACCGTCACAAGCGCCTGATCACCCCCGCAGAGGTGGCTGCAGCCGCCGCTTGGCTGGTCGGGTCGAATTCAGGCAGCATCAACGGCCAGTCAATCGAAATTGCAGGTGGCCAGATGTAGCCATCTGGCACAAGCGTTGCCTGAACTCAACGTGCAGGCAGCGCGCGCTCTTTCGCTTAAACGACTTTCAAAGCTGGGGCGTCGCCACGCGCCGCCCAACTGCGGGCCGCATCGCCAAACCGCTCGAACAAGGGGCGCGACACCGGATCCTGACCGGCATTCCACTCAGGGTGCCATTGTACGGCCAAGGTAAAGCCAGCCGCCCCCTGCACGTAAAGCGCCTCGGGTGTGCCATCTTCGGCATGGCCATCAATCACGATACGGGGGCCCGGTTTATTGATCCCCTGCCCGTGCAGCGTGTTGGTCCGGACCCGCATGGCTCCCATCACCTCATGGAACACCCCGCCCTCGGTAAAGGTGATGTCATGGCGCAATTCAAACTTTTCTTCGATCGTGCCGTCGGGGGGCATCCGGTGGTTCATCCGACCGGGCAACTCGCGGATTTCAGGAAACAAGCTGCCGCCCATCGCGACGTTAATTTCTTGAAACCCACGGCAAATACCCAAAAATGGCTGCCCGCGTTCCACACAAGCGCGGATAAGCGGCAGCGTCAGGCGGTCCCGCGCCCGGTCAAAAGCTCCGTGTGCGACGGTTTCTGCCTCGCCGTACTCCTCGGGGTGCACATTGGGCCGCCCGCCGGTAAACAAAAATCCGTCACAGGCTTCCATCAAATCCCGCACATCCATCAAAGCCGGATCCGCAGGGATGATCAGCGGCACGCATTGCGATACCTCGGACACCGCCTGCGAGTTCAATTGCCCCGCCCCATGAACCAGATACGAATCGTTAATCAGATGGGTATTACCAATAATTCCAACGACGGGTCGGGCCATGAACACACCTTAGTTTGTCAGCTTGACCCCAAGCATAAGCCGCAGCGCAGCACAGCTCAACCCGAGCTGTTAAATCTCGCCGGTCATACCTGCAGCTTCAATCCCCGCCATCGCTGCAATCGCATCATTGTCCGAGCTATCGCCCGTCACACCGACCGCACCCAGCACAATACCCTTGGGATTGCGCAGCAACACACCACCCGGCACCGGCACGACTTGGCCGCCAAAAACCCCATTCACCGCATTCATAAAGTACGCCTGATCTTCGGCGCGTTTCATCTGCGCTGTGCCCGCCATGCCGAGCATCACCGCCCCGTAAGCCTTACCATGCGCAATCGCAAAACGCCCCGCTGACGCGCCATCCTCACGCTCGAACGCAACAACATGACCGCCCGCATCCAGCACCACGACCGACAGCGGTTTCAGTTCTAACGCGCGGCCCTTTTCCAAGGCTTTGCGGACAATCGTGCGGGCTTTCTTAAGTGTAACAATCATGTGTCTATTCTTTCTGGCTTTTGTATATGGAAAATTCTGAGGGGGCTGACCGCCCCCTCATCGCTTCAGCCTAGCCTGCATTTGCGGCTTTAAGTTCCAAACGTCGGGCATGCAAAACCGGCTCGGTATAGCCGGACGGCTGGGCACGGCCCTCAAAAACCAGATCGCAAGCGGCACGGAAGGCGACACCATCAAAAGACGGCCCCATCGGGTGATACGCCGGATCGCTGGCGTTTTGACGATCCACCACGGCGGCCATCTTCTGCATTACGGCTGTCATCCGCTCGGGCGTGACCAGCCCGTGATGCAGCCAGTTCGCTAGTGCCTGCGCAGAAATCCGGCAGGTGGCGCGGTCTTCCATCAGACCGACATCGTTGATGTCAGGCACCTTTGAGCACCCCACCCCCTGGTCGATCCAACGCACAACATAGCCCAGAATGCCCTGCGCATTATTCTCGATCTCGCGGGTCACTTCCTCTTCGGAGAGGTTGCGCTGCGCCATCACCGGAATGGTCAGCAGTTCGCGCAGACCAGCACGCGGCCCCGCATCCCTGATCTCACTCTGGCGCGCCAATACATCAACCTTGTGGTAATGGGTGGCGTGCAATGTGGCGGCGGTCGGCGATGGAACCCAAGCACAATTTGCACCCGCCATCGGATGGCCGATCTTTGCCTCCAGCATATTCGCCATCAGGTCCGGCATCGCCCACATGCCTTTGCCGATCTGGGCACGGCCCTGCAATCCGCAAGCCAACCCGATATCAACGTTGCGGTCCTCATAGGCTGAAATCCATGCGGCGTTTTTCATCTCGCCTTTGGGCACCATCGCACCCGCCTCCATCGACGTGTGGATCTCATCGCCTGTGCGGTCTAGAAAACCAGTGTTGATAAAAGCAACACGGTGCTTTGCCGCTTTGATACAGGCCGCAAGATTGGCAGAAGTGCGCCGCTCCTCGTCCATAATGCCCAGCTTGACAGTATTCTGCGGCAGGCCCAGCACCTCTTCGACCCGCGTGAATATCTCGTCGGCAAAGGCGACTTCTTCGGGCCCGTGCATCTTGGGCTTCACCACATAGACGCTGCCAGTGACGGAGTTGCCGCCATCGCGGGCCAGATCGTGCATCGCAATCAGCGTGGTAATCATCGCATCCATCAGCCCTTCGCCGATCTCATGGCCGTCACGGTCAAGGATCGCAGGATTGGTCATCAGATGCCCGACATTGCGGACCAGCATCAAGGAACGGCCCTTCAATACCAGTTCGCCCCCGTCTGGTGTTGTGTAGGTGCGGTCGGGGTTCATCGCCCGTGTGACCTGTGCGCCGCCCTTTTCAAAGGTTTCTTGCAGATCACCCTTCATCAGGCCGAGCCAGTTGGCATAGGCGCCAATCTTGTCTTCGGCATCCACTGCGGCAACGCTGTCTTCGCAGTCCATGATCGTCGACAGGGCAGATTCCAGCACCACGTCCGAGACATGCGCCGGATCGTCTTTGCCAATCGAATGCGCTGCATCGACATTGATTTCGACATGCAGACCATTGTTTTTTAAAAGAATATGCGTAGGTGCCGCTGCATCACCGCGATAGCCGACAAACTGCGCGGGATCTTCCAAAGGCACACCGTCACCCACGGCGACAATCAGCCCACCATTTTCGATCCGGTATCCGGTGGCCGACATATGCGTGCCGACTGCCAGCGGAAACACGTCATCCAACATCGCCTTGGCCCGCGCCACAACCCGTGTCCCACGCGCGACATCATAGCCCTTGCCCGCAGGCAGATCGCCCAGCGCATCGGTGCCGTAAAGCGCATCGTACAAGCTGCCCCACCGCGCATTGGCGGCATTTAGCGCAAAGCGTGCATTGGTGATGGGCACCACGAGTTGCGGCCCGGGCACAGTGGCAATCTCCGGATCGACATTTGTCGTCTCAATCTCGAACGCTTCGGGTGCTGGCACGAGGTAGCCGATGCTCTCCAGGAACGCCAAATAGGCCTCATCGTCGTGGTCCTGACCTTTGCGGTCTTTGTGCCATGTATCAATGCGGCTTTGGAGATCTTCACGCTTGGTCAGAAGGTCGCGGTTTTTCGGCGCGAGATCATGAACCAGTGCGGAGAAACCGGACCAGAAGGCCCCCTGCGCGACGCCCGTCTCTGGTAACACCTGCGTGTCGATGAAAGTCGCGAGGTCGGTATCCACCTGCAAACCGCTCTTGTCTGTCCTACCTGTCACGCAATCTATCCTCCGCTGGGTCCGGCCGCTCTGCCGGATGTTCGGCCGCAGACTGAATGAGCTTTGGGGGGATTACAAACACAATTTGCGGCTTTGGTAAGAATACTTTACCAAACAGCGCTCAAGCTCTCGTTACGGTCGTCCTACGATGAAGGGCGCTTGATACAAGCGCCCCTAACCAATTGTTCGGTGTAGTCGTCACGCACATGCGGCACGGCAGAGGCGTCAGTTTCCGGCGGGAGCTGCGGGGGTCTGACTATCGTTAGTTGCAGGCTGCATCGTTTCGGTGGTGACATCCGTGGTAGGTACCCCGCTCACGCCATCCCGATCATCAGGGCCAGAACTGTTGATCGCGAGGTAAAAGACCAGACCGATCGTAAGCAATGCGACAATGACAAGGACGCCGCGAATGCCCAGTAGTGAGGGCTTGTGCTGGCGTTCTTGTTTCTCGACGTTTGTATCGGGGGCAGACATAAGGTTTCTCCTGAAATTTAGGGGCTCGGGATGACCCGCTTGCGGGTCTGGCGTTACAGATATAACGTGTGCCAACCCTATTCGTTCCAAGGATTACCCATGCGCGACGCAGCCCCCGAGACCATCTATCTGTCCGACTACAGCCCCTTTGGCTTCGTCGTGGATGAGGTGACACTGACGTTTGATTTGCACCCTGAAAACACCCGCGTGAAAAGCCGCACCGCCTTTCGCCCGAACCCTGCCGCGACTGACCGCACGTTCTTTTTGCACGGCGAGAACCTCAAGCTGATCAACGCCAGCATCGACGGTACTCCCGTCGCGCCCGATGTCTCCGACAAGGGCCTGACCTGCGATGTGCCCGACGGCCCGTTCATCTGGGAATCAGAAGTCGAGATTGACCCGCAGGGCAATACCGCGCTCGAAGGGCTTTATATGTCCAACGGCATGTATTGCACCCAATGCGAGGCCGAAGGCTTTCGCAAGATCACCTATTACCCCGACCGTCCCGACGTGATGAGCGTCTTCACCGTCATTATCAACGGCCCGCACCCTGTGCTGTTGTCCAACGGCAACCCTGTAGCTTCAAGCGAGGGCCATGCCGAGTGGCACGATCCTTGGCCCAAGCCTGCCTACCTCTTTGCTTTGGTGGCGGGTGAGCTGATCGCCCACGCCGATACATTCACCACGGCTTCTGGTCGTAAGGTCGATCTCAACCTCTATGTCCGCCCCGGAGACGAGGGCAAATGCGCCTTCGGCATGCAGGCGCTCAAGGACAGCATGAAATGGGACGAGGAGGTATACGGGCGCAAATATGATCTCGATCTGTTCAACATCGTCGCGGTTGATGATTTCAACATGGGCGCGATGGAGAACAAGGGGCTGAACATTTTCAACTCCTCTGCTGTGCTCGCCTCGCCCGAAACCTCGACCGATATGAACTTCGAGCGGATCGAGGCGATCATCGCCCATGAGTATTTCCACAACTGGACCGGCAATCGCATCACCTGCCGCGACTGGTTCCAGCTTTGCCTCAAGGAAGGGCTGACAGTCTACCGCGACAGCCAGTTCACCTCTGACATGCGCTCGGCTGCCGTAAAGCGGATCGGCGATGTGATTGATCTGCGCGGACGCCAGTTTGCCGAAGACCAAGGCCCACTGGCCCATCCCGTACGGCCCGAGAGCTTTCAGGAGATTAACAACTTCTACACCGCCACCGTTTACGAAAAAGGCGCCGAGGTTATCGGGATGCTGAAACGGTTGGTGGGGGATGACGCCTACGCAACAGCGCTCGACTTATACTTCGAGCGGCACGACGGCGATGCGGCCACCATCGAAGATTGGCTCAAGGTGTTCGAGGATACCACGGGCCGCGATCTGACCCAGTTCAAGCGCTGGTATTCGCAAGCCGGCACACCGCGATTGAAGGTCATCGAGGACTGGGCCGATGACACTCTTACCCTGACCTTTACCCAGCACACCCCGCCCAGTGCCGCCACACCCGAGCCACAGCCGCTGGTGATTCCGATATCCGTAGGGCTGATCGGCCCCATTGGTGACGAAGTTGCCGAAACACGCGTGCTGGAAATGACCGAAGCCAGCCAGAGCTTCACCTTTGATGGTCTGGCCGCGCGGCCCGTTGCCTCAATCCTGCGCGGTTTCTCGGCCCCTGTAGTGCTGGACCATGATCTGAATGATACCGAACGGGCGCTGCTGCTGGCCCATGACACCGACCCCTTCAATCGCTGGGAAGCGGGCCGCACGCTGGCGCGCAAATCGCTGCTGTCGATGATCCGTGAGGGTACGGCGCCTGACCGGGCTTATCTGGACGGGATCCTTGCGGTTCTACGGGACGAAACCTTGGACCCCGCCTACCGCGCCCTGATGATGGGCTTGCCGAGCCAGTCCGACCTCGCGACGGCGCTCCATGACGCAGGCGAAGTGCCGGAGCCTGATCTGATCTATGCCGCGACCGAGACGATGCGCGCGGCAATGGCGCGGCGCTTCCGCGATGTGCTGCCCGCACTCTATGCCGATAACCTCGTAACGGCTGAATACCGCCCTGACGCAGAGCAGTCCGGCAAACGGGCGCTGGCCAATAGCGCGCTGGCCCTCATTACCCGTACCGATGGTGGCGTACAGGCGCAGGCGCAATACGGCGCGGCAGATAACATGACCCAGCAATTGTCCGGTCTGGCCAATCTGATCCGCGCCGATCGGGGCAGTGCCGCGCTAAAAGCCTTTGAAGCACAATGGAAAAACGACCGTCTGGTGATGGATAAATGGTTTGGCCTGCAAGTGATTGAAGCCGATCCAGAAGATGCCGCCGACGTGGCTGCCGCCCTTACTGATCATCCGGATTTCAACTGGAAGAACCCCAACAGGTTCCGCGCAGTGTTCGGCAGCCTTGTGATGCACCACGCAGGCTTTCACCACCACTCTGGCAAGGGGTACCAACTTCTCGCCGACTGGCTGATCAAGCTTGACCCCGTCAATCCGCAAACCACGGCGCGGATGTGTTCGGCGTTCCAGTCATGGCCGCGCTATGACGATGACCGCAAGGCTCTGATCACCGCCGAGCTTGATCGCATTCTCGCCCAACCCACCCTCAGCCGCGATGTCACCGAGATGTTGACGCGCATCCGGAAGGCTTGAACCATGCGCCCTGTCCTTTTGATTACCGGTGCGTCCAGTGGCATTGGTGCCGCTTGTGCACGACTAGCGGCGACACGTGGCTATGATCTGGTGCTCAATTATCGCAGCAATCATGCGTTGGCCGATGCCGTTGGTCGCGACGCCGAGATGGCGGGCGCGCGCGTGCTGCTCTGTCAGGCCGATGTCGCCGATCCTGACGCAATCACCGATATGTTCGCGCAGATCGATGTGGAGTTTGGCCAACTGGATGCGCTGATCAACAACGCAGGTATCGTGGATGTCGCAGTACCCGTGACGGAGCTTACCCACGCACGGCTGCGGCGGATGTTTGATACCAACGTCATCGGCGCAATTCTGGTGGCGGGCGAAGCAGTCAGCCGGATGCAGGCGCAGGGCGATGACGGTGCGATCGTGAACATCTCCTCGGCGGCGGCACGGTTGGGATCGGCGCATGAATATGTCGATTACGCGGCCTCAAAAGCGGCAATTGATACCTTTACCAAAGGCTTGGCCGATGCAGTAGCCGCAGAAGGCATCCGCGTGATGTCCCTGCGCCCCGGCGTGATCGAAACCGACATTCACGCCAAAGGCGGTGAACCTGGCCGCGCACTGCGGGTGGCGGCCAAGGTGCCAATGCAACGCGCTGGCAGTGCTATTGAGGTCGCCAACGCGGCGCTGTGGCTGCTGTCAGACGAGGCAAGCTACGTCACCGGATCGACCCTTGACGTCTCGGGCGGACGATAGCGCGGCAAGTGGCAGCTGACTTCGTCTTTGAATGTGAAGCGCGCAACTGGCGCACGGGCATCATCGTTGCGGTGATCTGGCTGATGCTGGCGGCGGCGTGGCTCTGGTTCGACGCGGCGTGGTGGGTCTTGGGCTTTCTAGGCCTCTTCACCCTGCCCGCGATCTATGATCTCGCGCGAAATCCTGCCAGCGGGCTGACGCTGACGAACGACCAACTGACATGGCATTCCGGACGCCGCCGTGCCGACGTGGCGCTGGCAGAAGTGGACCACATCCGCCTTGATACACGGCTGGATTTCTCGGTCCGCGCTACGGTGGTGACCAGAACAGGGCGCAAAATCCGCCTGCCGTTTGAATGCACGCCACCGCACCGTGCGTTTGAGAGCGCGCTTCAAGATCACGGTCTCGCCGTACAACGCCACCACTTTCAGCTTTTACAATAGATGCTTAGGGCCGAACCTTCGGCCGTGTCTCGTTAAGGGGTTTGCAATAGCTCTGGCGGCGCAGCCAGCGGGCCATGTCCTGCCGCTTGGGCGCGCTGTGCATTGGGCCCCAATCTGCCGTCACGCCGCGCCCGCGCCCGCCGCTATAGCCATGGATCACCCCGTCACGCGGCACGGTATGGGCCAGAATGCGTACAGCACAGCTCAGGTTCGCCGCGCCGTTCTTAAGCGCCTCACCGGTCCCGACGTTGCATTTATAACCCCGTGCCGTACCGGGCAAAATCTGCAACAATCCGTACCAACGCCCGCCGCCCCCGACTGCCCAAGGCTTATAGGTGCTTTCATGCTTGGCAAGCGATGACATGAACCCCACCCAAAAGGCACGGCGGTCCGCGTCAGAGCCGGTTTTATAGGCGGGACACCAGTTCTCAATATCGCGCGGCACCATATCGACCAAAGGTTTGCCATGTGCCTTGAGCGCCGAGATCGCCGCACGGGTCCAGATCACATGCCCGCCCATATGTTGCCAGCGTGTGCGCGGCACATCACCCGAACGCGCAGGTGGGCGAATTGTCGTGGTGAATCGCGGCGTGCGGGTTGTCAGGTCGGCGTCTGTGTCAGGTATATTCGCGGGCGCTGTCATCGCCGCCTCAAGAAGAATTTCAGGCGTCTCGACAAACGGATCGGCCTTGGGACGGGCCAGCACATCGGGCCGCGCTGTCGGGCGTAACAGCGTTTCCACATCGGCATGCGCCAGCGCTGACACACAGGCCAGCATTCCTCCAAGGACCAAGTTTTTCATCGGCGCACTATGTTTAAGATTTGGATTAGTTTGCAAGCAATACCGATTCCTTGTGCCCGTATCAGCGACAATCATCCGACCGTCGCTCCATTAGCCACGCCTGCGCGACGATCAGCCCCGCAAGCCACCGCATTGTGGCAAAACGCTTTTTCCGGCTCCAAGAGTTCCGCGATATCTTCTCAGCACCGCCACGGTTGTGCCCCAAACGACTCCGATACCTAGATGAAAGAAAATAGAGCAGCGATCGGACATACCTATGAAAGCAATGCGCACCTTCTTACAGCGCCACCTGCCCGGACGAAAAGCCGAGCCCGTGCAGAGCTCGATCATCGGCCAATGCGACGCGGCACTGGCGATTCCGCTGCAACGCCGCACCCCGTCCGGCAGCGCCAGCGTCTCCGAGCGAGCCGCCATGCTGCGCATCACCTGCCCTGACCCCACTGCCGAAGACAAGCTGCGCGACATGCATCTGTTATCTGCGCAAAAACTGGTGCGTCAAGAAAAGTGGAAAGAGCTTTCCAAGCTAATCCGCAAGGCCGATGATGCCCGCGCTCTGACGCCCGGTTCGATGTCTGTCGCCGAGTTGATGGCCTACGGCGCGCGTGCCGATGTGGTCTTGGCAGTGGAACATGCATTGATTGACGGCAAGCCCGCCCGAGACGCGCCGCTGCTGGAAGGCATCGAAGCCCTGGAGCATGTGCTGGCCGATCACCCGAATGATTACATCATTGCCGCAATCGTGGCCCAGTCCCATATCGACATTGGCTGGGCGTGGCGCGGCAACGGCTGGGATACCGAAGTCCCGACCCGCAACCGTGACGCATTTGAAGCGCATTTCGACCGCGCCAGTGATATTCTGGCTCCCTATTGCGCGAGCGAGATGCGCTCCCCGCTGCTGGCATCGACTTATTGTGCCTTGCTCGGCGGCAGTGATCACGTTGCAGGCCGTGTTGCCGATAAATACGAGGCGCTGATTGACCTGAACCCTGCCAACCCGCGGGCGATGCGTGCGATGGGCAACCATCTGCTACCCCGGTGGTTTGGCAGCTATGAGGCACTGGAGCTTGAGGCACGGCGCACGGCGTCGCGGACCCAAGACACATGGGGTGCAGGCGGCTATACATGGGTGATGTTTGACGCCATCGCCTGCGACGATAAAGCCTGCGCCAACCTTGATGTACCGTTCTTTGTCGAGGGGTTGCGCGACATCCTCGCCCGCCGCTGCGATCCCTATACCACCAACCTGCTGGCAGCCTATTGCGCCAATTCTATCGGGCAGGCTTTTTCAGGCAATGACGAGGCCGATCAGAACCGCGCCGAGATTGCCGCCTGCGCCCGCTGGATTATCCGCGAGCATCTGACAGAGTTGCACCCGATGATCTGGGCCCATGCCGCGCGCGGCTTTGACAATAACCTGCGGGTCCGTTCGCCCAACCGGTTTGCAGCATCGGGGCGCGATGATGCCATGCGGATCATCACCACATTGTTCCAGCGCGAAATCTCGGCTGGCAATCGGATTGTCTTTACCGATCACGGTCCGGTGGCGCAGGCAGGCTGAGGCCACCCGTATCTCACTGCCGTATTGGCCGGTCGCCCTAAGTCAGAGCGCACCGGCCAATAGCCATTGGCAAAATCACAGCTGTACCCCCTCAAGAAGTCGCCGAGCACTTGCGGCAAACCCTGCGCTGGCCTAAGACCGCTGCGACACTTTCCGCGCAGGAGCCCGCCATGCTTGATTTGACCTACGAGACCCCAAAACCCCGCGTCATCGCCGGTGCCAAACACGATTGGGAGCTGGTGATCGGGATGGAGGTCCACGCGCAGGTCGCCTCCAACGCAAAGCTGTTCTCGGGTGCCTCGACCAAATTCGGCGCAGAGCCCAATTCAAACGTGGCCTTTGTGGACGCCGCAATGCCGGGCATGCTGCCGGTCATCAACGAATATTGCATCGAACAGGCTGTGCGCACAGGGCTGGGCCTCAAGGCTCAGATCAACCTGAAGTCGGCGTTTGACCGCAAAAACTATTTCTACCCCGATCTGCCGCAGGGCTATCAGATTTCGCAGCTTTACCATCCGATTGTTGGCGAAGGCGAAGTCTTGGTCGAGCTTGGTGATGGCACCGCCCGTCTGGTGCGGGTCGAGCGTATTCATATGGAACAGGACGCAGGCAAATCGATCCATGACATGGATCCGTCGATGTCGTTTGTGGACCTGAACCGGACCGGCGTTTGCCTGATGGAAATCGTCTCGCAGCCCGATATCCGTGGCCCTGAAGAGGCCGCCGCCTATCTGGCCAAGCTGCGCCAGATTATGCGCTATTTGGGCACCTGTAACGGGGACATGCAGTCCGGCGCAATGCGGGCGGATGTGAACGTATCCATCTGCCGTGTTGGCCAATACGAGAAATATCAGGCAACGCAGGATTTCAGCCACCTCGGCACCCGCTGCGAGATTAAGAACATGAACTCCATGCGATTTATCCAGCAGGCCATCGAGGTCGAGGCCCGTCGTCAAATCGCGATTGTCGAGGGCGGTGGCACGGTTACTCAGGAAACCCGTTTGTTTGATCCCGACAAGCAGGAAACCCGCTCGATGCGGTCCAAAGAAGAAGCGCATGATTACCGCTATTTCCCCGACCCCGATCTGCTGCCACTGGAGATTGAGCAGGGATGGGTCGATACTATCGCGGCGAACCTTCCCGAACTTCCGGATGCCAAGAAGTCGCGTTTTATCAATGATTTCGGCCTTAGCGACTATGACGCTTCGGTGCTGACCGCTGATCTGGACTCGGCTGGCTATTTCGAAGCCGTGGCGCAGAGCCGCGATGGCAAAATGGCCGCGAACTGGGTGATCAATGAGTTGTTTGGCCGCCTGAAGAAAGACGAGCGCGACATCAGCGACAGCCCGGTGACGCCTGTGCAATTGGGCGGCGTTATCGATCTTATCGCCTCGGGCGCGATCTCGGGCAAGATCGCCAAGGACCTGTTCGAGATCGTCTATACCGAAGGCGGAGATCCGGCGCAGATCGTCGAAGCGCGTGGCATGAAGCAGGTCACCGACACCGGCGCGATTGAAAAGGCCGTGGACGAGATCATTGCCGCCAACCCCGATCAGGTCGCCAAAGCCCAAGCAAACCCCAAGCTGGCAGGCTGGTTTGTCGGTCAGGTGATCAAGGCGACGGGCGGCAAGGCCAACCCCAAGGCCGTCAACGACATCGTGGCGGCAAAGCTTAACGGCTGAGCCGCGCCGACCCGTCTATCAGGCCCCACCTCTGCGCAGTGCTGTGCCGCGGTGGGGGTCTCACTTAAAATCCGAGGTCGTCCATGCAATACCCCCTTCGCTCCACCCTGATGACGGTCCGCCCTGAGTGGATCGACTTTAACGGTCACCTCAACATGGCCTATTACAACGTGTTGTTTGACGAGGCGGTGGACGAGATTTACCCCACGCTCGGCTTTGGCCTTGCCTATCAAAAGACCGGATTCACCACCTATGTGGCGGAATTCCACGTCTGCTATCTGCGCGAGTTGCATGTGGACGACAAGGTCTATGCCACCTTCCATATCATTGATTGCGATGAGAAAAAGTTCCACTCCTATCAGGAGCTTTGGCATGAGGACGGCTGGCTCGCGGCGACCGCCGAAGGGCTGACCCTGCATGTTGACCAATCCGGCCCCAAAGTCGCACCGATGCCGGAAGCGATTGCCTCGAAGCTTGCCGCGCTAAAGGCTGCGCAGGCTGAACTGCCCGTGCCCGACCGCTTGGGCCGCCGCATCGGTCTCAAGCAGTAATTCGCGGATGCGCTCAAATCGGGTGCCGCAGCCTCTTTCGCCGGAGCGCGGGTTTTGATAGACCACCCTTCTTCCAGACTGAGAGTGCCTTATGCCGCGATATGAATACAAGATTGTCCCCGCGCCGAACCGTGGCCTGAAGGCCGATGGCGTCAAAGGCGCTGAAGCGCGTTTTTCTCATGCGCTTGAATGCCTTATGAACGATCTTTCATCCGAAGGTTGGGAGTATCAGCGCGCGGAAACCCTGCCCAGCATCGAGCGGTCCGGCCTAACCTCGACCACAACCGAATGGCGCAATGTTCTGGTGTTTCGCCGCCTGCATACCGCCCATGAGGACGCATTCGCCCCTGATCTGTTGCCTGCGCCCGCCAACATGCCGGAGCTGAGCGACAGCGATGCCGCGCAGATTGCCGCAAATGAAGATGCCGCGGCCGACGTTGGGGAAGCTCAAACGCTTGAGACTGAGACACCTGTATCCGACACGCTCGGAACCGAACCAGACGCGCAAGATGCAATGACCACGATCGACACCGAGACGTGGGTTACTGAACCGGACGCGGATAAGCAGCTCGACAACGGCGTCGAAGACACCACCAATATGGATGACGATGGGGCCCTGCGCGACTATGCCAAAGCCCGTGCCGCGCAGAAACCCGATAGCTGATGCAAAGTGCCGCTACTCCCCAAGATCCAGCGCCAGCGCGTGGATGCGGCCAATCAGGTCCTGTCCAAGTGCGGCGTGCACCGCTCGGTGGCGGGCCAGCCGGCTCATACCCTTGAACGCCTCTGACCTGATGCGCACGTTATAGTGGCTTTCGCCGCCCTCCTGGAACCCGCCATGCCCGCGGTGGCTTTCGCTGTCGTCCACCACCTCCAACTCACTGGGCGCAAATGCGTCGTTCAGTGCCGCTTCAATTTCGCTCGTTTTAGACATTTTTTTCAAAGCCCCCTTCAATCTCGCTCCACAGGGTCTAAAGTCACCTGCCTGAGTCGGAAAGGTCCCAACTATGCCAAAACCTGATCCCTTCGGATTCGACATGTCCGTGTCGACCTCGAAAAAGAAGAACCCCCGTGGTCGTCGGGGCATGTCGGGCGCGTCTGAAACATCGACGCGGCTGTGCGATCATGAAGACTGTCAGGAAGCAGGCAAGTTTCGTGCGCCCAAAGCGCCGGATGTGCTCGACGACTATTTCTGGTTCTGCCAGCAGCATGTGCGTGAATATAACCTCAAATGGAATTTCTTTGACGGCACCACCGAGGCCGAGCTGAACGCGCAGTTGACCAAAGACAAGGTCTGGGAACGGACAACCAAGCCGCTGGGCGACCCTGAGGCACGTGCTTGGGCCCGTTTGGGCATTGAGGATCCGCATCAGGTTTTGGGCAAGAATGCCACGCAGAACCCGGGCCGTGGACCGCAGGCCGGACGTCGCCTGCCCCCGACCGAGCGCCGCGCTGTCGAAATTCTGGAAGTTAAAGATACTTGGAGCAAGCCCGAAGTGCGCAAGGCCTACAAAGCGCTCATCAAGGTATTACACCCCGACATGAACGGCGGCGATCGCAGTCAGGAAGAGCAGCTTCAGGAAGTTGTCTGGGCTTGGGACCAGATTAAGGGCAGCCGTAACTTCAGAGATTAAGTTCCGTTCCCACACAGGCGTTCGTTCGGGCGATCTGCCCGCGCCGATTGTGGGGTCAAACGTTGCCTCAACCGGCACATGGCCCTGATGGAAACCACCCGCCCTGCGCAGTCCGCCGGGCAGCGCAGGCGAGGCCTAAGATGAACTGGGACGAATTCGAAAAGCACGGCGCAGATGCGGCGAAATGGGCAGCCGACTATCACGCAGGCCTGCGTGAGCGCCCCGTCAGGGCACAGACCAAGCCCGGCGATATCTTGGCCCAATTGCCGCTTTCGCCCCCGGATGCCCCGCAGCCGCTGGATGATATTCTCGGCGATCTTGAAACGACGATCATGCCGGGCATGACCCATTGGCAGCATCCGCGCTTCTTTGCATATTTCCCCGCCAATGCCGCGCCGGTGTCGGTCTTGGCTGAATATTATGTCAGCGCCATCGCCGCGCAATGCATGCTGTGGCAAACCTCCCCCGCCGCGACCGAGCTGGAAACCCGCGTTTGTGACTGGATGCGCCAGGCCATCGGCCTGCCCGAAGGATTTGCAGGCGTGATCCAGGACAGCGCCAGCACTGCGACGCTTTGTGCAGTGCTGACCATGCGCGAACGTACACTTGATTGGCAGGGCAATACCGCGGGTTTGGCGGGACAACCGACCTTGCGGATCTATACCTCAAGCGAGGTCCATACTTCGGTGGATCGTGCGATCTGGATCGCGGGGATAGGCGAGGCTAATCTGGTGCGCATCCCCACCGGTGGCGCCACCCGCGCCATGGATGCAGGCGCCCTGCGTGAGGCCATCACTGCCGACCGTGCCGCAGGCATGATCCCCGCAGGGATCATCTGCTGCGTCGGCGGCACCAGCAACGGCGCTGTGGACGACATCGCGGCTGTGATGGAGATAGCCCGCGCTGAGGGGCTCTATACCCATGTGGACGCGGCTTGGGCGGGTGCTGCGATGATCTGCCCCGAGCTTCAAACCCTCTGGAAAGGTGTCGAGGATGCCGACAGTGTGGTTCTGAACCCGCATAAATGGCTTGGCGCGCAGTTTGATTGCACAACGCATTTCCTGCGCGACCCGTCGAGCCTTGTGAAAACCTTGGCGATCCAGCCGGAATACCTCAAAACCCAAGGCGCTGACGGGATTGTCAACTATTCCGAATGGTCCGTGCCCTTGGGGCGGCGGTTCCGTGCGCTCAAACTATGGTTTCTGATCCGCGCCCATGGCCTTGATGGCCTACGTGAGATGATCCGCAATCATGTCTCTTGGGCTACAAACCTCGCGCAGAAGCTTGAGGGCACTCCTGATTTCGAGATTGTCACTGCGCCGATGCTGTCGCTCTTTACCTTCCGCTATGCGCCCGGGGGTACGGCTGACTGCGATGCGCTGAACCAGCGTTTGCTGGATGCAATCAATGCGGACGGGCGTATCTACCTGACTCAAACCCGCGTCGAGGGCGCCTTGGTGATCCGCTTTCAGGCGGGCGCATTTACCTGCACATCGGATGACGTCGATATCGCCTATGAAGTGATCTGCGAGATCGCCGCCCAGCTTTCATGAGCATCGGGCCCTGCCGGAGCGCTCCTGCAGGGCCCGATTAGATCTGCACAAGTATGCGATAGGCGTTAAACCCGCCTGCCCGCTTAGGGCAAAATTACGGTCACGCCGGGGATCTGCTGGATCAGCTCGACATCCTCGTCGTAAATATCGGTCAATTCCTCGACGAGCTCTTCGGTCCAGCCGGGCATATCGAGCTCTTCCTCGATCTCTTCTTCGAGCGCAAATTTATCCAGGAACGCGGCAATCACCCGACGTTTTTGCATCTCGGACATGTCAGGATGGGTATCGATATAGCTGCGAAACCGCATCATTCCCTCCTTGGACATGATCTGGTTCAACAAATCAAAGCCGCCGTGGATTTTCTCATCCGGCTCAAGGCCAGCAAGCTCGCGAATGATCTGAGACCAGATCAGCGGCGTATCTTCATTGCACCACAGCGTGATCGGAATTTGCGGCGCCGACTGGCGGATCGCCAGCACAGTCTCGGACCAACGTACATCGCTGGGCGCGCGGCCGCCCCAGAATTTGTCGTCTTCTTTTTCAAGCGCTTTATCGTACAGGATCGGCAGCAAGGACGCGGGGTTACGGATCGCTAGAAATATCCGAAGCTCGTCGGCCGCGAAGATCTGCCCCATGTGCATCATCCGCTTGGGCGCATCAGGGTACAGGACCCCTTCCCTCACGGCTGTGCCTTGCGTGCGGAAGAAGTTCGGATCTGACAGGATCACCCGCTCCGGCGTGGAATCATCAAGAATCATATCCAGCAGCACGTCGCGGGCGTTTTCTGCCGCAGGCTTGCGGTCCATCGCATTCAGCGTGTCGCGCATTAATGCACGAAAACTGGTCGGCCCCGGCACGGAGATCCCGCGCTGGACGAAATCATCTGTGTTGCGCAGCAGACATTTCAACAGCCGCTCTTCTTCGGTGTAATGGGCGCCTGTGTGCAAAACCAGCTGCATTTCTATCCGCTCTTGGGTTGTGTACGATGGCGCCTGAATAGCCGCTCTGACGGGGGGAGTAAAACTGCAAATAGCTGGGGTAAAACCGCATAATGACAGCACGGTAAAATTCTTGCCCCCGATGCTGCCGAGGCCACTTGCATCCGTTTCGATGATCTACTAAAGAACGGCCACGCGAACGCCTAAGATGGCCAAGCCCAAAACGCCAAGCGCGTTTGCCCCTATAGCTCAGCTGGTAGAGCAACTGATTTGTAATCAGTAGGTCCGCGGTTCTTCTCTTACCTGCACTGCGATACAGCTTAAACTTTACTGTTACTGTTACTGTATGAACATCGTTGCCATCTAAAGCAGTCTAGTGGTTTCCCCCTATCGACTTACAACAAACTTTTGTGCTCAATATGGACCCCTTCATGTTATTCACGTAGAATGCAAATCTTATATGTAAAAGGAAGAAGGAAATGGCGTTTTTCCGGAGGTCTGAATCGCATAGCCGCCATATAGTCTCACGACTTATTCCGCATTCGCGTCTGGTCTGACTGAGCAGAGTGGAGAACGTTCTGAGTGTGCACGGCGGCGTAGGAATCTGCTAAGAATGCGGAGCAATATTAGGTTAGGGGTTCTTCGCGCCTTGGAGCGAGCGGCCCTCATATAGCAAGCACGTTCCAAGGCGCATTGGCTGTTAGGCCAATTCAAATTGTTGTCTCGTTTTCCACAAGGGTATCAGCAAAGTGGATGTTTCAGTACATAAACCAGTTCCTCTTAAGGACAACTAGACCTGCTTTACGATAAATACACCAGTATCAATACCGCCGTTCTCTTCTATAAGTGCAATAAGTTGGTTTCGGATGTTATTGAGAGCATCCCTGTTTCCGTCGTGGTTGGCAGTGTGAATCCGCAAGAAGTTTTCAACATATTCCTGAAGCGAACCATCCTCCGATTTTTTAACGCTTTCAAAAGTCCTCGTCATAGACACAGTAAGTCTGGAAAATTCCTTCTCAACGGCGTGACTGGACGGAAGGCTATCTAATACCTTGAGCATTACTGGGATGCCGGTATTTACGCGGTAATAGTATACATTTCTCTCAGTTGAGATGTCGATATCATCAGGGTTTACGTATCCGAACGTCGCAGACATTCTTCGTAATCCAAAAAGGGCCGCGAAAAAGAGCTGATTGGCATCCTCAGATATTCTATTCATACCTCCTGTACCAACGAGGGCCTCTGGGTTTGAACCTAAATGAACGATTCCGCCAAAGTACTCCATGAATGCGTCAGTAATTGAATCGGCATCTAACGCACCTGCTTGAGCTCGCAAATATGCGGCAGTTTCGCGAGGATTCATTTGCGCGACTTGATCAAGCAAACGCTGAACCTTGGGACGATGATCCAGCCCATCTACAATAGAGGCATCCCATTCAGCGCTTTGGCTGCTATCTAATCTGGAATATTCGAGTAAGAAGCGCTCCTGGAGCTTGCTCGAGTGCGGCTTCCAATTCAACGACGCTGTATCGATTCCGGATGCTCCGCCATATGATTGGTAAAGCCGAAATAGGCCTGTTGAAATGCCCGAAAGTATCCCTGAGAGATGCAGCACCAGCGCTAACTCAGTAACAGCATTGCGGACCTGGGTTCGGGTGACATATGTCCGAGGCGGATAAACAGAGTTATCCGATTCTCCACAATCAGCTAGTTCGGCGAGAAGTCTATTAGTGTGCGACGATGCCATGGCTAGACCCGTGAGAATTGCGTCAGTTACCTGCCTAGCCGCTAGATCAACTTCCGAAGCGACAGGAGAAATAATACTACAAATTTCAATGGCTTTCTGATGCCGATCAATACGCATTTGCTCGGCCTGCTGTTTACCGGACTGCTTCGTTAACCGCAGTGCATTATTGGAGAGTTTAATCGCAACTAAAGAACCTGCGAACGCAACGGCCGATGACAAGATGAGGCCGAATGGAGCCGAGACTGCTTCGGTGTTTACCTTGATCCAAGACAAACTCGGACGAAGGCCGCCAAGTTCGCTTTCACTTTTCGCAATTAAGAACGCGACGAAGTACCACAAGAACAATAGCGATAGTACTACAAAGGCCGCTACCGTCAAATATTTGTAGAAGTCCAATAGACTATCGGGATCTTGAAACGAATCCGCACTATTATCGCTTGACATATTTATTTTGCACCAATTCGGGATTAGTAGTTGAGTATAATATCTACAACGATGACACGACGTGTCGAGTTTATCGTATACAGTACATTGCGAGGTCGTAGGTGCTCGAAGGCGTAGCGATTTTCAGGTAGACTTAAAAGCCTCAGCGTTTCCCGGGGTTGCTGACAAGCTTATTTTGCAACTAAACATAGTGCGAGACGAACCGGCTTAACAGACATTTCATTTCTAAGACGCATTACAGTCTCTCCCTTCCTCCGTTTGTTACCAAGCTATACCTTCGATACTAAGCTATACCAAAATAGCCAATTCAAAAGACCAGGTTGTGGCAAATGTGCCTTCATTCGGACGCAAGAATTCTACTAAACATCCCGCTCAAGTAATTTTGCTGCCCATCATCCATAAAGAGAACATGCTTTTCCTCGAGCTCCAACTTCGACGTTTGATATTGGATGTTTAGAAGGTTCGGATATGGGGTATCAGACAAAATGAAAGCGTTGAGTACAAGCGAACGATCCTCAAGTCCGCTCTCTAAGCTCCTAATTTCCTTAAATAAATTGAACTTTGCGTCACTGATAGAGAGCTGACGAATTCCCTTAGGATCGACGAGTGTCAACCACTGCTGACCGGTGCTATCGTCCACAACCCAAAGCAAAAAATCTGGATAGAAATTTCCTGCGGTTGCAAACCCAAGTCCCTTGCTCTGAACAGAGGGGTTACGAAGCAAAAACAGGCGTTTTCCATCCAAGATTGTGACGCCTTTTCGCGATTTGCAGAACTCTTCCAGATCCCTGACAAATCGAATTTCGCTCGGTGCATCAAAAGCCATGGGACGGAGCTCAAGCGGGATGTTTGAGCCTTTTTCCTTGGTTAAAAGAGGGTAATATAAGTGCTTCTCGAAACTGATGGCTACAACACCTTTGGCTGCCCAACCGGCAGCCGCAGCTATGTCTTTGGAAGCTACAAAGTTGCTCAATGCAACAATCTTGTCGTGATACATTCGTGCTTCGTCACTTCCTTCAAATTCTAGGGCGTACTTTTCTAATATTGCCGGGTGGTTTTCTTCCACGACAATCGCGTCATAGAACTCCCCCTCAAAGCCAGCCTTGATCGCGGCATAAAACCGGTCTGTAAATTCACACAAAAGTCGAATTAAAATCGCCTGCAGCGCTCTGACGTTTTCAAATGAATTGATCGACAAAACAAGGTCAGGTGCGATCAGTGTGTACCATTCGTTGTCCCCTTCGCAGAAAGACTTGATCTGGTCTTTCGATAGCCGGAGGTTGCTGTAACCGCGTAGGTCTTTGTGTCGTGCAAGGGCTTCAAAAATGGCGAACCAGTCGAAAAATGAGAATGCGTCTTTGCAAAGCTTACCTGAATTGCGGGCACTTGGCGCAGTAGCGCCTTCTCGAAAAGTAGTGTCCAATGCCTCAAGCCGAGGATATAAGTCTACAGTGACGTGTGGTTGCTTGATTTTTCCAGCCAGCGCTTGCGGGATCTCGTAGAGAGAAGGAAAGTGCTTTCGCTTGAACCCAACAGTGCCGTTTTCATCAAAACCATCGCGTAGTTTCAAGCTTTTAAGCTTCAGCCCCTTTGGCAAATTCTTTTGGGTCGGAAAATCCAAATGCAAGATTTCGTCGCTGGGGGTTACCCCTTCTTCTCTGAGGTAGTCCTTAAAACTAGCCATATAATTTGCGCGAACACCGAAAATATTTAACGTTTCCAGCTTCTCGATAAAAGCACTCTTAGGTCTCTCGTCAGGCAAAGACCGCTTTAGAGACATTCCTTGGCCTTTTAGCCTGACCCCACGACCGAACAACTGAACGATTTGCGAGCCTTCACCAGCGCCCATATTAAGGAGCCCCATTGTAGACACTCGCCAACTGGACCAGCCCTCCGTAAATTTTCGCGATCCAATCAAGATGTTTAACGGGCTCGTGTTCGAGTTTATGGCACCGAAAAACCCGCCGCCGAAATCATCGCTTTCAGTCTCAAATGTTGTTTCGTCGGCCGCAGTTTTAAAGAACCCAGCTGCGTTACCTATGTTTATTAGCGCAAATGGCTCTGAAGTTCCAACGCGCACAGCAAGCTCACCGTCTGTGGCCTTGAGATTAACCAGTTTCAAGCGCTGACGGGCTTCAGCATTAAACAGCCGCTTGAGAATATCCTTGTAAATATCTTCGGAATTTCTATGCATCAGTGGTACAAAGCGTTTCTCGAAGATATCTTGGCCCTTAGGATCTAAGAGCTGGGCATTCCCTTCAACCAGACTTCTGATCCGCTGAACTGATCCAGCTTCATCTCCCAAGAAACGCGCCAAAAACCGCAGCACTTCGAGTACATCACTATCTTCACCAGTGACCGTGTTGCCGACAAAAACCCAAAGCGGCTTGGCAATATTAAAAGCCGAAATTTCTTTTTTCTTTGTCTCCCACAACCAGAGCTGCTGATAGTAGCTTAACAAGCATGCCGTAAAATATAGGTCGCCGTTTTCATTATAGGCATCCTCGCGCAGGTTCAGGATCAACGAATCCTTACCGTAACCATCAGCGTAAAAATACTTGTAACTGTAGTCTATCAAGACGGCCTTGGCGTAGGCTTCCCGCACTGCCGCAATCTTCGCTCTTGCGCGGTCATCCGATGTCAGGACAATCTCGGCCTGTTCGGCTTCAGTTAATTGGCGATAGGTCTTTCCAAACTGAAGCTTGGCCTTGGCATTGAGAACATCAACTTCTGCCTTTAAAATGGTTTTACCCTTCGCAACAGACTGACTGAATGTTGCGCTATACTCAAATGCAAAGCCACCCTCGACAAGCGCGGCGCGCCGCGCCATCCATGCGCCACCCGCACTACCAGTTCCGCGGTGGCCTTCATCGACAAGTACAAGGTTATCCCCAGCAAACGCACTCACTGCAACGGTCTTTTCACCCGTGTCGTCGGCCAGCTTGTTAACGTCGATCACATCGACACGACCGCGATACATACCGCTCGTTTCGTTTTTGTCGAAAAGTTGGGCACTTATCCCGGACTCGCGAAATTCCTCCACATGTTGTACTGATAGTCCCTCGTTCGGGGTCAGCAGAATGATGCGGTCTGGATAAGAGTTGGCGGCTTCCGCTTGGTAGTAATGCAAGTACTGCTTGATGTTCACATGAAGCAACAATGTCTTCCCGCTGCCAGTAGCATTCCAGAACGCCAGCTTATTCAGATCATCGGCGGTATAATTGCGAAACGGTTCGGCGCCCTTCTCCTCATGATACGCAGACATTGCGACATTTAGCCCGTCCAGAAGCGCCTGACGCCTGTTGAAATACCAGTCCAAATAGATCTCGCTAAACAGCAGAGACAGGTACTGAAAATATTTCATTGTTAGTACTGCGCCAGCTGTGCGGTTGCGCTTCTTGGTGATCGCCTGCCAGTGCGTGACGATGTGAAGATCATAGCGGCGCAGATCAGCTGCGCTGACTTGGTCAGGGTCGACAAGCATATGCTCTAACTGATTGAAAAACCCGGTCTGTCCTTCTGCTCGGATATCTTCATGGAATATGTCACCCAACCGTCCCTTCAATGCGGACAGCGAACCTCCCTCAAAGTGGCTGAGCATCCAGCGGTTCAAGACCAGCTCTGTATGAAACGACCGTTTTGGAGCCTTCGCCATTATACGTCGTCCACGTTAAACATTGCGTCCAGAAACACGGGTTCGATCCGGCGGAGGGTCATCCGTTCTGTCACGTCTTCACCATTTTCTTTTGTCACCAAAATGTCGGGAACGTTGTGGTCGCCGTTCACATAGATGAGGTCATAGTCTTTTTGACCGGGGACAAGTCCCAGACCGTCAAATAGAGCTGGCAGATCATTATAGCCAATAACTTCGCAGTCACGCCACACAACCATCGTGCGCTCGCCTGACGGGAGCGTGCCTGTGACATGCGCATATCCCTTGTCCATTTTGAGATCTACGGCGCCGACACGCAATCCGATTAGATAGCTGAACGTCTCAATCAGATCGACTTTGCGGGTTTTAAACGCGCCTGCGCTGTCTACCGCAATCTTAAGGGCATAATCGAAAGGTTTGAGAAAATCATCAATCGACAAGAGCGAATTTTTAGATTCCACATCCAACATATAACGCATCAGATAATTATCTTTGGCTTCTTTCTTGAAGCCGTTGAGAAAATTCTCCTGGTCATCCGTGCGTTCAAAAATCAAATTGTTAAGTACGTCTTCGTAGCTTTCTATTTTCAGGATTTTGAATAAGTGACTAATTCCTGTTTCAGGTGCGATTGGTTTAGCTTCACGCCAACCTTTCGAATAAACAACCTTCATGACTCTAGGCTTTAATACTGTTTCAAAGTATTTGCCTTGCTCGATCAAAACATATTTCCGTTTGCCATGATCCTTGCGATTGAGCTCAATCACAGCATGGGCTGTAGTTCCTGAACCGGCAAAAAAATCTAACGTTGTCATTTCACGTGAAGCGCCGCCTCCGACATATATAGCGTCCGAAACGGTATAGAGTGACTTAGGGTAGGAAAAGGTTTTCCCGGTAAAATAATCTTTTAGTAGGTTAGAGCCATGCTCTGTCGCCGAATGCTTGGCGTCTGCCCAGGTCGATACAGAAACAACACCAGCAGCATTTGGCCGCCTCTTGTAGTATACATAGTCTTTTCCGGATCGATCCCTGCGGACGGCAAGCTGGCCAAGCGAAGCCATGACGGTATCCCCCTCCCACCTCCACGTTTTTTCAATATTTCCATCGTTTTTGGCCATACACTTAGTTCGCCTTGCTTTAAGCTCTCCAGAATGCGCCACTGGTCTTCATCCTCTACCCATTCCATTTCAGGAACTCTTATCGTATCTCCGGCAAGATAGATCGGATAGTAAAGACGGCTTCTCGCAGACCGATCAGAGTTAGACCCTTCCCTCCTCAGGTTTCGCCATTCAAACGGTCCGTCGTCATCTAGTTGATTAAACCTTGCTCGTTGGGCATCAGTTGGGGGCAACCTCCCAATGTTTGATTTGTCAGAAGTACCTGCCGCAATCATGTATTCATGAGAGACAGAGTAGCCGGTTTTTGTCGGGCGGCCTGACGGGTTCGAACGAATGGAGAAACTTCCCAGAGATTTTTCGAAAAGATTGTCAATCAATATGCTCAATTCTCGATATTGAGCATCATCAATCGCCGCAAGTAGAACACCTTCGCTGTTAAGGAGCATCCGTCCAGCACGCAATCGGGAATCCATAAGCGCCAGCCAACTAGAGGATTTGTATCCGTTCTTATAGTCAATAGCGGAAGCGTCCGTGTTGTAAGGCGGATCAATATATACGCACTTCACTTGGTCGCGATACCGTTCTTGCAGTAGGGTCAGCGCCTGAAAATTGTCTCCGTGAACTAATAGTCCATCCGTGGCCGCATCTAAATTTGGCAGCGCTCGCAACAACTCCGCCTTAAAAGAAGCGTCAAACAGTTCAGTATCGACCATTAAGGATTTGTGCGCTTTCAGATCATCAACTGAACCTGCCTTCGCATTCTCACGCATCCCAAGATTGTGCCACTGGGCCCATTGCGCATCATTGGCGGCAATGGCCGCATATAGCGCCTCTGGCACCCGGTCTATCGTCACGCAGTACTCTGCTGCCACCACGAATTTCCGCTTGAGCCAGAGCTTTTTCTGAAAGTCTTCAATGTTGGCCAAAAAAGTGATCAAATCCTGCGCAACCGCGCGCAGGCACTGAATCATCCGCAGGTTCTTTTCAATCGCAGCAAAAGCTTCGGCATTCTGCAGATCGTCGAGGTGCATTACTTCGTTCTTGATGTAGAAATCCAACTCCCGCCGGAGGAAGGACCCCAAATCCTTGTGGATGAAGTAGTCGGCCGTATTTTTCTGTGTGTAGTCGGCAAGGTGTTTTTCCAACAGTGTACGCTGCGGCTTTTTCTCGGTCGGTGCACGCGACGCCAAGCCAACCCACTTGGTTTTGATTGCATCGTCGGCCAACACTGAAGCAACAGCCTCCTCAACTAGCTTCTCTTGTTTAGTACCCTTTGGAGTCGTGGCATAATTAAACTTGATGACCAGTTCGCCATTCTCGATACTGACTGGAACTGTCGCCTCTTCAAAAGCTTCGCCATCATCACCTAATCGCGCGACCGTCTGCGCGTCGGCCAGCATGAAACGGCGGTCTTTGTCATTATCCTTGCGATTGTCTTTTGCTGTGTCGGCCGCAGCCAAACGAAAGTGGACACTACGCCCATCGTCCAGCTTAAAGGTGTAGTTTGAAAAGCTCTCACCACTCTTTATGTAATATTGGTCTCGATTGGCCCAATGCAGCACGACTTCTTCGCCGGAATATGGGACCGCATAGGTGTCACCCTTGTACCGTCGCTGGCTAATGAAATCACCCTTATCATAGTAACGCGAAAAGAAGGTCAACAGGTGTGAGAATACCTGGTTTTCATACTCGGCCGCGCCAGTTGAAGCAGACGCAAGATCACGCTTCAACTGTTTGACCTTGGGTGAGTCCGCTGGATCAATGCCCGCATCCTCAGCCCCTTTCTCGGCCTTTGCTAGTGCGGTCTTGATGACTTTCATGTTGTCAGAAGCCCCGGAGGTCAGAGCTTCGGCAATATGTTCTTTGAGACGTTTAGAAAGATAGTCGTCGATCTCGTCGGCGCGCGCGTTGAGCACACGATAGACCCCGAAATCGAGGTCAGGACGGTCGATCTGGAAAATTTCGCGCAGCTTCTCCACGAGGTTTTCGTACTTACTCATATCGATTCAATCCCTTCTCTTTCAGAGTTGCTTATAGCGTCTGAAATAAATAGAAAAACAGGCAAACGACTCGGGAATCGATGCATCACAAAGAGGGACATAGTCTCCTACGACTGACGTAGATGCATGCGTTCCGGTCTTCGATGCCGAAATACTGAGCTACTCCCCATTAGTTGGACAGTATTCGGCGTAAATTGTCCGTCGTCAGGGTTTTTGGGACCAACGGCGGCCTAAACTAAGAGAGAGTTCGGCTCATCTGGTTGGTTTGATTATGCGGCGCGTTGTCTGTGATGCAAGCGTCGCGTTTCGAGTGTCTTTCGTTTGATCCTTTCCCTTTGCTGTAGAATGGCTTTGTCCCGTCCAAAGTAGACGTCGGCGGGTGTGACGTTGTTCAGGCCCTCGTGGTAACGCTGATGATTGTAATGATCGACGAAGGCTTCGATTTGCGCTTCGAGGTCACCCGGCAGGAAGTAGTTTTCCAGCAAGATGCGGTTCTTCAATGTCTGGTGCCACCGCTCAATCTTGCCCTGCGTTTGGGGATGATACGGCGCACCGCGCGAGTGCTTCATGCCCTTGTCTTTCAACCATTCTGCCAAGTCGCCTGAGACATAGCTGGATCCATTATCACTGAGCAGACGTGGCTTATGGACGACATGGACCTGATCGCAGCCAGACGCCTGTAATGCGAGGTCCAATGTGTCTGTTACATCCTGGGCCCGCATGTTGGTGCAGAGCTTCCAAGAGACGATGTAGCGGCTGTAGTCGTCGAGAACCGTGCTGAAGTAAAACCAACCCCAGCCGAGGACCTTGATATATGTGAAGTCAGTTTGCCAAAGCTGGTTGATGGCTGTCGTCTTGTCTTTGAATTCACTCGCGGCCTTGAGCACGATGAACGCCGGGCTGGTAATCAGGTCCTGCGCCTTGAGCACGCGATACACAGTAGATTCAGAGACCAAATAGCGCTCTTGATCTGTAAACGTCATTGCCAGTTCGCGGGGCGACAGCTCTGTCTCTATCAAGGCGAAGTCGACGACTTTGCGCTTCACGTCATCGGGCACGCGGTTCCAAACGTGTTTAGGCTTGGGAGATTGATCCTGCAATCCGGCCTCGCCACGCTGCAGATATCGGTCGTACCAGCGATAGAACGTGGTGGGGGGATGCCCAATTTGGCCAGCGTCAGGCGCGCTGGCAGGTGGCTTTCTTCGACCAGCCGGATGATCTCTAACTTTTCAGGTGCCGCCCTCTCATCGCTGTAAACAGCGACTGCCGGGTAGTAGATACCTCATTCGTGGTCGCCCCCATCTCCCAGCAGGCTTTTTTTTAAGCAAGCGAAGTTCCAGCGTTTGTTCCGCCACAACTTCCTTCAGGTCACGGGCTTCGCGGCGAAGGTCCTTCACCTCGTCAGTGTTTGCGGCACGAGCCTGACCTGCCCCCCGAAACTTCCCTCAGTTTAATGTAGAGTTTGCTCAACCTTCGAAGGAGCAAACAAATGCGACAGAGCCGTTTTACTGAAGCCCAAATTATCGGAATGATCAAAGAACAAGAAGCTGGGATGCCGACAGCTGAGGTGTGCCGCAGGCATGGCCTCAGCCCTGCGTCGTTCTACAAGTTCAAAGCCAAGTATGGCGGCATGCATTGCACGGCAGGGTATCGCGTAGCGATGTCCCGAGAGTGAACGTTTCTGATACCCACCGCCTTAAATCGCTGAAAGATGAGAACGCTAAGCTGAAGCGCCTGCTGGCCGACACGATGCTCGATAATGTTGTGTTGAAAGATTTGCTGGGAAAGAGCTGACGACACCGAATGTGCGACAGGCTGCAGCACGCAAGGCAATGCGGGATCACGACATCTCGCAACGTCGGGCGTGTAGGCTTGTCGGTGTCGATCCCAAGACTGTCCGGCGTGATCGGCCGCCGGATAATCCAGAAGTTCGCGAAGAGATGAAAGCGATTGCCAGCAAGCGGCGTCGGTTCGGTTATCGCCGGATCGGCGTGCTTCTGGAACGCAAAGGAATGATCATGAACCACAAAAAGCTGTATCGGCTTTATACTGACGAAAAGCTGGGCGTCAGGCGGCGAAGGGGCCGCAAGCGCGCACGTGGGTCGCGCACGCCCATGCCGGTGGCCTTGCGGCCAGGTGAACGTTGGTCGCTGGATTTTGTGTCTGATACGTTTGGTGCGTCACGCAAGTTCCGCATGCTGGCTGTAAACGACGATTGTTGCCGCGAGAACCTCTGCTTGGTGGCTGACACCAGCATCTCGGGCGCTCGTGTCGCGCGGGAACTTGACGCGCTTGTCCGTATTTATGGAAAGCCTGCCTGCATTGTCAGTGATAACGGCACGGAGTTTACCAGTCGTGCGATCCTAAAATGGGCCGGTGATAACGACGTTGATTGGCATTACATCGACCCCGGCAAACCCCAGCAGAATGCCTTCATAGAAAGCTTCAATGGCAGCCTGCGACCCTCTCGGCAGATTGCTTTGCAATCACCTGCCGGGCAATGGACGAGCTGTTGAATGAGGAAATCTTCGATACGTTGGATGACGCCCGTCGTAAGCTGGCACTCTGGCGATACGACTACAACAACGTCAGGCCGCACTCATCGCTTGGGAACCAAACACCGGCAGAAGCGCGTCGAGCGCTTGAGCAATTTGAGGGCTCCGCGCACGACGCGCTTGCCCAAACTGACGACGAAGAATATGAAACCCAGACCCGCAAACTCTCGTTATGAATAAGGGAGCCTCGGGGGGCAGGTCAAGCCGTATCGCCTGCCAAACGCCGTTTGCCAGCCTCTATGAAGTCCCCTCTCATGCATGTAAACATGCACTGCCGGGCAGTGCTTGGACCATTTGTAATAGATGCCTTGAGAGATGCCCTCACGACGGCAGAGCTCGGCAATGCTGTCTTCGCCACGCAGGCCATCCAGCACGATCCGGATCTTCTCTTCGGATGAATAATGTTTGCGCCCCTCTCATCGATACTGCGTATCGACTGCCGGGCAGCGGTGCGCCCGTTTGATGTCTTTGACGATCTTCTCGCCAGGGCTTTTGCGTGTTTCAGTTGCCTGTCTCATCGGCCACTCCTCAGTGGTTATGATGAGCCAACAATACTCTCTTATCAAATAACGCTATTTGGACCCATAAGCGCTGACGTCAGACACCAACACGATGTTGATCCGGGAACTAGCCCGAGGTGCCCAGCGGGGGTACGCATTCCTTCGTATCAATTCACCAACGCAACCCTTCCGATCTATAGAGATATATCTTTTCAAACAACGCAGAGCGTCATCGGTGCGGGCCAAGCCTCTGTCTCCGCAATCCTTTGTATTTTGACCCCCTAATCCTTTCTGTGGCCGTTTCGTGAAGGATAAGCTCGCTGATCGTCTTCCTCTATCCTATCCTTCACTTCCACTCACCCCTCACTATGTTGACAATTTATCCTTATAATTCAATTGTTTACGAATCACCTTCAATCTGCTAGTTGAGGCCTCCAGAGTAGAGATAGAGGCCCGACTAACTATGACCATCGATGAAAATGTTAGAAAACTGCTGTTGGCCGCCTTCAGTGGAACTGCTTGCAGCAAAGTGTGTCGAGACACTTTACTAGCAGCATTTGACCCGACCGTTTATGAGATCAGCGTGGGTGAACTTTGGCATCTAGATCAAGAAATGCGTAAGGCTGCACTGGACGTATTATCCTATCGACTTCTAGATAGTAAAAGCATCGAGAGCTTGATCGTGCCCAATCAAGTTCTGAAACTGAAGAACGATTGGATTAATGACAACCCTTGGTACAGCAAGACCAAGAAACGAGAGCACGCCACAGAAAGTGATCAGTTCATTACGAAGCAGGTCAGCACCCAACGCTTCAAGAAGCCTGCTTCCACCGAAAGACTTCACATTTCGTGCCATTACGACGCAAAGATTTGTCTTACAGATAGTTTTAAAGAAGCGACAGATCGGTATTGGCATGTTTGCGATGCGGTCGAACGAGCGGTAGATCCATCAAAGCTTGGTCTGCAAGGTGACGAAGTCAATTACCTTAACAGCGCTTATATCCAAGCTCGCATGATAGAAAAATCAATACAGAATGAGGAGTTTAACTGCTGGGTTCAGGCCAGAGAACAATCTTTTTAACTAATTTTTTTATGACGAATATGAATTTACACCTATTAAACGGAGGGGGATCACCGAATGAAGAATTTCACAAAACTTCAGTACAAGGAAGGCAAGTATACTAAATTCTGATTAATTGACGACGAGGGATTCTTCGTACCGCAATTCGATATTTTCGTCACCCATATGCTGAATAGAAGGTTCGCTGCGGCCACACTCAAGAGATATAGCGAGGTCGTTTCGGTGTTCTTGGACTACTTAGTTGAGTGCGATGTTTTTGGACAGCCTTGTTCACGTCGGGAAATTCAAGAAGCCGTAGAAGGCTATCTCCCTGCTCGAGCGCGTCGTAGTGGAAGCCCTGCTCACAATCGATCTCAAGAGATCGTCCAGCAGCTTGGTCTTGTCGCGCCTACGTTCCGGTCTCTCAACTCATTTATGCGGCCTTTCGCTCGAAAGCCAAGGGGCTCTTGCCGCCGAGCGATGAGTGGCGACGGCGGGGGTTATAAAAGCCGTTAATGTATTGGAATATCGCGCCCTCGACCTGACGGCGTGTTTCCCAACGGTTGCGCCAGATCAGCTCAGCCTTAATGGATTTGAAGAACGCTTCCACCATGGAATTGTCGTAACAATTGCCCTTGCCGCTCATCGAAACCTTGAAGCCGTGCTTTGACAAGCGACGTTGATACTCGTTGGAACAATATTGCGACCCGCGATCCGTATGATGAATGCACCCTT
>NZ_FOMW01000057.1 GCF_900112755.1 Sulfitobacter brevis | reverse complement strand
CTCGGGTAGGGCGCGTTCCAGCCAATTTACCCTCCGTGCAACAACGCCGCGCAGATGCCGGCGTTTTCGCTATCTCAAACACAACCGCCAAGGCCTATCAGCCACAGCGGCATCTTCTGGCTGGTTCTACAATTCAAGCCAGGCCTATTCAAAACAAGCTTTATTCAGGCCAGTGAGAGGTTGGCAGCACTTTCTCGGCCATCCCGGCCAGCTTCGACATCAAAGGTCACTTTTTGATCGTCTGCCAGGCCAGTGAGCCCCGCACGTTCCACCGCGGAGATGTGAACGAAGATGTCATTACCGCCACCATCAGGTGCGATAAAGCCGAAGCCTTTTGTTGCGTTGAACCATTTTACAGTGCCGTTAGCCATTGCCGTGTCTCCAATTTTCGTTTTGTCCGCTCTGTGCGGGTCTTGGAATACTGCTCAGAACGCCGTGGAATGACAAGCCCTTAGCGGATCCGCAGATTCCACGGCCCTATGAAGCAATTGTATCTCGGGCCTCCTCTTCACTTCCAACGCCAAAGAGGCCTTCCCAGGTAGGTGGGTTGCGCCAGTCCTGCTCCATCCCCTGGACAATGATGTCGAAGTTTTGAGGGTCCGTCAGCACAGAGAAATAACTGATGTCGGGCTAAACCCCAACACGCCACATGCTGGCGCGATGGGAGTCCCATCAGGCATGCAAAAGCATCTTGAGGAGATCAGCCGGTCAATCGCCACCGAAGCCCACGGCGTTATCATCATGGACGGCGCGGGCTGGCACAAATCCAGCGCATTGAAGGTTCCGAAAAACCTCTCGATCCTGTTCCTGCCGCCTTATTCGCCAGAGCTGAACCCAACAGAGAATATTTGGCAGTTCTTCCGCCAAACCTACCTTTCCAACCGCGAGTTCGAGAATTGGGAGGCCATCGTTGATGCTTGTTGCGATGCCTGGAACCGCCTGACCGCTGAAACCGGACGCATCAAATCAATTGCAACTCGTAATTGGGCCACCACAGGTCAATGATTAAGCGGGTTGGTATTATACTAACCGCCGGTCCTGGCCTTCTCAAAGCTGAAAGCACATTTCCGCCGCATCGGCGCAAGAACCTATGATTCCCCCATCCAAGCCCTCGTCGGCATCTTTGCTCCCGAAGAGTGCTGGAGCTTTTTCAAAGTTGCAGGGTATGCGTCAGATTAAAAGCAAACCGCTTTAATGTGTACTGTTTCGAAGCGCATGTTTGGCGCTCGAAAACAACACATAGGATACTGCCAGCAAGACAATATCTTTTAGCAGAAATTCACCGGGCATGCCGGACAGAATCGGAAAGCTTGCGCCTTCCGGCACCACACCTGGTGTCGTGAATAAAAAGGTGAGTGTAACGGCAAAAGTTGAAATCGCTGCAAGACTGCCAATAGCACGAAGCTTGAGATTTTTGATTCCTAAAAGTAATAAGATACCAATAATGATCTCTACAGTGCCGAGTAGAGCTCCGAAAGACCTGACGTTAAACAGGCCGTAGACCCATGACAGAATGGGGCTGTTATTGACCAAGCCCTCAATACCGCTTGCCCCACCCCCAGTGTATTTAATCCCCCCAAACCATATAAATATGACCGCCAGCGCGACGCTCAAAATCATAAATGTATCATCGGATGTTTTGGATTCAGTTAACATATTATCTCTTTCTTGACTGATAGGTCATTCAGTGGCTGTGTTTTTCCGTCATGAGCCTAAACTAAGTTGCTCCCCCTTGTTTACCTGTCACATCCCGGACGGTAGTATGGCGTTGTCTTGAACATTCTGGTTTGATTTTGTGCCAGTCTTTCATCATTTGCAAGGGTGCTTGTGATGGCTTCAACATTCACCACAATGGCACATTGCGATGCCGTCGGGAGGGGCATCCCCGATCCACGCCATCAACAAAGCCCATGCCTCAAGTTCTGGGCGGACATCTCTCTTGCCCGAACCATTGGTGCTGCGGGAGCAGCGGGTGGTCAAGATGGCAAGCCGGGCAAGAACTCTGTGGAGCGGGCGAACGGTAATCTGGATTGGTTGCAGGGCAACGACGAAACGCAAATGGACGTGAATGATGTGTTCGTGATGGAAACACCGGGCGGTGGCGGTTTTGGAAGCTAACAATGGTGGGCGGTCTTATTGGGACCGCCCGTCCAAGTCTTCAAGCGGTTCGAAGACTGTCCGTCGTCAGGGTTTTCGACGCCTATTGCTGAATCGCAGAGGCATCTTGGTTTGTTGTGAGAGGGTGCGCGGCACCGGACAAAAACGCCACATCCAGTGGCCTTGTTGCACGGAGCCTCTCTCGACTGATATCGGTTGTGGCCTG
>NZ_FOMW01000023.1 GCF_900112755.1 Sulfitobacter brevis | reverse complement strand
GTTCATCGCGTGCAGGGCCGAGCCGGGAACCACTGGCATATCGTCGCCAGGATACTCGTACTTGCTCAGCAACTCGCGGATTTCCATTTCCACCAGTTCCAGCAGCTCTTCGTCGTCAACCTGGTCCACTTTGTTCATGTAGACAACCATTGTGGGGATACCCACCTGGCGGCCCAGCAAGATGTGCTCGCGGGTCTGTGGCATCGGGCCGTCAGCAGCGTTCACAACCAGGATCGCGCCGTCCATCTGCGCCGCACCGGTGATCATGTTCTTCACATAGTCAGCGTGGCCGGGGCAATCGACGTGCGCATAGTGGCGCGCTTCGGTCTCATATTCCACGTGCGCGGTCGAGATTGTGATGCCGCGGGCTTTTTCTTCGGGCGCGCCATCAATCTGGTCATACGCTTTGAAGTCACCAAAATACTTGGTGATCGCCGCCGTCAGCGTCGTCTTACCGTGGTCAACGTGGCCGATTGTGCCGATGTTGACGTGTGGTTTGTTACGTTCAAACTTTGCCTTTGCCATGGTGTGGCTCCTTTTGTCGTGTTGGGCGGCGGGGTTATCCCCGCCCTACGGAAGTTGGTAGGGCGGGGATAACCCCGCCGCACCGATTAAGCGAATTTGGACTGGATCTCGTCAGAGATGTTCTGCGGCACGGCTTCGTAATGGCCGAACTGCATGGTGAAGTTCGCACGGCCCGAAGACATCGAACGCAGTGTGTTGATGTAGCCGAACATGTTCGCCAGTGGCACGAATGCGTCGATTGCAATCGCGTTACCACGGGTATCCTGACCCTGAACCTGACCGCGACGTGAAGTCAGATCGCCGATGATCCCGCCGGTATACTCTTCCGGTGTCACAACTTCGACTTTCATGATTGGTTCCAGCAACTTGGCGCCGGCCTTCTTCATGCCTTCACGCATGCCCATACGGGCCGCGATTTCAAATGCCAGAACCGAGGAGTCCACATCGTGGTACTTGCCTTCGATCAACGCCACTTTGAAGTCGATCACAGGGAAGCCCGCCAGAGGACCGGAGTCCATGACAGATTTGATCCCTTTTTCGACGCCCGGAATGTATTCCTTTGGCACCGAACCACCGACAACGCGCGACTCGAAGGAGTAACCTTCGCCCGGCTCTGTTGGCGTGATGACCAGCTTAACTTCAGCGAACTGACCCGAACCACCCGACTGCTTTTTGTGGGTGTAGACGATTTCAGCTTCACGGCTGACGGTTTCACGATACGCCACCTGCGGTGCACCGATATTCGCCTCAACCTTGAATTCACGCTTCAGACGGTCAACCAGAATGTCGAGGTGCAGTTCGCCCATGCCCTTCATGATGGTCTGACCGGACTCGATGTCGGTCTCCACGCGGAAGGATGGGTCTTCTGCAGCCAAACGGGCCAGACCCGCAGACATTTTCTCCTGGTCGGCTTTGGTCTTAGGCTCGACGGCAATCTCGATCACTGGATCGGGGAAAGTCATCGTTTCCAGAACAACCGGATCCTGCGGATCACACAGGGTGTCACCTGTGGTGGTGTCTTTCAGACCTGCAAGCGCGATAATATCGCCAGCCCATGCTTCTTCGATCTCCTCACGGTTGATCGAGTGCATCATCATCATCCGGCCAACGCGCTCTTTCTTGCCTTTGGTCGAGTTCATCAGGTTGTCGCCCTTTTTGAGCTTGCCTGAATAGATGCGGGTAAAGGTCAGCGAGCCAACGAAGGGGTCGTTCATGATTTTGAACGCAAGACCGGAGAATGCCATGTCATCGTCCGCGCGGCGCGGGATGACACGTGCTTCTTCTTCGTCACCTGGTTTGAAGCCCATGTAATCGACAACGTCCAGCGGGCTGGGGAGATAATCGATAACAGCGTTCAGCAGCGGCTGGACGCCTTTGTTCTTGAAGGCAGAGCCACACAGAACCGGAATGAACTTGATCGCCAGCGTGCCCTTACGGATCAGCTTGCGCAGCGTGTCTACGTCGGGCTCGGCACCATCCATAAGATAGTTTTCCATCGCCTCGTCGTCCATCTCGACCGCAATCTCGATGAGGTTGGCACGCCATTCGTCAGCCAGATCTTTCAGGCTGTCACGGATCGGCTTTTTGACCCAGCTTGCGCCCAGATCTTCGCCTTCCCAGACCCATTCTTCCATTGTCACCAGATCGATCAAGCCTTCCAGCTCGGTCTCGGCGCCAATTGGAATCTGGATCGGGGCTGGTGTCGCACCGGTACGGTCTTTGATCATCTTCACACAGTTGAAGAAGTCGGCACCGATCTTGTCCATTTTGTTGACGAACACGATCCGTGGAACTTTGTACCGGTCGGCCTGACGCCAAACAGTTTCGGTCTGTGGTTCGACACCGGCGTTGGCGTCGAGAACGGCAACCGCGCCATCAAGAACCGCAAGCGAGCGTTCAACTTCGATGGTGAAGTCGACGTGGCCAGGGGTGTCGATCATGTTCATGCGGTACTTGGTGTCAGAAGTCGCCTCTTTTGTGGGCTCTTCCTGACGCTGCCAGAATGTGGTGGTCGCAGCGGAGGTAATCGTGATGCCACGCTCCTGCTCCTGCTCCATCCAGTCCATGGTGGCCGCGCCATCGTGCACTTCGCCGATGTTGTGCGATTTGCCCGTATAGAACAGAATACGTTCCGAGCAGGTGGTTTTGCCGGCGTCGATGTGGGCCATGATGCCGAAGTTGCGGTAGCGTTGGAGCGGATAGTCGCGTGCCATGGGGCTGCTTCCTCAGGTGTGTCTACGTCAATGTCGTCAGGGGCCTCGCGCACCGAGGCCCCGATCTTTGAGAGCGGGATAATCCCGCTCGAATTACCAGCGGTAGTGGCTGAACGCTTTGTTGGCGTCGGCCATCTTGTGCGTGTCTTCGCGGCGCTTAACGGCCGTACCACGTGACTGAACAGCGTCCAGCAACTCGCCTGCAAGGCGTTCTTCCATGGTATTTTCGTTGCGCGCGCGGGCCGCTTTGATCAACCAGCGGATCGCCAGTGCAACACGGCGCTCGGGGCGCACTTCAACCGGCACCTGATAGGTGGCACCACCGACGCGGCGCGAACGCACTTCGACGGATGGTTGAATGTTCTCCAGCGCTTCGTGAAACACTTCGATCGGGGCGCGCTTGATCTTGTCTTCAACGCGGGTCATCGCGTTGTAAACGATACGCTCTGCAACCGACTTTTTGCCGTCGATCATCAGGTTGTTCATAAATTTCGTCAGAACCAGATCGCCATATTTGGCGTCCGGCAGGACTTCGCGTTTTTCAGCGGCGTGGCGGCGTGACATATCAGTGTCTTCCTCTTGGCGGGGGCAAAGCCGTGCTTTGCCGTACAGACTGGATGTGGCGGCGGGGGGAAGGCCCCCACCCGTGACTTACTTCGGACGCTTGGCACCGTACTTCGAACGACGCTGCTTACGGTCTTTAACGCCCTGAGTATCCAGAACACCGCGCAGGATGTGGTAACGCACACCGGGAAGGTCTTTTACACGACCGCCGCGGATCAGAACCACAGAGTGTTCCTGAAGGTTGTGGCTTTCACCCGGGATGTAGGAGATGACCTCGAAACCATTGGTCAGGCGCACTTTGGCGACTTTACGCATGGCCGAGTTCGGCTTTTTAGGCGTTGTGGTATAAACCCGTGTGCAGACGCCGCGTTTTTGCGGGCACTGCTCAAGGTGCTGTGATTTCGAACGTTTGATTTTCGGCTGCCGCGGCTTGCGGATCAGCTGTTGGATCGTTGGCATTCCGGTATTATCCCCGTTTAGCTCACAAAAGAGTGCACGAGGACGCCCCCCATGCGGTTTAAAGTCGACCGCCCTGCGCGTCAGCAAAGCGAAAACACCGCCACACTCCCGTACCGAGGAAAGCGAAGCGGTGGGGTTACAGAGGACCGGATCAGCATTAGACCGGACGTGACCACGAACAGATATGATGTCAGGCGACAGAATGGTTCTGCTGCCGAGATAGCGGGCGTATAGGAGGTTGTGGCGGGGGTGTCAACAGCCGCCCCCTTGCGGCGTGCGGCGCGCGCCATCTGCCGGACCTCGCGGCACAGATCATGCTTGCTCCGCCTCCCGTGCTGCTTGCATACTCCGGTAAATTCCTGCCGGACAAGGGTTTTGGTACCATGCAAACAATCGGACTGTGCCGCTTTTCCTACCCCGCCCTTGGTGGTTTTCAGGTCGAGCATGAGACCATCGAGAAGCGTATCGCCTACCTATATGATCACAACCGCCTCGAAGAGCGATTCCAATTGCTCGAAACCGTCGCCCTGCCCTGCCTGAAGGCGCAAACCGATCCCGATTTCAGCCTGATCATCGTCATCGGCGACCAGTTTCCCAAACAGCACGAAGAACGGCTGGCCGATCTGGTTGCCGATTTTCCGCAGGCCCTGCTGCACAAGGAACCGCCGCGCAACCAGCGCGAGGTGATGAAAGAAATTCTTAACGCAGCGCGGCTCGACCCGTCGGAACCCTGCTTGCAATTTCGCTATGATGACGATGACGCAGTTTCTGTCGACTTCATCCAGCGTCTGCGCGAGGCCGCCCGCGATGTGGCCCCCCTGCTGGCGCAGCACAAAACCGTGGCCTTTGACTGGAACAATGGCTATGTCGCCGAATTTGGACCCGAGGGGATCAGTGCGACCGAGATTTTCCGCCAGTTTTATGTGGCGTCATTGGGCATGTATATCCGCGGCGATTGCCCCATGACGATCATGAATTTTGCCCATGAGAAGATCTCGCGCTTCATGCCCACAATCAGTTTTTCCGAGCCACCGATGTGGGTGCGCAGCCATAACGGTTACAACGACTCGCGGCAAAAGCCGGTTAAGCAAATTCCGGTGAAACCCCTGACCGACGCCGAAATCAAGATTTTCCGCGACCGGTTTGCCATTGATATCGACCATGTGAAGCGGGTGTTTTCAGGCGCGTGACAGTTTGCGTTCCCGGTAAAGCGTAAATATGCCCGTCGCCACGACAATGGCACCGCCTGCGAGGGTAAGAGTGCTGGGCCAATGGTCGAAGACGAGCCAACCCAGCATCAAGGCCCAGATCAACCCCGTATAGCGGAAGGAGGCTACGAACGACACATCTCCCGCCCGCATCGCGTTGATGGAAAAGAAATAACCGCCCAGAACAAATACTGCCGCACCGACGATCAAGCTGCCCAACTCGCGGGTGATCGGCGCCCAAACTTCCGTCAGCGATCCCAGCCCTGCGGCACCCGTTATCACGACAGCCGTGACCAAGGTCACGCTCATCGCGGGCACGGCGGAGGAAATCTGCCGCGTCGCGAGATCACGTACCGTGACGCAGGCCACCGCCAACAGCGCATAGACCGACCAGATGTTGAACCCTTCGGCCCCCGGCTTGACGATCATCAATACGCCGACAAATCCCACAACGATTGCCGACATGCGCTTCCACCCCACGGGCTCGCGGAGCAACACAGCCGAAGTCAGCGTGATCGACAGAGGCAGCACCTGCAAAATTGCAGACACATTGGCCAGCGGCATATGCACCAAGGCCGACAAGAAGAAATAGGCGCTGGCAACCTCGGCCACGGCGCGTAGCCCGACAAAGCCCCAGTCGCGCCGCCCGAAACGCAGCGGCATTTTCCCCATCCGCCCGCGCGCCGCCAAAATCATCGATGTGGTCAAAAGTCCTCGGAGAAAAATCAGCTGAAACAGCGGCACCGCTCCTGCCGTCAGTTTAATCAATGTATCGTTTAACGTGAAACAGGCCATGGAGCCCATCATCAACAGGGCCCCGATCTGGTTGGGGGTCATTAGACGTTCCTGAGATCTTCGAGCGTCATGCCAAAGCCGCGCTTGAGGTGACGGATAATTTCTTTTTCACGCAACACGCCTTTGCGCCCCGTCGGGGCAGCGCCAGAATCGTTACCGGCATGCACCGAACGGATGAACATCGGTTTCTCGACTTCGGTGTAACAGTCGAAATACTCTCCAAGCTTGCGGTGATTGCGCCGGAAGACGTTCACTTTGTCGTCCTTCGGGGCGACCAGTGCCAGCCCGACACCCAGCGGCGTTTTCTCATACCACTCGGTGATCGGCTGCTCTTGATTGCCGACATCCAGATAGAACCCGCGATTGAAAGCCAGCGCAAAGGCAGTCTTATCACCACGGATCGCGAGCAGCGCATTGGCAAGCTGCCGGACGCGCCGCGTGGTCATCCGGTGCATGGCGTCATCGTCATCAAGCCGGAATGTCGCAGTATGGGTTGCGTCGGGCAGGTCCGGCATTGCCGCGAAGGCGCGTTTGATCGCGGTGTAATGTACCATCTCCGGCAGAGCGATAATCTGTACCTGCGGCACATTGGCGGTGATCGCCTCCAAATGCTGCCGCGCTTCCTTGGGAAAGCTTTTGCCGATCAGGACGCCGACGGTGAAGTTTTTATCCAGCTGGTTGCGGATTGATGGAAGCGCCAGACGCTCGAACAAGGCGAACCGCCGCTCCAAACGCTCGGGGTCATACAGGATCTCGCGGATCGCTTCAGGGTCTTTATCAGAGAGCGCAAAGCCGCCCTTTGACAGATAGGAAAACCGGACCAAACCTTTGATCTGCAAATTAAAGTTCTGCGCCATGCCTGCCTCTGCTCAATTACATGGAAGCTTAGTGCAAGGATTGCAGCGATAGAAGCACTCATGACGGGAATTTGTCGCGAAGTATATCAGGTGCCACCCGTCCGACACAGCAAAGCAAGGTGATGTGCTTACTGGTGTTCTTTGGGCACCCAATCCTGCGGCGGCGCGTTCCAGAATCTGTTGGAGTTGTCTTCATCCAGCCCGCGAATGTGCAGCGTCCGCAGGCAGCTTTGCACAAAAACCACCGGCTCCTCATAAGGATGTGCCCAATAGACCGCCTTCAGCACTGCGCCTGCCTTCTCTGCATCGTCGGGCAGAAAGAACGAAAGCTCGACGCAAGGCACCTCGACCACAGCTTCGGTCGCGGCATTATGGCCACTACCCAAGGACCGAAACTGCTGGGTGCCTACAACGGTTTTGAACGTCACACTGTCATAGTCGCCGTATTGAAGGGTCGCGACCTCCAGCACCGCGTCAACGATTTTCTGAGCATGCGCATCAGGCGTCTGGATGATCACCCGCAACCCTTGTTCTGACTGGAAGCGGCTGGCGTCGAGCGTGGGCAGTGTCATGGGCGTCTCCGATGCTATGAGAGATCAGGTATAACCGCATAGGTCGATCTGGCAACTCCAGCGGCCGTGGCCAAGCTGCGCGAAAGCTGGCTCTCGCCATTCTGGCACAAAGCTCCCGCACACCCTCTGGTAACGAAAAAGCCCCCGCAGCGGTGCGCTGCGAGGGCTTTCCAAGAAATTATGGCCTGCGATTAATCGCGGCTTTCCTCGTCGTGTGGGATGTTGCTGAAGACATCGCCACCAACCACATCTTTGGCTGGCTCCGGCGCGGCAAGGGCTGCTGCTGCTTCCGCTTCTTCGCGGCGTGCATCAATAACCACATTGTCGCGGTCGGCTGCGATCTTGCGCATCTGCATGGTCGCACCACCGGTACCGGCTGGGATCAGACGGCCCACGATGACGTTCTCTTTCAGACCGACCAGCTTGTCGCGCTTACCCTGCACGGAGGCTTCGGTCAGCACGCGGGTGGTTTCCTGGAAGGACGCCGCCGAGATGAAGCTGCGGGTTTGCAGCGACGCCTTGGTGATACCCAACAGGATTGGTTCGCCCTTGGCAGGACGGCCACCTTTTTTCAGTGCTTTCTCGTTGGCCTGATCGAACTCCTGCTTGTCGACATGTTCGCCTTTGAGCAGCGTGGTATCCCCGGATTCCTGGATCTCCCACTTCTGCAACATCTGGCGCACGATGACTTCGATGTGCTTGTCGTTAATCTTCACACCCTGCAGGCGGTAAACGTCCTGAACTTCGTCGATCATGTAGTCCGCCAGCGCTTCGACACCCATGATGGCAAGGATGTCATGCGGCGCTGGGTTGCCGTCCATGATATAGTCGCCCTTCTGGACAAAATCACCTTCCGCAACCGGAATGTGCTTACCCTTGGGCACCATGTACTCGACCTTGTGATCCGGATCTTCGGAGCTCTCGATCGCGATGCGACGCTTGTTCTTGTAGTCCTTGCCAAAGCGGACGTAGCCGTCGATTTCCGCGATGATGGCGTGGTCCTTGGGGCGACGTGCCTCAAAGAGTTCGGCCACACGAGGCAGACCACCGGTGATGTCCTTGGTCTTGGCACCTTCACGCGGGATACGCGCAATGATGTCACCGGCCTTGATCTCGGTCTGGTCCTCGACGGACAGAACCGCATCAACAGACATCGCATAGGTAATCGGGTTGCCCGCATCGTTGCGCAAAGGCTCGCCGTCTTCACCCACCAGAATGACTGCCGGCTTCAGCTCGTTACCTTTGGGTGCTGCACGCCAGTCGATCACGATCTTCTGGGTCATGCCGGTTGCATCATCCGTCTCGTCCTTGACCGCAATGCCGGACACAAGGTCGACAAATTTGGTCATACCGGACTTCTCGGCGATGATCGGCAGTGTGTAGGGGTCCCATTCGTAAAGCTTGTCACCACGGACGATCTGCTGACCTTCCTTGACGAAGAGCTTGGTACCGTAACCGACTTTATGGCTGGCGCGCTCGTCACCGTTTTCGTCGATGATTTGCAGCTTCATGTTCCGGCCCATCACCATGATCTCGCCTGCGGCGTTCTCGAGGGTCAAAGCGTTGTCGAACACGATTTTACCGGACTGCGATGCTTCCTGGAAGGACTGCTGTCCACCCTGCGCAACACCACCAATGTGGAAGGTACGCATGGTCAACTGAGTACCCGGTTCACCGATCGACTGCGCCGCGATGATACCCACCGCTTCGCCCTGGTTCACCAAAGTACCGCGTGCAAGGTCACGACCGTAGCACATCGCGCAGACGCCTTCTTCGGCCTCACAGGTCAGCGGCGAGCGGATGCGCGCCACCTGAACTGCGAATTCGTCGATGGCATCGGCCAGACGTTCGTCGATCAACCCACCCGCAGGCACCAGCACTTCGTCTGTGCCCGGCTTGAGGATGTCATCGGCTGTCACACGACCCAACAGACGCTCCGCCAGCGAGGAAACAACCTCACCGTCGTTTACAGCAGCAGTTGCTGTGATCGCTGTCTCGGTCCCGCAATCATGCTGACGCACGATACAGTCCTGCGCGACGTCAACCAAACGACGTGTCAGGTAACCGGAGTTCGCCGTCTTCAAAGCTGTATCCGACAGACCCTTACGGGCACCGTGGGTAGAGTTGAAGTACTCCAGAACGGTCAGACCTTCTTTAAAGTTCGAGATGATCGGTGTCTCGATAATGTCGCCGTTCGGCTTGGCCATCAGACCACGCATCCCGCCCAGCTGTTTCATCTGGGTAACCGAGCCACGTGCGCCGGAGTGAGCCATCATATAGACCGAGTTCGGCTCTTTTTCGGAACCGTCTTCGTTGGTCTGTTTGGCCGAGATGGCGCCCATCATGGCGTCAGTGACCTTGTCGTTACACTTGGACCAGGCATCGACAACTTTGTTGTACTTTTCACCCTGAGTGATCAGGCCGTCCATGTACTGCTGTTCGAAATCCTTCACCTGTTCGCGGGTTTCGTCAACCAGCGGCCATTTGGAGTCAGGGATCAGCATGTCGTCTTTACCAAAGGAAATCCCCGCTTTGAAAGCTTCGCGGAAACCCAAGGTCATGATCTGGTCACAGAAGATAACCGATTCCTTCTGGCCGCAATAACGGTAGACGGTATCGATGACCTGCTGCACTTCTTTCTTGCGCAGCAAACGGTTGACCAAGTCAAACGGGGCCTTGGCGTTCAGCGGCAGCAAGGCCCCCAGACGCACACGACCCGGCGTGGTGTCAAAACGGACCATCACTTCGTTGCCTTCAGCATCGATCTGCTTGATCCGCGACTTGATCTTGGTGTGCAGGTGCACTTCGCCGGCGTCCAGCGCGTGCTGAACCTCGTCCACGGTACCAAAGACCTTGCCTTCACCTTTCATGCCTTCACGCTCAAGGGTCGTATAGTACAGACCCAAGATCATATCCTGCGAAGGAACAATGATCGGCGCGCCGTTGGCAGGCGACAGAACGTTGTTGGTCGACATCATCAGGACGCGCGCTTCCAACTGGGCCTCAAGGCTCAGCGGTACGTGCACGGCCATCTGGTCACCGTCAAAGTCAGCGTTGAAGGCCGAGCAGACCAGCGGGTGAAGCTGGATGGCTTTACCTTCGATCAGAACCGGCTCAAACGCCTGAATGCCCAAACGGTGCAGCGTGGGCGCACGGTTCAGCATGACAGGGTGTTCGCGGATCACTTCATCCAGAATATCCCAAACCTCGGGACGCTCTTTCTCCACCAGTTTCTTGGCTTGCTTCACAGTAGAAGACAGACCTTTGGCTTCGAGACGCGAGTAGATGAACGGCTTGAACAGTTCGAGCGCCATCTTTTTGGGCAGACCGCACTGGTGCAACTTGAGTTCCGGACCGGTCACAATGACCGAACGACCGGAGAAGTCGACGCGCTTGCCCAAAAGGTTCTGACGGAAGCGGCCCTGCTTACCCTTCAACATATCGGACAGCGACTTCAACGGGCGCTTGTTGGCACCGGTGATGACGCGGCCCCGACGGCCGTTGTCAAACAGAGCATCGACGGATTCCTGCAACATCCGCTTTTCGTTGCGGACGATGATGTCAGGTGCGCGCAGTTCGATCAGACGCTTGAGACGGTTGTTCCGGTTGATCACACGGCGGTACAGGTCGTTCAGGTCGGACGTCGCGAAACGGCCCCCATCCAGCGGCACAAGCGGGCGCAGCTCTGGCGGTATCACGGGGATCACGGTCAGAACCATCCACTCGGGGCGGTTACCGGATTCGAGGAAGCTCTCTACGACTTTCAGACGCTTGATGATCTTCTTGGGCTTCAGTTCGCCTGTCGCCTCTTTCAGATCGGCGCGCAGCGTGTCAGCTTCGGCTTCAAGGTCGATCGCGGCCAGCATTTCACGGATCGCTTCGGCACCGATGTTCGCGGTGAACGCGTCCATGCCGAACGCATCCTGTGCGTCCATATACTCTTCTTCGGTCATCATCTGACCGTAGGTGAGGTCGGTGAGGCCGGGCTCGATCACAACGTAGTTTTCGAAATAGAGCACCCGCTCCAGATCGCGCAGCGTCATGTCCAGCATCAGGCCGATGCGGCTTGGCAGCGACTTGAGGAACCAGATGTGTGCAACGGGCGAGGCCAGTTCAATGTGGCCCATCCGCTCGCGGCGGACCTTCTGCAGCGTGACTTCGACGCCGCACTTTTCGCAAACAACGCCGCGATATTTCATGCGCTTGTACTTACCGCAGAGGCATTCGTAATCTTTGATCGGGCCAAAGATGCGCGCGCAGAACAGACCGTCCCGCTCGGGCTTGAACGTACGGTAGTTGATGGTTTCAGGTTTCTTGATCTCGCCGAAAGACCACGACAGGATCCGCTCTGGCGAGGCCAGAGAGACTTTGATCTCGTCGAATGTTTTAGCCGGAGCAACCGGGTTAAACGGGCTGTTTGTCAGTTCCTGGTTCATTTTCAATCCTTAGATTTATTCTCGAAAGCGGCGGAGAGCAGGCCCGGTCTCTTGGCAAGAGACCGGACCGGAATTTTGAAAATTCCGGTTGGCCTTACTCTTCATCCTCCGCATCCAGGAGTTCCATGTTCAGGCCGAGGCCTCGGACTTCTTTGACCAGAACGTTGAACGATTCCGGAATACCGGCCTCGAAGTTGTCCTCGCCTTTAACGATGCTTTCATAGACCTTCGTCCGGCCTGCAACGTCATCCGATTTCACAGTCAGCATTTCCTGCAGGGTGTATGCAGCGCCGTAGGCTTCCAGAGCCCAGACCTCCATCTCACCAAAGCGCTGACCACCGAACTGCGCTTTACCGCCCAATGGCTGCTGGGTGACCAGCGAGTATGGACCAGTGGAACGCGCGTGGATTTTATCGTCCACAAGGTGGTGCAGTTTCAGCAGGTACTTGACGCCGACAGTCACGGGGCGGGCAAACTGCTCGCCTGTGCGACCGTCAAACAGCACCGACTGACCGGAGGTATCGAAACCGGCCCGCTTGAGGCTGTCGTTGACGTCTGCTTCCTTGGCACCGTCAAAGACCGGCGTTGCAATCGGCACACCGCGTGTGACGTTCTGCGCCGCTTCAACCAGCGTCTCCTCGTCCATGCCGGCAATGCCTTCTTCGTAGACATCATCGCCATAAGCGTGGCTCATCGCTTCGCGCACTGGGGTCAAATCGCCGGAGCGCTTATATTCCTGCAGTGCTTCGTCGATATTGATCCCCAAGCCGCGTGCGGCCCAACCCATGTGGGTTTCGAGAATCTGACCAACGTTCATACGCGATGGAACGCCCAGCGGGTTCAGACAGAAATCGACCGGAGTACCATCTGCGAGGAACGGCATGTCCTCCATCGGCACCACTTTCGAAATCACACCCTTGTTGCCGTGACGACCGGCCATCTTGTCGCCCGGCTGCAGCTTGCGCTTCACCGCCACGAACACTTTGACCATTTTCATCACGCCCGGAGGCAGATCGTCGCCACGACGGACTTTTTCGACTTTGTCTTCGAAACGCGCATCCAAGGTCCGCTTCTGGATCTCGTACTGCTCGTTCAGGGCTTCGACGATTTTCGCGTCGTCTTCGTCTTCCAGCGCCAACTGCCACCACTGACCACGTGTCAGCTGCTCGTCGAGCATCTCTTCGGTGATCTGGCTGTTTGACTTGATGCCTTTCGGACCTTTGACAGCAATCTTGCCCATGATCATCTCACGCAGACGCGCATAGATGTTCCGGTCAAGGATCGCGAGTTCGTCGTCGCGGTCACGGGCCAGACGTTCGACTTCTTCACGCTCGATCTGCAGCGCACGTTCGTCTTTTTCCACACCATGGCGGTTAAAGACGCGCACTTCGACGACCGTACCGAAATCGCCCGGCTTCACGCGCAACGAGGTGTCGCGCACGTCAGAGGCTTTTTCACCAAAGATGGCACGCAGAAGCTTTTCTTCCGGTGTCATCGGGCTTTCGCCCTTTGGTGTGATCTTGCCGACCAGAATATCGCCCGGCTCCACGTCCGCGCCGATGTACACGATGCCAGCCTCGTCGAGGTTGCGCAGCGCTTCTTCACCAACGTTGGGAATGTCGCGGGTAATTTCTTCTGGCCCAAGCTTGGTATCACGGGCGGCGACTTCGAATTCCTCGATGTGGATCGAGGTAAAGACGTCGTCCCGCGAGATACGCTCGGAGATCAGAATGGAGTCTTCGTAGTTGTAACCGTTCCACGGCATGAACGCGACGACCACGTTCTTGCCCAAGGCCAGCTCACCCATGTCGGTGGACGGACCATCGGCAATAACCTGACCTTTTTGAACCGTCTCGCCGACCTTCACCAGCGGACGCTGGTTAATGCAGGTGTTCTGGTTCGAACGCTGGAATTTACGCATGCGGTAGATGTCCACACCCGCGTCGCCCAGCTCAAGGTCTTCCGTGGCGCGGATAACGATACGGCTGGCATCGACCTGGTCGATGATACCGCCACGCTTGGCCATGTAAGCCGCACCGGAATCCCGTGCTACAACTTCTTCGATACCCGTGCCCACCAGCGGTGCTTCTGCTTGCAGCAGTGGCACAGCCTGACGCTGCATGTTCGAACCCATCAGAGCGCGGTTAGCATCGTCGTTTTCAAGGAAGGGGATCAGCGAGGCCGCAACGGACACCAACTGCTTTGGGCTCACGTCGATGAGGTCAACGCTGGTCGAGGGCGACAGCGTGTAGTCCCCCGACTTGCGGGTGCTGACCAGATCGTTCACAAACTTCATGTTCTCATCAAGGTGCGCGTTGGCCTGCGCCACAGTGTGGCGCATTTCCTCGGTTGCGGACATGTACTGAACTTCGTCGGACACAACACCGCCCGAAACCTTACGGTAGGGTGTTTCGATGAAGCCGTATTTGTTCACGCGGGCAAAAGTCGCCAGCGAGTTGATCAGACCAATGTTCGGGCCTTCCGGCGTTTCAATCGGACACATCCGGCCATAGTGGGTCGGGTGAACGTCACGTACTTCAAAACCGGCACGCTCACGGGTCAAACCGCCTGGTCCAAGCGCCGACAGGCGACGCTTATGCGTCACTTCGGAGAGAGGGTTGGTTTGGTCCATGAACTGCGACAGCTGGCTAGAGCCGAAGAATTCGCGCACAGCAGCGGCCGCCGGTTTTGCGTTGATCAGGTCTTGTGGCATCACCGTGTCGATTTCGACAGATGACATACGTTCCTTGATCGCACGCTCCATACGGAGCAGGCCAACACGGTACTGGTTTTCCATCAATTCGCCGACCGAGCGCACACGACGGTTGCCCAAATGGTCAATATCGTCGATGTCGCCACGCCCGTCGCGCAGGTCAACCAGTGCCTTGACGCAAGCAACGATGTCTTCACGGCGCAGGGTGCGCTGTGTGTCATCGGCATCAAGGTTCAGACGCATGTTCATTTTGACGCGGCCAACCGCGCTGAGGTCATAGCGCTCCGAGTCGAAGAACAACGTGTCGAACAGGCCGGAAGCGGCCTCAACGGTGGGCGGCTCGCCCGGGCGCATGACGCGGTAGATGTCCATGAGCGCGGTGTCGCGGTTCATGTTCTTGTCGTGCGCCATTGTGTTACGCATGTACGGACCGACGTTGACGTTATCGATATCCAGAAGCGGGATATCGGTGATACCGGCGTCCACCAGTTCTTTCGCCGTGCCGCCGATGAGCGTGCCGTCTTTGTCGTATTCCAGCGTCAACTCGTCACCGGCTTCGACATAAATCGCGCCCGTTTCTTCGTTGATGATGTCCAACGCCACGAACTTGCCCTCGATATGCTCGAACGGCAGCAGCAGGTTGGTGACTTTGCCTTCGTCGATCAATTGCTTGACCGCACGTGGCGTGACTTTCTTACCGACTTCGAACAGCACTTCGCCAGTCGCGGCATCAACGATGTCATAGGTCGGACGGGTACCGCGCACACGATCAGGGAAGAAGGGTGCAACCCAGCCTTTGCCCTTTTCAAGCGTGTAGGTCACGGTCTTGTAATAGGCGTTCATGATCGCTTCTTGGTCGAGACCAAGCGCGTACAGCAATGTGGTTACCGGCAGTTTGCGGCGACGGTCGATCCGCGCAAAGACGATGTCTTTCGCGTCGAATTCAAAATCGAGCCAAGAGCCGCGGTACGGGATGATCCGGCAGGCGAACAAAAGCTTGCCCGAAGAGTGGGTCTTGCCCTTGTCGTGGTCAAAGAACACGCCGGGCGAGCGGTGCATCTGGGAAACGATCACCCGCTCGGTGCCGTTCACAACGAACGTTCCGTTTGGCGTCATCAGGGGCATGTCGCCCATGAACACGTCCTGCTCCTTGATGTCCTTAACGGACTTGGCGCCTGTGTCTTCGTCTACATCAAACACGATGAGGCGCAGCGTCACCTTGAGGGGCGCGCTGTAGGTCATGTCGCGTTGCTGACATTCCTCAACATCGTACTTAGGTTTTTCGAGCTCGTACTTGACGTATTCAAGCACGCTGGTCTCGTTGAAGTCTTTAATCGGGAAAACCGACTGGAAGACGCCCTGAATACCATCCCCATCGGTGGGTGTCTCGGCATCGCCGGAATTCAGGAACAGATCATACGAGGATTTTTGAACCTCGATCAGGTTCGGCATTTCCAGCACTTCGCGGATTTTGCCGTAATATTTACGAAGACGTTTCTGGCCAAGGAAGGATTGTGCCATGTGTCGTGTCACCTTTCGTGTCTCTTGCGGGCCAAGCGCGCTCACCGGGGGCGTGAGGCGCGGGCCTAAGAGCGGAAAATCCGGGTCAATTCTTGGACTGCGTCCCACCGCAACCCTTCCGACCTTTGGACCTCTCCAGAGGGGGGCTTTACGCAAAAGCACCCTTCAAGACAGGTTTGGCTGGACAGGGAAAAGACCCCATCCAGCCAAGGTTCTTATGAGGGAAAGCAGAGTTTCTTGAAAACTCCGGTCTGTTCTCCCTTTCAGGAAAACACCTCCTTTTAAGCGGCTTAGGCCAGCTCGACTTCCGCGCCAGCTGCTTCCAGCTTGGCTTTCACGTCGTCGGCTTCGGCTTTGTCGACGCCTTCTTTGATCTTGCCACCGGCTTCGACCAAGTCTTTGGCTTCTTTGAGGCCAAGACCGGTGATTGCGCGGACTTCTTTGATCACGTTGATCTTGGAAGCGCCGGCATTCTTCAGCACGACGTCAAATTCGGTTTTCTCTTCTGCCGCTGCGCCACCGGCGTCAGCAGGACCAGCCATCATCACTGCGCCGCCAGCTGCGGGCTCGATGCCGTACTCGTCTTTCAGGATGGTTTTCAGTTCTTGTGCTTCAAGCAGTGTCAGACCAACGATCTCTTCTGCCAGTTTCTTCAGATCAGCCATGTTTAGCTCTTTCCGTTAACGATATGTGTGTTCCAACGCGAAGGTTCAACCCTGCGCCAGCTTGACGATATTGCTTTACGCAGCCGCCTTGTCCTCGATCGTGGACAAGATGGAAGCGATATTGCTTGCAGGTGCGCCAATGGCCCCGGCGATGTTCGATGCAGGTGCGCCCAGCATGCCAGCGATAGTAGCGATAAGCTCATCACGCGAAGGCATTTTAGACACGGCTTCGACACCGGCGACGTCCAACGCATTCTCACCCATTGCACCACCGAGAATCACAAACTTTGGATTCTCTTTGGCGAAGTCCTGAGCAACCTTGGCCGCAGCCACGGGATCCTCAGAGAAGGTCAGAACGGTCATGCCCAACAGAAGGTCACCGATGCTTTCGCATGGCTTCCCTTCAAGGGCGATCTTGGCGAGCCTGTTCTTGGCAACACGCACGGCCCCGCCAGCGGCACGAGCACGCGCGCGAAGGTCCTGCATTTCGGCAACTGTCAAACCGACGTAGTGGCTTACCACAACGACGCCAGAGCTTTCAAAGATTTGGCCGAGCTCGTCGACCAACTGTTCTTTTTGTGCTCTATCCACAGTTTCACTCCAGTAAGGGAGGGTGACCCCTCCGGCTCAGTTTTGCCGGGACTGATGGCCCCGACTTTCGGGTCCTTACGGGGTCCTGCGCATCGCTGCGGACATACCCACTGGGGCGATCCGAAGAAAATTTGCTTTACCCGTCTCAGGCAGGAATTATGTCAGGAAGCCCTGGCACCCACCGTCTCGGACGAATCGCCGATCGGAATATGGTGACATATCCCTACCGACAGACGCGGCGAATAGTTTATTTTAGAACGGATGTGAAGGGGGCAATGAGAAATACATTGTTCCGGCCAAATTTTCACAACCGGTTGCAAGGCATTCCTCGGGCGCGTGCGGCACCGTGGGGCGATCTTGCCCGAGGAAGGCGGTCCGTGCAACCAATTCCACCAGCCCCGCTTCAGGCCGGCCATAAACGGCCCCTGCCCCCCATTCCAGCGCTGCCACACAGAACGGGGCAATGTCGCGCCCGGCACTCAACGCAAAAGGGCGGTGGAAAACCACCGCCCTTCGCCATTCAATCCGTGTGGTCCGGCTTATTCGCCAGAAGCGCTCTCGATCGTGACCGACACGCCTGGGCCCATTGTGGAGCTCAGGTTGATCTTTTTCAGGTAGGTGCCTTTGGAGCCCGATGGCTTGGCCTTGGCAACCGCACCAACAAAGGCACGGATGTTTTCGACCAGCTTGGCTTCGTCAAAGGACAGTTTGCCGACGCCAGCGTGAACCACGCCGCCTTTTTCAGCTTTGAACTGCACTTCGCCACCTTTGGCTGCCTCAACGGCCTCCTTGATGTCCATGGTCACTGTGCCGACTTTAGGGTTTGGCATCAGGTTACGTGGACCCAAAACCTTACCCAGACGACCCACGATTGGCATCATGTCAGGTGTTGCAATGCAACGGTCAAAGTCGATCTTGCCGGACTGGATGGATTCCATCAGGTCCTCTGCGCCAACGATATCGGCACCGGCTTTTTCGGCTTCTTCGGCTTTTGCGCCACGGGCAAATACGGCGACGCGCATTGTTTTGCCTGTGCCGTTTGGCAGACCGACCACACCGCGGACCATCTGGTCTGCGTGGCGGGGATCAACACCAAGGTTCATCGCGATCTCGATGGTTTCGTCGAACTTGACGTTCGAGTTGCCTTTGATCAGCTTGACCGCTTCTTCGAGAGAGATGTTCTCTTTGCCTGCGAATGCTTCGCGGGCCGACTTTGTGCGTTTTCCAAGTTTTGCCATCTTACTTCACCTCGATGCCCATGGACCGGGCAGAGCCCAGGATGATTTTCATCGCCGCTTCAACGTCATTGGCGCTCAGGTCAGCCGCTTTTGCTTCTGCGATTTCGCGCAGCTGCTTGGTGGTGACGGTGCCAACTGTTTCACGGCTGGGTGTCTTGGCGCCAGAATTGATCTTGGCCGCTTTTTTCAAGTAATAGGACGCAGGAGGCGTCTTGATGTCCATCGTGAAGGACTTATCCTGATAATAGCTGATCACGGTCGGGCAAGGAGCGCCTGGCTCCATATCCGCTGTCTTGGCGTTAAACGCTTTACAGAATTCCATGATGTTGATGCCGCGCTGGCCCAAAGCGGGACCGACGGGTGGGGACGGGTTGGCTTGCCCCGCCTTAACTTGCAACTTCATCGTACCGACGAGTTTCTTGGCCATTGGCCTTCTCCTTTGTCATCGGTGCGTGAAACACGCACCCTACAGAACCACAACGCGCTATGGTCCATTTGCTAGCGTGGTCCGGCATCGGGCGCGCGCGCCCTGAACCTCCCACAAACGAACAGCCCTTTCAGACCGCGAGGGCGCGCGACATCACATCACGCACCTGACGCTCAGATCTGTTTGTTGACCTGAGTGAATTCCAATTCGACCGGCGTTTCCCGACCGAAAATCGATACCGTCACCTTGAGGCGCTGGTTATCTTCATCGACCTCTTCAACCATACCGTCGAAGTCCTCGAACGGACCATCCGCCACTTTGACCTTTTCGCCGATCTCGAAGTGGATGAGTGTACGGGGGGCTTCTTCGCCTTCCTGCACGCGGCCCAGAATGGCCTGCACTTCGGCATCACGCATTGGCATCGGGCGGCCTTGCGGGCCCAAAAATCCGGTAACGCGATTGATCGAGTTGATCAGGTGATAGCCGCCATCGGACATTTCCATATGCACCAGCACGTAGCCGGGCATAAAGCGCCGCTCGGTTGTAACTTTCTTACCGCGACGGACCTCAATCACCTCTTCGGTGGGGACCAAGACTTCGTCGATCTGGTCCTCAAGGCCCTGTTCCGCCACGGATGTGCGGATCTGCTCTGCGATCTTCTTTTCGAAGTTCGACAGGACACTGACCGAATACCACCGTTTTGCCATCTGAACTCTGGTCCCTGTCTTGCGGCGCGACTTACAGCGCCAATTCCGAATATGTCAACGGGTCCGTGACCCGGCTTTCCTGAACAAAAAATCGGCGCGCAACTCGAATCGCCGCACGCCCCCTATCAGGTCAGGACTGCGCAATAGCCCGCACAGACCGAGGTTTCAAGGGATTAAACGGAATTCCGTCGCCGCCGAGGCCGTTCAGACGAACATGTTCAGGACTGACTGCAGCCCGCCACGGATAATAATATCAACGGCAGCAAAGAAAACAGCCGTCAGCGCCGCGAGGATGAAAACCATCACGGTCGTCAGCATAACTTCGCGCCGCGTCGGCCATACGACTTTGGCGACTTCAGCGCGGACCTGCTGAATGAACTGGAGCGGATTTGTAGTTGCCATGTCGCCTATCCTTGATTGTCCGTTCGCGATGTAGCGGCTCTGGGGTCCGGATACAAGCCTAGGAAGTCAGCGCCTCCCGCCAGCGCCGCCATAGGGTGGTGCGGGGTGTGGCAGGGGTTTTAGGTACCGCCGTCGCGCAAACCGTCAAAGCGGCGATCTAGAGCGGCATTGTGGCGGGCTTCGGCAGCCGTTGTGATGCCCAGATCAGGCAGATAGAGCCCGTCGACAGTCCCTTCGGGAAAGCGATCGAGGAAAGCGTCGAACCGCATGGCAAAGCCGTCCAGCTTGCGCAGGATATCTTCTGACTTCTCGGGATTCCGGTTCGCTTGCCACCGCGCAAGGCGCATCGCTTGTTGCCAGAAACCGTCATAGCCCAGCACCAGCAACACCCCCGCAAATAGAAAGATGCCCAAGACCAGCAGCCCGACAACCAGCCAAGGCCGGAATAGCAAGATCAGCACACTGCAGGCGGCCAGCACATGCCATACCGTGGGGCGATATCCAGCCGCACCGGATTTCATCCTAGCAACCATGCCGCCTACGGCGTTAGCGGGGATGTCATGCGTGGATTTGGGCGCTGACGCGGGTTTACCGGTGCGCTTGACCTCGGCAGCCTCTGCCTGCCCAAGCTCGGGAAACCGGGACCGCTTTCGCGCAACAGGCGTGTCGGCGGCGTCAGGTGAAACTTGTGGATCAGATGCCACATGCGTGGCACTTGGCTGCGCATCATCCGCTTCGGCCTCCAGCAACCCCCTGATGGCCGCCAAAGAAGACGGGTCCAGCGAGTCGCCAGGCTCGGAAGGCGGGATTCTGGGTGTGTCAGTCATATCGGCCTCTCTCGCACGGATATGAGAAACCTAGCGTAGATTTCCGACATATTATTGACGGGAGTATGGCAACAATATGTCGGTAAAGGTGGCAGGGGCTGAGGGACTCGAACCCACGACCCTCGGTTTTGGAGACCGATGCTCTACCAACTGAGCTAAACCCCTATGCCGGTGGTCGGGGTAATCCCAATTTGATCTGCGATCAAGGGGCGATTGGCCGGCATTGAAGAAAAAGCGCTCGATAGGCGCAGTTCGAGACGATCCTGCCCTGTTTCGGCAACGATTTACGTTCATGAATAGATGCGAGAGCCCGTGCAATCGACACACAGATTTAATTGGCGGTTGGGGTTCTGCCACTGGGCAGGCATCACTGCCCCCCTTTCCCAACGAAAAAGGCCGCAGCGTCACCGCTGCGGCCTTTCCTAATTTCAAACCAACGCCCCGAAAGGCGCGGATGGTGCAGGGGCCCGTGGGCCCCTATGCCCAAATCACTCGATGATTTTGGAAACCACGCCGGCGCCGACTGTGCGGCCACCTTCGCGGATCGCAAAGCGCAGACCATCTTCCATCGCGATCGGGGCGATCAGCTCAACGCCGAACTGAAGGTTGTCACCGGGCATAACCATCTCGGTACCTTCGGGCAGCTGAACCGTACCGGTCACGTCCGTTGTACGGAAGTAGAACTGGGGGCGGTAGTTCGCGAAGAACGGCGTGTGGCGGCCGCCTTCTTCTTTGGTGAGGATATAAGCCTCGGCAGTGAACTTTGTGTGTGGGTTCACCGACTTTGGCTTACACAGAACCTGACCACGCTCAACGCCTTCACGCTCAACACCGCGCAGCAG
>NZ_FOMW01000047.1 GCF_900112755.1 Sulfitobacter brevis | reverse complement strand
CCAAGGCTATTCGTATCGATAATGGGCCCGAATATGTCAGTGGAAAGCTCATGGAATGGGCCGAAAAACAAGGCGTTAGGCTGGAATACATCCAACCCGGAAAACCCCAACAGAACGCCTATATCGAACGCTACAACCGCACGGTTCGCGGCGAATGGCTCAGCCAGTACATCTTTGAAACCATCGAGGAGGCACAGGATCAGGCCACGGTATGGCTCTGGACTTACAACAATGAACGACCCAACATGGGCATCGGCGGCATCACGCCCGCAATGAAACTGAAAACAGCCGCCTGAATTCTACGGCTGAACCCCATTAAAAATGGGGGGATTACCAAACCTACTAACGATCGCTCAAGGAGTATGGCGGCATGAGCCGCGATCAGCTCAAGCGGCTGAAGGAACTGGAGGCTGAGAATACCCGGCTCAGACGAGCCGTGTCGGATCTGACGCTGGACAAAATCCTGGCCGAGGCCCACCGGGGAAACTTCTAAGCCCTTCCCGCCGCAGGCAGTGCATCGACGAACTGATTGAACGCAAACATGTCATTCTTCAAACTGTCGATCAGGCACATTTTCAATCTGTCCGAGGGATGTGCAACGGCAATCTTTTCCTCTCGCCGCATCGGTCTGTGGCCGTCTGTGCAGCGGATGGCGGAGCCTCGGATACCTAATTTTAATCATGACAGACACTTCTTTTATCCTAATATAAATCTGCCCATTTGTATTTTGCGTCAGGCCTCCGCCACTTCGGTTGCTTGGCGTAGTATGGGTCCAGGCGCTGGATAGTTGGGAGGCTCACCCAACGGGGCTCGTCGCCTTTTCCCACTTCTCGTCGTGACGCTTCGTATTGCCGGTCGAACTCGCGTGTTCTCGCTGCCATCGATCCAACGCCGTCTGTCAACATCGGGCAGTCTTCCCGAAAGTAATCCCAACACTGGTCGTCGAACGAGTACTGTATGCCTACGCGTTCTGCGGCCCACGACCTCAAGGTTCCGTACATGTGGAATATTGGGTCGCCCTGGGTAGGTTTTAGGAATAGGGGCGGCACTGTTTTGGGACCCTCACCACGCGTTCGCCAGATGTGTAGGGTTGCCGGGGTAACATTGATCAGGGCGGCGGCTTGCGGCGATGACAGAAGCCACCAGGGCGGGATCACCGGCCATCGGGCGGCGTCTTTGTAGAGATTGGCGCCAGGGCTCTTAGGCATTATTTACCTCTGTCTTTTAATCATAAGGGGGGGGCGGCGGAAGCAGAGTGTAGGTTGTGTAGCCTTAAAACCTAACTTCTATAATACTCTTTGAAACTTATAAGTCAGGGTAAAGAGCTACACGTCCTACACGGGTTAAAGTTGCGGCGGCCGCATGCCGACCCCTGGCCACTCCTGTCCCTTGTTCGTGCGCCTCTGCTGTATCCCTGTACGTTTTGTAACTTCCTGCTTGAAGATCGGCTGGCTCAGGGGCTTTGTGCCGCTAGACACGGACCAGCCTTGATAAGCATTATAGAGGTGGCGCGCAGGGGTAGTTTCATCCTCCCCAATTCTACACATGTCGTCGAGAAACCCCCGGATGAGATCAGATGAGGCCACATACTTGTTAACTTCATCAGCAATCTGTTTTGGGATCTCGAGCCCAGTCCTCTGATAGGCCGCCAGGCCTTCAATCAATCGGTTGAGAATTCCACTTTTCTCAGCCCTGATCTTGGTTGGTAGGTTGGGGTCTCGCTGACCAGCGGATATGGTATTGTTAAAGGGCACCGTGACCAGACGCCTAGCCAAAGCTATATCGCCGCCGTCTATTACTGGCATCGCATTGGTTGTCATAAATATAACGAACTGGGGTCGGAACTCAAAATGCTCCCTATAAAGAGCCCGTGCTGTAATGGTGTCGCCACCTGTCATGCGCTTTACTAACGCAGCGTCAAGGATCTCTCCGGTTGCGAGTTCAGATGTACCAACCATTCGAGCTCCTTTTAGACGGGCTAGATCATCCCTTACCCCTGCATTTTTCTGCCGGATAAAAGAACTAGGTTCCACGTTTGTCGAATAGTCCCCAAGAACGCTTGCCACTACATCGACCAAGGTTGATTTGCCGTTGCTGCCGGGCCCATGGAAGATCGTAAATATCTGCTCCTTGGGGTTGCCAAGTAGTGTATAGCCACAAAGACGGAGCACGAAATTCCTGAGTTCCTCTGGAAGTACTGCTGCAAGAAACTTGTCGAATTCAGGACAGGTCGCATCAGGATCGAACTCTACATCCGCCAACCTTGTGATGCAGTCAGTTGGTGAGTGCGTACGTAAAGAACGTTCCAACAAGCACAGTGTCCCATTGGCCAAATTGATCTCCGATTCTTGTTGATCGAAATCACCAAAGTCGCGAAAGATTTTGGGGTCAGTTGAGACCAAATCGAATACTTTTCTTATCTTAGTCGCCGTACGAAGTCCGCGGGCCTGTTTGACGATTTCTAGATCTCCGGACGAGACTGCATCCTGATAGATTTGCTCCAGGCGTGTCCTAATCTGTTCTCTCGCGTGTGCACCTTCTGGATCATTCGCCCAACGTTTTCCATCAAAACGCAGCCACCCCGTGGCCGGAGTTCTACAGGAAGTTTCCGCGACAAAGGGGGCCAATACCTTCGCCAGTGGTCCGTCATCGTATTCCACGCGCGTTTGGGCGGGGTAATTTGAAATGCTACGAGCAATACTTGCAACTTCACCTTCCGGGAGGGGGGATATACCTACAGCGTTTAAAGAGGAAAGTGCGACCGCAAGCTGCTCTCCGTCCAAACCATGTTGGCCACGGAGGAAGCCGGCAATTCTAGCTAGATCGTTATTGCGTGACCCCTCCGAAAGAAACTTTTTCGGAGGGGTATTGAGGTTGGCAGAAACAACTCGCCTGGCGGTCAGTTTTGCTATCAGACCAGCGGGTGCCTTTGGCATAGGTTCGGTCATAGGGAGACGCTCCATTCATAGTTGAAGCCTGAGATGTGGGTTGAGGGTGGGGCAACGACGTAACCGCCGTCTGCACGAACATCGAGATTTACCCCGATTTTCCCGGCACTGCTTCGGATGGGTTGGTTGGGCATTTGCAGGTATATGTGAAACCCACCCCCGCCAGTCAAAACCACGACGTTCCGAGGTAACGGTCCGACTTCGTCTTCCAAGCCACGTAGAGAAGCTTCCCCTTCCTTTTTGGGCCCGAGGTCCACGTCAACAACTAACAGGCCAGATACAGTGCCGGTGGCGATGGCGATGTTGTGGCGCGGCTCGACGCTCCACCACTGCCGAATTTTCTTGGGCTCTTTACTGGCTATTTTGAACCCGCCCGGCAAAACTGGGTGTTTTCCAGGACTGGTGCAGTCGCGCTGACCGCAGGTGCAGCAGCCTTCGACGATACCGTGGACGGGAAAAACGGCCCAGCCTTGGCTCGCATAACGTAGCGCGTATTCCAAAGTATCGGTCATACGGAAACTCCCTCAAACGAGCGAGTAGGCCGTGTTTCATTGGCTTCGAGCCAGGCCTCTAAGGCGTCCCGGCGGTACAGGACCGTCCGGCCTACCTTGCAGCGGGCGGGGCCGACACGCAGCGCGTGCCAGCGGCTCATAGTACGCTGAGATACGCCGAGCAGCTCGGCGACGGCGCAGGGTTTTAAGTGAGTGGAAGTGTTGGTCATCTAAGCCTCCTAAGTTTCCTTGTATGGAGGGTTTTAGCCGTTGGTGGCTTTGAGCGCTGGTGATTGAAATGTAAGGGGTGGTCTGAGCAGTGTAATCTGCTGCGCCACTCCTGGTACTTCGGCGAGGTGAACACGCCCCACTTCAAGCGTTCAGGACCGCCACCGCCGCTTCATAATTTTTTCGGGCAGGCACGATCTGCAGACATCTGATCCGTCGACCATGAAGAGAGTCCCGAACCAGAACAGCGTGCAAAGTAGTGCGCGGTTCTTCAGGGGCGGGTGTTCGACTGAGTAATCTGTGAACCTACCTTCGCAGATGCCATTATCGACCGTCTCGTACCAAACTCATATAGCGTTGAACTCGACGGCCAGAGCATGCGAAAACCAAACTCAAAAAAGGTGACGAAAGCGCCCAAAACGGTTAACTAAAAACTCAGGCCTCGCAGTCGCTAAACAAGGGCGGCCGAATACACCGGTTTAGGGGGCAGGATGTTGTCGGAATAACCGGCCGGATGCCCCGGAATACGCAAAGGACCTCATACATGGAAACAATCTTCACCTTAGCCATAATCGCAACTGTCGGAACCCTTTTAATTCTTGCAGTTCGTTTCCCTGCTTGGCTGATAAATGGGATGTATCGTAAGTCAGCAATCAATAAGTTCCGTGATGCCGTAGAGGCGCACAAGGATACCTTGGCTAAAAAACGGATGCGGCTGGTTTCGCGAGATGATTATGGTAATTTAAAAGGGGAGGCTTGGAATGCTGAGATCCAGTACTTTTTTGAAAACGTAATACGTCCGAGCTTGTCTGATCGTGAACTGGAGGCAATTTGGGAGATTGCGGACGAGGTCGCACAAGACGAGATCGAAAATGTAGTTCTACCGCTTTCTCTAGCCAAAGCCGGCGAGTTGAGTTTCTCGCCAGATATGTCACCCATAGACTTCGAATATTTCGTGGCGGGCATCTTTCAGTCTTCCGGATGGGATGCAGAGGTTTCAAAAGCATCTGGAGACCAGGGGGCGGATGTAGTGGCGTCGCGAGATGGTTGCAAAGTAGTCGTTCAGTGCAAACTTTACAGCAAACCAGTTGGAAACAAGGCAGTGCAGGAGGTCATCGCGGCGAGGCAATATTATGACTCAGATTTAGCGTATGTAGTCACCAATTCTACCTTCACTCGAAGCGCATCCCAGCTCGCAGCGGCCTCAAGTGTCCGACTTCTACATTATTCTGACATAGAGGATGAACTTGCCGTTGCGATCAGTTGATCTGGGGCGAGGAGACCCGTGCAAATGCGGCCGTCCCCCTCCCCCCGTTTGGGGGAGGGTAGTGGGGCGCTAACACACTCCGGATTGTGTAATGCAGTCTCAGTTTAGGGGGATGCGGACGGCAGTCTCTCAGGCGTATTATCGTAAGGTCGAATTATACCATTAACACCGGCGGGGGCCATGACCTCTGATCAAATTTTTTTAGGTGTGAAAGATATTTTGTAATTGTCGCTATACCTCGCGCATTGCTAATTTCAGAGCCCTCCCAAAGTTCTGGGATCTCACATAGGATTGCGAACAATTCGGTTGGGTCGTTCGGTAGATTGTCGTAGGCATGCCAAGAGCTGAGGAACGCGAAAATAATTTCAGACATCTTGGGGTGTTGACCGCCATTTTGCCCGGTCAGTTTAAGGGTACGATTGGTCTGGCTGGTATTAACACTAATATCAAAAAACACCTGCTCACTGCAATTATCGATCAAATGTACTGAAGGGCCTGCGGCCCCAGGTCTGGGCAGGCGCAGGCAATAATTGCTCCATTCAGATCCTGCTAGTGGCATTTTTTCGGCTTGTGCGCGTCGGACCGGCTCTTGAAGATCCAGCCAACTAGAGTAGCTTTCGCTGACGATGGAGCTATTGTCGAGTCTGGTGTTTGAGGCTTGTCGGTCATGCGGCGATCTGGCTGGGTTTGGTAGTTTCAATTCCGTCTTTGAACGTAACGCCTGTGATGACTTTGGCGAGGTAGTCAAAGCCGCGTAGCTTCCGCCAGTTTTCCTCAGCGCATTGTCCCAGCTTGAACATCATGTGCAGCATTCCGTCGCGTGACAGGCAGCCTTTTGAGCGCTTGGTGCGGTGCCGGATCGTGGCAAAGGCGGATTCAATTGGGTTACTGGTGCGGATGCTTTGCCAATGTTGAGCAGGAAAGTCGAAGAATGCCATGAGTTCTTCGCGG